>NZ_JBMPOZ010000017.1:0-141437 GCF_049340385.1 Undibacterium sp. Ji83W | reverse complement strand
TGCATAGCGAAAGGCTGGCAGATATCGTGCTGGAAGAGGCTGAGGCAGAAACTGCCATCGAAACTGATATCTCGCGCATTAAAGCTGTCATTACTCTCAAGAATATCAAGTTCCGCTATGCCGAGGGGGAACCCTGGGTACTCAAGGACATCAACCTGACCATACCCGCAGGCCAAAGCATTGCCCTGGTTGGCCCTAGCGGTTGTGGCAAAACGACTTTGTGCAAAATCATTCTGGGCTTATTGAAACCAACAGAAGGTGAAGTGCTGATCGATGATATTCCCATCACCCAGCTGGGCGTCAAGACTTACCGCCAGCTGGTGGGCACGGTCATGCAGGAAGATGTCTTGCTGGCTGGTTCCATCATGGACAACATCGCCTTCTTCGACAGTCATTGTGATCAACAGAGGGTAGAAGAATGTGCGAAGCTGGCAGCCATTCACGAAGAAATCAGCAAGATGCCCATGGGTTATCAAACCCTGGTGGGTGATATGGGCAGCAGCCTGTCGGGCGGACAAAAGCAGCGTGTGTTATTGGCCAGGGCCTTGTACAAACAACCCAAGGTATTGGCACTCGATGAAGCGACCAGTCATCTGGATGTGAGCAATGAACACAAGGTCAATCAGGCGCTGGGCAATTTGCAACTGACGCGCATCATGGTGGCACACAGGCCGGAGACCATCAATGCGGCTGAGCGGGTGGTGTCGCTGGCGGAAGGGGCTGTTGTTGAGGTGAGGGCGGCAGTTGTGAAAGAAGATGTGGCGGGTTTGAAGCTGGCTTGAACAGTCAATTTTTTATAGACATCTGGCGGAAACAATTGGTGTTCCAGATATGCTTGTTGTCTGTAATAACAAGTTTGGCTGATTGAATACTGTAAGGAACAAGCAAATGACTACAGAAAAAAAGAGCATTTTTGAAACCAGCAAAATGGCTGTGTATGTTGCGCTCTTGGCCAACGTCTCAGTGTTTTTATTTTTTATGATGCATGGTATCCGCGATGGTGCACCGATGTGGAGCTTTTGGGTTCCGCTCGCGGCCTTTATCATGCTTGAAGCCTATGTTGTTTTTGAAGAGTACAAAAAATCAAACGCAGTGGCGATGAGGCTTAACGTCAGGGCGCAGTGGACAGGCATCGTATTCTTTTTCCTGGCGCTGTTCTTGATCATGACCAGGAACTGGGCTGAATATAAACTGGGTATGTCTGATGCATTTATCTTGTGTGCTCTGGTCGGCTGTATCAAGGATAGTATTCTGCAGGCCATGGCAATGCGCAGATTTGCCGGGATGTGAAGGCGCTGTAGATCGCTGTACACCTCGGTATTGGTGAGTTGCAAAATGTAGCGATCTTGAACCTTGCCCAATGCAAAATGGCAAGGTTTTTATCGGTCTTTGTTACTCCGGTTTAGCTCGTAAGCACGCTCACGCTCGTGTAAGATATGTATCCGTATTTATGCAGGAATGAACGTGATGAGCTTAATGGAAACCCTGGGCGCAGTGATCTTTGGCCTGGCCCTGTTACACACTTTCAGCGCCAAGTTTTTTGAAGTGCTGGCGCACCGGCATGCCAGGCATGCGGGCCTGTTTCATCTCCTGGGTGAAGTGGAAGTCGTATTTGGCTTCTGGGCTTTTGTGCTCATCGTCGTCATGGCGCTGGTGTCAGGCGGTGATGCAGCAATAGCTTACGCCGAGTCGCGTCAATATACCGAGCCCCTGTTCGTCTTTGTCGTCATGGTGGTGGCCGCATCGCGCCCGGTGCTGGAGATTGTAGGCCGTGTGCTCAAAGTGCTGGCGCGTTTCACGCCTGTGCCTGATGCAATGGCGATGGTCTGGTTTGGCCTGGCGGTAGTGCCCTTGCTGGGCTCGTTGATTACTGAGCCGGCAGCCATGACACTGGCTGCCTTGATGCTGGCACCAAGAATTTTCCGCCAAGGCATGCCAGAGTGGCTGAAGTACGCTGCGCTCGGTGTGCTGTTTGTGAACGTGTCTATCGGCGGTACTCTTACTTCTTACGCTGCGCCACCTGTGCTGATGGTCACTACTGCCTGGCAATGGGACAGTGCTTTCATGCTGGCGACTTTTGGTTTGAAAGCTGCAGTTGCTGTGTTGTTCAACGCCACCGTCATCACACTGCTTTTGCGTAAGCATATCACTGCAGAAAATACGGAAGCAATCGCAGCAGCTACGCCTGTGCCGCTGATCGTCAGCCTGATCCATCTGGCCTTTCTGGCAGGCGTAGTTTTGTTCGCGCATCATCCTGTATTTTTCCTGGGACTGTTCCTGTTCTTCATGGGTTATACCCAGGCGTATGAACGCTATCAAGGCCCCTTGATTTTAAAAGAAGGCTTGCTGGTCGGTTTTTTTCTCGCTGGTCTGGTGGTGCTGGGGGGCATGCAGCAATGGTGGTTGCAACCCATCGTAGCCAGCCTGAAACCGCATACCCTGTTTTTTGCCGCCCTGGGCCTGACCGCCATTACCGATAATGCAGCACTGACTTATCTGGGTTCGCTGATTGCCGGTCTGAGCGAACAAGCCAAATATCTGCTGGTTGCGGGTGCTGTTGCCGGTGGCGGCCTCACCGTCATCGCCAATGCCCCAAATCCTGCGGGCGTGGCTTTATTGAAGCGTGGTTTTAATGATGAATCGATTGGCGCGCTGGGTTTGCTGTTGGGCGCTTTGCCACCGACGGTGGTTGCGGCATTGATGTTCTTGTTGTGATACCAGAGCATGATTGCACGACGCTTTTGAGTCGTTTAGCCATGTCAGATCCAGATAAAAAGCAGCATGCTACCTGCTGCTGTCCTTACATTTCAAAACAACAGATTTGAACTATACTGAAAAAACCAGACTTGCATGTCAAGTCTGGTAAATGAGCCCCAAGTAGGCGTTATCTGACAGACCCAGGCTCGCCAGCAGTATAGTATGTCTTAAAGGTATGCGCGTAGACCATAGCGACGCGCATTTTGCGCGATTTGTGCAGGCCGATAATAGTAAATTCAGGGAAGTTTCCATATCTGTCTCTGATATGACATTGTGTTCTGTTTCATGTGATTTGCTATCGGCATGAGGATGCAAATAAACACAAACTTGGTTTTCAGCTTATCAGCGATGGATAGATACCATGCCGGATGAAAAAAATGATCAAGCACCCCAAGACGCCCAAAAAACAGAGCTAGTGCGGCCTCCTGTACCAACAAGCTTGCCTGTCTATATTGCGCCGGATACGCTACCGGATGCACCATTGACTGCACAGACAAGCACGCAGCCCGTCCCACAGCCCGCTCCACAGCCGACCCCACGGCCTTTTACGCAAGCCATCACGCAAGCCATCACGCAAGCCATCACGCCGCCAGCTACACCGCAATCTGCCATTGCAGTGACTCAAACAGAAACTATTGCCCAATCTGCGGCCAAGGATCAAGCCGAAAGACAAGCGTCTTACCTGGCCGATGAATCACCCTGGCGCACGATGCTACGCGTCATTACCGCGCGTTTGCGGGCAACCTCGATGCGTACTGCTAAAGGCATCACCCAGCGCACACTGAAGATAGGTGTGTCTGCCCGCATATTTCATCCACAAACTGGTGCCAAAGGCTTGTCCAGCAAGACCTTGCAATATCTGGAAGAATCAATCGCGCAATGGGTCATGGCGCGTGATGTGATGGTGTTCATGATCCCCTCAGTCAATACCAATGGCTTGATACGGCCCAGCAATATACGCTTGCGCGATTACGCCAGGCATCTGGATGGCCTGGTTCTGCAAGGTGGTGCTGACGTTGCGCCTGAGAGTTATTCACAGCAATCCACCCGCCCTGAATGGAATGGTGACCGCACCCGCGATATGTATGAGCTGGAGCTGTTACATGAATTCATCGAAGCCGATAAACCGCTGCTGGGCATCTGCCGTGGTTGCCAGTTATTGAATGTGGCTTTTGGTGGCAGCCTGTATCAGGATATCGTCACTGAAGTACCCGGTGCCATCGCCCACGTGAATGATCTGTATGACCAGCATGGCCATGAATTGCAATTCACGCCGCAATCTTCACTGGCACAATTGTTCCCGCCAGGTGTGCTTGCCAAAGTTAATTCCATCCACCATCAATCCATCAAGAACCTGGGCAGGGATATCAAGGTAGAGGCAATTTCACCCGTAGATAATATCGTCGAAGCAATACGCTACCAAAAAGCCAAATTCGTGGTAGGCCTGCAATGGCATCCTGAATTTCATTTGACAGGGCAGAGCGATCTGCTTGATTGCACGCCCATACTGGACAGCTTTTTGCGGGCTGCCAGAGAAACCCGATTCTAAATCTAAAAGAACAGCCTGGTCCGGCAGGGAGACAGCATGACTGAATTTTCCATCAATATCAGCCAGATGGCCTGGCCCTGCGTACTTGCGCTGGCATGGCTGCTGGGTGATGTTCTCAATCGTGTCTTGCACCTGCCGCGTATCAGTGTGTATGCACTGACCGGGTTTGTGCTGGTGAACCTGTTCCCTGATTATCTGTCGCCGCTGGACAACCATAGTCTGGTGCTGCTGGCGAATATTGCCTTTGGCTTGATGTTGTTTGAGTTTGCTTACCGCATCAATTTGCGCTGGCTAAGTCTTAACCCATGGGTTACCGTGACGGGTCTGCTGGAAGCGGGTGCCACCTTTGCTGCCGTGTATTGTGTGGCCTTATGGTATGGCAGTACGCAGTTGATGTCGCTGTTGCTGGCAGCACTGGCGATGTCATCTTCACCTGCTGCCGTATTACGTGTGATTAATGAGCAGCGTAGCTCCGGCCAGGTCAGCGAGCGCATCCTGCACTTGACGGCCATCAATTCTGTGCTGGCAGTATTTGTATTCAAACTTATCCTGGTGTATGGAGTCATGCAAGGCCCTGGTGATATCCTGGAAGCCTCTGCCCAAAGCCTGCATGTCATGCTGGTGGCTTGCGCTTCTGTATTGGCAGGTACCATTTTTGGCATCTTGCTGCCTACGGTATTGCGCTGGCGTGGCCGGCAGGCACAAGATGCAACGCTGGGTTTTGCTTTTGCTGTCATCGTGCTGGTGGCTCTCACCCATGCCAGCGGTTTGTCACCGATATTGGCGACCCTGAGTTTTGGCCTGATTGCCAGGCACAGGCGCATCAGCCTTGGCCGCACGCAAAGAAACTTTGGTGTTCTTGGTGAATTGCTGGCGGTAGTGCTATTTGTCTTTGCAGCATCCACGCTGGCCTGGACGCAGGTACTGGCAGGTGCCATGCTGGGTAGCCTGCTGCTTGTCATGCGCCTGGGCAGCAAGATCATCATCACTACGCTGCTGGCACCAGTCAGTGGCATATCCATGCGCAAGGGCATGCTCAGTGGCCTGGGCCTGGCACCAGTATCCGTCTTCCTGATTTTGAATCTTGAGCAGCCTGCCAAGCTGGGCATGGCCATGGGCAATGAGTGGTTTGCCCTGGTTGCCATGACATTGATACTGGAAATTGCCGGCCCCATCCTGACCCATCTGGCCTTGTTTGCCGCCAAAGAAACCCCGGAAGAAATGGAGCAATAACATGCCACTCGGAGACTTCACGCAGTCTAATGCCCTCTCCATGGGCGTAGAGCTGGAACTGCAACTCGTCAACCTGTCTGACTTTGATCTCACCGCTGCCAGCCCCGACCTTTTGCACCTGCTGGCGAAGCGGCCTTTCCCCGGTAATGTGACACCGGAAATTACCCAGAGCATGATAGAAATCTGCACCGACGTACAAACCAGGTATACCGGTGTATTGGGGCAACTGACCGAGATCCGCGACACTCTCGTGCGGGCTGCCGATATCCTCAATATCGGCATATGCGGTGGTGGTACCCACCCTTTCCAGAAATGGACGGACCGCAAGATATTTTCCAAGCCACGCTTTGTCGAAGTTTCTGCCCTGTATGGTTACCTGGCCAAACAGTTCACCATCTTTGGCCAGCATGTACACATAGGTTGCACATCCGGTGACGACGCCATGTTCCTGCTGCATGCACTGAACCGCTATGTCCCGCACTTTATCGCCCTGTCTGCTTCCTCACCTTATGTCCAGGGTGGTGACACCTTGTTCAATTCTGCCCGCTTGAATTCTGTGTATGCCTTCCCCCTGTCAGGACGCGCCCCCTTCGTGTTGAACTGGGATGAGTTTTCTCACGACTATTTCAGCAAAATGGAAAAAACCGGCGTCGTCAAAAGCATGAAAGATTTTTACTGGGACATCCGCCCCAAGCCAGAATACGGCACCATAGAATTGCGCGTCTGCGATACGCCATTGAATGTAGAAAGAGCCGCAGCCCTGGCCGCCTACCTGCAAGTCCTGTGTGCCTATCTGCTGGAAAGGCGCGAGCCACCACCGGCAGAAGATGATTACCTCGTGTATAACTACAACCGTTTCCAGGCTTGCCGTTTCGGCTTTGATGGTGTCACCGTGCACCCCAAGACCTATGAGAGCACCGTCTTGCGTGAAGACATACTGGCCACCCTGAACAAGCTCAAACCCCATGCAGAAAGCCTCGATGCGGTGGCCGCACTGACGCATTTAAGCGAAGTGGCACGCACCGGCAACGATGCCCAGTACCTGCGCCAGCAATACCAGGAAAGCGGCAGCCCCGAAGGCATGGTGCATTCTGCCATCCACATGTTCCGCGACCGTCGACGTCGCACCAGGTGGGTGGCGATGTGAAAGGATGGAGTGGCTTATCGGCTGCTAAAAGCTAACATAAGAATATGTCCATTTTTCTGGCGGTGCGGGCATATGACCATGAAGTTTCTTCGTCCTTTTCTATACCTGCCGAACCAAAACGATATAGCATGGCCAGATTGGCTGCGGCAACACCGTCTCCTGCTTCCAGTGCTTTGCTCAGGTAATGGAGTGCCATGCTGCCATCCGGTTCGACACCCGTGCCAGTTTGGTAGAGTGCTCCCAAACCTGTTATTGCTGCAGGTATGCCATCCCTGGCAAGAGACTGCAAGATGTCCATCGCTGACGCATAATTTTTCCTGATGATTGCATATCCGGCTTCACGCAAATCGGCCTGGCATGGATGATCTGTCATGCAGGAAAAAACAGCTCTTTCATGTAGATGCAGCCAGTTCAGTTCGCCTGATAAGGCGTGATAACAATATACAGGCGCGTTTGTCATTGCCGAGATGAATGGTGGAAACATGCACACAATAGGACTGTTCCAGCAAGACTCGTGGGTGATGCCGGTAAGGCTTTTCTTTTCATCAATCAGTACGTAATTACTATGGCCACACCGTAAACACTTTGGTGGCGAAGTGCGGGCCATACGCCATTGATAATGTGCCAGAAAACTTTGGTCGTCCAGATTAAGTAATCTGTCAGAGATGCCATTTTTTTTCTCTGGCATCTTGCGTACAGCGGCAGCCTTCATGTAATGATTTATCTCAGGGATACGCTCGACTAAAGTTGTTGTGTCACATTGCAGACACCAGCAGGGTGAAGTCAGTAACGTGATCGCGCTGCCATCAAAAAAATGCGGCAGACCTGTGACTTCACACTGGGGATTGTTGATTTGGGCAAATGCCTGATGATTCGTGTTACTGCTGATGTACCGGTGATAGCGATATGAGTCTTCAAAGAAAAAAACTGTACTACACCCGGTACACTTCAAATTGCTGCCACAATAGTCTTCCATCTGTGCTTCCTCAGATTTGTCCGTGCATTTAAAGATACGTTTTCATGATTAAGTCCGAGCTAGAAAAAGCCGTGAAGTGACAAAAGGTAAATAATCTCTAGCGGATATAGATCCCCATCTCCCTTGCCGTTTTCATATAAGATCTGGTCTTTTCTTCATCCGCTTTAATGCCAGCCATGCCTGCCCAATACAGTCGGCTCAAGTTCATCGCCGCCAGACCATCTCCAACCTTGAGTGCCTTGCTGAGATAGTGGATAGCCAGCTCGCCATCTGCCTCAACACCAATACCAAACAGGTAAAGAGTACCCAGAGCAGTCATGGCAGGGATTCTGTTTTCTTTTGCGAGTGTCTCAAGAATATCAAAGGCCTCTTTTTCCTTATAGCGTACGATAGCGTATGCTGCTTTACGCAAATCAATTTTGCACGGGTCATCAGTCATACAGGAAATGACTGCTCTTTCATGTATGTGCAGCCAATTGAGCTCGCCTGTCAAAGCGTGATAGCAGTTTATCTGTGATCGATACTCTGCAGAACAAATATGCGGAGGTATGCATTCAATGGGGCTGTTCCAGCAGTATTCATGTGTGATGCCTGTATCGCGTTTTTGTTCATCAATCAGTATGTAGGCGCTGTTACCGCAACGGATGCACTTTGGCGGTGCTGTACGTGTCATTCGCCATTGATAGTGCTCAAGGAAATTTTCATCTTCAAGATAAAGCAGGTAGTCACTTGCAGCGTTATGTCTCTCTTGCTCTGGTAATCTGCGCAAGGCAGCAGCTTTCATGTATTGGCCTATGTCCGGTATGCGTTCAATTAAAGTTGGTCTATTGCAGTGCAGGCACCAACAAGGTGAGGCGAGCATCACCATTGTGTTTGGATCGCAATAGTGGGGCAGACCTGTGATCTCACATCTAGGATAGTTTGCCTGTGAAAATGCTTGTTGATTGGTCGTGTTGCGAGTGTATGTGTGAGAGCAATTGAAATCTTGAAAGCCAACCGTGTAAAAACACCCGCTACACTTGAGATAGCTGCCACTATAGTCTTCCATTGATGGAATCTCCTTCGCGTTGATTCTATTTCCTGGCATGTCTGGAAAGGTCGGCCATTCTAATGAGCGGATGCTTGCTTGCCTAGCCCAGGGCCTGATTAAATTTGCAGCAAGCAGCATGTTTGCCACAATGCGGGATTTTTATACTGGATTTTGTCATCCTGTAAATTTTCAGCATCAAGATCGTAGTAAAATACGTTTGGCAGCACGGAACAGAACCGGGCTGATTTATACCTCCTTAGCCCGTTCCGTGGCTTATATGTTGAGCTTGATGCCAGGTATGGCGTTCTTGTTCTTGACTGGCTCTTCTTCCAATTTTGACAAATCAGCAGTTCAATCAGGTAGCGTGAAGCCAGTTGGCGTTGAAAACTGGTATAAGGCGTTGACCTGTGAAAGGAATGCAAATGAATAACTGGACCCCCGATATCTACGAAAAAGCCTGGTCGTTTTCATCGCGCCAGCATAGCGGGCAAACCTACGGTGGCAAGGTAGAAGGTGAGAAGGTGGAATACATCAACCACATCGCCAGCGTTGCCATGGAAGTGATCTGGGCATTGCAATCGAATACCACTGCTGATGGCGCGCTGGCGGTGCAATGTGCCTTATTGCATGACACCATAGAAGATACCAGTGCCAGCTACGAATTATTGAAGCAGGAATTTGGCCAGGCCGTGGCCGATGGTGTGCAGGCACTCTCCAAGAATACCAGCCTGCCGACCAAGGCAGAGCAGATGCGTGACAGCCTCGACCGCATCCGCCAACAACCGGCAGAAATCTGGATGGTCAAGATGGCTGACCGTATCACCAATCTATATCACCCGCCGCATTACTGGGGCAACGAGAAAATTCTCTCTTATCGCGATGAAGCACAACTCATCCATGATGAATTGCTGACAGCCGATTTTGGCCTGGCGCAGCGTTTGCAGGCGAAGATCAATGCTTATCCGCAGTTCCTGAAGAAATGAGATTTACCTGAGGCTTGACTATCTCATATTGAGAAACTACACTCTTTGCATGACATTTCAACTGACCACCACGACAGTCTTTACCGTCACCACGACTACCAATGGTAGTGGCGGGGTAGGCTAGCGCCTGGCTTGATAGAGTCATCACGGGTAATTAAAAATTTACCTGATATAGCAAACCCCGCCAGCAATGAGCGGGGTTTTTTCTTGCCTGTTCGCTGGCAATTTATCCATGCAGAAATGCAAAAGGAATCTGGAAAATGGAACAACAATCGTATGCAAGCCCGGCCCTGTTGGTCATTGATGTGCAGGTAGGCCTGTTGCAGAGTGGGACCATCCATGCTGCAGAGCAGGTGCTGGCCAATATCAATACCCTGCTGGCCAAAGCTCATGCTGCCGGTGTGCCGGTATTTGCCGTGCGCCACACTGGCCAGCAAGGTTCACCGATAGAAGCTGGCAGCGCCAACTGGCAATTCATGCCTGGGCTGAAGATAGATATGGAAAGGGATACCGTATTTGAAAAAACCAGGCCCAGCTGTTTTGAGGGCACGGATTTATTGCAGCAATTGCGCACAAAAGGCATACAGGAGCTTATCATCGCTGGCCTGAAAACCCAGTACTGTATCGATACCAATTGCCGCGCTGCCAGCGAACTGGGCTTCAAAGTCATTCTGGTGGAAGACGCGCATAGCTGCAATGACACAGCCTTGCTGCCCGCCAGCACCATCATTGCGCATCACAATATGACCTTGAATGGTCTGTTTGCTAGTTTGCTCAAGACTGAGGAGCTGCTTTTTTAATCCTGGACTCCAGAGCAAAAGCCGGTAGTCTTATTTTGAGAGGCTACCGGCCCCGGCTCGTTAAGCAGCGGGCCGGGCGTCTCATGGTGATAAAAATTGCAAAAATTTCAATCGCGACTAGAATAAGGATGGCTTGACGGGTTTATCCCGCAGCCAAGTGAATTGCCATGGCATCGCATTTTCAAATCCTGAACACGGGGGCAAGAATGAAATTACTGCGTTTTTATATCGAAGTGGGCGGTGAAGAATTTGATGCCGACAGGTTTGCCCTGGCAGCGGATGACAAAGGGCTGGACGGTGCCGTATCCCGCATCAGCAATAACAGGAAGACGCTCAAACGCTGGGGCGAAGATGCGCAGGTGACGATCAGTCTGGCAGGCGCAGAACAGCCAGCAAGTTCTGGCCCTCATGGCGGCCCCAGGCAATGGTGCACGGGCCTGGTGGAAAATGCAGCCGATGCAGAGACAGAGGCAAATTTGCCAACATGGCTGGCAGAAGAAGCCCAGTTGCTGGGCTTTATTGAACAGATCAAATACAAATTACCTGCTGTGACCGATTTTTGCGATGGTGAATATTTCATCTTGCTCAGGTTGATCTATGCCACCTCAGGTGCGGGCCTGCATTATTCCGAAACCCTGATGCGCAGCCTGACAAAGATCAATGCCGGGCTAACGATAGACCATGCATGAAAAACCAGAACCTTGCACATGCTGCCTGCAAACGTGCGGCGGGCAAGGTTCTGGCTGTTACGCATTTACCTGATTTTGCTCATCATGCGTGATCGTAGGCAGCATCCGTGGCAGGCTTGCCCAGCTTATACCAGTCCACTTTGCGGGTGGCAATCATGATGCCTGAGAGGACAGCGAACAACAGCAAACTACCCATCATCATGGCATTGTTTTCTGAACTTAATAAACCAAACAAAATGCCGTACAACACCGTCAGCGCGCAGCCAAATCCAAAACCACGCTTCCGGTCGCGCAGCACATTCGCCAGATAGATGCCGATCAGTAAAATACAGGCGGCACTGGCAATCAGGTAAGCAAGTACGAAGCTGATTTTTTCTGACAGGCTGACCAGCAGTAAAAAGAAAATCACCAACGCCAGACCAACCAGAGTGTATTGCACCGGGTGGATAGGTAACTGCTTCAAGACCTCAAACAAAAAGAAGGCAGCAAAGGTCAGGGCGACAAACATCAAACCATATTTGACGGCACGGTCAGCCTGCGAATAGATGTTGACGGGTTCGATGTAAGAAACACTGAAGATATCGATAGGCGAGGCAGATGAAGCGGCAGATGATGCCAGACCCCCATCTTCACCCTGGCTGGCTCCACTTGCCACTTTGACTGCGTTCCCGGCATTTTCAAGTCGCGTCATTTGTTGCTGCGCATTGCTGGACAGGGAAGAGATATTCCAGTTCGCACTGGCACTCTTGTCAGTATTAACCCTGCCTTTTGTTGATGGCAGGAAGCGGCCACCGTATTGCACATGCGGCCAGTTCGATGCCAGCGTTACCTGGTTATTTTTTGCCAGTGGCGCAAAGCTGAGTTTTTCTATGCCATCAAGATCCAGGTCTATCTTGAATTTGACTTGCCTTGCACTGGCGAGATTAACGCTATCCAGCCCTGCATGGATACCGCGCTGGAAAGAACTGAGTTTGCTGCCTTGCTTGAATTCTATGGTTTGTTCATTCCATGTGAGTTTAGGGAAATTTTGCAGGCCGCGGGTATCACTCAGGCCCATGGCAATATAAGGTGTTTCTGCCAGAGTGATGATGGCCTTGGCATTGTCCTTCTGCACCATGTTCGATAGCTCAGGCAGCATGAAGTCCCCCGTTATTTTATGGTGCCCGGTATACACCAGCACTTTATGGATACCGCGATAACGCTGGTCAGTATCGATATTGCCCATGATCTGCATCTCATTGGGGTAGATGTAATGCTTTTTATTGGCAGACAACTGGCGGCGCGTGGACTTGTTAGTGGTGTCAACAAATTCCTCTTCCCAGGTCTCAGTGTAGGGAACAACCAGCACCGGCCCGACGATGACCTGTTCACTGACAGAATCCGCCGTGATACTGCGCACCGCTTCATCACGGTAACGCATGCGTTCCCAGATGGTGGCTTGTATCATCGTCAGTGGCACATACAGCAGGATAGCCAGCAGGCCAACGATAACGATTTTGAATAACAGACTTCTTTGCATGACAGGCTCCGGTAATGGTGTAGCTTGTAATGTAAAAAAGTAATGTGTGGGGATGATGCGGTTTGTGTGAAGTGGGGGGATTTTATTGATTAGTGTGTTGTACGTAATATGTACCTGGGTACTTGTTCAAAGCCCCATTCTTTAGGGTCATGAAACGGACTTAATGGAATGTCCTCTTCTTGTTGTACGTGGATAATTATGTTTGGGGATCTTCTTAAGTTTGAAAGTGCTTCAAGTATTCCGTAGCCTTCAACAATTATAGGCTGAGCATTGTTGAGACGTTTATCTATCAAAGGTGATATTTTTGAAGTGTCTATGTTGATACCTTCAAAAGGAATAAGATAGAAATCGGTCTCTATTAATGATGCATTAAAGTACCAAGCTAAGAATCGACCAAATGTAGTTTTACCATGACCCAATTGTCCAGTAATAGCGATAATTATTGCAGGCCGGTTTACTAGAGTTGGTTTTAATTTTTCTATTAAGTCATCAAATTCAGGCGGGCGGATGGGCATTTTCTCTTATCCTCGTAGGTTGGGCTACGCCTTATCAGCCCAACACTCGGCGTTTAAATAACGTATACGTGTTTGCTGAGGCCCAGTGTTGGGCTGATGAAGCGTAGCCCAACCTACGGAGTGTGTAGGCCCCTCAAATTTTAGTCAATGCTAAACAGCATGAATCAAAACTAAAACTACACCCCCAAGCACAACATAGCCCGCACTCCACCGCTAGCCTCATTTACCACGCTAATACTCCCTCCATGCAACAGCGCCACTTCACGCACAAATGGCAAACCCAGACCTGTGCTTTTGGCTGCATCTGGCCGGGGCAGGGAATAGAAGCGGTCGAAGATTTTATCCAGGGCATAGTCGGGTATGCCCGGCCCCTGGTCGCTGATGCTGATTTGCAGGGATGGCGTATTGTCTGCCTTGTTGATCAGGCTGGATTGTATTTTTATCGTGCTGCCAACAGGGGCAAAGGCAATGGCATTGTCGAGCAAATTGCCCAGGGCCTGGCGTAACAGTAATTCATCGCCGCTGATGCTGATGATGGCGGCGCCCATGTCTTGCTGCAAGTGCAGGGATTTGGCTAATAATCTGGGTTGTGCATCTTCAGCCACCAGTGCCAGCAGGCGTGGGATGTTGACGATTTGCACGTGACTTAGGCTCTGCTGCTTTTCCAGCTTGACAAGGGCCAGCAATTTATCGATGAGCTGTCGCTGGCGGGAATTTTGTTCGAGGATATTATTCAAAAAATGCTGCCTGTCAGCGGCGGGCATGTCTTCGCGCATGAGTTCGGCTGAGCCTTGTATCGAAGCGATAGGGCTCTTCAATTCATGCGCCATGGTGTGCATGAGTTGTTCTACATATTGCTTGCCTTCGAGCTTGTCGCGCATGGCTTCGAGGGCGCGGCCCAGGCTGCCGATTTCATTATTGCCCAGTTCAGGCAAACTGGTTTTTTCGCCATTTTCTACGCTGGCGGCATAGGTTTGCAGTTTGCGCAAAGTGCGGTTCAGCCACCATGAAAAACCCAGGCCTATCAAGAGCGAACCCAGCCACAACCAGGCGCTGCGTTGCAGTATCTTGCGCTGGCTGCGCCAGATAAACGGGTTGATGGTGGAGATGGGTTTGGCCACCGTCAGCGAGCCTATGATGCGGCCATGATCGAGGATGGGGGCAGCCACATGCATGACACTGCTGCCTTCATCTGCGGCCTTGCTGCGGGTGCTGCGCGCACCGTATTTGCCCTGCAGGGTGCGGTTGACATCATTCCAGAGTGAATAGTCTTTGCCTACGTCCTTGCCATCGCTGTCAAAGATGACGATGCCTTTGATGTCGGTGATATAGATGCGGTAATCCAGGCTGGTCTTGCGTATGCCGCTGATGTTGGCATCGATGCTGCGTTGCGCATAGTTTTGCAGGCGCTTCATCAAGTCACTGTCGGCCACCTTGCCTGCTGCCACGTCTTCTGCCACCAGGGTGGCCAGCATTTGTGCAGTGTCGATGAGGGTGTCTTCCAGCGTGGCGCGCACACCGGGTTTGATTTCTTCGACCACTACATTCAGGATCAGCCAGGCGCTTAATCCCAGTATCAAAAAATAACCCAGCAGTATGCGCAGGCCTATCTTCATGCAGGTGACCAGCTATAACCCATGCCGCGGTGGGTGATGATGCCCTCGTCTGTGGCTTCGGCATCATCAGTTGCGCCTGTGCTGGTGAGTCTTGCCTGGCGCAGTTTGGCACGCAGGCATTTGACGTGGGCATCGACGGTGCGGTCCAGCGTATCGGGTGCGTTGGTCCAGACGATTTCCATGAGCTGTGCACGGGAAAATAAATGACCGGGGCTTTCCATCAGCGTTTTAAGCAACAGGTATTCATAACGCGTCAGGTTCAATGTCTGACCATGGGCGAGTATGCGCGCTTCTTGCGGCTTCAATTCAAAACGCGGCACGGTGGCATCTGCTGCAGTTTGCACCTTGCCTTGCTGACGCCGCAAAATCGCACGTATGCGGGCTACCACTTCACGTGGTGAAAAGGGTTTGCTGACATAATCGTCAGCGCCGATTTCAAGACCGACGATGCGGTCTATCTCATCATTGCGCGCCGTCAAGAACAGCACTGGCGTATCCGAGAACTGGCGCAACTGGCGGCAGACATCAAAGCCGCTGATATCGGGCAAGCCGATGTCGAGCACGATCAGGGCGGGTGGCGTGGCAGTTGTGCGCAAGAACTCCAGCGCTTCCTGGCCCAGGCTCAGGTGTTGCGGGATAAAGCCGTCTGTCTTCAGGGCATAGGCCAGGGTGTCGGCGATGCTGACTTCATCTTCGATGATCAGTATGGATTTGCTCATGCAGGAGATGATAGAGATGTTGAAGAGATGGATGTTGAAAATCCCGCACAGCGATGTTGTTGGGATGCTGTGCGGGACGGTGGAAGCTTATTCCGGCTTCAGGTAAAA
The DNA here is from genome assembly GCF_049340385.1 of Undibacterium sp. Ji83W. Taxonomy (NCBI): domain Bacteria; kingdom Pseudomonadati; phylum Pseudomonadota; class Betaproteobacteria; order Burkholderiales; family Oxalobacteraceae; genus Undibacterium; species Undibacterium sp. Ji83W. The sequence continues at coordinate 125,796 of NZ_JBMPOZ010000017.1, read as the reverse complement.
CGCGTCCGGCAATTGATCGCCCGCCGTGGTGGTCTTGACATCACCTTTGAGGTTGGTCAACAGCACAGGCAATTCTGGCCCACCCAGTTCTATGATGACCTGGCGGCAAGCGCCGCAAGGAGCGATCGGGCCTTCGGTATCGCCAGTCACCGCGATGGCAGCAAAATCGCCAGGACGATAGCCGGCAGCAATGGCAGAAAACAGGGCGGTGCGCTCAGCACAGTTGCACAAACCATAAGAGGCATTTTCGACATTACAGCCGTGGAAAGTCTTGCCATCTTTGGTCAAAACGGCAGCGCCGACCTTGAATTTGGAGTAAGGCGCATAAGCGGATTCACGGGCTGTATTGGCAGCTTGCAATAGTTCACTTTTGTTAAACATGTTCGTCTTTCGTTGGTATAGGCGACATTGTATTATCAAAACATGTCAAATATGGTGAATCAGCTTAAATCCTCCGCTTCCGGCCTGGTCGGGCAGGGTGGGCAAACTCACTCTGGCGTCAGGCAAAAATTGCAAGAAATAGCCTGGTTGATCTTCGCTGCCGGCCTTTACTATCTGGCAGCGCGCACCGGCATGCAATTGTTTGCCTTAAAGCCCAGCAATATCACCTTGTTGTGGCTGGCCTCAGGCGTAGGCATGGTGATGTGCATGCGGCATGGTTTGCTGGCTTTTCCTTTCATACTGATCGCCAGTTTTTGCGCAAATTATCCCGGCATGCTCGAAGCCCACAGGCTTTCCCCCAAGCTGTACACCCTGATTTCTGCCACGGCTGATGCCATGACCGGCGTCGTTGCCATGTTGATGATGCGTCTGTCTTTGCCTGAGGGCTTGCGCAAATCCACCGATCTGTTGCATTTCGGCATCAAAGTCTGTTTGATACCAACCATGCTCAGCAGCCTCATCATCAGCCTGAATATGGCAGTGGGTGGTTACATCCATTGGGATGAGGCTGGCAATTTTTTCCGTATGCTGGTGCTGGCGGATAGCTTGGGTATCTTGCTGATTTATCCACTCTATCAGGCATGGCGTGACGACCATGAATGGCGCAGTAGTGAATTGCAAAGGTTGGTGCTGACCAGCCTGGGTATAGGTGTATTGCTGTACCTGGCGTTTCGCGGTCACCCTGGCTTTATCTACTTTGTGTTGCCCGTGCTTTTGCTGCTGGCTTTTTATATCAGCCTTAACCTGATGACACTGGCGGTGGCTGCCAGCATGGTTGCCATCATTGCGATTACCGGCCAACAGCTTGGCCCTTTCCAGAGCGCCAATCTGGTCGAGGCGAATTTCATGCTGGTCTGTTTTGTCTGCACCACCACGTTCACCATCATGGCGGTGGCCCTGCATAATCGCCAATTGCTGACCATAGAAGCCGCAAGGCAGGAATGGCAAAAAGCTGCCGAGGTTGATGAACTGACCAAACTGGTTAACCGCGCCACCTTTTTACCCATGCTGGCAGACGAACATCAGCGTGCCAAGCGACTGCATCGCACCTATGCCCTGGCCTTGCTGGATATTGATCATTTCAAGACAGTCAATGATGTCTATGGCCACCAGGCCGGTGATGAAGTGCTGGCTCACTTTGCCAGCCTGATGCAATCGAATACCCGCGGCATAGACAAGGCGGCGCGCCTGGGCGGCGATGAGTTTGCAGTCCTGTTCCCTGAATCAAATGCCATGGACGCAGCCGCAGCCATGGAAAGGCTGCGCTTGCGCCTGGAAAACAATCCGGTGACAGTGGCAGGCGTGAATATTTACGTCACCAGCAGCATAGGCATTACCGAATACCAGGGCGGCGATGTTACTCCTGACATGGTACGCACGCGAGCTGATCAATTATTGTATTCAGCCAAGCATGCGGGCAGGAACCGCATCATGTTTGATGCCGTGACAGATGAGGCCGCCTGAGTAGTTCATTGAGCTTCCCGATGGCAATAATGATCTATTTTTGCCATTGCAATTTCTCTATTCATACACCATAACTAAAGTACAGGATCAAAAGTCCCCCACTATTTACTATGGAGCAATACTATGAGTATCGGCATATCCAGGCAAGATCTGTACGTCCGCACTTACCAGACTGCGCAAACCAAGCCACCCAAAGTGGGCGACAATGCGGCAGAAGATACCGGCTCGGCCAATACAAACAGCACTGACAGTGCCAACGTCAGTCTGGAAGGCAGCAAGAGCGACACTGTCGTCTACACCGACCCACGTCTGAACAAAACGGCGGCACCTGACCTGCAAGCACTGCTGGAAGAATCCAATCGCAAGGCGCAAGATATCATCAACCTCATCAAGCCTCTGGTTGAGCAACAGGGGCTGGAATTATCCAAGGTCGTCAGCGGCCAGCAAAAAATTACCGCCAGCCCTGAAGCCATTAAAGCAGCACAGGCAGCGATTGCAGATGGTGGTGAATTCAGCGTGCAAAAAACCGCCGAACGCATACTCAGTTTTGCCAAGGCTGCGATTGGTGATGACCCTGCCAAATTGGATAAAATTACTGCGGCAGTAGAAAAAGGCTTTAAAGAAGCTGCAGATATCCTGGGTGGCAGTTTGCCGGATATCAGCAAACAAACCCTGGAAACCATACGTACAGAATTTGCACGCTGGAAATCTGAAGGCATACCTTCCGGTGACACAGTGAGTTTGGCAAAACCTACAGCGCAGAAAGCGGCCTGAGCTGAACCCAGATAAGGGAAGCTGTAGTATTTGGTAGGGTGCGCCGTGCGCACCACCTTAGCTTACTGATGTTTTTTACAAGCGGTGCGCACCGCCGTATTCGTATCATGCGTTCGTTCAGGCAGGATGCGGTGCGCATGGCGCACCCTGCAAAAAACCTGCAGCGCGGAGCATCTCAAATGCAGTGCAGCCTCTGATCACGCATACAAAAATTAAACGCAAACTCTCAAACCCGTCATGCCGGACTTGATCCGGCATCCAGCGGCGTTGCTCGCGTACTGACGCAGGCTATGCTTAGGCAGTGCGCAAATTCATTGCTTTGCTGTGTGCACGGTAAAGCAAACGGTTCGGCTTAACGACACTGGATGCCAGATCGAGTCTGGCATGACGGTTGGGAGGCTGATTGCTGACGGTGGATATTGCCGTGCGTTAGGCAGCAGATAAAAAGAGGCCCGTGAACACGTCTACAAAAATTAAACGCAAACTCTCAAACCCGTCATGCGGGACTTGATCCGGCATCCGGCGGCGTTGTTGGCATGCTGATGCAGGCTATTCTTGGGCGGTGTGTAAATTCATTGCTTTGCTGTGTGCACGGTAAAGCAAGCTGCACGGTTTAACGACACTGGATGCCAGATCGAGTCTGGCATGACGGTTGGGAGGCTGATTGCTGGCGGTGGATAATGCCGTGCGTTGGGCAGCGCGTCTAAGAATCTCAGGGACATGTGCAACATAAAAAAGCCCGTAACAGTTTCCTGTTACAGGCTTTTCAATGGCAGAACCTCGCAAAACCGAACTACAAAAAACTTACTTCTTTACACCCAGTTCACGCAAACGTTCTTGCAGATAACTGCCAGAAGTATGGCGTTCAGACAGCACCACATCTGCACGCGGATGCAGGAACAGGGGCAGCGAGATGCGTGATTTTTTCGCTTCTTCACCGGTAGGGTTCAGCACACGGTGGATAGTCGATGGATAGTAACCTGCAGAGGCTTCATCCAGCATGTCGCCGATATTCACGATCAGCATACCGAAATCACAAGGCACGTTATGCCATGCATCGTCCTTGCCTTGTACCTGCAAACCGGCCTGGGTTGCAGCAGGCAGCAAGGTCAGCAGGTTGATGTCACCATGGGCTGCGGCGCGCACTGCATCCGGCTCTTCATCGCCACGCAGTGGTGGATAGTGCAGAACGCGCAGCAGGGTCAAGTCGCTGTCGGTGATCATGTCTGACAGGGGCATGGAGTACCTGGCCTTGACGTCCGCAGGTGAGTGATCTTCTACCCATTGCAACAACTCTGCGGCCAGCTTGGCACCATCGTCGTAATACTTGCGCGCCGCATCCGACACTTCAGACGGATAACGGCCGGTAGGGTAGATATGATAAAACTCTTTCAGGTCACGCTTGGTCTGGCCCTTGGCAGTCTCGGAAATTTTTGGCGAAAAATAACCATCCATTTTCTCGGCATCAAAGTCATACTTGTTTTTCGCATCGGTCTGGAAAAACTCATACCATTCCTTGTAGATGGTTTCCAGTGTGCTTTGCGACAAGGGGTGATTGGTCAAGACACCAAAGCCGGTACGGTGCAGGCTTTCAGTGAATTTTTTCGCAGCATCGGGTGCGCGATAATCAACTGGTTCGATAAACATGATGGTCTCCTTTTATTGAGCCAGAGGTGCCTGCAACCAGTTTGACGCCAGGGTTGCATCGATCAATTGTTTACATGCTTCTGCATCAACCTTCATGCAGACGCGGGTTTCTGGTTTGCTGGCTTCCCAACCTGCCTGTGGATATGGAATAGGCAGTTTTGCCATCATGGTCTGGCCATTGCCTATGCCTTCTTTGGCAACGCGTACACGGCCAGAGCTGGTCTCGAAAATCTGCGGCGCCACCAGCCAGACAAAAGCCAGTACATCATGGCCATAGCAGGCATGACCCAGGTCAGGGCGTATGCTTTGGTAGAAGTTGGCGTAGAAGTTGACTGCGTGCGACAGGGTATCCATCGCCACGTGTTTATGCTGTTCTGCCAGGCGTGCAAAGAAAGTCGAAGGCAGGACCACGCGATGCGTCACATCCAGACCCACCATGGTCAAATCCCAGCCTGCGGTAAAGACCAGGTCCGCTGCGTCTGGGTCATTCCAGACATTGGCTTCTGCCACTGGTGACACATTGCCTGGTTCATCGACCGTACCAGCCATCAGCACAACCTGCTTCAGCAGTTTTGGCAGTTGTGGTTCCATTTTCAGGGCCAGGCCCAGGTTACCCAATGGGCCAACCGCGACCAGGGTGATTTCACCCGGATGCTGGCGTGCCATCTTGACGATGAATTCCGCTGCGCTTTCTACTTCTGCCTTGCCACCAACTTCAATACGGCTGTTCAGGTTACCCAAACCATCAGCACCGTGGATGAAGTCAGGCGGCGTACCGGCAGCCTTGGCAAAAGGCACAGGCACACCCTGGGCGACAGGGATATTGCGGCCAGCAATGCGCGTCAGGTACAAGGCATTGATGGTTGCCTGTTCAACATAGACGTTACCGAAGGTCGTGGTAATGCCGACCATCTCGATATCAGGATGCGCCAGCGCAAAGTACAAGGCCATTGCATCATCGACGCCTGGATCCGTATCAAAGATGACTTTATGTTTTGCTGTTGTTGACATGTGGATGCTCTCCAAAATTACACCGGCTGGCCATTGGGCAGAACCCAGTCGCGATGTGAATTGTTGCAGTTGACCCGGTTCAAGGAGGTCGAAATTATGTTTTTTAAGACCGGAAATCTCACCACAGAGACACAGAGGGGCACAGAGGAGCACAGAGAAAAGCGAGTTAAGGATAAAGCTCATCAGCCCAACTCAACCTACTTCATCCTCTGATGTTCTCTTGCTTTTCTCTGTGTCTCTGTGCCTCTGTGGTGAGAGGTCTTATGTTTTTCAAATTAACGTGACTTCACAAACGGCTGACCAATCGCTTTCGGGGCGACGGACTTTGCCATCAAGCCTGCCAGTACGATCACGGTCACGACGTAAGGTATCATTTGTATCAAAGAGCCCGGTACCTTGCCTATGCCAGGGAAGGTCACGCCTTCTATCTGGACTTGCAGGGCAGCGAAGAAACCGAACATCAAACAGCCCAGGGCTGTGTGCAGCGGACGCCAGTTACCGAACACCAGGGCCGTCAAAGCCAGGTAACCATTACCAGCAGACATATCACGCAGGAAGAAGCCGCTTTGTACGATGGACAAATAGGCACCAGAAAATGAGCACAGCACGCCAGCGCACAGCATGGCCATGAAGCGGGTGCGTTCTACATTAATGCCGGCGGCATCTGCCGCATGCGGGTTCTCGCCAACGGCACGCAGGCGCAGGCCAAAGCGGGTGTGGTACAAGACCCAGTGAACAACAGGGATCAGGGCAAAGGCCAGGTAGACCAGTGCACTGTGACCGCCGATGAGCTTGGTATAAAACCAGCCTATGAAAGGGATACCAGCGACAGCGGCTGAACCTGGCAGCACGATATCAAACAGGCGTGCCTCGCCCAGGTCAGGCGTGCGGCCACCTTGCTGGAAGAAATACTGCGCGATGACAAAGGTCAAGCCGCTGAGGGCGATATTGAGGGCAATACCGGCGACGAGTTGATTACCTTTTTGCGTGATGCTGACAAAGCCCTGCAACAGGGCGATGACGACAGAGATGCCGACGCCTGCCATGATGCCCAGCCAGGGGTTCTTGGTCACAAAAGCCACGGCGGCAGAGACAAAGGCGGCGGCCAGCATCTTGCCTTCCAGCGCCAGGTCAACTACGCCGCTGCGTTCTGCAAACAGGCCAGCCATGGCAGCAAACATCAATACCGGCGCATTGCGTATGGTCGATACCAGGATGCTGGAAAATTGAAAATCATCAAACATCATTTTTCCTTACGCTTGAGCAGGGCAGACAGGGCAGGGGCATACAGGTTTTCCATGGCACCGCAAAACAGGATGATCAAACCCTGGATAAAGATAAAGGTCTCTGGCGGGATATTGGCTTTTTCCAGCGACAGATCAAAACCGCCCTGTATCAGCGCGCCAAACAGAATGGAAGACAGCAAGATACCCACCGGATGCTGACGCCCCATCAGGGCAATCGCGATACCGATAAAACCGGCACCAGCAGGGAAGTTCAGGTTCAGGTAATGGGTAGAACCCATGACAGAATTGACTGCAGCCAGGCCAGCCAGTGCACCGGATATCATCATCGTCACGATAATGGTTTTGCTGATGGAGATACCCGCATAATGCGCCGCATGCTGGTTCAAGCCAGTGGCACGCAACTGGTAACCCCAGGTCGTGCGCCAGACGACGACACCATAAATCACCAGCGCCACCAGTGCCAGCACAAAGCTGATGTTCAAAGGTGTTTCGCCCAGCACAGGCAAGATGCCATTCAGCTTGGGCAACCAGGACGCATCGGCAAACACGCGGCTGGCAGTATTTTGCTGGCCTGCGGGGATGAGGAAACTGACGATCACATAATTCATCAAACTGGCAGCGATGAAGTTGAACATGATGGTGGTCACCACCACATGGCTGCCGCGTTTGGCTTGCAGGTAACCCGGCAAGAATGCCCAGGCCGCACCAAATACCGCCGCACCCAGCATCGCCAAAGGTATCAGCAACCAGGCAGGCAGGGATGAGTCCAGCCACAGCAAGACCAGGGTCAGGCCCAGGCCACCGACATACATCTGGCCCTCGCTACCGATATTGAACAAACCGGCTTGCATGGCTACCGACACGGACAAGCCAGTGAAGATAAAGGTGGCGGCATAAAACAGGGTGTAACCCAGGCCTTCAGGGTTCAGCACTGCGGCGTTGATCAAAATGCCCAGGGATTCTATCGGGCTTTCGCCCAGCAGATAAATCACACCCGCCGCGACCAGTAAGGCGGAGAACAGGTTTAACAGCGGCAGGGCAAATGCGGTGGCCCAGCGTGGGAGGTCGGCTTGATTCATCTTGGTTTGGTCGCTTGTCTGTATTCGCTTGTTCTTGCACTATTCTAGTTACGGCTCAATCGGGCGGCATTAAATGTCAATGCGTTTCAATGCATGTCTATGCGCATCAATGAGTATGTATGCCACCCATGAGGCAACCTATCTCGGTCGCATCAAATTCTTCTGCCTTCAATTCACCCGTGATGGCACCGCCAGAGATGACCAGGATACGGTCAGCCAGGGCGCGTACTTCTTCCAGTTCTACCGATACCAGCAAAATAGCGATACCAGCATCACGCATCGCCAGCAGGCGGGTATGCAGGCTTTCTATCGTGCCTATATCAACACCACGGGTAGGCTGGCCTACCAGCATCAGTTTTGGATTGGCGGCAATCTCGCGCGCCATCACCACTTTTTGCTGGTTACCGCCGGACAGCAGGGCAATACGTAAATGCGGGTCCGCCGGGCGCACGTCAAACTTGGCCAGCAAGTCTGTGCAATTCTTCAAAATGCTTTTGTAGTCGAGCAAACCAAAGGACTTGCCCAGTTTTTTCTGGTAACCCAGAAAGCTGTTCATCATCACCGAAAAATTCTTGATGACAGCATCACGCAAGCGGTCTTCCGGCACATGGGCTATGCCCAGGTCGCGGAAAGTGGCTGGCAAACCATCGGCATCCTTGCGGCCAGCAAAGGGTAAGTCCTTGCCCTGCATTTGCAGCTTGCCACTGGTGGGCAGGCGCATGCCGCTTAAAATTTCCAGCAATTCACTCTGGCCATTACCAGAGACACCGGCAATCGCGACGATTTCACCAGCGCGTATATTGAAACTGACATTCTTCAACAGGCTGACTTTTTGCGAGTTCACCAGGTTCAGGTCCTTGACCTCCAGCACCATCTCGCCCGGCGCATAGGCAGCACGTGGCAAGTGGGTGACGATGGGGCGGCCCACCATCATCTCGGCCAACTGGGTGGTCGTGGTATCTGCCGTAGCGACAGAACCTATGACAGTGCCAGCACGCATGACCGTGACCTGGTCGGTGATTTCCAGAATCTCTTGCAGCTTGTGGGTGATCAGGATGATCGTCTTGCCCTGTTCCTTGAACAGGCGCAGCACTTCAAACAGCGAAGCGGCTTCTTGCACCGTCAAAACGGCAGTCGGTTCATCCAGGATCAGGATATTGGCGCTGCGGTAAATCTGCTTGAGGATTTCCACCCTTTGCTGCACGCCTACAGACAAATCCTGTATCGTCGCCAGCGGGTCCACATCGAGGGAATAGCGTTTGCAAATTTCGCGCAGCTTGGCTTCGACTTCATGGCGTTTGGGTTTCAGGCGAAAGCCGCCTTCCGTGCCCAGCATGACATTGTCGAGTACCGTCATGTTCTCGACCAGCATGAAATGCTGGTGCACCATGCCTATGCCCAGGTTGATCGCTTCCTGGCTATTGCGGATATGCTGTTCTGCGCCATTGATGAGCAACTTGCCGCTGTCGGCGCGGTAATAGCCATACAGTATGCTCATCAGCGTGGACTTGCCTGCGCCGTTTTCACCAATCACGCCATGGATGGAGCCTGGCGCAATGGAAAAGCTCACATCACGGTTGGCCTGTACTGCGCCAAAACGTTTGGAGATCTGTTGAAATTCGACTGCTGGCTGCATACTTTAGCGTTTCTTTAAAATACGATGTGCGACAGATTAGGCTCTAAACATCAATCAGGGCGCAAAGTATCTGATTAAGACACTGCGCCCTTCATACATTATTACTACTTATTATTACTACCTGGTGCTTATGATCAGACCGGGCACTTATTGCCTTCACGGAAATCAACAACCTTGACCTTGCCGTTGATGATGTCTTGCTTGGCTGCGTTGACACGTTTTTCCATGTCAGCGCTGACGACAGCGCGGTTATCCTTGTCCAGCGCCCAGTCTACGCCGCCTTCTTTCAGGCCCTTGTATTGAGTACCGTTTTTCCAGTTACCGTTTTTCAATTGCATGAAGCTGTCGTAGATAGCCTGGTCAACACGCTTGACCATGGATGTCAGCATGCTGCCTGGGTGCATGTAATTCTGGTTGGAATCCACACCTATGCCCAACTTGCCTTTTTCCTTGACGGCTTGCAAAGTGCCCATGCCGCTACCACCGGCTGCTGCAAAAATTACATCGACGCCGCGTTCAAACTGGGCGCGTGCCAGTTCGCCACCTTTGGCCGGGTCATTCCAGGCTGCGGTGGTGGTGCCAACCATGTTTTGTACGACATCAATCTTGGGCTCAGTCGCTTTTGCACCCTGTGCATAGCCGCAGGCAAAGTTGCGTATCAGCGGGATGTCCATGCCACCGACAAAGCCTACCTTCTTGGATTTGCTGGCAATCGCTGCTGCCACGCCCACCAGGTAAGAACCTTCCTGTTCCTTGAACAAGACTGAGCTGACGTTGTCGCCCGTGGCAATACCGTCGATGAGAACGAACTTGGTTTTTGGGAATTCTTTGGCGATATTTTGTACCGCAGTCGCCTGGCCAAAGCCGATGGCAGCGATCAGGTCTACATTTTTGCGCGCCAGGTTGCGCAAGACTTGTTCAGTCTGGGTGTCGCTGGCGACTTGCACTTCCAGGAAATTAAGTTTGGTTTCTTTCTTGAAACGCTCTGCGCCTTCGGATGCTGACTGGTTGAAGGACTTGTCAAACTTGCCGCCTGCATCATAAATCACTGCAAATTTAAGGTCGGCAGCATAAGCACTGGCCGCACCGCCGACAGCCATCAGGGTCGCCAGGGACAGGCAGATTTGCTTGAGTTTCATGAAATTTCCTTCATCAGATGTCGTTGTGCTGTGTGCTCAAAAAGAGCGTGCAGCGCCCAAATTAAAAACCATGTTTTTCGCTGCCACAGCCTGAACTACATAAAAGCAGAGTCAGTCTTGAAAGCCTGTGCAAGCCTAACATGGTGCAGACATTTCGTTTCAGCCACGCGGGCGAAATTTTATCAAAAACAGTGTTGGTGCTGGTGGCAGGGCATGATTTTCTGCCTTTGCCCAATTTTGGTGCTGCTTTCGAAAGCTGTTTTCTTAAGCAGCCTTCCTGACCGCCATGAAGTCCAGCACTTGCTGGCGTTGCGGTATGGATGTTTGCGCACCCAGCTTGGTGACCGTCAGTGCTGCCGTATATTGTGCTTCACGGCTGGCATCAATCACGCTCAGGCCATTTGCCAGACCAACCGCAAATGCACCGACAAAGGTGTCGCCAGCAGCGGTGGTGTCCACCACGTCAACCTTGACAGCCGGGATAAACTGGCTACCCGTGCTCTCAGTAATCAGGGCGCCATGCTCACCCATGGTCAGCAAGACGGTGCCGGTACCACGTTGCAAGATTTGTTCCGATGCGGCTTTGGCGCTGGCCTGGTCAATAACAGTCACGCCACTCAGTTGCGAGGCTTCAGTTTCATTCAAAATCAGGTAATCAACCTGGGCCAGCAAGGCATCTGTCAGGTTTTGTGCCGGGGCCGGGTTTAAAATCACTTTGACACCCTGGGCGCGGGCGATTTCTATCGCGCGGGTGACAGTGGCAAGTGGAGTTTCAAGTTGGCAAACCAGTAATTGTGCGCCAGCGATGGCGGCGGTAGCAGCTTCTACCTGCGCTGCCGTGAGCGTGGCATTGGCACCAGCGGCCAGCACGATGCTGTTATTGCCATTGTCATCCACCAGAATACCGGCTACGCCAGTTGCCACACCTGCTACGCGGGCCAGGTGCGTGAGCTCCATACCTTCCGCAGCCAGGCAGGCGTGAGAAAAACTGCCAAAACCGTCATCGCCTACCGCACCTATGAAGCTGACCTGCGCACCCTGGCGGGCAGCGGCGACGGCCTGATTGGCCCCTTTGCCACCCGGAATCTGACAAAATTCATGGCCATGCAGGGTCTCGCCCACAGCCGGCATGCGCGGCGTGCGAAAAACCAGATCCATATTGACGCTGCCGACTACAGTAATGCGTGGCTTCATGATGCTTATTCTCGGTAAAAAGTTGTCGCGCAATCGTTTGCGCAATCGATTTCGTATTTAACTATGGAGCCTGTTGAACGTCAAGTGCAATCTGATTTTTTGGTCAAAAATTGTGCAAAATCGCGGCAGACTGGCAACCATATTTTGATTCTTCTTTTTTGTCTCTTTGATCGGTATTTGGAGAGCGATGGATTGCTGCATCGCACCAGACAAATTGCGGCAATAAAATTGCTACAATAGCCACAAATAAACCCATAAATATACTAAAGCGCGCTGATTGTGGGGCTGTCGCGGGTGGATGTCAAATTTGGCGAGCAGCGGAGGCAAGGGCTGGGCCGAGGTGCAAATCTGAGCTTGTGCTCAAGTCCGATCTCAAAACCAAAAAAACTTTCACTTGCTAAATAAATCGATTCAGCCAAGTGATGCGTCAGCAATTGCAATAAGTGGTTCACTTTTGCTCAAGTGCTTCCAATCTGGCTTGTATTTCCTTTACCCGTTCTGGATAGCGATCTGCGTCTATGCGGCCAAGAATTCGTTTTAGTTGCATTGCATCGTAGTTGGCAAAATTGAGCGCCGATAATTTCTCTCGTTCTACTTTTGCTTTTTTTCGTGGTGAAGTCAAAGTCCCATCAATGTGATATTCGTCTGTCTCGGCGTAAAGTTTCTTTACCGCGAATATGAAAATAACAATTCCGACCACCACGAAGCCCAGGGCTTCCCATTGACGCCATGAGTAGGGCTCTGCATGCAGAAATAGGTATATACCCAAGCATGTCATCAGTGGGCCCAATAGCCACCCAGGCAATTTTTCCCAAGGTAAAAACATGTAGGGATCTTTCTTAACGTTCTTGATGATGGTATTGAGTATAACAAATGCAAATTAAGCATTGATAGATAAATCCTGGAAGCCAGTTTGCTAATCTGCGCAGAAGCACTAAAAACAATCAAGGTTTTCATTGGCCCACCTTGTACTTTCTCCCATAAACCTTATTTAATCCTCCTACCTATATCAAAACTGGAGACCCCAACCATGACAGCTCACATAGGCATAGTCGGCTGTTCCGCAGCCGGGGCAGCGCTTTGTTATCGCACCATCTGTGAAGAGGGTGCAGCCTCGATGGGACCGCATGCCCATCCTGAGGTCAGTATGCATACGCCTTCGCTGGCCTTGTATGTTGATTGCCTTGAGCGTGACGACCGGCAAGGTGTGGCTGATCTGATGCTGGCTTCGGCACACAAGCTGGCCGGGGCAGGGGTGGATTTTTTGATTTGCCCTGACAACACCATCCACCTCGCCTTCGACCTGGTGCAGGCTGCTTCACCTTTGCCCTGGTTGCACATCGCCGAAGAAGTCGCGGCCATAGCCGTACAGCGCGGCTACCGCCGTGTGGGTATTACTGGCACTGACTGGCTCATGGGCAGTGAAGTTTATCCAGCCGTCTTGCGTAACAAGGGCCTGGATTTTGCCTTGCCGAACGCAGAAGACCGGGCGCGCCTGAACAGCATCATCATGGATGAACTGGTGTGTGGCATCATCAAGCCGGAGAGCGTGCGCGAATTTCTCGCCATCATAGACAGGCTCAAAGACGATGGCTGCGATGCGGTGATACTGGGCTGCACAGAGCTGCCCTTGATAGCCAGTGACGATAATTCCAGCCTGCCCACACTGGACTCCACCCGCTTGCTGGCACGGGCAGCCTTGCGAAGAGCAACTGCTGTATGAATGGGATTCGGGGTGATGTTTGCTCAGCCTGCAAGGCAAGGTCTTCACTGTCGTTTGCCCGGCACTGTTAAAATCGCGTTTTCACGACTTGCATCGACAATTCCATGAGCAGCGATACAGACAACAAATTCTTCTCCTTATGCCGTGCTGCCTACAAGCGGCAAGGTATGCGCATACTTTGTGCTGCTGGCCTGATCGCTGCCGTGGCGTCTTATCGCAGCAAACAGTTTGATGTGGATATCATGCTCAAGCTGTTGCTGGTGAGCGTGGGATTTTTTCTGGTTGCAGTGCTGATTGAATGGCAGCACGAAAAATTCTCTGGCAAAAAATAGTTTGCCGTAATAATTCCTGGCAATGGCTCTCAGTAATATTCCACATTGATCATTCTCAATAGCAGTCTGCAGTACTAGCCCGCGGCACGTGAACTGACATACTCAGGTCGGTACAGGGCGGCGCAAGCCTGGTTCTGCCAAGGCTACCAGGCGGCTGGAACGGGTGTCGTCACCCATCAGCAATCCACAATTGTCTTCTTTTTTGATTGACGCTGGTTTTGCTGCCGCAATTTGCGGCGATTCTGGAGTGGCACCTGCCTCCTTGCCGGGATTCGCATCCGATAATTTATCTCGCAAGATGTGGATGGGGGATGCTGGTTTGCTTTCCCCTTCCTGCGATGTGCCTGGTCTGCTTTCTTTCGTTGCTGGAGAATCTGGTGGCCTGCCTTTTACGGCTTTGGGGTTGGTGGTAATGAAGATATCTTCTACTTTGCCCGTATTTGGTGCTATGCCAGTGATTTTATATTGCTGCTTGTGAGCTTCTTCATTGACATAGGCTTCAGATTTGACCTTGGTGTAGCCTTGTTTTTGGGCGAGCGCTATTAATCCTCCTTCTACGCTTTCTGCACCTTTGTGCTCCATTGCTCTTGGAGGTGATTTTTTATATGTGGAGTACGTCACTGTTGAAGTCGACTCTACTCCCGAGGTTTTTATATTTTGGTTCGCTTCGCCGCTGGCTTCATTGATCGCGTTTTCCATGCGCGCATTGCCAGCCTTGATTTCCTTGTAACCAGGCAGGTGAGTTTTTTTTGCGAATTTGTCGGCGTCAGACAGGTCCAGTGTTCCTTTCTGGTTGAGCTCATTTGGCAAGCTCACATGCGCGCCCAGTTTGTTGAGAACATCCGTGGCATTGTGACCTGCGATTGTCGCTTTGGTCTTTACTTCGTAGTCGAGAATAACACCTCGTGGTGTCAAAGTCGGTTCTACGCTGGTCTTGGTTTCTGCGCCAGTCTCATACTTGCTGCCTTTACCCAGGATTTTGCCAGCACCTATTTCAGCCTTGTTGATACGTGCCTGCCCATGCTCATCCACAGTTGCATCTACACCGGCATTGAGAATGCCGCGACTGAAAGTGACGTCAGTGGTGCGCTTATCGGTTTCGCCATCTTTTTGGTATTCGACATTGCCTACCTTTACCTTTTGATTTCCCGCAGTATCACCCTTTACACTGGCACCCGCTGCTTTTATTTCAGCTGATGTCACACCTGTTTCACGGTTCCTGCTGATTGTTCCAGGGCCTGCCTGCACGGTCAGGTGCTCTTTGTCGACGGTGGCTTTGACGCCCTTATAGCTTGCCTCTGCTGATTTTTCTTTGATGTCAACCGTGACTTTACCGTCTTTGATGTTGTCAGTCATATCTGCAATCTGTATCTGGTTTCATTTGTTAATCTATAGAATGTCGCGAATGGAAATCAGGGATTCCCAGGCAATGCCATCATCAGCACATTGTCGCCACTGATCACGGCGAAATTGTTTTTGCCCGTCGTGGTGATGCCCATGGGGCGATAGAGGCGACCTGGCAAACTGCCAGTCTGTATGCGCCGGTAGCCATCTATGCCTGCGATGGTGGTCATCTTGCCTTTGGGGCTGATCTTGCGTATGACGTCGTTGTCGTAGTCGCTCACCAGCAGATTGCCCGCATGGTCGATGGTGATACCCCAGGACACGCCATAGATATCCTGGGTGCTATGAGGCCCAATAATTCCGGCACTGACTTTATTGCCGGCAATCGTAGTAAGTTTGCCGCCTGGTGTGATTTTTCTGATTGATGTGCGGTCAGTGACGTAAAGATTTTCAGTTGGATCAATAGTTAATGCTATTGGATCAACCAGGTGTCCGGTTTTTTTGTCACCATCGCGCGGCTTATTGCTGCCAGAGGGTTTGCCCATCAGCGTAGTGACCAGGCCAGTTGGGTTGATCTTGCGTATCTGATTATTGCCATTGTCAGCGACATAGAGATTATCGTGCTTGTCTATCGCCAAACCGATGGGGTTGTTGAAGCGGGTTGTAGCTCCAGCGCCATCGACACTGCCAGATTCGCCTGCCTTGCCGGCAAAAGTCGTCACTACTCCTGCCGTATCGATTTTGCGTATGTTATGGTTTTTTTGGTCACTGACGTAGAGATTACCCTTGCTGTCGAGCGCCAATGCAGACGGCATATTGAATCGCGCTTCGACGCCATTGCCGTCGCTACTTCCCCCCTGGTTAATCATGCCTGCGATGGTGCTAACCACTCCTGTGCTGCTGATCTTGCGTATGGTATGGCGGTAATCTGTCAGATACAGATTACCATTGTGGTCTGCAGTAATACCTGAGGGGCTTGAGAATCTTGCCTCAAGTGCGGGGCCATCCTGGCTAACTGTCGGGTAGATCGGCCCTGACAGGGATACAACTATGCCACCGTCTTTGACCGTGAGTATGTTGCCATCTCGCTGGCAAATGAAGATATCACCATCTGGGGAAAATATCAGTCCGCTGGGTTCGCTGAAGAGTTCGTTCTTCTTGTTCTTGACAAAAGTAACGACATCTCCGGATGAAGTAATGCGACGGATCTTGCCACTGCTACGGTCAGCAACATAGACATTCCCATCAGCATCGGCAACCATGCCGTCAATTTCACCATATTCTATTTCCTGATCATTCTTGTTTTTATCAAATTTTTCAGGTCCTACTGACAAGGTGGATACATGGCCATCTGGCGTGATGCGGCGTATGACCATGGTACCTGCATCGTTGACGATCAGATTGCCTGCCGGGTCAAATGCCAGTGCCTTGGGTCTGCGGAACCGGGCTTGCCTGGCTATGCCTTCGGCATCTCCTTCCTTGCCTGATGCGCCAGCCCAGGTGCTGACCATGCCATCGGGAGTGATCTTGCGTATGCTGTGGTTTTCAAAATCGGCCACATACAGATTGCCCGCAGCATCGATCTTTACATCGGTGGGGGTATTGAAGCGTGCTTTTGCTGCCGGGCCATCGGCGGTGCCGGGTGCGCCAGCCTTGCCCGCGACGGTGCTGACCATGCCATCCAGGCTGATCTTGCGTATGCTGTGATTGCCTGAATCGGCGACATATAAATTGCCTGCCTTGTCAAAGGCCATGCCGCTGGGCAAACGAAAGCGCGCCTGTGCTATGGCGCCATCTGTGCTGCCAGGCTGTTCTGCCTTGCCTGCCAGGGTGCTGACTGCGCCATCTGCTGCTACCTGGCGTATCGTGTGATTGCCCGGATCTGTCACGAATAACTTGCCCTTGCTATCTATCGCCGTGCCTATGAAGGCATCAAATTTCAAGAAATTGGTATTGAACCTGGCCACGGATGCTGGCCCGTCTGCAATGCCAGAAGGCGCGTCGCCAGAACCAGCCAGCAGGCGCAATGTGCCCTGAGTTTCTGCTTGCACAGAGACTTGCCATGTCAGGCTGACGAAGGCCAGAGCCAGGGGCAGGCAAGACCAGCTTGCTCTGCGTGAAATCGAGGCGAAATATCCCTGCATAATGACCCTGTAAAAATGGCGATGGTGTGCGAAAAAATAGACATGACCCAGCGAGCTGGGCATGACAACAGCCTCCCAATGCCAGGTCTGAACCGATGACTGTATCAAGGAAGGTGTAGAAAGTGGATTATTTTACAATGCGCATGCCAGCGAAAAGCCGTGACGCATAATAGGGCAGGGTATTTATTGTTACTGCATGTTACGGCATGTTGCTGGTGTGCAAGCTGATTGCACGCCAGCAAAAAATCATTCAGGACTTACGCAGAATTGTCACAGCACGGTGTAGCGGCGAAGACCGTACTTTAGTATGCAGCTCCAGGAGCGGAGCTGCGACGTAGCGGGGGCGATTTTGCGTAAGCCCTGCTATTTATTTCCTATTGATATCTACCAGCGTAACTGCGGCATATGGATGCCAGGCACGATACCAAAGGCAGACAACACGATGATGATCAGCAAGACGATGAACAGCACGCGCACAACCTGTGCTACTGGAGCAGGCAAGGGCAGGAAGCCAACCAGCCACCAGATCAGACCGAACACAACTAGGTAGATAATAAGATTGACGAGCTGAACCATGATTTACCTTTTAAAAGATAGCGATGAGATGGCAAGCATGTGTGCATCAGACTCGCAAAACCAGCGAAAGTGACTCACACATGCTTGCCTGCGGAATTACTTCTGTGGCAAGACGACGATAGTATCACCTGGTTTGCCAGGTTCGCCTGTTTTACCTTTTTGACCGTCATAGCCTGGCGCACCTTTTTCACCCGTTGCGCCTTGCATGCCATCAGCACCTGCCGGGCCAGTGGCACCTACAGAAGCAGGTGTGCCAGTTGCACCAGCGGCACCAGTGGCACCGGTAGCGCCAGTAGCGCCGGGTGTACCAGCAGGACCTGGTACAGCGACCGGGACTGGAACTGCGACCGGCACAGCAACTTGCGCTGGTTGACGGTCACAGGCGCTCGTTGCCAATACGCCAGCGAGTGTCAAAATCAGGATGGAAAATTTCATGGGATTACCCTTAGGTGATTAAAAATTTGATTAAAAATCGAAACTTCTTTGTTTCAGGAGCGATGCTGACACCCACCTGCATGCAGGCAGCGCCAGCACAGATATCGCAATGCAGGCAAAGCATGCGCGCAAAAAAGCTGCGCATCCGTACGCTGACGAACATACCGGGCAGTTTATTTGACCTATATTGCTGATACCGGTAATACAAAGTGAAGTACAAAACCCGGCTGTCTGCACTGTTAAAGCAAGCTGGTGTGGCTGGCAGGGGTGAAATAGATCAAAGAAGAGATCAAAGAAGAAAAAAACCGCAGACCTTTAAAGTCTGCGGTTTTGTTTTGGCGATATCAAACTCGCTTACTTGGTTTTGGCCTTCAACAGCGTATTTGGCAGGGGATTCAGATCAGGCCAGATATGACTGACAGTGACGGTATTGCTCTGGTGGCAGCTAAAGCAATTGGTACCGCCTGCCCAATTGATGTTGTTACCCTGAAATACTGTTTCCATCGTGCTATTGGCCAGCCTGCTAGTGCCGACCTGGTTGATTGCCGTGGCCGGTGCTCTGGCCGAATCCGGGGCGCGTCCACCGGTGGTCCAGGTTGAGCCTATCATCAGGTAATTTTTGCGTACATCACCTGTTGCGAGTTGTGAAATGACGCTATTGTTGATGGACACCAGGTCTGTGTTGGATTCAGGCGGGGTGATGACCGGGCCAGCGTGGGTCGGGTCAGCCTGGCGTGGATTCTGGTCGGCGGCAACTCCCCAGGGCTTCCAGCGTATGGTGTCATTGGGTTTGACGATACAAGGCTTCACGCTTTTGTCGTTGCAGGTGATGGTATTGCCGGAAGCTGTGTACAGGTTCTGGTTGTAAGGACCGCTTGCGCCATCCTGGCTGAACAGCCATTTGCCCTTGGTGTTTTGCGGAACCAGTTTCTCCATACCATTGACATCAATGTACTTATATTCGGCATTGGGGGTGTTGTCCATGTGTTCAAAGGTCGCCCAGATCAGTTCGGGATTACCTTTTGCGCTACCGACCACATGTACGCCAACCAGTGCCAGTTTGGTTTTTTTGTTCTTGATGTTTGCCTGCTTCAGCGATGCTGGCTGGTTGATGCTGACATCAGGTATTTCAGCATCAATGATGATGAATTTCTTTTTGGTCGCTTCGTCAAAGCCCGTGGTTTCTATCCATGCCAGCTTGACCTCAACTGCCAGTGCTTCTGGTGCAGCCAGATCACGCAAACCCATTTTCTTCGCATAGGCAACGACGTCGGCCAATTCTTGTGCAGTAGTCGGGTACATCAGGTTTGTTGGAGCATTCGGTTTTCTTTGCGTCAGGAAGTAGGCAAATAAATCATTGGCTACAATCGAGTAATACACCAGTGAGCCGTTTTGTGCGACCAGTACATTGCTGCTACTACCAGCCTGGCCTATGGTCATGTCAACTTGATTGCCAGCTGCATCCAGAAAAATCAGGCCACCCTTGGCATCGCTCTTGAAGCTTTGCACGACATTGCTGTCTGTACTTGCCGCATTAAGCAAGGCAGTTTGTTTCTTGGGCAGGCGGGCACGCAGGTTGGCGGCCAGATCAGTTTCAATCTGTTTGCCAGCCTTGCTCCACAGATTGACATTACCAGTCGCACCAATTTCAACACGATCTACTTCTACTGTTTTGCCAGCCTTGTCGAGCGTGGTGGCCTTGCCATTGGGGGCCAGTTTTGGTGGCAGGATTTCAAATTGTTTGCCTGACTTGTCGAATGCCACTGGCAGATTATTTGGCCCCAATTGCCGCAACAAAGGGCTGAAATTCAATGTTTGTTTAGTCAATTGCGGTATGAAGTTGCGCACATGATTGACTGCTGGTGATACGCCATAGAAAGCCGAAGACGAGAATATATGATCGCCACCGGATAGCCCCTTGGGCGTGGGCGAAGTCACCCATAAAAACATCTGTTCCGACCATTGATAAAAACTGCATGCCGACGCATCAGGAAAATTCACACTGTCAGCAGCCTTGACCAGACCACCGTTGGTGACCCCGGCTGGCTCAAACCATTGCGCGAAAGGTGTCGGCGCTGGTCCTCCGGGGCTGGCGGGGGTAGCGGTAGTACAGGTTGGTTTGGCATCGGGTGGCAGGATTTGTGCCTGTGCCAGCGGGCCAAGGCAAGCGGCCATTAACAAAGACATACAGGTAGTCAGTTTCACTACGTGGCCAGGTTTGCCCTGGTTGCGATAAGACGTGTTCATGGTTTCCCTCTCGTTGGATTTTGTTTTGATGTGTGAGTGCTAAAAGCGGATGAATTATTTCGATAATGCATTGCGGGGTTTGCAGGGGTACTCGCACTGCCACAAGTATCTGCATCCACGAGGTTATCATTTTTTTATCTAAAGTTATAAAATAGATTAGATTTAATGTTAATTATTGTTATTTTATTGCCACTTTGCAGCCCGAATGATCCCAGGCAAATGCAAACAGTTGTTGACGTGAAATATACAATTGTTTATTGTGAGAGACAATTGTTTGTAATTTTTTTGATTTGCATTTCACCTTTATGTCTATAGCACCGAGTAAGAAAGAACAGCTTTACCAGCTCATCGCTGCCCAGCCTTTTATCTCCCAGCAGGAACTGGCAGACCAGTTGGGGTTGTCACGCTCTGCCGTGGCCGGGCATATTGCTGCCCTGATACGTGAAAAACGTTTGCTGGGCCGTGCCTATGTCTTGCCTGACCAGCGGCCCGTGGTGTGCATAGGCGGGGCAAATATAGACCGCAAGTTGCGCACCCTGGGGCCGGTGCAGATGGGTACATCCAATCCCGTCAGCCAGCATGAAGCCTTTGGCGGTGTCGCCCGCAATATTGCCGAGAACCTGGCGCGCCTGGGTTTGCCCACACGCCTGCTGTGTGCGGTAGGTGACGATGCAGCCGGGCGCAGCATGCTCGATCATGCGCAATCCGTCGGCATCGATGTCAAGGCCAGCCTGCTGGCGGCTGGCATGCATAGCGGCAGCTACACCGCACTACTCAATGATGATGGTGATATGGTGCTGGCATTGGCGCATATGGAATGCTGTGATGCCCTGACGCCAGATTACCTGCATAGCCGCCAGACCCAGCGCGGCCATGCGGCCTTCACCATCATCGACTTGAATTTGCCGACAGATAGCATAGGCTTACTATTGCAAGAAGCGCATCAACAGGCGATGCCCTTGATGGCGGTGGCTGTGTCTGAACCCAAGATGGCGCGTTTGCCGCAAGATTTGCACGGCTTGCGCCTGCTCTTGTTGAACCAGGGTGAACTCGCAGCCGCTGTTGGAAGTAGCATACAAAGCCAGGCAGAACTGGAAGCAGCCTGCAGGCAATTGCAGCAGCGTGGCGTGCAAGACATCATCGTCACAAAGGGCGTGGCAGGCGTGACTTATACCACCAGCGCTGTGGAACATGGCATGCAGCACATGCCCGCACCGGCAGCCAGCGTGCGCGATGCCACAGGTGCAGGTGATGCTTTTGCCGCAGGTGTGGCATGGTCATTGTGTCGTCAGCCAGATGATCTGGGCCTGGCCTGTGAATATGGCTTGAAGCTGGCAAAATTGACGCTGGAAAGCGATGCGACGGTGGCAGCGACTATCAGCCCGACGATTTTTGAAGAAGCTTAGAACTCATTTCATAAATAGGATGAGTGCGAACAAGACGATTTGGGATGCAGTGCAAGGCGTGACGCGAAGCTAAGGCTGGTGCCTTAGCGAGAGGCACAACGCTGCAATGCGCCCAAATCGTCAGTTCCCGAAGGGTTTGTCTCATAACGCGTGCTGGACTGCGTTGGACTCGTTATCAATAGCACCGCTATTGACTGCCTCGTCCGCCTTGCCAGCCCACGTTATGAGACAAACGCATCTCACCCTATTTATGAAATGAGTTCTAGTATTTGAATCATACGGACTATGCCCGTAGTCCAAAAAAAAAGGAAACATCATGCAATCTTATCTGGTCTTATCCGATGAAGTCCGCGCTGCCCGTCTGGCGGCCAAGCCTGTGGTGGCGCTGGAATCCACTATCATTTCACATGGCATGCCTTATCCGCAAAACGTGCAGACTGCGCGTGAACTGGAACAAATCATCCGTGACGGCGGCGCCGTGCCTGCCACCATTGCCATCATGAATGGCAAAATTCACATAGGCTTGAATGACGAAGAACTGGAATTGTTGGGCAATTCGCCCGACGCCATGAAAGTAAGTCGCCGCGACCTGGCCTATGCACTGACCAACAACAAACTCGGTGCAACCACTGTTGCCGCCACCATGATCTGTGCTGCTCTGGCGGGTATAGAAGTGTTCGTCACCGGCGGCATAGGCGGTGTGCATCGCGGTGCTGAAACCAGCTTTGATATTTCTGCCGACTTGCAAGAGCTGGCACGCACCTCGGTTGCCGTGGTTTGTGCTGGAGCCAAATCCATACTCGACATCGGCCTGACGCTGGAATATCTTGAGACCCATGGCGTGCCAGTCGTTAGCGTGGGCCAGCCATCTTTCCCGGCTTTCTTTACCGCCGACAGCGGCTACAAGGCAGACTTCCAGCTCGACACGGCTGAACAGCAGGCCGAGTTCATCCACGCTAAATGGAGCCTGGGATTAAACGGTGGTATCGTCATTGCCAACCCGGTGCCAGTTGAATCTGCCATGCCTAAAGAAGAAATCGAAACCATCACCCAGCAGGCACTGAAACTGGCAGATGATATGGACATCACTGGCAAAGCTGTCACACCATTTTTACTGAACCGCATCAAGCAAATGTCAGAAGGGCGCAGCCTGGAAACCAATATCGCGCTGGTCAAGAACAATGCTGTCGTCGGTACGCAGTTGGCGCTGGCTCTGCATCATTTGCGCAAGCGCACAGTGTAAAATTTGTAGGGTGCGCCGTGCGCACCATGACTAGCTATGGTTTGGATGAAAAGCGGTGCGCACGGCGCACCCTACCCAAATTGCACAGCACTTACTCTCATCCCTCACCAACAAGCCCTCTATCCTCATGTTTGCCTGACTGCTAATCACGATCGTGCACGATTACGCTGGTGGTTGGTCGCAAAATTTGACGCCGCATTTCTGTCATTTCGCGCCCGGCCTGGCTTTTTTCGTCGCATGCCTGTGGCAAGCTCAGCCGCTTTGATCAAACATAGGGCTGTAGGGCGCAAATCCTCATCAATTTCAACTTTCGCAAACCAGGCTCAGGAAGACTGACTCCAGCCCGCATAGCGACAAATGATCAAGATCTTGCTGACCCGGAATCCTCATATTGTTTATTGAGCTTGTCATTCTTGCGGAAGCCATGCCATGAAGCCTTTAGATTACTACCTGCTGTTTGTCGCTGCACCCGTCGTACTGGTGCTGGCATTGATAGAAGGTATCGTATTGTCGCTCAGACAGAAGTATGACTGGCGCGCATTTGGCGTGTCTGCTTTTGATCTGGTGAGCCGGATTGCAGTGAATCTCCTGTTGCCTTTGTCGATAGCCACACCACTGGTGCGCTGGGCTTATATGCACAGGTTGACGACGATACAGCTCAATACCGGGCTGAGCATACTGTTACTGTTTATAGGGCAGGAATTTTGTTATTACTGGTATCACAGGGCTGCCCATAGAGTGCGCTGGTTCTGGAGTACCCATGCGGTACATCATTCACCCAATGACTTGAATTTGTCGGCGGCAGTACGCATAGGCATACTCAGCAAGCTGACTGGCACGGCGGTGTTCTTTACGCCACTGATCTGGCTGGGTTTTGATATCCGCACCGTGTTTTCTGTACTGACCCTGAATTTGCTGTACCAGTTCTGGATACATGCGACCTGGATACCAAAGCTGGGCTGGCTGGAAGGCATTCTCAATACCCCGTCTGCGCATCGCGTGCACCATGCGGCGAATACAGAATACCTGGATGCCAATTTTGGTGGCGTACTACTGGTTTTTGACCGAATGTTCGGGACCTATGTTGCCGAGCGTGAGGATCTGCCCTGTCGCTATGGCCTGGTGCAGCCCGTCACCAGTTATAACCCATTAAAGATAGAGTTGGCGCAATGGTTCAGCCTGCTGCGTGATCTGGCAAAGGCGCGCAGTCCACGGGCATTTTTTGGTTACCTGCTGATGCCACCGGGCTGGGTGCCGGATGGTGCTGGCAATACGACAGCCGAGCTGAAGGCGCGTGAGCAGGGGCAAGCGCAGGAACAAACGCAAAAACAGGGGCAAGCGCAAACTCTGTTTCCATCTGCCCGTAATTAACGCATAATCCACTGATCATGCCTGCGCCGCCGCCCACACCTTTGCCTGATTTACCCAACAGCTCTCACCGGGTGTGGCGCAACTTGCGTATCAGTATTCCGGCCATGCTGATGGCGGCCTGTTACTTCAGCATCATGTTTCGCGATCCTTTTTTTATTACGCTGGTGTATGTCGCCTGCATAGGATTCTTGATACAGGTCTTGCTGGGTTGCGGTCACTACGGCATGGTCAGGTATTTGCGTAAATACAGGCCAGAGCACACTGGCGCAGTGTATAACTGGCCGGGCTGGGCCTGGATGGGGCCGTGGATTATTATCTCAGGTGTGTTGGGATTTTATTTTGGTACCTTGCTGGCCAATGTATTGACCGGCCAGCATCGCGAACCCAGCGAGGTATTGCGCAATGCCCGCACACTGACGATGGTCATGTCAGTTGTCTTTGTCAGTACTGCTGGCCTGGTTTTCCTGGTTTATATGCGTGGCCGCATGGCCTTGATGGAAATGCGTACACAAACCGCATTGCGGGCCGCCGCCGAAAACCAGCTCAAGTTGCTGGAGTCCCAGCTAGAACCGCATATGCTGTTTAATACCCTGGCCAACCTGCGCGTATTGATAGGTCTGGACCCGCCACGCGCGCAGGAAATGCTGGATCACCTGACAGATTTTTTGCGCGCCACGCTGGAGGCTTCGCGCAACAATACACATACCCTGGCCGCCGAGTTTTCCCGCATTGAAGACTATCTGACCTTGATGCAGATACGCATGGGCAGTCGCCTGCGCCAACATCTCGATTTACCACCTGAACTGGGCAGCCTGATGGTGCCGCCCCTGTTGTTACAGCCATTGGTTGAGAACGCCATCAAGCATGGGCTGGACCCGGTTCTGGATGGTGGGCGCATACAGCTTACGGCGCGGTGCGAAGCAGACATGCTTGTGCTCAGCGTGCGTGATACCGGCATCGGGCTTGGGGATATGTCACGGCATGACGGACATGGCATAGAGGACACAAAGGACACAGCGGGCACGCACTTCGGCCTGCAGCAAGTACGCGAGCGCCTGCTTGCCCTGTATGGCAAGGCAGGCAGCCTTGAGCTAAGTGCCGCCGATGATGCAGAAGGCGGCAGCATGGCCATCGTGCGCTTGCCACTACAGCTTGCCAGCAAGGCAAAGGACTAGACAAGGAATGCACTGCGAATGAAAGCCACTGCCCTCATTGCTGAAGACGAACCCCTGCTCGCTGCCAACCTGCAGACTGAACTGGCACAGTTGTGGCCAGGCCTGCAGGTATTGATCAATGTCACCCATGGTACTGCCGCCTTGCAGCAGGCATTGGCGTTGCAACCGGATGTGCTTTTCCTTGATATACACATGCCAGGCATGACAGGGCTGGAAGTGGCACAAGCGCTGGCAGAAGACTGGCCAGATGATGGCACAGCCTTTCCCCTGATTGTGTTTGTTACTGCTTATGATCAATATGCGGTGCAAGCATTTGAACGGGCAGCCTTTGATTATGTGCTCAAACCATTGCAGCCGCAGCGCCTGGCGCATACCTGCAGTCGTGTGCAGGCAGCCTTGCAGCAAAGGAGCAGGGCTGTGACACCACCAGCCAGTGTTGCCACTCCAGATT
This sequence comes from Undibacterium sp. Ji83W, assembly GCF_049340385.1. Classification (NCBI taxonomy): domain Bacteria; kingdom Pseudomonadati; phylum Pseudomonadota; class Betaproteobacteria; order Burkholderiales; family Oxalobacteraceae; genus Undibacterium; species Undibacterium sp. Ji83W. The sequence goes on along the minus strand of NZ_JBMPOZ010000017.1, from coordinate 99,717 downwards.
TGATACAGCAATTGCGCAGTCTGCTTGACAGCAATGCAGGGCATGCATTGACGCCAGCAGCAGCTACGGGGCAAGGTACAAATCAGTTATTAACGCAGCCAGCAACACCTTTGCGTATGCTGCAAGTCCAGGCCGGTAATACCATCGTCATGGTGCCAGTAGATGAGGTCATCTATCTGGAATCTGCCGATAAATATGTGCGGGTAATGACGGCCAGCCGTGAACATCTGATACGCATCTCCTTGCGTGAGCTGCAGCCCCAACTGGACCCGCAAGTTTTTTGGCAAATCCACCGTGGCACCGTCGTGCGCTGCGATGCCATTGCCAGTGCCGTGCGTGAAGGCAATGGCAAGCTCATGCTCAATCTGCACAATCATCCAGACCGCTTGCAGGTTAGCCGCCTGTATCTGCATCTGTTCAAGGGCTTGTAATGCGGGGCCGGGAGGCTACTTACTCGTCACCATCAAACTGCGGATAGCTGGCACCCTCCAGCATGTCTGATACCGAGCAATTCACCCCTGGCAATTTTTCCCAACTGGGGTCACCTTCTCTGGTTTGCATCATGTTGGCCCAATGCAGGGTCGGGTTTCCAGACGAGGTTGCCATTTGCATCTGGAATGCCCATTGTTCCTCGACCTTACTCATATGGCCAAAACCGGTAACGGTTTCCTGGAAGCGGCTGCTGCCGATAAAACTGATTTGCACCTGGCCATTCGCAGTCACAGTACCTACCAGGCTGCGCTGTTGAGGATTTTCAGTGCTGCTGCTTGATCCAGGGGTAAACATCAGGGCCGACGATACGCCCCAAAAATAACCGTTCTTATAGCCAGATATATGCCAGACAGTCTGGTCGCCCGTCCAGCTCAATACATTGTCGCTGCTTGAAAACTGCAATGCAGGCAGATCAGGGTAAGTCACATACCAATAGCTGTCAGTCAGAAAATCCCAGGTAGTGCGATTGCTTGTTGGCATGTGCAGCTCCTTTGTTTGCAGGCGAATTCAAAACATCAGGTCTGTTGTTGGTGTGTGTCAGGGCTATATCACCATTAAAAAAGCAGCTTATTCCTCTTGCGGCAATTCATGAATAACCAGCCCCGCATGCGGTGGCAAAGGTTTTTGCCATGACTTGTGGCGCAAGGCACGTTTGCAGTCGTGGACGCCAGCGTCCCAGCGGGCTTCCATGGTCGCCAGGCTGAAGTCCACATCCTTGAAATAGTTATCGTCAGGCAGCGCCTTCATGATGAGGTGGACGACATTGATGGTGTGGTCGCAACCCATGTCCATCAGTGGTTTCAACTCTTCTTTTTTACGCTCTGATGCAGGCAGATGTTCGGTCAGTGTGCGTATGGCACGCTGCAGGTCTTGTATGCGCTGGTAGATCAGTAATTGTTCTGCCGAACGGCTGGCATACTGTATGCTTTTATAGCGCGTCATGGCCGCAGAGATTGACTCTGGCCGGTTCTCTGAAGGGTCCCACAGATCGATCATGAAGCACAGGGCGTCTGTTTTTCTTTCTTCATCCAGGAATACATCCAGCGGTGTATTCGAATACACGCCGCCATCCCAATAGGCGCGCTCACCTATCTTCACCGGCGCAAAACCGGGTGGCAAGGCACCGCTGGCCATGATGTGCTCTGGCCCCAGACGTCCGCGCTTGCTGTCAAACACCACGCCCTGGCCGCTGTCGATATCGACAGCGCAAATGCTGACGCGTATCGGGCCATCGTTCAGGTAATCAAAATCCACATATTTTTCCAGTGTGGCCTTGAGAGGTGAGGTGTCGTAAAAACCGGCTTCCTCAATCGGCACCTTGGCATTGATATCCCAGGCAGCACCAAAGCGTGGCTTGAAAAAACCATTCACGCCCTGGGTAATGGCATTGAGGGTATTGAGGTTATTGGTGAGATTCATCCACGGAGAGAAGGTCGGCCAGAAACTGCCTCGGCTTACCGCATCAGGTGCCAGGCTATCCCAGAAAGCACGCAATTGCGCAATGCGCGTCTCAGGTGGATTGCCCGCAATCAGCGCGCTGTTGATGGCACCAATGGAAGTACCTATGATCCAATCCAGCGGCGTGTGCGCTTCATGCAATTGCTGATACACGCCCGCCTGATAGGCACCCAGGGCGCCGCCGCCCTGCAAAATCAATACGGTATCTTGATTGGTCATAGTGGGTTTCAGTTTCAGGCGAAGCCGCCCAGTTGTACCAGCTTGTGCTCTTCACCATCATGGGTGACTGAGATCAGGTCGACTTGATATGCTGCATTGAGTTCATGGCGCAAATGCGCGCCCTGGCTGACGGCGGCCATGAAATCATCGCCCGCTTCTGTAGATTTGACGATTTCTTTTTGTTCGTTACGGCTGATAAGACGATAGTGCATAAGTTCCCCAGAGAAATGTTGTTGTGGTGTTGATGCAGGCATTTTAACATGTGCATTTTGTATGCATATTTCATAGTGTAATAGTGATGAAATCATCTTTGTAGCTAAACGTAAGTATGTATTGCTGACAAAATAATCGATGTCATAATGCTTCGCTTTATGATGCCGAAAATGCTGATTGTGCTGCGATTCCGGCTGGCGACATTTTCCGGAGCATGGCTATGCAGGGCATGATTAAATTGGTGAAGCTGGTGCGCATGCAGCCCGCAGAGCGGCATTGCGAAATCGAGTTGTCCGAGGCACCGCAGAACGAAGGGGCAGTCCCTTTATATCTGGTCAATGTGCGTGAAGGCCAACCCGATGCAGAATGGCAGGAAAGCACTCGGACCCCTTTCCCTGTCACCCTGGGGCAGGCAGAAACTTTGTATGCCCAAGTGCTGGCCAGCAAGCTGGAGCAGGGTTTTGCGGATACATCTGCACCTCCAGCTATTCCAGCTACTTCAGTCACGCCAGCAGCGCAGGACGAAGTCAAGGCTGACGCCATGCAATGGGGCCATTCTTCGCAAACCCTGGTGCAAAAAATCAGCAAGCCAGCATCAATATCCGGACAAGAAAAAATCCTGCTAGACCGTTTGCCGCCACGCGCATGGTCAGGCATGTCACGCTCTGAGCGCAGCCGCACAGTCTGGCGCATAGGCGAGCGCCGTTTGCCCGCCGCCGTGCCACGCCTGGTAGAGTTATTGGGCAGCGCCGATGCCATGCTCGATTATTGCATCGCCTATGCCATAGGTCGTTGCGCAGATGCCGGTGCCAAGCAGGCCATGCATGAGCTGAGCCAGCGTTCCCAAGAAGCACACGTCAAACACATGGCAAGGCAAGCCTGGCTGGTTTTGACGACGCCAGAAGAGACGCAGCAATATGGGCAGGCTTTGATTGCCCAATGGCCTGCAGAATTACAGGCTGCCTGGCAAAAAGCGCAGCAGGCCGCGGATCTGCAAAAAGGCATGGATGAGATATTACTCTCTCTTCTGTCTGCCAAATCATGGGACGCATGGCGTCATGATGACTGGCTGGAACAACTGGACATGATAGACCAGGCAGGCATTTCTTCATTGGCGCGGCCCTTGCTGTTGCAGCAGTTGCGCAACCTGCCGGTGAATTTGCTGGTGTTTCGCGCCTTCCGCCATTTGTACAAGACTGCCGAATTCCGTGCCGATGCAGAATTGTTCGGCGTCCTGCACCAGCGCTTTGAAAAAGCCTGGCCGCTGTTTTTGCTCAGTTCCAATACCAGCTACGTGTATCTGGAAAGACGTTACGTCAGCTATGCCGACGAAGTCAAAAAACCGCAAACCCGGGTCGCTTATTCCAGCCTGACGCGCGATTACCTGCGCCGTCGCACCTGGCGCACACTGCGCCGCCTGGGCGAGCTGGAGAGTGCAGATTTCACCAGCATGGCAAGCGGTGTATTGCTGGCCTGTGATGACGCACACGCAGGCAAGCCGCAGATACAAAGACTGGTTAACTGGAATTACCAGAGCCGCTCTTACACGACAGAACTGCGTTTCCTGTCCCCCTATGCCAGCTGGATGGTGTTTAACCAGCTTGTGCACCAGCACGATAGCGAAGTCAAGACCAGCCGTACCGCACTCAAATGGTGGATACCCGCAACGACAGATAATCTCGATTATCCACCACGCACAAAACGACAAGAAGCTTTCCCAAAACTATGGGATGCCGCACCAGAAAAATTGCTCTACCTGATGCAACACAGCCTGTGCCACGGCGTGCATGTGTTTGCTGCCCGTACCCTGGTGGATAACCAGGCTTACTGCCAGCAATTGAGTATGGAACAGTTGCAGGGTTTGCTGCAAAGCGCCTACCTGCCGACCAAAGAATTTGCTTTTGCCATCGTCAAACAGCGCTTTGCACAGCAAACTCCAGACCTTAACTGGCTGATGATTTTGCTGGCAACTGATTATCAACCTGCCGCTGATTTTGCGCTGGGCTTCATCCGCAAGACGCCAGAGCTATATGCGCAAGATGCTGGCTTGATTGTGGCGATGATCACCAGCCCGTCACAAGGCGTGCGCGAAACTTGCCGCTTGCTGGCGCATGGTACGACTGCTGCGACACGGCAGCTAGTTTTGAGTCGTTTGTCCATCTGGGCAAGACAGACCACCATGGCTGCAAGCCAGATCGACACGTTGCGAGATGACTTGCAATGGCTGATCCAGAACATCCTGGCTGAGCAGGTCGCACAATTGCCTGACCAGGATATTGCCGTCTGGTGCGATTTGCTGCAGGCTGCACAATTCTGGCAACAGGCATTGGCAACTGATATTTTGCTGGCTCATCCGGCAGGCATCGCCCATGTCTCGCCACTGACACTGCGGGATTTATTGCAAGATGCGGACCCCGGCAGGCAAAGCCTGGGCAGCCGTCTGTTTGCTGCCTTGCCTGCAGATGTATTGCGCCAGCAGCCTGACCTTGTCGCTACCCTGGCAACTGCACTGGATGCACGTGTACGGGCTGCCATGACGCCGGTGATTACCCAGCTTGCTACTGATGCTATTTTTTCTGAGAAATTGCTGGCCCACTTCATCGATGTGATTTTCCGTAGTGATAACACTGATGGTGAAGAGAGTGTGCATGCTGACATCATCAACTGGTGCAGCGGCCCTTTGCTGACGGCGACACTGACGCAGTCTGTGGATATACAATGGCGTCTGTTGCAGGCGCGCAGCAAGGGCGCACAGGAACTGGGTGCCATGTTGTTGATACAGGCTAGAGGTACATTAGCCGCCAGCCTCACGATCCTGCAATGGGCTTTGCTCGGCAGGCACGCTGTCTTGCAAGTGCGGCTGCGTGCCCAACATTACTTCAACCAGCATGTGCCTGAAGTACGCGAAAATCTCAATGATGCACTGCGCATACTCGATACCCGCTGGCCAGAAACCCGTTCTTTTGCGGCAGATTATTTTGCCCGCAATATCAGTGCTGACGAATGGTCGCTGAGCCAGTTGCTGGCCTTGTGTGACCATCAGCAAGCTGTCATACAAAGACTGGGCCGGCAATTGATCACCCGCCACTTCCGTATCGAAGATGCCGCCGAATATGTATTGAGCCTGAGCCAGCATCCATCGGCCAACATGCAATTATTTGTCAGCCAGTGGCTGGAGCAAAGTGTGCAAGCGTATGTTGATCAGCAATTTGATCAGCAATTGGCACTACAGCACCTTCAGCAACTGCGTCCTTACTTCCTCAGCGTCTTGTCACATGTGAACAAGGCCCGCACAGTCAAGAACCGCGTGATCCGTTTCCTGCAGGATCAGGGTTTGCTGTCCGCTGGTCATGCACAATTTGTGGCACAGATTTTCACGCGCCAGGTATTGACCGTGGCGAGACAGGACAAGGCGCAATACATCCTGGGATTGTCGCAATTGCAGGCCGCGTATCCGGTGCTGGCTGATGCAGCCGACTGGCCCATGCAGTTCATTGCCCCAAGATTGCACAAGGATGCAGTCACCATTTCTGCGGAGTCTGTATGAAGTTTGAATACCGCTATTTTGGCAATAGCCAGGTGAATGACAGCGCCACTGCCACCAGCATGCAGTTCGCGCCCGATACCTTACGCACGCCTACATATTTTGCGGCAACCCTGCAACCCACGCTGGCACTGGCTTACCGCGAAGCCATCAGCGCCATGCATGATGTGGTGGTGTCTGACCTGCGCACCCAGCCCAAGGACAGGACAGCTTACTTCGCCTGGCTGGCAGAGAATGAGGCCAGCCTGCTGGCAGATTTCATGGCGCAGGAAAAAGAGTTGCGCGAGAAAATCACGCCCTTGCGAGCAGAACTCACCAAGGTACAGACTCAAAAGTATGGCCTCATGCAGCCCTTCTACAAAGCACAGCGCGAATACTTTGATTACCTGTACAAAGAAAACCGCGACATGTGGATAGTACTTGACCCTGTCATCACCGTGCATCCCGACAAGGTTTTCTTTGAATGCTTCAGCCGTGATGAATCAACGTATGCCAGCCTGAGTTGTCGCCACAGTGTTTTCAAACATCTGAGTGAATTTGCCTGCGGCACCACGAATATCGATTATTCGTCAGCGCTGTATGAAGAGTTCCAGAAGATACGCGCCTATAAAGAAATCCGCTTTGAAATCCAGGCCGACGGTTTCAAAGTGCAAACCGGCCATGATGAACAATATCATGAGGCCAAGATAGACTTGCCTGACAGCTGGATGCGCGGCTTTTTGCAAGTCAGCACTGCCATGTCATTGCCTGCTCACAAGCTCGATTTGCACCCTATGGACGTGCACAGCATCTGCCACATCCTGCGCCGCAAGACTGAGCGGGTAGGGCCACGCTCGATACGCTTCATCCTTGAGCCAGGCCAGCCCATCACCATGCTGTTTGAGCCATGGGGCATCAAGCTGGTTTGCCAGCGTTCTGTATTTACTGGCAAAGAGGCGGCAGAAGTCAGGATCTGGGGTCGCCGCCGCTTGCTGACGCTGGAGAGGCTGATTGCCGTTGCCGACAAGTTCAGCGTCATGCTCATGGGCACAGGCTTGCCCAGCTTCTGGATCGCCCATCTGCCTGACATGGATTACACCCTGGGCTTGTCCGGCTGGACAGCGAATGACTGGTCACGCGCCGGGCAATTTGATTTGCTGGCACCGCGCCTGGATGTCGATGACACGACAGCGCAAGCCGTGGCACATGCATTGTCCTCACAATGGTCAGCCAGCACCGCCAGCCTGGCGCAGCAATTGCAACTCGACAGCAAGCTGGTGGCATCTGCCCTGACCGGCCTCATGCAGGCAGGCCGCGTGGTGTATGACGCGGTGGATCAGGTAGCCCGCTGGCGCGACCTGGTGCGCGAACCCATCAATGTCGCCAGCCTGCGCTTTGCCAGCGAACGTGAAGCCCTGGCCGCGCAACTCGTACATAAAAACCTCTTGCTTGATTTGCAGTCAGCCCGCGTCGACAGTGGTGGCATCGAATGGAAAGCCAGTGTCAGTGCCAGTATCACGAATACCAAGAAACTCAGCAAGACCATGATCAGGCTGGACAATGATGACAGGCTGGTGGAAGGCAATTGCAGTTGCGATTATTACGTGCGTAACCGCATGTTCCGCGGGCCTTGTGAACATATGCTCGCCATACGTCAGGTTGCCAATAAATAGGACATACGCAAAACCGCCCCAGCTGCGTTGCAGCTCCTAGCCGTACTAAAGTACTGTCTTCGTCGCTGCGCCTTGCTGGGACAATTTTGCGTAAGTCCTATTAAGAAGTAAATGTGGGATGGAAAAGTAGTTACATAATTTTTACATAGTAATTATTTACAGGAGGTGAGCCGGGCATTAGAATTTAGGTCGGCAGGAAGGCTCTTGCAATCCGGATGGTGTATCGCCATCCATGTATTTTGCTTAGCTATGCATCACTGAGTTTCTCTTCACTGTGCCGGAAACGACTACCGGCGCAATGACGATGTGGATTCCGTGAACCCCATTACGCCGGTAGTCGTTTCCGGCGTCGAGTGGAGCCTCTCAGTCTGAAGGCTCTTCGATGAGCTTCCTGCCGCTTTTCTTCTTTGTCTGGCTCACCGTTTTGTTTTATTTGGAAAACGTGAATTCTTTTTGCATTTGCTGATATCAGCGTGCCAAAAGAAAACAGAGACCAGCGTCATGACACAACACCAGCAGTCCGCACAACAAACCGAACAGACTACATCTGACAAACCCTTGTCGCAGATGACACGCGATGAATTGTATGCCCACCTGCGCACGACCACCAAAGATGCCATGGTCTTGCAAGAGATGCGCCGCCTAGGCTTTTGGCCTGCCGACAGTGGCAAGCCATCGGTGACTGACGAACTCATCACCCGTGAAGCTGCACTCAGTAAAGAATTAAATGACTTGACGGCTCAGTTACGCCGCGTACAAGACCCCAAGGCTGCCCTGCGCGATATGCGCAAGCAGCGCATGGCTGCAGCAAAAGAAAAACGCGAACTGACCAAACAAAAACATGCGCAATTGCGGCATGCAAAGGCACTGGCCTGGCAAGAAAAACGCAAGAACGATATTGGCTATCTGGGTGAGGGTGTTTCCACAGGCTTGAATTACACCAGCACCAATACCGACAAACTGGCGCGTTATCAATTGCCAGCGCTGCAAAAATCACTGGACCTGGCAACGGCGATAGGCATACCGCTGGCAGAATTGCGCTTCATGAGCTTCCAGCGCAAGGTCAGCCAGGTCAGCCACTATCAGCGTTTCGCCATCCCCAAAAAGACCGGCGGTCAGCGCTTTATTTCTGCTCCCATGCCCCGTCTCAAGCGTTGCCAGTACTGGGTGCTGGATCACATCCTCGCGAAAGTACCTTGCCATCCGGCGGCGCATGGTTTCTTGCCACAGCATTCCATACTCAGCAATGCCTTGCCGCATGTGGGGCAGGCAGTAGTCATCAATCTGGATTTGAAAGACTTCTTCCCCAGCATAGAATATCCGCGCGTCAAAGGCGTGTTCAAATCACTGGGTTATGGCGAGCAGATTGCCACTTTGCTGGGTTTGCTTTGTACCGAGCAGGCAACAGAAGAAGTGCGGGTAGACAAGCAAAAATATTTTGTCGCTGGCAAAAAACGCAGCTTGCCACAAGGCGCGCCATCCAGCCCGATGATCACGAATATTTTGTGCCATACCCTCGATAAACGCCTGTATGCGGCAGCAAGCAAGCTGGGTTTTGTATATACCCGTTATGCGGATGACCTGACGTTTTCCAGCAAACAAAAAGAACGCCCGCCTGTCGGCAAGCTATTGTGGCGCGTCAAGCAAATCATCGCTGACGAAGGCTTCACCCTGCATCCTGACAAGCAACACATCATGCGCCATAGCCAGAAGCAGGAGGTCACCGGCATCGTCGTCAACCACAGCCCGACGATAGATGCCAAGACCCTGCATCGCTTCCGCGCCACCCTGCACCAGGTAGAAAAAAATGGCCTGGCAGGTTACCACTGGAATGGCAATACCGATGTACTGGGTGCGCTGGAAGGCTATGCCCGCTATGTCTGCATGGTCAATCCGGTAAAAGGCAAACCCTGGCTGCAGCGCATCAAACAATTGCGTGCACAATCTGTAGTGCAAGCACAGTCTACAGTCCGCGCAGCAAGACCAACCCTGCGCCAGCAAGTCGCCAGCGGCAAGACACCACAAAGAGCAAATGGCCAGGATTGGTGGCAAGTGCAGGAAGTCGCTACTCCTGTGCTGGAACAAACTGCGCAGCAAGTAGTGGAAGAGAAGAAGGCAGTGAAGCAAGCCGCGAAAGAAGAAAAGCAAGCTGCTGCGATACCCAAGCTCAAGCAGCCTGATGCCACAGAAGCTGCAAGCAACTATACCGCAGCAGAGAAAAACAAACTCAGTCGCCGCCATGGCATGTTAGGCCGGGTTTTCCAAGTTTTTTTGTGCGCCATATTCTCAGCCAGCCTGCACAGTCTTTACCCCTTGACATTTGGTATCGCATTGGTTTCCCTCAGCCTGATAACAGGCCGCAGCAGCCTGGTGTGGGTAATGGTGATGCTGGCTTTGAGTGTGGTTTTGTTGAGTTGAGTAACCTGGTAGGGTGCGCCGTGCGCACCGTCTTTGATTAACGGCAGTCGTATTTTTCAACGATGGTGCGCAAGGCGCACCCTACTATCGGTGATTTATTCACCAAAATCATGATGCTCAATCATTGACGTGCCTATTCCCCACTCTGGCGACAATACTCCTTCTTTGACGCAGCGATGAAATGTGGAATAGGGCCAATCCCCTGCTCGTTTGACCAAATCATGCTTGACTGGATTCCAGTGAATGTAATCAACATGTCTGGCGAAATCTTCGTCATCCCGGATTTGATGTTCCCAGAAACGACGTTGCCATATTCCGGATTCTCTTCTTGATGTACGGGAAGAAGATAATTCTTCTACACCGAAATTCTTAGCGCACGCTTGCGTTACCAGTCGTTTGATCATAGACCAGCGCATGGAGAAATCTGCGTCGTCTTCAGGTAAAGTCCAGATGCAATGCAAATGATCGGGTAGTAATACCCAGGCATCAATCTCGAAAGGATGTGAAATGCGGGTTTGCTGTATCGCTGCGCGTAATGATAGCCGTATCGCAGGCTCGGTCAATATTGGTCTTCGGTGGAGGCTGGTTAAAGTAAAAAAATAACTTGCACCTTTAATTCGAGACCGTCGATAGTTGTGCATAAAAATATACGCTTAGAGTTCGCTATCTTGTAGGGTGCGCCGTGCGCACCGTCTCCGAATAACCGCAGTCGTATTTTTCAACCATGGTGCGCACGGCGCACCCTACGAAATTACACATATCGCGAATATTTTACGCTAACGTGTCGATGGCTTTTCATTGAGTGTTAGCGTAATTTAATAATATCCAGTAGGGTGTGCCGCGCGCACCGTCTTCGATAAACAGCAATCGAATTTTAAAAATGGTGCACTGCGCACCCTGACAAGTCCATTACTTACGATCAGCAAAAGCTTTGTTGAGGCGTTTGACCAGATGGCTGTTCATGGACTTGGTGTCTTTACTCCAGTGCTTCATGTTTTGCTGGATTTCTGCGTATTGCTGGTCGGCGATACCTTGCTCGCCCGTCTGCAAGGCCCAGATCGCATATTCAACACGGGTGTCCATACTGCCAAAGCGGGCTACGGCATCGGCAAAGGTGGTACCTGCTTCTTGCTGGCGGCTGGCAGCTACATAGGCCCTGCCAAGCAACAGAGCCTGCTGTTCTGGTCTGTGATTGGGTTGGTCTTTGCGTACTGCTTCCAGCAAAGTAATGGCTTCAGCAGCCTGGCCATGCAATATCTTTGCTTCGGCGGCATTCATGCGGATGACCGCATCACTGGCAAAAGGCCCTTGCAGGCAGATATCAAACTGTTGCACAGCCTGGGCAGTATCGCCTGCATCCAGATAGGCATTCGCCAGGCGCATCTGGTTTTGTGCTGTGGGTACCAGGTCAAAGGCTTGCTGTGCTTCACGCAGTTCGCGGCCAGGATTCAAGCTTTTGGCGGCTGCTATCACCGTCTTGCGCATGCCGCGCTCCAGACGTGATTCAGGCAAGAATACCGCAAAGAAATACACTACGCTGCCCAGCAAGGGGAACATGAATAAAATCATCAGCCAGTACATCTCGCGTTTGTTGCGCATTGCGTGCACCGCAAAAAATAAGGCGATGAGAAAATGAAAACCTGCTCCGATATATGGCATAAAAATAATGGTAAAAATAGAAGGAAAATATATCCCGTGCATCTGGATATGTGCAGCCAAGGCGCGTGCGGTCAGATGGAACAGAGAGGTAAAAAAACACGAAAATCAGGCCGTGGCTTAAGCCGGGCCATATTTTACCATTAGACAGCGTGGGGATTTGATTACCATGACTGGTCGCGCCGTAAATATCACGACCAGTCTGGCAGCAGGAAGCTTGATAATGCAAATGCGACAAATGCGACACAAATGCAATACAGAACAAAAGCAGGACAGCGGTAAGGTAAAAAAGGTGTTATTGCCTTTTATTTATAAATGCCGCAAGCAAAATAAATCTCGTCTACCCGTTCTACATAGGTACTTTTTTGTTCCAGCGCCTTGGTCACGGGATTTGGCCACTTGTAATCTACCCAGCCCTTGCCTTCTTTGCTGCCCGCCACTTCATTGATTTTCTTGACGAAGAAAACGCCATCGCCATCGCGCAATTCACCGAGTGGTTTGCCCAATAATTTGGGGTTGCCGCCATGCGCCAGGGTGACGCCACCGGGTTTGACAGTACCGGCAAACACATATAAATCCTTGTAGATGAATTGCCCCTTGGGGTCGTTCACCGCAGCATAGGTTTTTTCAGGGCCATTGGCTTTATAGTAGACGATGACTTTCTTGATCATGTCTATCGCTTCTTGTGCGGTGGCATGTTCAGCAGCAAAAGCGTTACCCTGGGCAAGCAGGGACAGGGATAAAGCTACAAGGATGCTTTTGAAAAAATGTCTCATGATGTCTCCGGTATGTGTTTTTATGTAGAACGCATTTCACCCTGTTGAGTGCATGCATTCCAGGTGACTAAACGCTTAACAACGAACCCAGAGTAGGCTTTGCAGGCAGGTTTTGCAATGCAAAGACCACACTTTTTCCATCAGCATTTTGCCACGAGGAAAACAATACCAGATTTCCGTACGGAAATGTTGATGATTTTTTCAGCAGCTTTGTGAATAAGTGTGACGGCTATCAGTGGCTATCAGGCAGGTTTTTGTTCCGCACTAAATACCTTGATGTCACTCAATAATCCCGCTATTGCTGTGTCTATGATCTGCTGCCCCAGCTCTATCGTCGCCAGGCTGGAATCGGCTCCAATGCGGCCATCCGGGAAACGGGCACGGTAATCAAGCGCATCGAGGATAGGGCCGGTCGGCGGGATTTTTGGCGTCAGTTCTACCTGACGTACCTGATCCGGGTAGGCAGCATAGGTGACCGCGATTTCTGACGGTGTCGCATGCGAACCATGGCCAATCGGGAACATTTCATGACATAGCGGCGCAACGCCAGGCAAATCCCACCAGTTTTTCAGCTTCAGCGTCAGCGGGCAGGTTTTGTTGTTGTACGAGTAGTGCGAATAAATTTGCGAGAAAGCTGCTTCGATGGTGGCGATATTGCCACCGTGGCCGTTCAAAAAATAAATGTGGTCAAAACCATGGCGCGCCAGTGACAAAACCCAGTCCTCAATCGCTGCCATGAAGGTCGAAGGTCGTAAAGAAATCGTACCCGCAAACCCCAGGTGATGCTGCGCCATGCCAATGTTGAAAGTCGGTGCCACCATCAGGGCCTGGGCGTTTTGTTGGGCGATTTTTTCGGCAGCTGTGGCGATGATCTCAGGGCACATCCAGTCCGTACCCAGCAAGCCCATGGGACCATGTTGCTCATTCGAGCCTATGGGGATGATGACGGTTTTGGAGTCAGCCAGAAATGCCGTGATTTCGGGCCAGGTGGAGTAGGCGAGACGCATGGGGTTGCTTTCAAATCGGGGTGGGCAGTGGTGCTGCTGATTCGTCCGATGTGGGCTTGGTACGGACGACAAAATTCGCAGCCATCATCTTGCCGCAAATTTTGAAAATCACCAAATTTTTTTATCTCACGTCTCATCGCGGAGCTTGCGAAGGGATATAGGTTTAAGGAATCAATAATCAGGATTCAGGATTAAGGAATCAGCAGGATTAGTATGGTGCTAGTTTAGTGCAAGTACAGTACTTGCACCAGAGTGCTCTGGTGCAAGCTTAAGTTGATGTTTTTTAAGGTAAATTTCGTAAATAGTTATATGACCTGATGCAAAAATAAACTTTACCTTGTTCAAAAAATGTAGACTAAAATTCAGCCACAGCAGCAAGTGAGCTCGTGCATTTTGTCGCTGCGTATGGCCCTTGAATCCACCAGCTTTATTCTTTCATCCAGCCTCGCCAAATCAGGAGTCTTACCATGAAATATGTCGATGGATTTGTACTCGCAGTGCCCAATGCCAACCGTGAAGCCTACCGCGTGTATTCAGAAAAAACTTCACCGGTTTTCAAGGAATACGGTGTGCTCAGCATCGTCGAATGCTGGGGTGATGATGTGCCACCCGGCAAGCTGACCTCCTTCCCGCTGGCCGTGCAATGCAAGGAAGATGAAACCGTGGTGTTTTCCTGGATGACCTGGCCCTCCAAAGAAGTGCGCAATACCGCATGGGAAAAAGTCATGGCAGACCCGCGCCTCAGTTCAGAAAACAATCCCATGCCTTGTGATGGCAAGCGCATGATTTATGGTGGTTTTGAGGTGATGGTGGAATTGTGATTTGTTGATGGATGTCGGATGAAAAATATGTCCGGCATAGACAACGTAGGTTGGGCTACGCTTCATCAGCCCAACACTCGGCCTCGAAATAACGTATACATTGATTAAACGCCCAGTGTTGGGCTGATAAGGCGTAGCCCAACCTACGGGGTATTGAGACCCGGCCCAACCTACGAGATTTGATAGTGCTTAGTACATCCCCAAAATACCGATTCTTGCACAACCCTCATCCTACCTTACCTTCAAGCGGCAAGACCCCAAATTTCTCCTCATACAAACTCACCAGCCAATCCACAAATACCCGAACGCGTGGTGATAGCTGGCGGCGGTAGGGGTAGAGTGCGGTAACTGGCAAGGGCGGGCTTTGCCAGTCGGCCAGCACTTCTACCAGGCGGCCATCGCGCAAGGCGTCGGCGATATGAAAGCGAGGCAGTTGTATCAGGCCGCAGCCGCTCTCAGCGCAGGTGACATAGTTCTCGGCATCGTTGACTGAGACCCAGCCGCCGACATCAAATTCCTTTATCTGAGCATCGATGTTCAGCACGATGGGGTAGTCAATCACCGTCGTGCTGGAAAAGAACCTGACAACCTGGTGCAGCATCAAATCATCCGGGTGATGCGGTGTGCCAAATTTCGCCAGATAGGCAGGGCTGGCGCAAATCACTTGCGGCATCAGCGCCAGACGGCGCGCGACCAAAGTTGAGTCTCGCGGGTTGCCGCCACGCACGACGCAATCGACACCTTCACGCACCAGATCCACCAGGCGATCACCACTGCTGACCACCAGGTCTATGCCGGGATAACGCTGGCGAAACTCTTGTATGCGCGGCAGCACCACTTGTGTTGCATGCGTGCCGTGCATATCCACCCGCAAGACCCCGCGCGGATTGGCGGCCACATGCCGCATGGATGCCTCTGCATCATCAAGTTCACTGATGATATGCACGCAACGTTCATAAAAGGCCTGGCCGTCCAGCGTGGTGCGTACCTGGCGCGTGGTGCGCTCGAGCAGGCGCGTTCCCAGGCGTGTTTCCAGTTGCTTGATGGCATGGGTGGCGCTGGCTCTGGGGATGTCCAGCATATCCGCCGCCCGGCTGAAACTGCCGGTTTCAACGATGCGGGTGAATAGCTGCAGGGTATCGAGGCGGTCCATGATTGTTGAGCTGTGTTGAATTATGTTCTGAGTTTATCAGTATTTATCTTGCTGGGTTGAATGGTTAAAGTGTGTCCCATGCAGACATATCGGTCTGGATGATCTTCACCAAGGAGAGAAACATGAGTAAAGATATAACTAAAACTGCCATCGTCACCGGTGGCTCGCGTGGCATAGGCCAGGCCATTTCCCTGCGTCTGGCGGCTGACGGCTTTGCTGTTGTTGTCAATTACGCAGGCAATGTCGCCAAGGCGCAAGAAACCGTCAGCGCCATACAGGCTGCCGGGGGCAAGGCGATCGCGGTGCAGGGCGATGTCAGCAAGCCTGAGGAGGTGGCGCAATTGTTTGCAACAGCTAAAGAGGTATTTGGGCGCATAGACGTGGTTGTCAACAGCGCTGGTAGCATGACCATGACTACGATTAACGGCAGCAATCTGGATGCTTTTGACAAGATCATCGCCACCAATTTGCGCGGTGCCTTTTTGGTATTGGCGCAGGCTGCGCAACATGTAGAAAAAGGGGGCCGCATCATCGCCTTGTCGACCAGCGTGATCGCCAAATCCTTTCCTGCCTATGGTCCGTATATTGCCAGCAAGGCAGGGGTAGAAGGCCTGGTACATGTGCTGGCCAATGAAATGCGCGGGCGCGAGATCACAGTCAATGCCATCGCCCCTGGCCCGGTAGGCACAGAGATGTTCTTCCATGGCAAAACGGAGGAACAGATCAGCAACATCGCCAAAATGGCACCGATGGAACGCATAGGCACACCTGTCGAGATTGCTTCTGCCGTCGCCTTCCTGGCTGGCCCTGACGGTGCCTGGGTTAATTCGCAAGTCTTGCGTGTTAACGGCGGTTTCGCCTAATTTATTTTAAAGGAAATAATCATGCCATTTGCTAATTTCAAATTCCCTGAAGGCATCATTGATGCCAGCTGTAAAGAAGAAATCATTCACCGTACCACCGCCATGTTTGTCGAGTATTTTGGCGAAGGCGTGCGGCCTTATACCATGGTGCTGGTCGAAGAAGTTGCCGATGGTGGCTGGGGGAGGGCGGACGAGACCTTGACGCTGGAGAAAATGGGGATGAAGGGGAAGTAAGGGGAAACCGTAGGTTGGGCTACGCTTCATCAGCCCAACACTGGGCCTGGGATTACATACGTAAGGGAGTACGAAGTTGCGTATAGCTGGGCTTTTTAAGAAATTGAGGCGTACGTTATTTATACGCCCAGTGTTGGGCTGATACCCCGTAGCCCAACCTACGAATTTTCTCTCACCCAGATTCATCAATATGGCACAGTGCGTTTTGAATTTTCCAAATTCAAGACTATATTGTTTATTGTACTCGCGCCAACTTGTACGGGCAGATATCCAAAGTGCAAGTTGCAATACAGTTGGTACAATCCAAGCATGGCCATATTGAGGAAGCAACATGAAAACCGCCCTGATCATCCACCATGTAGCTTTTGAAGATGCAGGCAGTTTTCTCGCTTTGCTGAAAGAGCAGGATTTTGCCATTCAGGAAGTCAATGCATGTACCCAGGGCTGGGCCGCGCTCGACCCGCTGGCAGCCGATGTCTGCATCGTGCTGGGTGGCCCCATCGGGGCCTATGAAGATGATAATTACCCCTTCTTGCGACAAGAGCTTCACTTTCTGCAGCAGCGCCTGCAGGCAGATTTACCCACGCTGGGCATTTGCCTGGGCGCGCAAGTGATGGCGCGGGCGCTTGGGGCCAGTGTCTATCCTGCGGCTACTAAAGAGATAGGCTGGTTTCCTCTCACGATGACGAACGAAGGCAAGGACACGCCAGTGCGGCATTTTGATGCGCGGCATTGCAATATGTTCCACTGGCATGGCGATACCTTTGATTTGCCGCAGGGCGCGCAATTGCTGGCATCAAGCGAGGCTTGCCAGAACCAGGCATATAGCTGGGGCAAGCATGGGCTGGCATTTCAATGCCACCCTGAAGTCACGGCAGCAGGGCTGGAAGCCTGGTATGTTGGTCATGCCTATGAAATGGCACATGAGAAATTATCGGTAACGCAGATGCGCCAGCAGGCCGCTGCCCATGCGCTGGATCTGGCACATCAGGCGCGCTTGTTCTTTACCGAATGGCTGAGAGTGTGCGAGGTATGATGCTGGTTTCACAGAGCATCACCGTCCACATTTTTTGCTGCCCAGTCACTTACCAAGGTTGGCTGGCAAATTCTACTACCAAAAAATCCAGCAAGGCACGCACCGCAGGCGACAAGTGGCGACGTGAAGGGAAGAGGGCGTAGATAGTCATAGGCGGTGCAGTCCATTCCGGCAAGATGATTTGCAAATCACCTTTGTCCAGGTGGTCAGCCATCAGATAAGTCGGCAGCAGGGTGATGCCTGAGCCAGCCAACACCGCCTGCAATAATACGGTTGCATCATTGGCACTGAAATGGCTGGCGATATCGATTTGTACGCTCTCATCCTGACGCGCATTCCCACGCTCATTCCCACGCACAAAGCGCCAGGTATTACGGCCATAATTGGCATGGCTTAAACAGCGATGCGCAGGCAGGTCTTGTGGATGCGCAGGCAAACCCGCTTGCCGCACATACGCAGGTGCCGCCACCAGTACAGAATCACAGATAGCCAGTGGCCGCGCTATCAAGAGCGGATCAGGCTCGCTGCTGATGCGTATCGCCAGGTCTATGCGCGCCTCTACCAGGTTGACCGTGCCGTCACCGACATGCAAATCGATCTTCAGCAAGGGATGCAGCGCCAGGAACTTGCTGATGACACGGGCCAGGTGACCAAAGGCAAATGAAGTACTGCAAGTCAGGCGCAATTGCCCGCGCAATTCTGCATCATCGCTGCGGGTTTCTTCTTCTATGTTGTCCATCAGCGCCAGCATTTGCTGGCTGCGGCGCAGGCATTGTTCACCTGCATCTGTCAGCGTCACGCTACGCGTGGTTCTTTGCAGCAGGCGGGCATTGAGCCAGCTTTCCAGTTCACTCACATAACGCGTCACCATGGCGCGTGACATGTCCAGCTTGTCTGCCGTGGCACTAAAGCTGCCACTGGTCGCCACTTCGCAAAACACCCGCATCGCTGTCAGCCTATCCATGATTTTTCCACAATCCGATCTCTATTTGCTCAATTTATGAAACAGTTATGTGCATTTTAACGTGTTTATCTGGCTAAAAAATGAAATTACACTACAAGCACTGAATCGATAAAGGTTCATCAACTGATACTTAACTCATACTTAACTGATACTTAGCTGACACTTAGCCAATACCCACCTGGAGCCCACCATGCTGCGCACGACCATCTTAGCCACTACCCTCGCTGTCACTTTCGCCTCTGCCGAGGCAGCTACGCCATTGCAAGTCAAAGTCTATAACGCTGACGGCAATAGCTTCAATGTCAATTCCACCCTGGTCTATGGCGAAAAAGAAGCCATGGTCATCGATGCCGGTTTCACCCGTGCTGATGCCTTGCGCATTGCCGCCAATGTGCTCGACAGTGGCAAGCAACTCAAAACCATCCTGGTCAGCCAGGCTGATCCTGATTATTATTTTGGTGTAGAAGCCCTGAAAGAAATCTTCCCGCAGGCCGATGTAGTCGCTACACCAGCCGTGCTGGAAAAACTGACAGCCAAAGTTGCAGGAAAAGTCGCTTTCTGGGGCCCAAAAATGGGTGCGAATGCACCACGCACACCAGTCTTGCCAAAAGCCTTGAGCGGCAATAGCCTGACCGTCGATGGCCAAGTGGTCGAATTGCGCGGCAACCAGGGTTTGCTGGCACACCGCCCTTACTTCTGGATTCCATCTATCAAGGCCATCGTCGGCAACATAGGCGTATTTGGTAACTTGCATGTGTGGACAGCAGACACCCAAACCGCAGCAGAACGCAGCGCCTGGGTAGCGCAACTCGATGAAATGGCTGCCCTGCAACCTAAAATCGTCGTGCCTGGTCATATGAAGTCTGGCACTGCGATTGATATCAGCGCCATTACTTATACCAAGGCATATCTGCTGTCATTTGAGAAAAATGCAGCGTCTACCAAGACCGGTGCCGAGCTGATTGAGGCCATGAAAAAAGCCTATCCTGATGCGCCACCTGGCTTGTCTCTGGATATCGGTGCCAAGGTAAATAAGGGCGAGATGAAGTGGTGAGTTTGCGTAAATTAATTCACTAGACAGCCTCTAAGCATGGCGAACTATGGTTTGCCATGCTGCTAACATGTAAAGCGATAAGAAAATGACCAACCTGGACATCATCAAAAGCACTTATGAAGGCAAGACCTCGGAAGAAAACGGCAAGAACCTCCAGCGCTATCTGGCTACAGACGCCCGTTGGACAGAAGCACAAGGCTTCCCCTATGCGGGCACTTACACAGGCTTTGCCGACATAGAAAAAAATGTCTTCTACCGCCTCGCCACAGAATGGATAGACTACAAATTCACCGTAGAAGATTACGTCGCCAGCGGCGACAAGGTCGTGGCATATGGTACTTACAGCGGCACGCACAAGGCGAGCCAGAAATCCTTCACCGCCAGAGTTGCCCATCTATGGCAATTAAAGGACGACAAGATCATCCGCTTTGAGCAGTTTGTTGATAGCCTCACCGTTGTCGAGGCAATGACCTAATACGCACTACACTCCATGTCTCGCGCTTAGCGCCTGCATAATCTCATTCGCCAGACACTCCGCCGCAGGCGAATTATTCTTCCTCCCCTTGATGAGTACGATATCCAGTGGCTCTACGGGTTTCAAGCCTTCCGCCTTACCTAGCCTCACCAGGTGTGCGGGGACACTGCATTCGGCCAGCGCAGCAATCGCCAGGCCTGCTTCTACCATCGCCAGTATGCCCAGCAGGCTGGGACTGCTATAGGTGGAGTAATAAGACAGGCCGCTTTTTTCCAGTGCAGCCAGGGTATGCGCGCGGGCGACGCAGCCTTTTTCATACAAGGCTATCGGCAGCGGGGTTTTCTTCCAGGCGGCATGTTTTTCTGCACCCACCCAGACCATGGATTCACGGCGTATGAAGGCACCGTCCAGGTCTTCATCGCGGGTGACAAAAGCCAGGTCGATCACGCCTTTCTTCAGCAAGGGTTTCAGCAAGACACTCTGCAGGCACACCAGTTCTATTTCGACACCAGTGAATCTTTTTGAAAACCTCTCCAGCACGGCTGGCAGTAGCGAGGACACATAATCATCCGGTGAACCCAGCACCACCTTGCCCACCACCTCTTGCGTGCGCAAGGCGTTTAGTGCTGCCTGTTCGGTCTGCAGTAACTGGCGCGCATAGGGCAGCAAGGTTTCACCTGCCAGCGTCAGGGCGATGCGCCGGGTATGTCGTTCAAAAAGGGGCTGGCCCAGGCTGGATTCAAGCTTGCTGATCTGCATGCTGACTGCCGCCTGAGACCTGTGCACGGCTTCTGCCGCGCTGGCAAAGCTCAGGCGTTCTGCCGCCAGCACAAAGGTGCGTAACTGGCTGAGGTTTAATTCAGGGAAGTTCATGGTTCATATTTTCGAAAGTATGACTTCAATTTAATCAGCTTGTCTGATGCATGGACAAAATCCATGATAGCGCAATAGTCAACCAGAGAGCAAAACATGTCTGCGCCATCAGCCATCATTCCTTATCACCGTAGCGCCACCCTGGCTTACATCGCCGCCATGCTGATGCTGGCGACCCTCGGTATATTTATTCATGAAGCTGGCCTGGATGCAGTGACCACCGTATTCTTTCGCTGTCTGTTTGCAGCCATCGCGCTGGCACTGTATTGCGCTTACAAAGGCATGTTTGTCGCTGTCAACTTCTCCCGCAAGAACCTGGGGTTGGCAGTGTTTGGTGGCGTGCTCATGGTGGTGAACTGGGTCACTTTTTTTGCTGCGATACAGCGCATAGGCATTTCTGTTACCACCATCGTCTTTCATGTCCAGCCCTTCATTGTCTTGCTGCTGGGAGCAGTGTTGTTCCGGGAAAAAATCGCTGCCAATAAACTGACCTGGATATGTCTGGGATTTGCTGGTCTGGTGCTGGCCTGCGGCTTGCAAATAGGTGGCATGCAAATAAATGAGCAATACCTGACAGGTTTGCTGCTGACACTGACAGGAGCTTGCGCCTATGCGGGCGTCACCCTGACCACGCGCGCCATGCGCAATATGCCAGCACATTTGATTGCATTGATCCACTGCATGGTCGGTCTGGTCTTGCTGGCGAGTCTGGTCACCTTGCCTGCCAATGGCATACAGATGCAGCAATGGGCCTGGCTTGTTGGTCTGGGTCTGATGCCCACTGCGCTGGCCTATGTATTGATTTACGGTGCATTGCCCAAGATGCCAACCAGCGCCATTGCCGTGTTGACCTTTATCTATCCTGCGACGGCAGTTGGTGTGGATTATCTGGTGTATGGGCAGCGCATCAGTCCGGCACAAATGGCTGGGCTGATGTTGATCGTGCTGGCCAGTCTGGGCGTCAATTTGAACTGGTCGTGGTACGCAGTCAGGCAAAAGCTGGCTGCTTTGTAAAATTCAGCGCCGGTGCAGCGTCGCCCAAGGCACTTCATGATCATGCTTGCCCGCCACGATGACATTGCCCTCAATATCCGTCACTCCGCATAAGCCCACACCATGGGCTGTGAAGCCCAGGCGTTCCTGATGCTTGCTGTAGTCAATGCGGTCGTGATGATGTCCATGAAAAGTGCGGCTCACGCGCATGCCGCGTGCCAGTTCATCGATGGCAGCAAAGCCATGTGGGTGAGCGCTGGGGGCTTCATGCGTCACCAGGATGTCGGCGCGCTGGCTGGCGAGGTAATTGTAGTCAGTGGGGAAGATGGAGCTATAGTGCTTGCGCGGCAAGCCATCGCGCCAGCGGTTTTCCTTGCCTGCCTTCTGCGTGTATTCTCTTTGCGTCTGAAATTTCTTGGCACCCGGCGGCATCCAGATATGACCGCGAAACACTCCGCCCAGGCCGGCGATGCGGTAACCGGCAATCTCTGCCACGCGCCCATGCAGATTGCGGCCAGCCAGGGCTGAGCCAAACAGGTGGTCATAGTCAGCATCTGTATCGGTGTCGTGGTTGCCGTGGATATACCAGACTTCTGTCAGGTCCACGATGGCCGCCAGTTCCACTTCCAGCGGCTGCCTGGCTTGCAAATCACCCAGAAAGACAATGGCGGCAGGGCGCTTTTCCAGCACGGCATCAATT
Source organism: Undibacterium sp. Ji83W (assembly GCF_049340385.1). Classification (NCBI taxonomy): domain Bacteria; kingdom Pseudomonadati; phylum Pseudomonadota; class Betaproteobacteria; order Burkholderiales; family Oxalobacteraceae; genus Undibacterium; species Undibacterium sp. Ji83W. The sequence goes on along the minus strand of NZ_JBMPOZ010000017.1, from coordinate 77,116 downwards.
ACATGCTGGAAATTGCCGTGGGTGTCGCCGCAAAAATAAATAGCTTGCATCATACATAGTGCATTAAAAATAGGGGCGCATGAAAGATGGCACCGCGTGAGTTCAGATGCAAAGAATATACCTGAGAAACAAATTCAAATAAGATGTAAGCCTTAAATATTTTTTGAAATATTCAACTTGTAGAAAAAGGCATGTATGTTTTCATGGAAATGGCTATTCGCAGCAATCATCCTGATCTTTGCTGTTCAACACTGGCGCAACCGGCCCTTGCCTGTGCCGCCGGGCAGCATTGCCCCCAATGAACCTGTGCAAACCATGCTGAGTTCTGGCAAGACTTACGATCAAAACAATTACAAGCTGACCGCACTGGCAGACTTTACGGTAGAGGCACGGGTCTTGTCCAAGCAGACCTATTCATCAGACCGCGAAGCTGATCTTGCCCCCGTTGACCTGGCGCTGGGCTGGGGGGCTATGTCAGATACTGCGGTGCTGGATCAATTGTCGATAGGGCAGAGCAACCGCTTCTATTTTTATCGCTGGGAAAAAGAACCGCCGCGTCCACCCACGGAAATCGCTACCCACAGTGCCAACATGCACTTGATACCGACCACCCCGGCGCTGGAAAAAATCATGAAAGACGTGCGCGTTGGCCAGGTCGTCAAGATACGCGGCCAGCTGGTTGAGGCCAAGGCGGCAGATGGCTGGCACTGGCGTTCATCCCTGACACGGGACGACACCGGGGCAGGTGCCTGTGAATTGATCAGGGTCGAAGCGATCGAGGTCAAGTGAGTTCGCTATGAGTTCTCTGTGAATTCGCGTGAGTTGGCAATGAGTAATAAATTTACAAATTAGTGCTGTCATGCAGTGCCTGGAGGGTGAAAACGCAGTACTTTGTCCAAAAATATAGCACTAAGCACTAAAAGTGACGACACTTTGAAATATTAATTTGCTTGCACTACCTTTCCTTGCCCAGTTCAAGGCTTTGTGGAGGATGCAAGCATAGACTGATGAGCACGAACATATTCGCTCTTGCTCAGCAGAATAATAATTCAAGGAAATGCTCATTATGCCTGTTGCGTCTGCTTTTACATCCGCTCCTACATCTACTCTTACATCTACTCTTACTCCCTCAAGATATCTTGCCATGCTCACAATCTTGCTGGCATCGGCGACTGCGTTTTCTGGTGAGGCCCATGCCCAGGCAAATACGCCAGCCAGCGCACCTGCAAGTTCGCCAGTAAGCATACCTGCCAGCTTATCTGCCAGCGCCTCCGCCAGTTCATCGGCAACGAGCACCGAAGAGCTACAAAGTGTAGAAGTCAAAGCCATCAGAGATCCCGCCATCATGCCCTATAAAGTGGCGTATGAACTGATGTCCAAAGTGCGTGCTGCAAGCAAGGACAAAGTACAAATCTTGATACGCATTACCTCGGCCAAATCCCACGCACCGGTACCCGGCCTGAATATTTACCTCGACGGTAAAAACACCCATCAACAACTGGACATATCCGCAACCGGCTTCATCAATGTCCCACTGGATCAAGCGGCCTATGCCGATGGTGCCGAGTTTGTGACCAACCAGAAAAAAGGCTCGATGGAAGTCAATATCCTGCTCTTGCCCAAGCTGCCGCAAGATGTCTTCAAATATGCAGACATCAGCGAGAGTATCGAAGCCGCCCAACTGGCCATCAAAGAACTCGTGCCCTGGTATTTGCGCCTGTTCATGCCTTCAGTGAGTGGCATAGGGATTTGTTATGCTGAGCAAAACCAGACTGTGCTGGTGAAAGGTAGTGAAGAGCAACATCTGCCAGCAAATAGCGATGCTACTGATCCTTTGAAAAACAAAGTCCATTGCGCCAGATTTGCAGCCAAGGACGCCGCCAAAGAAAAGGGCAACCTGATCATGCCAGCGACTGGCTGGCAGGCGATTTATATGTAAAGTTTATATGTAGAACTCATTTCATAAACACGGATGAAATGAGTTCTGGACCCTGCGTCTAGTACTGGAATAACATGCTCTTTAGATAATTTGATGATTCATGTAATATACCGCTGGTCATTCATTTAGCCTTTCGGGATTACACATGAAAATATCTTCAGCCCTGCTTGCAGTATGCGGCTTCATTATTCTGGGGCCGGTAGCTGCAGCAGATGACACCGCGACATCCGTACAAAAAATTGCCAGCGCCCGCGTCAGCAGTGGTGGCATTCCTGGGCTGGTAGTAGCGACCATCAACGGGCAAGAGCAAAAGGTGCAGGGCTTTGGCTTGGTGTCGAATGGCAAATCGCCAGCACATCTGCCAGATGCCAGCACTGTCTTTGAAATTGGCTCTGTCAGCAAAACCTTTACCGCATTATTGCTGGCAGATATGCAGGTGCAGGGCCAGGTCAAACTTGACGATGCCGTGGCAACTTTGCTGCCGACATACACTATCCCGCAATATCAGGGGCGCGCCATCACCTTATTGGATCTGGCCAGCCAGACCTCAGCCTTGCCGCGTTTGCCTGCCAATCTCATGCCCAAACAGCCTGATAATCCCTATGCCGATTACACAGAAAATAATCTGCGCGACTTCTTGCGTGGCTATCAACTGACGCGCGCACCTGGCGCGAAGTATGAATATTCCAACCTGGGCTTTGGCTTGCTCGGCCAGGCTCTGTCTACACGTGCAGGCAAGTCCTATGCAGAACTGGTGCAAGAACGCATAGCCAAGCCTTTAGGCATGGCAGACACCGGTATCGCCCTGACTACCACCATGCAAGGCAATCTGGCGACAGGTCATGACGGGCAGGGCAAGCCTGCCGCCAACTGGGATATGCCCACCCTGGCCGGTGCAGGTGCGCTGCGCTCCAGTGCGCAAGACATGTTGCGTTATTTGCAGGCACACATGCACAGCAAGGACGTCAAAGTACCCGCAGGTTTGCAACTGGTACAGCAGCCACAACGCCCGACGGGCATGCCGGGTTTGCAGATAGGCCTGGCCTGGCATGTGCAAAGCGTGCGCGGTCAAACCGTGGTCTGGCATAACGGCATGACAGGTGGCTATGCGTCCTTCGTCGGCTTCACTGCTGATGGCCAGCGCGGTGTCGTGGTACTGGCAAATGCCAGTGTCAGCGTTGACGACATAGGTATGACAGCCTTGTTGCCAGCAGCACCGGAGAGCGAAGTCAGCAAAGCCAAAGACATCCGCCTGACGAGCAAGGAATTGGCAGAATACGCAGGCCGTTATCAACTCGCACCAGGTGCCATCCTCAACATCAGCGCCGGGCCAGATGGTTTGCTGGCGCAATTGACAGGTCAGCCACAGGCAGCAGTATTCCCGCGCAAGAAAGATGAATTCTTTTACAAAGTAGTCGAAGCCAGCCTGCAGTTTGAACGCGACGCCAATGGCAAGGTACAGTCACTGACCCTGAACCAAAACGGCCACGCCTCACCCGCAGCCCGCGTAGGCGACGCTACCCCCGAAGCCGCCAAGCGCACAGAAATACAAATCCCGGCTGAACAGCTCAAGCAATATGCAGGCAGCTACACCCTGGCACCCGGCTTCAAACTCATCATCAGCGAAAAGGCCGGACAACTGTACGCGCAGGCCACAGGCCAGGGCGGCAATCCTGTTTTTGCCGAGGCAAAAGACAAATTCTTTTTAAAAATCGTCGATGCCCAACTGAGTTTCCAGCGTAACGCAGATGGCAAGATCAGCGGCCTGGTCTTGCATCAAAATGGCCGCGATATGCCGGGGCCGCGTGATGCTGATTGATTCTGATCTACCTCATGCCTATTTTTGTCATGCCTATTCTTGAATTGACATTTTTTTGAAAATTTGAAGTGTGAGCAATCCTCCAGGTTCTTACACTTCACACCCAGCGCACACTCATTTCACATTGCCAGGCTAAGCTGGTGCATCTTCACTAGCTGCCATTTGGCCACGTTTACCGATGTCTTCTTTGCTGGCCCATGTCGCCGTTGGCCTGACGCTGTATTGTTGTCGCAAGGGTCAGTTGCCACGACTGCATGTCAGCATGGCATTGCCGGTCTTGCTGGCGATTGCACCTGACTTTGATTATTTTGGTATCTGGTTTTTTCATTTGCGCTATGAACAGCGTTTCACGCATTCGCTGTTATTTTGTCTGATGACAAGCAGCGTCGCTTACTACCTTGTACGTCGCATGGGGTGGCAATCCTATGCTATTCCGGGTTTTTGGATTTTGCTGCTGGCTGCATGCTCGCATCTCTTGCTTGATATGCTGGTGGGGCGGGCTTTGCCTTTGTTGTGGCCTTTCTTGACGACTGAGTTTTTCTTGCACCTGGCTGTATTACCAGGGGCCTCACACACCGGGCTTAACACTTATGCGTTCTGGCGCAATCTGATCATTGAAGCTTGCCTGCTTTTGCCCATGCTTGCCATGCTCATCGTTTTTGTACAAAGAAAATCTTTGCGACAGCATGTGCCCGAGGTTTTGCTGGTGCTGGCAATGTGGTCGGGTATGCTGTGCGTTAGCAATAGCCTGACGATGGCCTGAATTACCGCGCCGTCATCAGGTAAAACTAAAGCCCGCTTTGGACAAGGGTAATACGCGCACGTGTTTCCCTTTCATCGCTGCGGCGATGGCGTTGCATAAGGCCGGAGCGATCGATGGTACTGCTGGTTCGCCTGCCCCGGCGGGGGATTCTTCGCTGTCGATGACGATGATTTCTGCTGGAGGCAATTCATGCAGGCGCAGTACCTGGTAGTCAGAAAAGTTTTCTTGTTCCACCGCGCCATCCTTGACGGTGATTTCACCCTTCATCACTGCCGATAATCCCCACACCAGGCTGCCTTCAATCTGAGCCCTGAAGCCGGAAGGATCAACTACCAGGCCGCAGTCAGTGACGCAGACGATCTTGTGTATTTTTACCACGATTTTGGCTGCATTTTTTGCCGCGCTTTTGCTTGAGTTGTTTGCTGATTTTTGTACTGATTTTTCTACTGCGATGCTGATTTCAAATGCATGTGCAGTGTAAGCATGCGTATGGGTATAGACGCAGCAGGCAATGCCACGGTAGCGCCCTCGCGCAGCGGGTTTGCGCCAGCCTGCCGCATCGGCACAACGCAGCAACACGGTTTCCATGCGTCTGCGGTGTGTGGCTATTGCGCTGTCGTTGCCATACTGGCGCAACAGCATGAGCCGGTATTCCAGTGGATCGGCCTTGTTGAGCGCAGCCAGCTCATCGATGAAAGATTCCACCGCAAACACATTCTGGCTATACGAGATAGATCGCCACGAACCAACCGGGATGGGCGACTCTACCGGATAAAATCCACTTTGGTAATCTGCCACCGGATAAATCAAATCATTCGATGGGCCGCCATAGATATGCTGGGCCGAAGCGATGTTCCTGGCCGGAAAAGTGCTCACTGCCACTTGATGACGCCACGCCTGTATGCCAGATTGATCGGCCCTGGCTGATAGCCGGTGCAAGGTGGCTGGCCGGTAAAAACTGTTGCGCGTGTCGTCAGTCCGCGAAAATACCAGCTTGACGGGTTTGCCTATGGTTTTGGCTAATTGCATGGCTTCTGCCGCATTATCGATTTTTTCCTTGCGGCCAAATGCGCCACCCATGGGTAGCAGGTGGGCAAAGATGGCTGATTTATCGACTTCAAATGCTTTTGCCAGGGTGCTGGCAAAAAAGCCTGGTGCCTGAAAACCGCCCCAGATTTCATACTTGCCGTCCTGATAGCGGGCGATGCAATTGGGCGGCTCCATCGGTGCCTGGCTAAGGAAGGGTAATTCGTATTCGGCACTGAAACTGGCTTCGGGTGCTGCAATGTAGGCTTTGCTCTTGCCCTGATTATCGTAACTGAGGGCGGCTACGTCTTTCTGGATGGCGGCGCGCATCGCCAGTGATAGTTCTGCGCTACCAGGGTGGGCAAGGGCAGGGCCTGTGTCCCAATCCACCTTCAGCAAGGCCTGGCCTTTCAATGCCAGCCAGGTATTGCTGGCGACTATCGCTACGCCATTGCGGTTATCGCAGCCCGGCATTTGTTTGACTTCCAGCACTGCGATAATGCCAGCACCCAGTGCCCTGACTGCGCTGTCATCATAGCTGCGTACTGTGCCAAAAAATGTGGGTGAGCGAGCGATAGTGGCGAACAGCATGCCAGGCAGGCTGATGTCGATGCCAAAATGTTCTTGTCCATTCACCTTTTCTTCAGCGTGATAGCGCTTGATGGGTTTGACGTGTTTGCCTATGAGCATATAGTCACTACGTGGTTTATATGCCGGGTTGGCTGGCACCGGCAGTTTGCTGGCAGCTTCTAATAATGCGGCATAGGGCAAGACAGCGTTGTTATCCAGGTTGACGAGTGTGCTATTGCTGGTGGCGACTCTTTCGACAGGAATATTCCAGTGACTGGCTGCGGCACTGACCAGCATGGCACGCGCTGCGGCCCCCGCTTTGCGCAAGCTGCCCCAGCCACCTTTGACACTGGCACTGGCCCAGGTATTGTATTGCCCCGCGTTGGTGGCATCATAGGGCAGTGCTGCTATTTCTACTTTGTCGAAATCGGCATCGAGTTCTTCTGCCAGCAGCAAGGGCAGGGCAGTGCGCACGCCTTGCCCCATTTCCTGCTTTTGTACGAACAGTGTGATCTGTCCATCGGCAGCAATTCGTATCAGTGGCGAGGGGCGAAAGCCTGTATTCGCCTGTGCCAGGGCAGCAGGCAGTGTTTCTGACAACACCCATGCACCGGCGCTGAAGGAAGAGAGTTTAAGAAAGCTTCTGCGGTCCATGAATAGTGTTGCCTGAAGATAGTTCCGGCTCTGGGAGTGAGTTCAGGAATTATGCAGGCTTTGCTAAAAAATCCTGCTCAAGAAGATGATTTTTCAAAGTGCGCTGGCGTCCACCCCATGCGCCTGACTTACCATTGGCAGTCTGATTTACCCTGAACTTTAAGGTGATAGTCTGATGGTCCTGATTCGTATTGTTCTTCTATTCGCACTATGCATGTCAAGTGTTCTGAACACTGGCCAGGCATTTGCTGCTACCAGCACAAATACAGCGCGCACTGTGCAATTGCTGTCAGAAGGCTGGCGCTTCACGAAGGGCGATGCCAGTGGTGCAGAGCAGCCGGGCTTTGATGACAGCCAATGGCGTCGTATCACCGTGCCGCATGACTACAGTATAGAAGGGCCAGTGGCTCAAGATAATCCCTCTGGCCCAGCTGGCGGATTTTTCCCTGGCGGCGTGGGCTGGTACCGCCAGACCCTGCATATCGATACATTGAAGCCGGGGCGGCGTCACTTCATCGTCTTTGACGGCGTCATGGCGAATAGCGATGTCTGGATCAATGGTCAGCATCTGGGCAAGCGCCCGAATGGCTATGTCAGCTTCGTGCATGAACTGAGCAGCTACCTTAAACCTGGCGACAACATCATTGCCGTGCGCTGTGACAATGCCAATGAGCCTGCACTGCGCTGGTATCTGGGCGCAGGCATATACCGCCAGGTACGCCTGGTCAGCACGGGCGACACCCATATTGAACCCTGGGGCACGTTTGTCACCACACCCAGGGTGACGGACGACCAGGCCACCGTGCATGTCCGCAGCAGCATAGTCAGCCCCAGCGGCGGCAAACTGGCACTGCAGGTGCGCCTGCTTGATAGCAAAGGTGCGTTGCTGACGACGGTCAATACATCCGCAGTGCAAGCCAAAGCGGGCCAGACCCTGCATCTGGAAACTGATATAGAGCTTAGCAAACCTCAACGCTGGGATATTGACAGCCCGGTCTTGTACACCGCCGCAGTCAGCCTGCTGCGTGATGGCAAGGTCGTGGATAATGAAGATGTCGTGTTCGGTATCCGCAGTTTTGAATTTGATGCTGCCAAGGGTTTTTTCCTGAATGGTCGTGCCTTAAAAATTTACGGCGTTGGCCTGCATTCAGATGGTGGTGCTGTCGGTGCCGCAGTGCCGCTGGCAATCTGGAAGCGCCGCCTGACAGAATTGCGCAAACTGGACGTGAATGCTATCCGCACAGCACACAATGCCGTCGCACCAGAATTTCTTGATCTGTGCGACCGCATGGGTTTTATGGTCATGGATGAATTTTTTGATCAATGGACACTCGCCAAAGTGCCGCATGACTACAGCCAGTATTTCAAGGACTGGGCAGAGCGCGATACCGCAGACCTGGTCAAGCGTGACCGCAATCATGCCAGCATCGTCATCTATTCCATCGGCAATGAAATCCGCGATACCACACAGCCACAAATCGCATTTGAATGGGCCAGACGCCTGATCAGGGTACATCATGAAGTTGACCCTAGCCGCCCGGTGACGCAAGCCCTGTTCCGCCCCAATGTGACCAAGGATTACGACAACGGCTATGCTGACTTGCTGGATGTGGTGGGCCAGAATTACCGTGAAAAAGAAATCCTCGCCGCCCATGCACAAAAGCCCAGCCGCAAAATCCTAGGCACAGAAAACACCCACGAAGTGAATCAATGGACAGCAGTGCGCGACCACCCAGAATACGCCGGGCAATTCTTATGGACAGGCGTAGATTACCTGGGTGAGGCAGGTCGCTGGCCCACCATAGGCACAGGTTCTGGCTTGCTGCTGACCACCGGCCTGCAAAGACCACGCGCCTTCGAGCGCCTGTCATGGTGGTCAAGCGCGCCTATGGTAAAGATCGCCCGTCGCGTTGCCAATGTTGGGCAAAACGTGGTGGAACCTGTATTTGGCCCCGGCGCTGCCCCGGCAGACCAGCCTGCCCAGGCTGCAGCAACTGCCAGACCACGCTTCTCGCAGCCACTGGTGGCCGACTGGTCACCCGCCAACCGTGAACCGCATACCGAGACGCTGGAAATTTATACCAATGCAGATGAAGTTGAACTCAGCCTGAATGGCAAACCCGTGGCAACAGAAAAGCGCCATGCCGACGCCACACCCATCGTCATCAAATTGCCGTTTGCAAGCGGTAGCTTGAAGGCCATTGCCAAACGTGATGGCCAGGCCGTCGCTACGGATGAATTGCAAACAGCCGGGCCAGCCGCAAGCCTGCACCTGTTCGCCGATGCAATGGTGAGCCAGCACCTGGACGATGTCGCCCATGTCACCGTGACCCTGCTCGACGACAAGGGCGTGCGCATCCCCGACAACAATACCGTCGTCGAATTCTTGATTGAAGGCGAGGGCAAGCTCATCGCCGTCGATAATGGCAATCTGCAAGACCACGACCCTTATCACTCCAACCGCCGCAAACTGTATGACGGTAATGCAATGGCCATCCTGCGTGCCACAGCCAGCAGCGGCAAGATCACCGTGCGTGCGCGTGTGCCAGCCATGCCGGGTGTGCCCGAGAGTGTGGTGATCATTCCGGTGAAGCCAGCTGCTGCCTTGGTGCCCATGCGCAGTTTTTAAGTATGCACACTGAAGCGTAGCTTTTGGTTAAAAAACATGGAGAGACATCGCATGACACGCACCCCAATTCTGATCAAACTGCTGTCCCTCGCCACCCTCATGCTGGCCAGTGTTTGTCATGCGGTAGATGCACTGCCAGCCATGCCAGGCAAAGGCCTGGCGCAGCATGATTTTTTATATGCGGGTGAAGCCAGAACCCGCGACGTGTATATTGTCCGCGCTGGCAAAGTCGATTGGGAATTTCATGACACTTCAGTAGAAGGTGAGATCAGCGATGCCGTCATGGCATCCAGCGGCAATATCGTCATCGCACACCAGCATGGCGTCAAAGTCATAGACCAAAGCCGCGAGACTTTGTGGGCATATGCCGCCGAAGAAAAACACGAAATCCACACCGCACAATTCATCGGCAATGATAAAGTCATCTTCATACAGAGTGGCCCACGGCCACGCATCATGGTCGCCAATATCAAGATCAATAAAGTAGAACGAGAAATCGCCATCCCCGCTGGCAACCTTGCCAACACCCACGGCCAGTTGCGCCACGCACGCCTCACCAGCACAGGCACCTACCTGGTAGCGCAGATGGACATGAAACGCGCCGTAGAATTTGACAGCCAGGGCAAAGAAGTCTGGAGCCTGCCTTTCCCCGGCATCTGGTCAGCCAAACGCCTGGACAACGGCAACACCCTCATCACCGGCAAGACCGGCGTGTTTGAATACAACAACAAGGCAGAAATAGTATGGAGCCTGATACCGGAAGACCTGGCCGCCTACAAATACACCAGCTTCCAAATCGCCCAACGCCTGCCCAACGGCAACACCCTGCTGAACCACTGGGTCAACCAATGGAGTCCGACAGGTGCCAACATAGACCCCGCCACCGCACCAGCACAATTGCTGGAAGTGACACCGGATAAGAAAGTAGTGTGGGCACTGCACCAGTGGAAAGAGCCCAATCTCGGGCCATCAACTACGGTGCAGCTTTTGGATAAGGTGGGGAAAGCTGAGCAGGTTTATTTTGGGGATGTGCGTTGATGTCTTGGTGATTGGTTTTCTATGAGCAGCAGAATCGTCGTGACCGTGCATGCCAGTTAGACGGTAAGCCAAATTGCCAGCAAATCACGCTGGTTCACGGTTGCGTGCTCCTGTGCTTCATTGGGCGTGTTTGAAAGTCTTGATCGCAGAAATCAATAGTATGCCACCCAGTACACTAATTAACAGATGTGAAGGCACGATGCCCAGCAACAAACCACCTATGCCAGCACCGAGGATAGAGCCAGCTACCATCCAGCGGAACAAGCTGCTTTCCTTGCGCAAAATACCAAAGGCATTGGAATTACTGTAACGGGCGAAGCCAACTATCATGGTCGGGAAACTGACTGCCAGTGACAAGCTGCCCGCCAGCTTGATATCCAGCCCGTACAGCAGCACGATAGTAGGTATCAAGAGTTCGCCACCAGCCACACCCAGCAAGGCCGCTACCATGCCTATGCCAAACCCAGCGATTAATCCGGCAATGATGCGTGTCATGCCGGGTGCAATCAATGCAGTCGTCTTATCATGAAATCCAAAGAATGCTTCTGACAGCATGAGTATTGCTAACGCCACCAGCAGCACCATGATGATGCGGTTCAGCCAAACTTTAGACATGGTCAGTGCATGACCAGCAGCCCACCATGCACCAATCAGACTACCCGCCAGTAAATTCAGGATGACATCCCAGTGCTGACCGAGTTCTGTAATCGGAATTGACTTGATGCGAAAAGCAAAAGCAGTGGCTACCACGACCAGGCTCATTGCCTTGTTCAGTATCACCGCTTCCAGCGTGGGGAGGCGGAATAGCCCGACCAGTACCGGCAGGCGGAATTCCGCACCTCCCAGACCGATCAGCCCGCCCAAGGTGCCTATGAGTGAACCAGCCACAAATCCCTGGGTATCACGTTTGGATATCTGCATGTGCTTGTACTCTGTTTTGAATTTGTTATCTTGTCGCTGCTTATTTGCTGGTGGCTTCGCCGTGCAGCGTGAACCCATAGCGTGTCATCACTGCACGGGTGGGCTTGCTGCCCATGCAGTGCAACTTGCGCAGCATTTCATTTTTATAGGGCAAAAAACCAAGTTGGAGATACATCTGCGCACCATCTTCGGAGGTAGCCAGGCTGAATGTCTGGATGCCACGCTGCTCCCCCAATTCCAACAAGTTCTCAACGAGTGATCTGGCAATGCCCTGGCGACGCATGGCTGGCAACGTAAAGACGTTGACGATTCTGCCGCGATATGGATTTGGGTCGCCGCGTGTTGGCCCCCAATCCAGCATTGCCATGCCAGCGCCAGCGATGATTTCGCCATTGTTTTCGGCCAACAGTCCGATGTAACGACCATCAAGAATTGCCTGACTGAGCCAGTTTGCATAGGCGACTTTGTCGTCCTGGCTTTCTTGTTCGCCATAGTAGCGATGGCATGCGACAACGCTGGTATCCATAGACGTTACGCTGCGTGATGTCCAAGTGATCAATTGGCATCCATCCAGAAAGCGTATGTATGGAAAAGCCAATGCAGAGCTGGGAGCGAAATCATTCTGAGTTATCTATTAATGTTTTCCAGGAATTGTATCTTAACGCGGGCTTAGGTTTAAATGATCGTCTTGCTAATTAATTAGGGTATGCATCCATCATTTCAAATCCGCGCCATAATCGCTGAAAATATGCCTGCTGTCTTCTTGCCCAACGGGAAAACGGCTGTTCATCAAGGCAAATTTTTAAATAAATACTCTGTGTGCAGGCGTAATACCACTTTGGGTAATTGTAAGAATTGGTATTGTTATGGTATTTAATTTGTGAGGCTGATTTGATCGTCACGCCCCTCAGTTTTTCCTTTCCAAATCTCAGCTCTCTCAATTGGACTCTTCTTTTGTAACAATATTTTCTTTCCAAAAAAACCACTTGACCGCCTGATATTTAAGCAACATCTTTGTCGCAGGTTTCTGCTTGGAATGAAGCCTAAATCACGAAAATGACCCCGAACAATTGGGGCATTCGTTTATTTATACCTCAGGGGGAATAGGATGAGACAAAGAACTGGAAATCGCGTTAACCACCTAATGCTAGGCCTGGTCGGCAGTATGCTGGCGGCTTGCGGCGGTGGAAGTAGTACCAGCAGTTTGACAGACACACCCAAGACTGGCGCACATATGGCGATGCCGCCAGCACAGATGGGCGATAGCAGTTGCGCTGTATGGAGTAGCACGCAAGTTTATACACAAGGTAATTGTGTCACTTACCAAGGCGTAACGTATAAGGCCAAGTGGTGGACGCAAGGGAATGTCCCAGGTACAGAACAGTGGGGCCCCTGGGAAGTGAGCGCGGTCACCCCCACACCTACCCCAACTCCGACGCCAACCCCCACACCAACGCCGACTCCTACCCCAACACCCACGCCAACTCCCACACCTACGCCCACGCCTACACCAGCTTGCGCCCCCTATGTTGCGGGCACCAGCTATCTGGCAGGCAGCGTCGTCAGCAATGCGGGTGGGGTTTATCGTTGTGATGTGGCGGGCTGGTGCTCGACAGGCGCATCTGCCTATGAACCTGGTGTAGGTTGGGCCTGGAGTTCTGCATGGACTGCGGTAACGTCCAGCGCCTGCACAACGCCCACACCAACTCCAACTCCAACGCCGACACCAACTCCGACACCAACTCCGACACCAACTCCGACGCCGACTCCTACCCCAACGCCGACTCCTGTCGGTGGTCGTGAGGTCGGTTCGTATTTCGCGCAATGGGGCGTGTATGGCCGTGCCTATGAAGTGGCCGATATCCACACCACGCAGACGCCGGTGAATGGCGTGCAGACCAGCATTGCTGATCAACTGACCTTCATTAACTATGCCTTCGGCAATGTGTATGCCAAAAACGGTGGTTATGAATGCGATATGGTCACCAAGGCAGAGACGGGCAATAACAATCCGCCACCAGCCGATGCCGGTACCGGTGGCGATGCCTTTGCAGATTACCAGCGTCAGCCTGCACGCACCGTCGATGGAAAAACCATACCCTGGGACGCCAAGCTCACGGGTAATTTTGCGCAACTGAAATTGCTCAAGGCGGCACATCCGAACCTGAAGGTCTTCATCTCTCTCGGCGGTTGGACCTGGTCCAGGTATTTCTCAGCGGCGGCGAAAACTGATGCCCTGCGCAAGCAATTGGCGAGGTCTTGCGTCAAGCAATTTATCGCAGGTGATTTGCCTGTGCAGGATGGCCGTGGTGGCCCTGGTGCTGCGAAGGGTGTGTTTGACGGTATCGACATCGATTGGGAATACCCAGGCGGTGGCGGGCAGTCATACAATACCTTTGATACTGCCAATGACAAGCATAACTTCACTTTGTTGATGGCAGAGTTCCGCGCGCAACTTGATGCGCAAGGGGCTTTGGACAGCAAGCGTTATGCCTTGACTGCAGCAATTGGTGCGGGTACTGAAAAAATCGCCCAGACCGAGCCTTCGCTGTATAGCCAGTACATGGATTGGGTGAATGTCATGACCTATGACTTCCATGGCGGTTGGGAAAACACCACCAACTTCCATTCACCGCTGTACCATGACAGTGCAGACCCATCCACGGGTGTGCTTGCCAAGTACAATAGTGATGACGCCATCCAGGCTTTGGTCACTGCCGGCATGCCACGCAATAAAATCTTGCTGGGTATTCCGTTCTACGGACGCGGCTGGAAGAGCGTCAGTGCCGGGCCAAATGGAAACGGGCTGTATCAGGCAACAGGTGGGCCAGCCCCGGCCACCTATGAGGCAGGGATAGAAGACTACAAGGTCTTGAAAAACAAGACCGGTACGCGTACCCTGCACCCTGTGACCAAGCAACTGATGCTGTTGACCAATAATGGTGAATGGTGGAGTTACGATGATCCTGCAGTGATAGGTATCAAGATGAAGTATGTACGCGACCAGAACTTGCGTGGCGCATTTACCTGGGAGCTTGATGGCGATGCCAGCGGTGCCCTGGGTAGCGAAGTCTGGAAGGGACGTTAATCCTGGCTTGAAGTAAATGGCTGCGGATGTGATGATGTATAAAATCACATCCGCAGTTTTTTAGTGAGAGGAAAGTACATGAATGCACAACCCGGTTTGCATGCGCAGGCAAAACAAATAACGCAAGCAACGCAATCAGCCCAATCGGCCCAGTCCATGAGCGATGAATGGCGTCGCTGGATCGCAGAAAATCTGCTACTCGGCGCGCATCCGGCAACACTGGAAAATGTATTGCAGCAAAATTCCTTCAGCCTGCATACAGCCAGGCTGGAAATCAGTGCGGCTTTGTCCAGCCCTTATTTTCAAGGCGTGCAAAGACTCAAGAACCGACTCGACAAGCGTGACTGGGTCTTGGCCATCACTGCCAAACTTGATCAGATAGAACCGATGGCGCTGGAGCGCAAGCAGCGGTTATCCGGCGAACAGTTTTTGCATGACTATTATCAGCAAAACCGCCCCGTCATCATTACAGGCATGCTCGACGATTGCCCGGCGCGCAGCCGCTGGAATCTGGCTTATTTTCGTGAGCATTATTCTGAACGCCAGGTAGAAGTGCAATTTGGCCGTAATAGCGACGCCAATTATGAAATGAACAGCATCGCCCACAAACGCCAGATGCGCTTTGGCGACTACGTCGATCTGGTGGAAGAAAACGGTCACAGCAATGACATGTACATGACCGCCAATAATGATTCCAGCAATCGTAAAGCACTCAATGAATTGTGGGAAGACGTACCCTCATTGCCAGAATACCTGAAGACAGACCAGGGCAAGCAAGGCTTTTTCTGGTTTGGCCCGGCGGGGACGATTACGCCGTTTCATCATGATCTGACCAATAATTTCATGATGCAGATCATGGGGCGAAAACGCGTGAAACTCATTGCGCCATGCCACCTCGCCAAGTTGCAGAACGAACGTCATTGCTTTACACCAGTCGATGGCCGCAATATTGACCTGACACGCTTCCCCCAGATGCGGGATGTGCCTGTGCTGGAATGTATATTGGAGCCAGGCGAGGTATTGTTCCTGCCTGTGGGGTGGTGGCATTTTGTGGAATCACTGGATATTTCTGTCACCATCGCCGCGACGAATTTTCGCTGGGATAATGACTTCTTCAGCAATTACCCGGCTAATCACGATTTTTGATCAGACGTCTAAACCAGGACAGCATTCCAGCATAGCTGTCCATTGCTGTCCGGAATAATTGTCTTAACTCGTTCTGGACCCCAAGTACAAGCAGTGTCCTAGCGATTTTTCTGCGTCTATGACTTAATTCTGCAAATGAATATTATTTGCCAGCGGTCGTGCTTAAAGCCCCTTCCCCTTCAAGGGGAAGGTTGGGATGGGGATGGGTTTCCGACGCAAATTTTTCCATCGTCAATCGACCGAAACCCATCCCCACCCTAACCCTCCCCTTGAAAGGGAGGGAATTTACTCGTTATTGTTTGTCAAGAACATTATTCCTGACAGCAGTGAGCATAGTTGTCAGCATGTGCCGGAACTCATACATTCACTAGTTCTATCACTCCATGCGTTGCCCGTCATCTGACAGGCAACGCATTTCAACACTAAGGTAAAGTTTTCAAGACAGCCTTGGTCGGTGCCGAGAAATTATAGCCATCATGTTTATCCCAATTGATAGACCAGGTCATGACCCCTCTGAAACCAGGGTAAGCCTGTTTGGGGACGATGGTACCGCAGTTCAAAAGCTTGGTTAAACAGTTCAGCGCATTACTGACATCTGCTGAAGTGGTAAAGCCGGAATTGGCTGAGCTACGCCCGGACGGCACACCAAAAGCAACCTGGTCAGGGCGCAAACCGGCAAAGGTATTGCCGCCATAAGTAAAGCCCTCGATCAGCATTTTTGCCGTGCCCACCAGTTGATCTGCCGACCCTGCTTTGAGTGCTGCAGTTTGATACGGTGTATAAATATCCCCATTGTTGTAGTACTGCGGATGCAGGATAGTCAATTCATCACGCAGTGCATTGATGATGGGGATATACGCACCCCAGATCGAGCCGTAGGAGGTAAAGCCACCTTCTACATACACCCATTCTGGTGCCATCGACAGATAGAAACTGGAGCCGACTTTGGCCTTCAGTTTTTTGACGGCGACAGGCAGGTAAGTCTGGATAGCTGCGCCCTGTGCCACGCCGTTTTCGAGGTCAAGGTCGATGCCATCAAAACCAAATTTGCTGATGATGCCGTACAGGCTGTTGGCAAAGTTGGTTGCTTCTGCATCAGAGCCTACCGAGACTGAACCATTCTGGCCACCGAGTGACAGCACGACTTTTTTGCCTTGCGCCTGCTTGGCCTTGATATCTGCAATAAATTGCGCTTCGCTACCGGCACTGGGGTCCAGCGTAAAACTCACGTTGCCACCACCGGCGTTGTCACCAAATGAAACGACAATCACATCCCAGTCATTGCTGACTTGCGCGATAGGGTAGGTATTACCGGCGGGGTTGGTAAAGTTATGCCAATAGCCTACCAGTGCATGCTTGGCCAGGCCCGGGACTGGCGTAGGCGTAGGCGTTGGTGTCGGGGTCGGCGTCGGCGTCGGAGTCGGTGTCGGTGTTGGTGTCGGAGTAGGCGTAGGAGTTGGTGTAGGGCAGGCACTTGAAGTGACCGAAGTCCAGGCGCTGGTCCAAGCCCAGCCTACACCAGGTTCATAAGCCGATGCACCGGTAGAACACCAGCCCGCCACATCGCAACGATAAAAGCCACCCGCATTGCTGACCACTTTTCCAGCAGCGTATTGAGTGCCGGCGACATAGGCAGAACAACTAGGCGTCGGTGTGGGAGTTGGTGTCGGCGTGGGTGTTGGGGTAGGTGTTGGAGTCGGGGTTGGTGTGGGCGTTGGCGTTGGTGTGGGAGTTGGAGTTGGCGTAGCATCGCAGGCTCCTTTGCCAGTCCATGGCTTGCCGCTGCCAGATGCGCCGCTATTGGTCGCAGGGTTCTCATTCTGCGTCCACCAGTTAGCCACATAATTATTACCGCCCGTGCTGACCAGGGCACCGCCGTTGTAGGCCGTTGCTGCATCCCATGCCGCATAGCACGCTGTTGAAGCCACTGCTGGCGGGGCCTGTGGTGGCGTGTTTGCCTGGCCCGTGCTTGCGCTGCCACTACCACCACCGCATGCCACCAGCAAGCTACCGCTCGTCGCGCACACCAGCATGTTTTGAATCAGGTTTCTTAAAGTTGTATTTTCCACTGCTATCTCCCCCATGATTTTGTGAATTCAAAAATTGTGTTTATTCCCCCAGATACATTCTTGATACGCTCGCCCTTGCAGCAAACAAGCGCTCAGGAATCAAGCATGTAACCCTTGAATTTGGACGTCAACTGGTTTTGTTTTTATCTTGCCACTTAAATACCACTTGATGGGCAGGCAACAAGATTCAATGGAAATAAGAATCAGGTAAAAAATGCATGCACTGCTTTTGCCGGGCAATGATCAGACCAGCCAAGGCGATTTGCGACAGTGGTATTAGGGTTTTTTTATCCGCAGGAATGATCGTGGGTCAGGTGATGTCGCATGCAGTTGCAAACCTGCGTGCGATGGGGCAGTAGAGTAAGCCAGCTTATTCAGGCGGGCACAGGTACAGGCTCACTCCTGATATTTTTCAAATAATTTCGCCAACGTACCCTGACGCTCAAGCAAGGCGATTGCGGCTTTCAATTTCCTTGCATCTTCAGGCGCTAAAGTTTTTGACAACAGCATATGGAACTCATCTTTGAGCATCACTTTGGGTAGCAGCTTGATCTGGCCTTCCAGTCCAGCTTGCCGTATGTCGGCCACAATACCGGGCGAGCGGTGACAATAAAAGCGGCCTCTGCGTGCAAGCAGTTTGTTCAGATTGGACTTGGACGAGACTGCGCTGGAATCTACATGCAAGCCACCCAGGTCTCTCAAACGATCATTGATGGCATAGTTATGCATGGACAGGATGATGCCGTCCTTGCCCAGTTTGCGTATGTCATCCCAGCTAGCCACCTGGACGTCGTCATCAGCCCGCACAGCCAGCAGGTAATTGACCGAGAAGATGGGGGTATCGACATAGTCAAAGAGGAGGGCGCGCTCCTTGGTATGCAGCAAGCCGCAAATGGCATCCATGGGGCCAGAAGTGATACGGACCAGTGGCAGCCAGTTTTGATCGCCGACAAACTTGATGCCAGGTTCCACCGCTTCTATGGCCCGCATGATATCTATACAGATACCACCAACAGCAGGTTTGCCGTCTTGTACCAGGGAGATAAATTTGGGGGCAGAAGCTTCTTGCGCCGCTGTCCTGATCAGGCTCTGCGCACTGGCGGGCCCGGCAAAAAATAACAAGGAGGCCGCAAGCAGAATAAAGCATCTTGCGCTTTTGATATTCAATGCGAAGCAAGTCACGTGTTGCCTCCGTTTTTATATTTATTAGCGTCGCATCCCGGCTCGATTTTAGCCAGTGAAAACCTTGCGAGCGCTTTTTATTATTGTACGCCAGCATATATGCGATGTCTCTGCCATTCAAGAGAACGGGACTTTCTGCCACATCAGTAGCACCTGAGTTGCTTTGCTGTGTAAGACAGGGCCAAGACAGGGCAGGCCAGCGTTCAGTGCCTCTGGCTTGCGCATATTCCCTGGAAAATACCATTCTCACCATATGGCCCTTGTTTGCTTTGTCAGCCAGGCAGCTTACTTCTTTGTGCCATATGGATTTTCTGCGGAAAAATGTTGCATGTAAATATACGTCATTATTTTTTTTTGATCATGCAAAATGGTAAAGCTTCATTACTTTAAAAGTTCAAACAGGATTTGGTTGTTCATGACTTCTGCGCATCATTGATTGGGGTTGATTGGTATTGATCACCCGCGCTCAGCTTGGCAAGGTCGACGCCGGGGACAACATCAAGCATTTGCTGTTCCCCACTTTTGCTGATCAAGATCATTCACCATTCATTTCTTCAGGGCTGAGTTGCCACACAACAGGCCAGTTGTTTTCATCCATGGCACGCCATTTCAGATAACGCCATGCGTTTCCACTGGCGTTCAACAAGGTGTTCGTGTCATGAAGCCAGGCAGCGGCACCGCTTTCCATGATCGTACTAACACGCAGTGTTTGCCCGGTGACTACGTCCCACAGGCGCACGGTGTTGTCCTTTGAAACCGAGAGTACACTATACCCATCAGGCGATAATGCGCAGGACATCACCGTATCCGCATGTCCAACAAACTCCCGTAACAGCGTGCCGGTGGCGGTCTCCCATAGGCGCAGGGTATTGTCACGTGAAGTCGAGAGCAGGCTATGCCCATCTGGGGAAAACACACAGGACATCACCCAATCCGCATGGCCGACAAACTCCCGTAACAGCGTGCCGGTGGCGGTCTCCCAAAGGCGCAGGGTGTTGTCGTCTGAAGCCGAGAGCAGACAATGCCCATCTGGCGAAAACATGCAAGACGTCACTGAATCTGTATGTCCAGAAAACTTCCGTAGCAGCGTGCCGGTGGTGGTTTCCCACAGGCGCAGGGTGTTGTCATCTGAAGCCGAGAGCAGGCTATGTCCATCAGGCGAAAACGCGCAAGACATCACCCAGTCAGCATGTCCAACAAACTCCCGTAGCAGTGTGCCGGTAGCGGTCTCCCACAGGCGCAGGGTGTTGTCATCTGAAGCCGAGAGCAGGCTATGCCCGTCAGGCGAAAACACACAGGACCTCACCGTATCTGTATGTCCAGCAAACTCCCGTAGCAGCGTGCCGGTGGCGGCCTCCCACAGACGCAGGGTCTTGTCGTCTGAAGCCGAGAGCAGGCTATGCCCATCTGGTGAAAACGCGCAAGACGTCACCCAATTCGCATGTCCCACAAACTCCCGTAGCAGCGTGCCGGTGGTTGTCTCCCACAGGCGCAGGGTCTTGTCACGTGAAGCCGAGAGCAGGCTATGCCCATCTGGTGAAAACGCGCAAGACGTCACCCAATTCGCATTTCCCACAAACTCCCGTAGCAGCGTGCCGGTGGTGGTCTCCCACAGGCGCAGGGTGTTGTCACGTGAAGCCGAGAGCAGGCTATGCCCATCTGGCGAAAACGCGCAGGACGTCACCCAAGCCGCATGTTCAACAAACTCCCTTAGTAGCGTGCCGGTGGCGGTCTCCCACAGGCGCAAGGTACCGTCTTCTGCAGCCGAGAGCAGGCTATGCCCATCGGGCGAAAACGCGCAAGACGTTACCGTATCCGCGTGGCCGACAAACTGTCGTAACAGCGTGCCGGTGGCGGTCTCCCAAAGGCGCAGGGTGTTGTCGTCTGAAGCCGAGAGCAGACTATGTCCATCTGGCGAAAACATGCAAGACGTCACTGAATCTGTATGTCCAACAAACTCCTGTAGCAGCGTGCCGGTGGTGGTTTCCCACAGGCGCAGGGTCTTGTCACGTGAAGCCGAGAGCAGGCTATGCCCATCTGGTGAAAACGCGCAAGACGTCACCCAATTCGCATGTCCCACAAACTCCCGTAGCAGCGTGCCGGTGGCTGCCTCCCACAGGCGCAGGGTCTTGTCGTTTGAAGCAGAAAGCAGGCTCTGCCCGTCAGGCGAAAACACGCATGAGCTCACTCTACCTGAATGACCAACAAACTCCTGTAGCAGTGTGCCAGTGGCGGTCTCCCACAGGCGCAGGGTCTTGTCGTTTGAAGCAGAAAGCAGGCTCTGCCCATCTGGCGAAAACGCGCAGGATGTCACCCAATTCGCATGTCCAACAAACTCCCGCAGCAGCGTGCCGGTGGTGCTCTCCCACAGGCGCAGGGTCTTGTCACGTGAAGCCGAGAGCAGGCTATGCCCGTCAGGCGAAAACGCGCAGGACATTACCCCAGACGTATGCCCATGCAACCAGGCTAATTTTCTTTGCGCTTCCACCTGATGCCCAGGCGGTACCCAAGCCGCCCGGATGTCTGACGCCACCTGCGGCCGCATCTGCATACCATCCACCGCTGCTTCAGCCCAAGTGCTATTCGCCAATTCACAATGCAGCACCTCTGCCTGCTCGCAACTACTGTGATCAAACACGGTAGCGCGCAAATCAACGTTCCAGAATTTGGCGCGTCGCAAATTGCCGTGGCTGAAGTTGCAGCCTGCCAGATTCAGACGACGATGTGTCTCGCTGCCAGGCAGAGGCTTTTCACTACGGCTGCCAAAGCGCCAGTCGCTCAGGTCTGCGCCTTGCAGGTCCATGCCGTCCAGGCGCTGCATGGGCCAGCCTGAAGTGTGGGCGCGCAAGCCGTAGGCCAATTGCAGTTCACTGGCCAGCGCCAGGTAAGGGCTACGCCATGCTGTCAGTGCTTGCAAGGGGGCTGGCCCGCCAGCATCCGGGTCCCATTCAGCCAATAGCTGCCCCAGGAAATCCAGTGTCTCGTCACTGACCATGGGCAGGCTCCAAGCCTCGCGCGCACCGGCGCTGTGACTGAGCAGTGCCTGTAACAAATACTCCGCCAGGAAGAACTCTTGCAAGGATGTATGGGCGAATTCAAAGCGGCTGTCTTTGCCCTCCACATCGACACGCTTCAGGAAGGTGGAATTGCGCAAATCTTCCTGCAATAGATCACGTGGTTTGGTTTGAAAGTCTTCATGTGGGCCTTGTTGTGCCAACCACTGACCCAACCAGCTTTCCAGTTGTCTGGCTGTGATGCCTTTGAGTTTGTTGCGCCATAAATGTGCTGCCAGTGCGCTCGCCAGCAACAGCTTGTCTTCTGGTTGAAAACTCTGCTTCTCTTTGTCGCGGATCAACCATTGTTTGGCTACTTCACGATATAAGGTGGCGCCCGTGACACGCTTGCCCTGGGCGCGCCACTGTTCCAGCATGGGCACAAAATCGGCCACCAGTTTTAATGTGAATGGCCGTCCGGCCAGCTCACGCAGGTTATGCACCGCCTCAATCTGCGCCATCAACTGCTCAATATTCGTATTGGGAAATACCGCCATCATATAGCTACGTATCTGCTGCTCTGTCAGCGGCTGTAGTAGTAAGGCGCGGTACTGGCTTTGATTTTGGCTACCCCGGTGTTCCCCGGTCAAATGATTGTCTTGCTCAGACAGTGAGCGAAAAAACTGGGTGCGACAACTCAGCAGCACACGTGGCGGCTTGCTCTGTTTTTTGGTTTTTTGCCGCTCACGAGTCTCTGGCAGCACACGCAACAAATTGGCTGTAAAACTCAGGCCCTGCTTGTCGCCTATGCGTGACAGCACTTCATCAAGTCCGTCAAAAATCACCAGCGCACCATTATCTATGCTGTCCACTACATCTTCATAATTGGGCAGTACGCCATCGGTTTGCAGATAACCGTTACGCAAGCAGTCGCTGATGGTTTCTTGCAGTGTTGGTACTTTGCCTGGGTGTTGCGCACTCGCAGCCAGCAAAGTGTCCACTTTACGCAAGTCAAAATAAAGTGCGGCTGGGCTATCGATGTTCAGTCTGCGTTGCTGCTGAAGGTGTGCCGTCACGCGCTGTAGTGTAGTGGTTTTACCCATACCGTATTCACCAAGCAGGGCATAGATGGGGCGTTCTTCAGGCTCACTTAACCAGGTCAGGATGTCATCAAATGCCACGACCTTTCTGGGGTCATTTTCTTGGCTTCCCTGGTGACCTGCAGCTCCCAAAGCATGCAATTCTGCACGATAACCATATTGGCCACTTACCAGTGGCTTGCCCTCATCAATGACGTCGAGATGGGCACGTTCAAGGCACTGACGGCGCAAAGCCAGTGCGGCAAGCTTGTCGGTGACGGCGTTTGTTGTTGAATGTGGGCGTTCTGCATCTTCGGTAATGTCACCATACAGTTGTCCGTCATCGAGCATGGCCTTGATCACCATCGCTGCATTGGCTGCTGCAAGTTTTTGCTTGTTCTCTTTGTCTTCACCCTTATTGCCATCGGCAAAGTCGCAGATGGCTTTGACGACTATCCAGTCCACCGTTGTACCGTCGAGCGCTTTGGCTACGCCGGCGGCCTCCATTTCGCCACCGACGATACCCCCTGACCCTGCTATGGCTTTCAGTTTTTCGCGATAGTCGCAGTTGTCCACCAGTTTTTCGCCGGTCAGCATGCCGCCAAATTCCAGTGTGGGCCAATCAGGTTTGCTCTGATCATGTTTATTGCGTACATCAAGGTCCTCAAGTGCGCGCAACAAGCGGCGTGAGGCAGGAGGGCGTTCACCGGCCAACGTGAAGCTGCCATTTTTGTTGATGCGTGCTGACTCATAGTCCACGATGAATTTGGAAACCAGCACGTCCCCCACTTTTTGCTTATGCTCGTCAACACCAAAGGCAATTCCGACGCTGACAATGGCTGCGGGCTTGTAGGCCTGACGCAAGTCACTGGCGGCGCGCTGTGATTCTCTATTACCCTGGCGGCTATGGTAGTGAAGCACACGCACATTGCCATGCTGCCCCAACTCATTGACACTGACCGCTTGACCGGCATGGTGTTTGTTGGTGACGGGCGGCGTACTGTCGCCCGTCCAGAAGGTCTTGCGCACGGCGGCAAACTCGTTCTCGTTGTAGGTGATCAGCGTTACTACAGGGGCCTCGCCAACAGGCATGCCGGTCTGGCCTATGATGAGGTGGTTTTCTGGTATGGCGCTCAGCCCCTCCAGTTCTGCAACGGCAGTTGGTGGCGGGCCAGTGAACCACAGCCTGCGGTTGGCGGTGCCTTGGTCTTTGGCGCCCACATAGGTAAAACCCAGTGACATGCCTTGCGCCTGTGCAGCGTCGGTAACAGTGCGCAACAGCTTGGACAGCTGTGCACTGGCACCCTTGGTTTCGGCCATGGGGAACAGCGCCGTATGCAGGGTTTTGACCACGACCGAACCTTCATCATCCAGGCTTTGCAAGAGTTTGTCGATCAGTTCCCGTGCAGCCGGACTGAGCTTGTCTTGCAGGCGGCGCACCACATTATTGGCCTGCGCACGGCTTAATTTGCGTAGATTGGCTGGCGAGGCTGCCTGATCTACCAAGCCTTCTTGAACGATGGAGGATGATTTCCGGGTTGCCATGATGTGCCTTTAGTTGATGTTGCTCAGTGGTGACGCTTAATCTTAGAACTATTCAATTCATTAATCAAGAAGTATTGGTAGCATTGGGTTGTATTGATAAATAATTGCATTTAAAGTAATTGGTGAAAATTGCATATTGACGCTAATGCTGTTATCTATCGGTTAACTGAGAAGGCAGGCGCAAAACAAAAAAGGCAATTAGAGTATGTCGGTATGAAAGAGGCGCATTGGTGCGGGCAGCAGAGCAAATTGATGTACGCCGTTGTCGTAAGGGATGTAGATGCGCGTGGCAGTCTAGTCCTTCTCGAATCGCTTCGCGGAAAAGAGATACCTTATTAATACGATTCTGGGCTTACAGGTGTGAACTATGGATTTTGCACCGCATATCTTTATCCAGCGATATCATAATAAGTTTGAATTGCAATTTTACTGACAGTATGCGGCGCAAATGGTTGGCAGGTTTTATGTACACGCGCCCAACACCTGAAAAATTCTAACGGAAAATAATATGACAATGAACAGTTCTGCACCTGCCACTGCGGACATGGTGCTGGGCATACTGAATCAATATTCGGTCAGCCTCAATACGCAAAGCTATCCGGCCAGCCTGTATGCAGAATCGCTGCTGTACATGATTTATTGGTTCCATCGCCTGCGTGACCCCATTCGCAAGAATGGGATCGAAGATAGCGTAGCCAAATACTTGGACGTAGCCAGTGAGTCGGCGGTAGTGAAAGCCTTATTGTCGGATCAGGCGCTTAAAACCCAGGCCAGGCAGCGTATTGATCAGGGGGTCATGGTTCGCAAGACTGTTGACGTGCTTGTGATGCGCGACGGACAAAATGGCAGGGAATTTCTTGTCCTGGACCGGGCGGTTTTCCCTGAGGGCATCGCTCTGCCGGGCGGGCTGTTGCAAGATGAGGATGAACATAACGGACTTGGCATTCCCGCCAATATTTTTGCTGCGCTCCGGGTAACAGGCAGCAAAGTGTTTGGCGCTGTAGCGCCAGAATATGGAATTGCAGAAGCAGGCGGGCGTAAATACTATTTCGTCAGAAACGAGACCGGGAACGAAGCGAAAAACGAAGCGAAAAACGAAGCCCGGATCTACATGGACAGAACCGTTACGCACGGATATCGCGATCATCTCAAGGAAATTGCCGTTCCATCCGATCCGCGCCATATCGTGGACACAGTTGGATTTCTCGTAGAAATTTTCGATACCGAAGGTGTCCAGGGCAGGTGGTTGCCTGAGAGCGTGATGACGACGCCTAACGCGAAAGAAGGCACCTTTGCCTTTGGTCATCACAAACAGATTGCCGCTGCGCTGGTAGCGAAAAATTTTACAAAAACGCAGGGTATTTCCCATCACGAATGGATAAGGGAATGGGTCAGGAACCCGGTAGAGTTATACCGCGAGTTACGCACACGGTTTGAGTCGCATAACAACAGCCTGGATACGCCAGTCCTGGAACTGTTGCCAGTAGTCGACTATTTCCGTAGCCAGATGACACTCCCGGCGATGGATGAGAAGTGCCGCGACAATGCGGCACTTTCCTTTATGCGTGAGCAGTTGCTGCATAAATTCCATCATGTCACCATACAGAATGGTGCGATGTGTCCCTATGCCCCGACCTTGCGTATCTTGTTTGAAGCAGTGGGGTTTTTTGATGTCGCCTGCCGCACCGGGAAAAACCTGAGTACCCATTTCCAAAAGAAATACTGGTACAGGTATGAAGAGCTGATGCGCCGCATTCCTGAAGTCATCATCATCCCGACTTTTGACAATATTTCTGCCACTGACCTCATGAAAATACGGGGTACGCCAGTGTATTTTATCGGGGTATCTACCGAACCTGTGTATGTTGATGAATTCTGGCAATCCCCACTCGAATTCCTCATCCACGACCTGAACCATGCCTGGAAGATGATGGACATGGACGACCGGTTTTTCCAGCATAGGCCTGAAGTTGACAGGGATGAACTGATCGACAAATCCAATGCCTTCATCCGCGAATACTTCCCGACTATCGCGATTCAAAAAACGGATACGGAAGAGCAAAAGGAATTAAAAAAGCTCAAGAAGATACTCTTGTTTGAGGTTGGTCACGAAGACGCGAGGCCCCTGTTGCCAAACATCGTCAGCGAAGCGCTGCTGGAAGATGAGGGATACGAGTTTCCAGATATCGTCGTCCGTTATGATGAGGACGGCAAGCAGGCTTATCTGGAGCAGCGCACCATTCCTGGCATCACCGCGCTCTCTTACGTCAGGCACAAACTGCAGCATGGCTTCTTTGATCAGACTGACTCGCAAAATATACAGATCGTCTCGCCCAAGTATCGCAGCGTGGAATGGATAGTCAGGGCAACGGAAGAATTATTGAGCGAAATGCAGGCGACTATTCCACCCGCAGTGCTAGCAGAAGGGTTGACGGAATACCTGACCAGGCAGGCTTGCTCCAGGGGGCCGACTATTCTTCATGCCCCAGAAAACCTGGACCCTGCTGTAGAGGAATATGGAGATGGAACGGTGTCAAAGGAATAGGTGTTGTCGTCAACCGGTAGTGTCAGCGTTCAGGCTGGCACTACCGGTGTTCCTTAGAAATTGATGAGGGACAAGGCAGGTTTTATTGTCCCTTGATCACAATAAGCGCAGCTTCCCAGCCAGGGTAACCGGCACCACTACCGCCTACCGTACCAGAAATTCCAAATGCGCCGGTGGCGTTTGGACGTTGTTCATAGATGCGCGAAGTGATGTAGGTACCTGCCTCCGGGCTGACCAGTTGCCATGCTCCTGTGGGACTGAACGGAATGGCATTTCCTATGCCCAGGTCAACCAGTGCAAGCACCAGATCATTTGCTCTCGTGCTTGTCTGTGTTGGTGAAGACAGCGCCGTAGATGCAAAGCGCGGGCCTGAGCTGGTCGCCAAAGGAACATCCAGCAAATTCACCGCGTCTGCATTCTGGATTTCTACTATGTGTATGCTGCCCTGGTTGGGGATGCCTACGGTCAACGTGTATGCACCTGATGTCGTGGCCTTTGCCGCATACAGGTCGGTGCCCATTCCATCTACATAGATACGTCCCAGAGCGGTGAAAGAACTGATGTCGGCATGGCCCTGATTGTCGGACAATGTGCCTGATACGCCCAGCGCATTATTGTTCACGCCTACTGTCACCAATATCCAGTTACCTGCCGACACAGAGCTGGACAATTGATGCCTGCTCGTTCCCGCTGTGATTACACCAGAGTATTGCTGGCGCACACTGGGCGGGGTGGATGGGTCAGGGTTACTAGCGAGGTTCGCGCTGCAGCTTGCCGTTGTTCCACCATTGTTGCCAGCGCAGCTCCATGTCCATGTGTTGCCGGTAAATGAAACTAATGACGCAATACCTGAGGAACAAAGCTGGCTGCTGGGTGCTGCGCTGAATGACTGCCCGTTGGCACTGCCACACATGCCATTCAGTGGTGTAGGGATAGGCACGGTGGCACCGCTCAATTCCAGGGCGCCAATGTCCTTGCTGCTGCCTTGCGGACGCGAGGTGTTGACGATGTCGTCATCGACGGCAAAGAGGCCAGGCGGAGTAGCGGCATCAACTGCTGGGCTGGTCGCCTGCAAAGTGTAATCTCCCGCAGATGCATTCTTGAATTGCGGGTTACCAGAAATAGCCAGGTTGTCACCCAGTATGCCTGGCAATGACACAGTTTGCCCATTGCTGAAGTACAGATTCTGTTTGAAGTCGTAGCTGGTGGTGGTGGATGGTGTACTGTAATCAAACAACCAGGTCGTGCCAGGCTGGGTGTTGGGGCCGAAGGCAAAAATATTATTGTAGAACTTGTTACGTATGCCCGCACCACTGCCAAAACCTTCATCCATGATATAGGCTTTATTTCCAGAAGCGCCGGTCATGGCGTTATATACCGTATTGTAGGCAAACCACATATTCTGGATTGTGGCGGTTGAGTTGATGCGTATCGGGTAGAGCTTCGTACCGGTAATGACATTGTTCCAGCTCTGGGCTTCATAAGTGCCCTTGTGCGTGCTGCCCTGGTCATTGAAATTGATACCGTATTTCGCTGCGTTCTCCAGCCAGTTGTGATGTATCCGTATGCCGGTAAAGCCTTGCCAGATTCCACCGTGAGGCAACGTCACTGAGCCCGCACCGCCTTCATTATCATTGAACTGCACGGCTGAGCCGCCAGTGATATTGTGTATCCAGTTGTAGGCAACTTCCCAGTTCTGTGCCGTGGTGTCTGCATAAATGCCATGGTTCTGCAGTTCAGAGGTACCGGCAATATCGTGGATGTTATTGCCTAAGACCTTGTTGCCGTTACCATGGCCAGAAACCCCCGCTGCATTGAGCGTGGCAGAGTTTCCTGCAACCCAGGGGCCAAGCTCATTGTTGACCACGCGCCAGGGGCCTGCGGTGTACTGGAAGTTGATGGGTGCAGCATCACGATTGGCGCCGCCCGCGATATCCATCCTTAAATTGGAAACCGAGATGTATTCCCCTGAAGACCCTGCGATGGCTGACCAGGGGCCGGCGATACCGCCGGATGCTCCTGCTGGCGTCGTATAGTGAACATCTTCTATGGTGTTGCCGTTGACCGGGCCAGGATAGGCGGTGACATGTATCCATGCCGAAGGGCTGCCGTTTCTGGCATAGATGCCGCTGCCAAAACGCATCCATGTTTTGTCCTGGCCGTTGGTGTCATGCCAGGCACCGCCGCGTATGACGATCTGGTCACCTGCTTGCATAGCAAAGTAAGCACCTTTCAAGGTACTCATGTTCTGCAGTGAACGCCAGGGCTTGGCAATATTGTTTGCGACCGCGCTGGTGTCAGAGCCAGATAAAGAAACGAAAAGGATACGTCCGGAGCTTGGTGTAAAGCTATTGTCTGTATTCGAAGATGTGCCGTTGGAGACGATTTTCACAGGCAGTGCTGCACCTGCGGGCGCGCTGCCAAGTGAACCTACCTGCACTGTTATTTGCTGCAATCCAGTCTTGGCGCTAGATTTTGCGTTTCCCAGATAGCGATAGTTGGCGACTTCGTTATCGCCTATATAGACCTTTGTATTTGTTCCCAGGTCACTCGCAGCGCCGAAATTCTTCCCGAAAATGGAAAGGTAGGCACCGTTGTTATTTTCTCCACCTGTGGTCGGTCCACTGAGTGTATCGGTAAACAAAATTTGCGGAGCGGGGCTGGTACTGAATGCGGTTGCTTTTGCCGGGGCTGGAGCTGGCGGCGGGTTTGATGCAAGTGCCTGCGGAGCATTTGAACTTACCCTGTCGTTTGCACCACCGCATGCACATAACAGGGCCGCTACGCTGGCTTGCAGCACCAAAGAAATCCATCCAGACTTGCGAATTTTGTACATCACTTTACCTTTTGAAAGAGCGTTTTCCGGAGGAGTGCGCAGGGTGTTTTCATGCTGGGAAAATACAAAACAAATGCTGGCATATTTAGCATTTATTCACAATCGTAATGATTTTTTGTTACCAAAATCTACAATTGGTAACCAGGTGTCTGATGGAGCCCGGAAAATTCAAACTCAAAGACAAAAGAGGAGTTGAAATGAAGATATCGATATTCTGTCAGTTTGTGGTGAAATGACGGCCCACTTGTTTTTCTTGCAAAGTCCTTGGAAGATCACGCAGCAATAATTTACAAAAAAGTGGCGAATCCGCCATACATTGAAAGTGAAATCAATCAGAAATACCATAAAATAATTGGGAACATTGAAAACTGCTCGGGATCGGAAAA
Source organism: Undibacterium sp. Ji83W (assembly GCF_049340385.1). Taxonomy (NCBI): domain Bacteria; kingdom Pseudomonadati; phylum Pseudomonadota; class Betaproteobacteria; order Burkholderiales; family Oxalobacteraceae; genus Undibacterium; species Undibacterium sp. Ji83W. The sequence goes on along the minus strand of NZ_JBMPOZ010000017.1, from coordinate 46,888 downwards.
TGAAAAAAAATAAAAGCCAACTTGGCCGATTAGAGCGAATAGTTGAAACACAATCACTACTCGCCCAGGCAGACCTGGATCTCGCGGCATTCATGCAACTTGTTGTAAATACATTACAAGAACTCACAGAAGCCAAGGGGGCGGTAGTCGAACTGGTTGATGGCGACTACATGGTGTATCGCTCTGCAAGCGGCGCGATTTCCCAGCATGTTGGTTTGCGTCTGTTGAGAGCGAATAGCTTGTCAGGCTTATGCGTCAGTAGCGCAAAAATTCTGCAATGTGATGATGCAGAGACCGACCCACGCGTTGATGCCAATGCCTGCAAAAAAGTGGGCGTTCGTTCCATGATCTGCACGCCACTTTTTGAGCGTGGCCTGCCAGTTGGCGTTCTTAAAGTCATGTCCGAGCAGGCATGCGGTTTTGACGAAGAAGATTTGCAGACGCTGGAACTGTTGGGGGCAGCACTGGGGGCAGCGCTTGGCAAGCAGGTCGCTTTTGACGAAATGCTTCGTGTGCAGGCACAGCTTCGCGCCAGTGAAGAACGCATACGCACCATCCTCGAACATGCCAACGACGCAGTGATTTCAATAGACAATGCTGGCATCGTCACTCAATGGAATCGCTCTTCCGAATCCCTGTTTGGCTGGCACAATCATGAAGCCATGGGGCGCAATATTGTCGATCTGATCGTACCGTCTGCTTTCAGAAATTCTTTCGTCAATATCCTGGCGCATTTGGATAAACTAAAAAAAACGCCAACAACTGCGCGACGGGAATTCCTCGCAGTTGACCGCGACGGTAAAGAAATTTCTGTCGAGGTAAGTTTGAACGTGAATAACGTTGCAGACCGGCTTGAGTTCACTGCTTTTTTGCACGACATTTCTGAACGAAAAAAATGGGAAGAAGCGCTCAACGCAATGGCGTTGTCAGACGGATTAACCGGGCTGCCAAACCGGCGGCATTTTATGGAAGTGCTGCATCAATCGATAGTCCGGCAACTGCGACAAAACAATGGCCTTGCTTTATTGTTCATGGACTTGAACGGCTTTAAAAAAATAAATGATACCAACGGCCATGACACTGGTGATCAGGTATTAAAAGAATTTGCGAAAAGAGTTTCTGGCTGCCTGCGCGAGAACGACACCATGGCCCGCCTTGGCGGCGATGAATTTGTGGTACTTGCCGAGGGAGTGCGGGTACTGGAACATGCTCAAATCCTGGCCCGAAAAATCGTCACAACACTGGAAGCACCCGTCCCCGGTTCTGCAATTATGATGTCAACCAGTATTGGCATCAGTATTTACGATTCCCTGGCCAATGCCGAACAGTTCCTCAAAGAAGCCGACATCGCCATGTACAAAGCGAAGCAGGGCGCATCAAGTCGCAGTGCCATTGCTGCGTTTGTGGAGTAAAGCGTATTGGTCATTCATCTTGTGCGTATCAGGCATGGTCGACACTGGCACATTCGTGACCAGATTCCTTGACATGAGGTCGCCAAATGAATGACCCGGCATCCTCGTAGCACAAGTTGGCCTTATCCAAATATGCAATAGAGTCCTTAACTATTGAACCATTCTCTATTGAACCATTCACTATTGATTCGGCCCAGCCGCGTCATGTAGAGCATCCACGCTGCGCATCGTAAATTTCCCGCTTTTTTTATCCTGTTTTTGTCCTCTTATGCAGGATTATGTCCGTTTCCGCACAGAACAATATCGCGCCAGATTTCATAATGAATAAAAACCTATTCACTGAATCTGACCATGACTATCTTAAGCGACACGCCCCCCAATGTGGAAACTGATGGTGTGCCACCACCACCCAAGAGGCGCCGTACCGCGTTCTTGTCACTCTCCGCATGGCGGCAGTTCATTGATGTCGCCAAACCTTACTGGCTGGGCGAAGAATGGAAGAGAGCCTGGGTACTCCTGGTGCTGCTGATCGTGTTAATGCTGTTTGAAACCAAGTTCGCAGTCATGCTCAACGATCAGGCTGGAGAAATGACGTCTGCATTGGCAGCAAAGGAAGGAGATCGCTTTTGGACGTCCGTGCGAACCTGTTTGATGGTGCTGGCCTTTGCAGTGCCGACTTACGCTTTCTACTATTACATGCGCGACCTGTTCGCCAACCAGTGGCGACGCTGGCTCAGCGGACGCTTTCTCGACGGCTATCTTAAAGACCGGAAATACTACGCACTGGGTGCAGACAGCACCCTCGACAACCCTGACCAGCGCATCAGCGAAGACATCAATACCTTTACAGGCAGGTCAATTAACTTCCTGCTCATTTTTTTGGGATCTGCCATGCAACTGGTGGCGTTCAGCGCAGTACTGTGGAAGATTTCCCATTTGCTGGTTGGCGTATTGGTGGTGTATGCCCTCATCGGTACCGGTGCCGCACTGTATGCGTTCGGCAACCCATTGATACACCTGAATTTCTGGCAACTGCGGCGTGAGGCGGACTTCCGTTACAGCCTGATGCGTGTACGCGAAAATGCTGAATCAATCGCCTTCTACCGCGGCGAAGCGCAGGAACGTGCACACATCGACAGCAAGCTCCACCGCGCTATCCAGAACTACGACAAGCTGATCAAGAAGCAGCGCTCTCTTAACCTGTACCAGCGCACGTTCAGCCAGCTCACTTTGGTGTTGCCGGTGGCGATACTTGCCCAGCAAGTTTTATCAGGCGAGCTGGAGGTAGGGCGCGCGACGCAGGCGGTCGGGGCATTTGCTGCCGTGCTAGGGGCGGTGGGTGTGATCGTGGAAAACTTTGAAAGCCTGAGCCGCTTCGTGGCGGGCGTAGGCCGCCTGCAGGCATTGTCCGACCTGGTATTGCCCAAGACCTCACCAGAGCGGGCAACTGAACCGGCAACTGAAGTCGAGACCGCACGCATCCAGCTGCGCCCAGGCACCCGGTTCGCGCTGGAATCAGTCACACTGCATCCGCCGCAATCGCAACGTGTGCTGATCAAGGAACTGAGCCTGGCATTGCAACCAGGTGAGGCACTGCTCATTACGGGCGACAGCGGCTGCGGCAAAAGCTCGTTATTGCGTGCGATTGCCGGATTGTGGCACACCGGTAGCGGCCTCATCCATCATCCGCCGTTGGAGAATTTCTTCTTTCTCCCACAGCAGCCTTATTTGCAGACGGGTTCGCTGCGCAGCCAGCTGATCTACCCTAGTGCCGAGTCAGAACTAAGCGACGAACAGTTGCTGGAAATTCTGGATCAAGTTTATCTGCCGCAACTGGCCGAGCGTGTAGGTGGTCTGTCTGCTGTGCAGGACTGGGAGAAGCTGCTGTCCGTCGGCGAGCAGCAACGCATGGCCTTCGCCCGCATCCTGGTCCACACACCTGAGATTGTCATTCTCGACGAAGCAACCAGCGCACTCGACAGCGCCAATGAATCAGCACTGTACGCACGCCTGCGTGAGAGCGGCGTCACCTTGATCAGTATCGCCCACCGGCCCGCCGTGCTGAAGCACCACACCCATGTCCTGCACTTGCTCGGCGACGGCGCATGGAAGCTGCATGCGGCGAGTACTTATCAGTTTGATGCAGCAGTAGTCAATGTGGTCAGTGTGAGCAATGAGGAAGTACTGCCTGTGCCTGGGTTACAGGCTGCAGCAGCATAAGGTGCGGGTGCAAGGGCTCAAGAGTGCAAGGCGGCTGCGGGGGACGCATAGGCTGGACTATTGTGCCTTCTGCGGCCATTGCCGGTAGCAAACCGTTTTCGACGCGAGCTTCGGCTCCAACTTATTTTGGAACCGCCGACCATTATCTCGTTGCCAGCTAGCGCTTTGGTCTCAGTATTCGCCAACATCGACCGCATATAACAGCCGACCGCTCCAGCATATTGGGTAGCAACGCGGGCGACGGTTGCGTAGGTTCGGCCTGTCCCGCTCAATCTGGTCGGCGAGGCAGACCAGCGCGTGGTGCTGGAAACAGCAAAGCCAAGCGGATGATTGATGGTGACACGCGTCGCCGTGCTGGCGGCGTTCCCGCTGCTAGAGGCCACTCAAAACCGGAGGCAGGGACCGACAAAGTTCGCGACATATTAATGCCTCGTGAGCAACGACGTGGCAATCATGCAGATGATTATCGCAACACGTATCGAGGGAAACTAACCGAACTGCCATGCCGGGCTGCTCAAGCCAATTTCTCTCGCAAAGATCAGACAGTGGGCGCTTGAAGGCAGCATCCTGGAAGCAGCCAGCGTGGGGGACCGCGAGTATTCCTACGTAAATGAGTAACAGGCGAAAACAGCTTTGGAATCAACGTATTTTTGCCTTACCGAACGACAGGTAACGCCCCATAAGAGACATACGGCATGCGTCGTACCGGCCATTCTTCAGCGCTGATGTTGAGCAGCATAGGCAAGTGTAGGTGGTTCTATTTCAAAGAAGGTGGCACAGATTGCAGCAGGTTGGCCACTTCAGCCTTCCAAAACTTCGCTTGAAATGCTGTTCCGTGCCCGGCCGTCTGGTCACTCATAGGTATGAGAAAAACATGTCCGTTCTTCACGCGCTTGATTTCACGATCCAGAATTCCAAGCTCTGGTGGATTGCGTTCGTCATCAGCGGAATTGATAGCCAACAGCGCGGACTGGATTCGCTCAAGTCCAGATGACGCGTTGTAATCACGCGAAGATTCCCACTGATAGAGGACATCATTGGCGTCAGCACTGAAGGGCGCGTTGAGCCGTTGATCAAGATTTTCGTCGGCTTTCTGGCGTGTCGGAGTCGCTCTTAACATTGCTTGATTGCCACCGTTAGTAGCAACACCAAAAAACACGGAGGCGAATTTCGCGCTTCGCGGTTGCTTCAAGTAGTTTCCGCTCATCCATTCTGGATCGTTGCGAATTGAATCAATGATGAGCCGCCTGAGCATCCAGTTTCGGCTTGACATTTCGGTTGGCAGCGATGCCATCGGAACTACGATGTCCATTAACTTCGGATGTTTTTGAGCGAAAATCCATGCCTCCATCCCGCCCATGGAATATCCAAGAACAAGTCGCAGATGGGGTATGCCGAGGTGCTCTGACACAAGTTTGTACTGGGCTTCGACCATGTCCTCATAGTTGTATTTCGGAAATTTCATGCGAAGCCCGTCAGAGGGCTTGCTCGATTTGCCGTGGCCGATTGCGTCGGGAATAATCACAAAGTAACGGCCTGCATCTAGCGGCTGCCCCGGGCCGAAGAGTTCGCCAGCGAACGCAGGTGCAAGCATACTGGAACTTGATTGAGCAGTGCCGTGAAGGATCAGTACAGGCTCGCCGGTTGGAGCACCAACGGTCGTATAGTGGAGCCTAAGCTCAGGCAAAACTTCTCCAGAATGAAACCGAAAATCGCGCACGATCCAGTCACTTTCCTTTGGCGCCGGATAGTCCGCGGCGAAGCCATCAATGGCGGTCAACATACAAAAAGTGGCAAGTATTGCCTCCCAAAGAACATGAACGAGTTTCATCGAGTCTCACTTTTAAGCGTCTTAAGCGTTCTTGAGATGTCTTCTCTACAGTTATTTCGTTTCGTGAACTGCGCGCCCGTATGCTGCTACTTTGACGCAGGTAAATCTATGTCTAATGGTTCGGCAGCGTCGGAGGCGGCTCTTGGTCGATAATAACCCTAAATTGCTTATCATTTGCGTATGACAGCTCATACGGAACCAATGCGCAACCAAAATCAACGCATCTCCGCTTGGCATAGCCCCTTTGGCGTCCAATCATGAACCAATGTCGTTGGCGGAAGAGAGGGAGCATGGAGGATAAGTGCGAAACCTTTTCTCGGTTCGCGTCCTAATGCCATAAGCAGCATTGGCGGGCCGCCACGTATTACCATGCTATTTCCTGCTCCACGCCCCACTTGTACGCCTTCTGGCGTTTCCAGACAGGAATCCCCGCTGACGGCATAAAAAGCTTCGGGCCCAGAGTGGACATGGATTGGTGCTGTCATGCCTGGGCTAAAGGTAGATTTGAGAAACTCCGCGTCATACGAAGTATTTCTATCTATTGAAATAGGTCCAACTTGCGCTACGTGTTCTCCGTTGAGCGGGCGCGATGCCACCGGTCCGACGGTGAATAACCAGACGCTGCCAAACGCTTTGATAACCGAAGCGCCCCGGACTACATCCCGCTGCGCTGCTTCGACGCTGGAATATTTATCCAGACTCCAATAGACGGTATCGACGTTAAAGCTGCCCAAGCTCTCATGTGAAAGCAGACACGCGGGGCCAGCTTTTTCTTCGTTGACGTTCACATCCTCACAATGATGGGATGTGGCCTGGGCCCAGGCAGGAGTGCTTGCGATGATTAATTTGAATGCGACTAAGATGCCTGCAATACTTTTGCAGCTGGAAGACATCCAAAATTTGTTGGTAGTTGACATGGACACTCCAAAGAATTTAACAGCGGGACTAACAGATGTACGTTGATTGCTACGCCGACGGTCCGTTTTTGGCCATCCTCTGCCGATCCAGCTAGGTTTTAATCAAAATCTTCTGTCCCGTTTGCTTCAACGTACCATCACCATTCACACATGCATAAAGGGTCGTGGTCGTAATGTCCAAACGGCGTGCCACTTCTGCGGCATTGGCTTTAGGGACAGTCGTCGCTGCCATCGCCATCATCACGGCTGCTCAATCAATCTTCCACGGTCCGCCGCTTTGACATCCTTGCGCCCTTGCCGAAGCAATCCCGGCATGCGTGCGCTCGGCAATCAATTCTCGCTCGAACTCGGCGAGTTCCGCAAAAATTCCAAAAAACAACCGCCAGTTCGCCGTTGTTGTATCGATCTGCGCGCCAGCACCCGCCAATACTTTTAAGCTGATGTTTCTAGCGCGCAATTCCTCCGCTGTCGTTAGCAAGTACCTCAAGTCGCGACCAAGTGGATATGGTTTCCACGCCACCAGCGTCTTGCCAGGCTCGAGTGCCTTAAGGCAAGTATTCAAACCGCGCCCGCCGTCCTTGCGGACAGAGGTAAGGTCTTGGTAAATCCGGCCTGGATCGATGCCAGCAGAAATCAGTACATCGCGTTAAAGAGTAAGTATCTACCTACCATTGCTTTTAGAAATGCGAAGATATTCAACCAACATAACGCATCTAACGTACAAGAAAAATTAAATCCGAGGGTACAGTACTGTGTATTTTTTATCAATAATTTTTCTTGTGGTTTTTCGGCCCCATTTTTTTGGGGGATCGCAAGACAAACAGTCGTTTTTCTTGCACTAATTCTCCTCCTTTCGAAATTGTAATCAGGTGTCGATGTTCATTTAACTTTGAACTCAATAATTTAAAATATCAACGACTTATCTTTTTGTAAGAGATTAGTTTTTGAACTAAAAAACCATCTAACTTTGAACTTTCATGGGTTTCGTTCAGCTAACTCTGAACTTTCCGGTTCACCCATTTTATTCAAATCTTTTCGTCGCGTTTATCCGTTTTCCTCCATGCCAGGTTGATGCTGCTGCGCTTCTAGGTACACGCATATGAATGTTGTAATGACAACACACGTTTGCATACTTTCATTGTCAAATGAATCAAATTGCAATAACTAACTTATAATATTTCGATAAATCCCACACAGAATGGCAGCGTGCATAGCCTTGCGTCCGCTGGTGCCACAGCAGTATACGATTAAATAAATAGATTTAGCATCAACGGTTAATTCACTCGCTGTTGAAGTAACTTGCTCTTTTCTCGGAGAGTACATGACTCGCTTTGTCTTATGGGAAGCTAGCCGCATCGACGGCGCGAACAGCTATCAGGTAAAACTCTTGTTTGATGCGGTTGAGGCTGGCGATGGATCGCTCGGTGCGTCGGCGCTGGCGCTGCAGGCGGAAGGCGCCTACACGGCGGACGGCATCACGCTACAAGTTAAGCCCCGAAAAATTCCGTTGCAGTTGCCGGAACTGAAGGACGCGAAGTTACACGGCTTTCTGTTCGAGCTGCCAGCGGGCGGCGAAAGGCGGCTTAAATCCTGGACCGCGATCCAGGCCGAGATTGCAGCCCGCAGTGCGAACGAACGCTTGAGACTGCAGAAGGAAATCGAATCCTTCCGCCGTAGCATGGCTTCCTTCACCATGTCTCGGGAGACGGACTTCAGTTTTCTCGGGTTGAAGGGGATCGGCGGCAAGGCCGTGACGTCATGCACGATGGAAATTGAATTGCCCGGCTTGCTGCCCGAGACGGCGCGGCGGCCCGAGCGGCCCTTGCTACGCATGTTGGTTGGCGGCGATATCAAGGGTACGGTCCTCGGCAAACCGCTAGACATGACGGCTGTTTTCCAACTGGTGGTGGGACTGGATCGGGAACAGAAGCTGGCCAGTCAGTTCCTTACCGGCATAGTGCGAGCGCTTGACACAGACCCGGTGTTCAACTTGCCGCCGATTCCCTTGCCGGCCTTGCACCTTGACAGTCTGAAGGAATCCGTCACCAAGTTCGCGGAAAAACTAAAAGAGAAGTTGCTGCCGCTGGCCTTGCCGATGCCGGATCTGGACGGCTTAGCTGCCGAATGGGATACCACGCCCAGCTTCACCGCCGAGCTGGACGCCAATGGCTCGCTGATCATCGGCACCGCGCCAGACGCGAAGGTGACTGTCAGCGTCGATACCAAGCCGCTATTTTCGGTAGATAAGTGCCACGTAGAATTTCATAGTACCCACGGCCTCACGATTACCGGAACACCGCTGGCAGGGTATTCGATCCCAGTCCCTGGCCGCACCCTGGATTCCGCGCTGACCGGACCGGTAACGATACGGCTGGCGGAAATGCAACTGGAAGTCGCCTACACGGCTCCGACAATCACGCTGACCCAGACCATGGGCCGGATTGAAATCCGCGCCAAGGAAGATGCCGATCTGGTGTTGGCGTTCAAAGCCAAGCTGACAGCCACGATGGAACCCGGTGGCCAGCCACCCAACTACCAGCTTACCGAGCTTGAGCTGATCGATCCCTATCCGATCAAGCTGGTGGCTGCCACCGGGCAGCTTCTCGGCCAAGCGGCAGCCGAGTTGCTGCGCTTCATCCAGGAGATCCATTTTTCGGCGCCTAATTTACCTGCTGTTCCGGAAACCGGCCTTGCCACATTGTTCGAGCGGTTGCGGCGTTTCATGGTCGCCATCATGCAATGGCTCGGGCGCCAAGCCGGTGAACTGGGCCAAGCCATCGCTGGCATCACGCGCGGCATTGCGCAACTGATCGCCGATTTGCTGTCCGGCTTGAGTGGCGGTGCGTTCCCGATGATCGGGCTGTCTATCGAAATCCGGCTGGACCGCTCCAGCTTTGCGTTGCGTCAGTTGATTCTGACGCCCATTCTGAAGTCTGGTTCTGTTGATGTTAGCAAGGAGTTTAACGCTGCGGGATTGCGCTTCACGTTCACTGGCGGATTCATGCCAGCGTTGATTTACGATTTGCAAAAGGGCTGGGTCGCGTTTGCCCTGATACCGCATGGGACGGTCCCTTGCACAGCATCCGTCGGCACGGATCTGTGGCTTGAAAATCAGGATGGGGCGGTCGAGTCGGGCAGCGTATCCAGCGGAACTGGAAATGACGACCAGCCTTTGATCCTGCTGGACGCTAAGATCGACGCGCCTGGCGGTACCAGCCCGGCGTTGGTGCTGGCCGGCATACGCGACGGCAAGCCATTCTTCTTCACCAAGCTCGTGAACGAATCCGGGCAACCGACTGAGGCGAAAGTTTTCGACTTGGCAGATCTCTCGATGCCGGCAGGCTTGCGCCTTGCGCTGGGAGGTTTTGTCGAGTCCGGCGGTTGGATGGACGGTGATTTCCACATCGTCCCGAGGGTCAATCCAGACAAGTTGACAACGCTCCTGCCGTTCCTCAAAAGAAGCGGCGATTCATCGTCCTTCCTGGATCAGTACATTGCGGTGGATTCGCTCACGGCGGGAGAAATCGTCAACGGCCGGATGCCACTCAACCTCGCCTTAAAGCTATGCATTGCAGGCACGACGGAGGACGCTACGGTAGTCGCGATGTTGGACCTGAACACGCTGCAGCTGAAACTAGAAGGCGGAAAAGTAGCCATCACCGGCACCATCAAGGAACGCGATGTCCTCGGCATGAAGCTGACGTTCGAAATGCGCGACGGCACCACGCCCAAGACCGAGTCCGAGCCCTTTAAACAACTGGTCCTGGATTTCACCTCGGGCGACATGCTGCTCAGCCTGGCGCCTGGCGTGGTGGCCGTGCTGCGCTACAAAAAACTGAGCTCGCGCGGGCAAGGCCTGGAATTCCGCGCCACCACATTTGACGTCAGCCGCAACGGCGTCGACCTGATCGCCACCATCAGCCAGTCCGAGCCGGTGATACTGGCCGGCGTCGATACACCGTTCAGCTTTCACAACGGCAGCCTGGAGATCAAAAGCAGCAAGGTCCAGAACTTTACGCTGCAAGGCCAGGGCCAGTTGCCGCCGGCGCTGATCGGCGACGCCAGTGCCAAGGTCAGCCTGTCGCTTGGCGCGGGCAAGGACGGCAAGCTGACCGTGCTTGCCGCCGACGGCGACATCGACCGCCGCGCCGACCCGATCGAAGCGCATGCGCTACGCTTCCGCTTCACTCTGTCGCAGATCGGCTTTTCATTCAAGGGCGAGGAAAATCCGCATTTCTACTTCCTGCTGACCGGCACCGCCGACTTCGTGCCGGGCGAAGGCGAGTTCCAGAACGGGCTGCTGAAAAACCTGTCCAAGACGCGCATCAAGCTAGACCACGTTCCGCTGACTTCCGATCCGAGCGTGCTGATGCGCCACATCGAATTCCTGGTGCCGATCGAGCCGCCGGTCAGTTGCACGCTGTTTGACATATTCGTTTTCGAACTGCGCGGCATCGGCTTCATGCCATCGTCGCCCGCGTTCGACGGCCATCCGGCGCTGTCGATTTCGGGCAAGGTCGCCTTCGGCTTCGGCGACATTCCGACCGTGGAAATCGATATCGACCAACTGCTGCTGAGCACGCCCAAAGCGGGGCAGTCGCTGCCGCAGGTACGGATGGACAATCTGTCGGTCGGCCTGAACCTGGGCACGGGGCGGATCAAGGCCACCGCCATCGCCGTCGATGACAGCTTGCCGACGCTGTACGAGCCGGATACGCTGCCGGCCAACGTCACCGCGAACGGTTTCCTCGCCAGCGGCTCAATGTCGATCACCGGACTGCCCGACCTGAGCGCCGCGATGGGGTTCATGGAATTGCGCGAAAAAGATGCCGACGGCAATCTGTCCGCGCCGCGCCATGCCTTCTTCATTTACGCCCAGCTTAACAAATTGTCCCAGCCGATCCCGACGCCGTGCGGCGAGATCTACCTGCGCGAGGCTGGCGGCGCGCTGGCTTTCCGCTTCACGCTGGAGGGCATCGCGCGGGCCGACCGGGTCACCACGCCGCAGGAACTCATCCAGGTGCTGGACGAAGTGTCCAAGCATGCCAACGACTTGGCCGATCCGGCCGTCTGGTGGCCGGAAGCATCGGGCGACCGCCTGACGCTGGCGATACGCCTGCTGTTCACGCTGACCACCGCATCGGCCCCCGGCACCTACAACGCGCCGCGCGAAAAGCCGGAGAAAGACCAGCCGCAACCGCGCAACCCGGTGCTATTCGACGCCGTCGCGGCGCTGCGTTCGGACGGCACCTTCCTGATGACCGTGCGGGCCTGGTTGTCGGTCAATTACGCCGACTGGCTCGACGACGCCAGTAAGACCTGGCGCAAGCGGCCGCTGATGCGTGGCTATCTGTACCTGTCGGTGCCGCGCCGCCAGTTCCTGGCCCGCTTCGTCGGCGATCCAAACGGTTATATTGGCGAGCACCCGCCACTGCCCGAGCCGTTGAAGAAAGCCTTTTCTGCGGTGCGCTGGTCGTCGACGCTGTACATCGACGAATCGGTGTTCCACTACGAACTGGGCTGGCCGTACGAACTGGGCTACACGCTCGGCAGCAAGGAGGAGGACTTCTACCTGAACTGCGAAGGCGGCCTGGTGATGCGCTTCGAGGACGGCGCGTATCTGCAGGGCCTGGCGTTCCGCGCCACCGGCATGGCCCGCTTCCAGGGCCGTGCCGGCGGCGACTCCCTGGGCGCGGCGGTAACGGCTGTAGCCAATTTCGCGCTCGATGGAAAGTTAATTGCATACCTGGCCACGCGCAATGTCGGCGACAGCATGTTGTATGGATCCCTGCGGATCGACGTCACGGTCGACTTCAACGTCCACCTATGGGTGTCGTTCAAGGTATGGCGCTGCGAGGTGCGGCTCGAAGCCGTGTTCGCGATCCAGTTGACGGTGGCGGTGGCGGCCGAGGTTGTGCTGGCGGCTCGCTCGCCGGTACTGGGCGTGCGCCTGATGGTGACGATCGGCGTCAGCGCGCTGGGGCGTTCGCTGCGTATCGGCGTCGGCCTGTCGTTCAACGATACGCTGCTGGAGGACGCCCGCACGCGCGTGCAGCGCTTCCTCGCGCTCGGCCTGGCGGCGCGCTACCCGGATCCCGAGGCCGGCGTGCCGCCGGCGGCGATCCCGGCCCAGCCGCCCCGCGCCGAGCAGGTGGCGACAGGCGATGACGCGGTGCGCGACGAGGCCGACGCCCAGAGCAACCGTGGGCAGCGTCCACCAGGACCGCTGACGGCTGAACCCGCACCCGGCCAGCCTATCGGCCCTACGCGTTTCTGGGCCATTCTGTTCCCCACTCGCCGCCAGAACGCCAGCGGCAAGTGGTACGTCATGCAGCTGGTGCCGCGCGACCTGACCGATAGCGACGACCCGAGCCTGTCGACCTTCTATGCGTCCCCGTTCATGGGCGAGGAATCTGGCGCGAAACTAGGCTACCTGATTGTGTCCGGCGGCGCCGGCAAGAACTTCCTGTGTTTCGACAGCCGTGAGGGCGGCCTGTCCCCCGTCGGCACCAGCGCCGACGTCGAGCCGTATTGGGAAAAGCCGATTGCAACCGAATCGGGCCGGCAGGTCACCTTCGCCGACGTGATCGGCGGCGCGTTCCTGCCTCCGTTGACAGCATGCCCCGAGCGGCTGACCCAGCCGGACGGCAAGCTGCTGCAAGTGACGCGCCTGAATGACAGCCAGGCCAGCGGCGGGCTCGACGCGGCCATGGCGAAGGCGAACCGCGAGCGGATGACCATGAGCCCAGTACGCGCGGAGGCTGCCGCGATCGAGGAGCGGCGTTCAGGCCTCATCAGCGCCATCGGCGAAAGCGCGGCGCGGCTGGCGGCGGACGGCGAATCGGACACCGGCTGGCGCAGCCGCGACAGCATCGACGCCCGCGATTTTGGCCTGAGCTTCCTGCTCGACGAGGCGGCACTGCGATCGCTGCGCGTCAAGCGCCGGGCCGGCACTCCGGACCTGATCGATATGACAGTGCTGGCCTGGGATGCCGACGACTGCGGCTGGACATCGAATGTGGAACTGTTCAACCCGCCGGAAAACATGTTCGACCGCCGTCCACCCCGGCTGAAACAGGTCAGTGCCGCGAAAGACGGCAGAATCACGCTGGACTGGGATCTGGAACCGACGTGGGGCGATTCAGATTCGATCTATAACGATCCCGAATACCACCTGAAACATTACCGTATCTGCCGCACTATCACCGGCGCCAATGCCGAGGTACCGGTGTGGCGCACCACTTGCAAGGCATCGATGCCGCTGGAGCCGTTTGCAGAAAAGGACAAGCAGGGATGGCGGTTCAGGCGGCCGCCATGCCAGTTCATCGACGAACTGGCCGGCCTGACGCCCGCCATGCGCAATGCACTGGTCGGCAAGCCGGGCAAGGCCGGTGATTCCCGCATCAAACTCGACGATTGGAACATCAGTTTTGCGCAGCGTGCGAAGGTTCAGATCGTGTACACCATCGTCGCGGTAGACAATGCGGGCACCGAATCGGACCCGATGATCATCGAGGTGCCGTTCGAAGTGCCGCAACGTCAGGAAGAGGCGCTGCGGCGGGCTTCGCTGAAGTTTGCCTATCAGGGCCTGCCATCCTTTGCCACCGACCTCAAATTGAACCCGGCATTGAGTCCGGCAGACCAGACGCCCGCGTTGCTGCTGGTGATAGAAGACCCATTGCGCGACAAGGCTTACGGCGGCGGACTTCCCGCAGGTCGCGGCGACCGCATCGAGCTGCTGCTGGTGCCCGAGCGCATCGTGTCGGCGGGTCTGTTCGGCATCGACGCGCTGACCAGCGCGCTGCATCGCCCGCTGACGCCGGTTGCGGCCTCATTGCCGCGGCCCGGCGAGGCGCGGCTGACGCTGCGGCCGGGCGAAGACCTGAGCTTGTCGTGCGGGGTGTTCTGGCGTATCGCCAGCCAACACGAGCGCGAGGGCTACACCGACAGCGAGCGGATGTCGTATGTCGTCGACAAGCTGGAGCTTGCCGATGGCAGCACCCTGTCCGGCAAGCAGGCGCGGGAGCAGACCAAGGCGCTGTTCGGGTTCGACGACCGACCGAACGTCGACGCCTTGCGGGTGTATGCACGGATCTCGCCGGCTGAGAACGCGGCGCAAGCGACCCAGAGAAAGGACAAGGTGCTAGAGGCCGAGTGGGTCGCTTGCGACCTGGTCATGGAAGTGGACCATGTCGATGAGGCCCAGCCAGCGCAGGCAACGCATCCGATCGACATCCCCTTGATTTCCTGCGCCGTCGAGGCGTTCGAACACCCGACCGACATTCCGTTCGCGCCATTGGCGGCGCGCGACATCAAGGCGGAAGCGGGCCGGCTGGTGCTCACAAAGCCATATCCGACAAGCTCGCTGGAACAGTTGTGCCAGCACAATCCCGGGGCAGTCCTTCTGCCCGAGTTCGACCTCCAACGGCGCGTCGGCATCAAGCTGAAGTGGAACGCGCGGCCGTCGAGCCTGACGCTGCTGGGCGCTCCGCGCGACAGTAGTGGCTTCGAGGCTCTGATCGGCGGCTACGACATCTTCTCCATCGACCCGACCACACTCACCGCGCCAGAGGCGGGGGTTCAAGCGGCAAGCGCCATGGACCTGCAGCAGGACATGTATGCCGGACACGCGCGCCAGGTCGGCCGTGTCCAGCTGCTGCCGCTCCGGCTGGCCGGCATGGAACCCAGCGAGACCGGCGACATGGCCAAGATCGAAGCGGTCTACCCCAGCGCGACCCTGCTGCAGCATGGTCTGCACGGCCAGACCCCGCCACCGGCTGGGGCGCGCCAGCATAGCTACCTGTCTGCGGCCGAGAGCGCCGTGCTGTGGCCGAGCCGCGTGCTGGGCCGCCATCTGATGGCCGATCCGGCGCATGACACGGTAGATTCCCTGTTCGCCAAGGGACTGCCTGAAGTGCTGCTGCTGGTGATCTCCGATCCGTTGCAGCCGACCGGGGAATGGCTGGAGTGGCTAAACAGCCCGACGATGGCTATCGATTCCGGCGGCGTGAAATGGAAAGTGGATCCGCATGAACCGACATGCTATCGGATGGCGTGCCAAGACCAGCCGTTCCAGCCTGACCAGATTCGGCGGCTGCTGGCCGCCATGGTTTGGGAAGGCGAGTGGGATATGCGCGACCCGGCGGCCTATGCCGGCCTGACCATGCGCCTGGTGGCCGGACCGGGAACATTGCAGCGCACCGACCAAGGCAGGGCAGAGGTTACGGTGGCATTGGATTTGGTCGGCGATCAGCATCCGGTGTTGACCGACCTGTTGGCTGCGCTACGCTACGACGCGCAGGCGGGCAATGGCGCGCCGCTGGTGCGGCGCTACGAACCAGTGCTCGATTTGCAGGCACCAAGCAAGCAGCAGTATCTGCTGGGTTATTTCGACGAAATGCCCCCCGAGCGCGATCCCTACGGCTGGGCCGCGTTGCGCGCCTTCGGGCTGGCGGCCTGCTTCAGGCTGTACGACACCCAGTTGCAGCAATACGTCGTCGGCAACACGCTGGCCAGCCACGTCAACCAGGCTTTCAAAGCAACATTGGCGGCCTACCGGTGGGAGCGCGACGCCGGCTTGCTTGGCGCGCCGTTTGTCGATTTGCTGATGTCGCCTGAGGCCGTCATGACGGCGGTGCCGTTCGACGCCGGTCTCGCCATCAGCGACAATGTGGCAATCGTACTGGAACAGGCCAAGGGCCTGGTGCAGGTATCGCTGCGGCCAATGGCGAGCGGCCTGCAATACGCCGCCAATCCGTTGCCGGTGCGCTACTTCAATGTGATCGGCACGCAGGACATCGCCGGGCCGGGAAGACTCTCGATCGCCGCGCCCACTGCGGCCATCGACGGCCGGTGGTTCTCCATCGATGTGATACCGGCGCATGCCAGCGATGGCGACTACCGGCCGGTCACGGCCCTGCCAGAGGCTCTGGACGAGTTGTTGGGCGAAAAGGCGTTTCCGACGCTGTCGCTGGACCTGCCGTCGGTGAAGGCTGGCCGTGCGCTCGCGCTGGTGAGGGTGGTGGCCTACGGCGCGAACGGCAAGCAGAACGAAGCGGTGTTTCCCGATACGGCGGCATTGCTCACGATGTTTGCGCTGCAGGACGCTGCGGGCGTCCACCCGCTGGCGATACAGCTTGAGCCGCTTGCTGCACCACGGGTGCTACAGCCGGCGTTGGGCGTGGAAGCGTTCGAGCGCTTCACGCCGTTGTCAAGTGCGCGTCTTGCCTTGCTCGCCTACGGCATGGGGAACACAATCAACCCGTCCAGGGCCGGCGCATCCTGCCTGTCCGGCATCGCCGACTGGCGGCACGGTTTGGCGCTGCCCAACAAACTCGACCTGCCGGATAACCAACGCAGCTTCATGCAGCGCCTGCAGGCGTGGACGCGGCGCTTCATCGAGCACGGCCCGGTGCGCCTGCTGGACGGCCAGCAGGCAGATCACATCGGCTTTTCGCTGGCCACCATCGCCCGGCCAGATCCGTGGCGCATCGCGCCGGCGCCCGACGGCAGCATCGAACTATTGCTGCCGCAGAAGGAGCGTTACGGCAAAGTCCTGTGGTACGTGGTGCGGCCCTTCGGGCGCTACAACAACTTTGCTGAGACGGTCGTCCCGGCCCGCCACGAGCTGTCCGGCCTGTATCGTGCGTTCTCCCCGCGCAGCGATCAAAAGAATCCGTTCGACGTCTTCGCACCGGCCGTTCTGCAGCGCAGCGAGCCGCTGGCGGCGCCTGTCATCCTGTCGGCGCGGCGCTACAGGCAAGATGAGCATCTGCAGCCGGCCATAGTGGAACTGGTGATCGGCCGCCATCCCGAACAAGTGCTGGCGGATGCGAACATCCGCGTGGAGGCGCAACTGGCGTTCCGTGAAATCGGCGTCGGTTTCTGGCGCGAATTTAACGGCGCGGCCTGGCTTGGCAACCTGGAGCATGATATCACCCCGCGCACCGATCCGGCCGAGGAATTCGGCTGGCCGGAAAAGCAGGGGATACCTGTGCTGGAGCCGCAAGCGCCGCGCGCCATGACCAATATCTTGGCTCTGGGTAAATATGAAATGGATGAAGTGCTGAACAAGCTCGACACGGCGGAGCCGGACCTGTGGGCGGGTGCGCGGGCACTCTATGTCGGCGGCTTGCCGTACGGCTTCCGCACCCACGTGCTGGCCTATGCCAGCGCCGGGGTGGTGGTGTCGGACCAGGTAGGTACCAGCTTCGACTTTTCCGACTACGCGCTGATGCTGCCGTGGCAGGGTGAGATGCAAGCGCAGCAAGGGCGGATCCACGCGGGCCGCCGGACCAGCGCCCGTCCGGGCTGGACTGCTAGCTATGACGCCCGAGACGACACGGTGGTGGTTCATGTCGAACTGCCGCTGGTGCGCTTCATCGACAGCATGCCGCTGGCGAGCCGGAAGCAGTGGTTCGGCGACAGAGCGGCGCCGGCGCTGTATCTCACGGCCGATCCGGGCGTCTCCTACCGGTTGGGCTTCGAGGCCGGTGGCGGGCAGGTGCTGGAACACCAGCTGGAACTGCTGCCGGCGCCGGCGAATATTGACGAGACCGCGCCGCTGTACCAAGTGAATCCGATAGCCGCTCTGTTTGCCATGGCGGCGGACGAAAGCGTGCGGTCCGACTATCACGACAGCAACAAGAATGGCGCGCGCGTGGTGTTCGTTCCCGCCAGCGGCAACAACCAGGAACACTTTGCGCTCAGGTTGCCTTTGCCGCTGACCGCTCGCGAACAGCCGAAGCAGGCCGTCGAGCTCAATCGCCAGCAACTGCTTGCAGGAATACCCGCGGCCGATTGGCTGCCCCTGTTCACTGAACTCCCGATAGGCGTCCCGGCATTTTCGGACTGGGCCAGCCTGGCGCCCACTGCCATGCTGACTGTGACGTGGGCCGCTATTGCCTTGCCGTTCGCGGTTTACGAGTACATCCCTCTGAAAGAGGCAGCCGCCGCGTGGCAGGGCCAACTGGCGCCTTACGCAGCCCACGTGCCGGCCGCATTGATTGCGCAGCTGGGTGCCTTGGCCGCGTTGCCGGACATCGGCCCCGACCCGCAAACTGGCCAGTTGAAGTTGCCGGCATGGATAGCCGGCCTGCCGATGGCGCCTTTGGCGCCGATCAGCGCCACCATCGACCTCGCAACCGTGAACTGGGCTCCGCTTGCTCCGGCAGATTGCGTGCGCGCCAAGCGTAGTGTCATCGAGAAGTGCTGCTGGCCGCTGCACGGTTCGCATCTTTCGTTGTGGCAGGCGCTGCTACCGCCCATGCTGGGCGCCATGGGCCAGACCACGCTGATCAACTGGCGCTACAGCAACGAGCGCGGATACGGCGGCATTCCCCGCCTGGCATACCAGTTGACCGGCAGTGAACCGTGGGCTGGCCCGGCCTTGCCGCAACTCGCGAGCCACACCAGTACCGTGAAGTTCCTGGTTCAGGTACCGCTGACAAATCCGCTGCTGGTTAATCCTCCAGAGCCGCTGGGCGCCAATTTCGATGCGTTGTTGGCGTTGCTTGAACAATCCACCACCAACGGCGCCTTGTTGCAATCGCTGCTGGCCATCGAGAGCACGTGGTTACTAGGACGAGCGACTGTCGACACCGTCGTCGTCCTGCCGATGGCCCAGGAGTCATTGCTGAGACTCATGCTGGACAAGCTCTGGCAGATAGGCCCCTCGCAATTGCACGCCCTGATTCTGCACAAGCCGCCATCGGAGCCGGATCTCGCAGCGTTTGCAACGGCGGCGACAACCGCGCTCGGCCAGGCGAATGGCGAGGCACTAGCTGCGCTGGTGAGTCAATTGGCGGAGGAACAGTTGTTTGGCGCCGGCCGACGCATGCGCGTGACCTGTTTCCACGGACGTGTCGCGCCTGAACACGCACTCATTTCGCGTCGCGAAGGATAGAGCCATGAGCATGAGCACGCAAGTACGCAACATCATCCTGCAGGGTCCGCCGGACAAGGATATGCCGCTATGGCAGGCCAGCCTGTCGGTCTCGCACAAGGGCGCCGGTACGCGCTCCTATCCCGACCGCACGTTCGGCGTGCGTGTGCTGGCCCAGGAAACCGATACTGTCCAACTGCCGGAGCAGCGAAGTTTCGGCAGCACGCAGACGCCGGAAATGGCCTTCCACGCGCCCAGGCTGGCGAGGTTGCTGATCACCAGCGGCGACCGCGAGCGTCACTATGTCGAACTGCTGGGCCAGCAGGCTCCGATTCCACAGCTGGCAAGCACGGAGGCGCCGCGCTTTGCCGAAGTAACCGCCAGCCCACTGGTCGAAGGCGTCGACTGGCCGCATGCGCGCAAGGGCAATCTGGCGCCGGAACTGCCGTGGTTCCGGCTCAACGACAACCGGGTACGAGTGCATGTCCTGCCTTGCAGCTGGTACACCTTCCACAAACCGAGCGGCAAGGGCCGGTTGTTCGGCAGCATGCCGGCGCCGGTTTCGCCCGACCAGCGGCTGTCCGTCGACCTGCTGGCCGACGCGGTAGAGTTCAGCGCCGAGCCGCCCAATCCCTTGTTCGGCTTTGGCGCATATCAGGATAAGCCGGGCAAGACGCTGATTGGCGCGCGGCTGTCGTTCAAACGGCTGCCCGACGGACGGCTGGCGCTGGAATTGATCGGCTTCGACGAGCCGCAACAGGCCAGCAATGCGCGTGCTGCTTTCACCGCGTTGGCCGATACGCTGGCCGGTCGCCTCGCTTCCGGCGCCGTCGCTCCGACCCCGCTCTTGCTGCGGCCAGACACAACGCGCGCCGTGCCGCCGCTGCGCTGGATGGTCAACTATAGCGCCGGCAATGGCCGTTTTTCCATCGACGACCTTGGTGTCGTCGATATCGATCCGTTGGCCATTGCGCCCGGTCTGGACTTCCATGCCGGCGGTGACCCGGGCGCCGCCGCTTTCCTGGCAGCCAGCGTAACGCTGGTCAATCGCGGACAGGGGGTGCAGCTGTTGATAAAGGCGGGCGAAGGCGTACCGGCCGACGCGGTGCGCGTGGACGTGGACTGGACGACGGACGCAACGACGACGCAACTGCTGCCGCCCAAGGGAAACGCACTGCGTTTCTCGGTCGACCGGCTAGGCATCCAGCGGCAACTTGGCGACCGCTACCGAGCCGCCGGCGCACTCGGCCGGGATGACGGTCCGGCGCCCTACATGTACTTGCCGTTGCGGGACGGCGCTTTGCAGCTGGCGTTGCCGGTGCATCATCCTGACGACCAGCGACCGCCGTCACCGGCCAAGCCAAGCGCCGACATCCTCAGCGGCACGCTGCTGCTGCGCGACGCGTCGGGCGGCAGTGCGCTCCGCATTGAAACCTTGCGCGGCCTGGACATCGCCGTGCGCTGGTCCGGGCCGCCATGCGTGGTCGCAGGCATGCATATTGGCGGCGGCGGGCCGGGCGGGACCTTGTCCGGCGTGCTGTGGGCACTGGACGCCAGCCCCAGCGCCGAGGAGATGCTGCCAACGCTGCGCGCCGGCCCGGTCGCCACCCGCGACTTGCTGCTGCGCTTTGGCGGCGCCGACGACCAACTGCTGGAAATCTCCAGCGAGCGCTGGTCCAGCGACGACGCGCTGCAGCTGCAGCTCCGGCTGCCACACGAGCCGACACGGCCCACCATCCTCTGGCGTGGACACGACAGCCTGCCATTGATGGCGCTTGCCAACATGCTATGCAGCCTGCCGTCGTCGCGGCACGCGTCCGTGTTGAATGGTTGGTTCCCGCACCGCGCCATTCATCAGGGCGATGGCGCGGCGGTGCGCGAACGGGTGGACCTGGTGTGCCCCAGACCCGGCAGCAGCAACCCGTATGCGGAATGCAGGAACACGTGGCCGTTGTGGACGTCTCGCGGCCAGGGCTGGCCGTTCAGCACGGCCGTGCCCGACAGTCAGGAGAGCGCCTGCGCGCAATGGCCGGACGCGCCATCGGTGGATCTCTTCCTGCCCACCGTGCCGGACCTGATGATGACGCCGGTCCCGGCAAGGGATGGGACGTCGAGCCTGGACCGTCTGGCGGTTGTGCTGCGTTTCGATGTGG
Organism: Undibacterium sp. Ji83W; assembly: GCF_049340385.1. Classification (NCBI taxonomy): domain Bacteria; kingdom Pseudomonadati; phylum Pseudomonadota; class Betaproteobacteria; order Burkholderiales; family Oxalobacteraceae; genus Undibacterium; species Undibacterium sp. Ji83W. Next base: position 25,472 of record NZ_JBMPOZ010000017.1, on the reverse strand, counting down.
CCGCGCTGGACCGGTATTTCGCCGGCGTCAGCTTGCCCGAGCCGGGGTCGGCAGCAACCGCGGGCCTCGAGCGGTTGCCGTTGACGTCGTTGCAGGCGTTGCGTATGCCAGCCTTCTGGCGCCGGCAAGCGCAACAGAACGCGCTGGCGCGTACCTCGTCGGCGTTCGTGACGGCGTGGACCGATGCCGGCGATGCCGGTGGCGCAGTCAGTGCCGTGTCCGGCCTGTGCGTGCCGCATGTGTGGCAGGCGAAATTCGCCTTCAGACCCTCTGCGGGCCCGTTGGCTCCGCCATTGGGTGAGTACAGCCTGGACGGCGCGGAAATGCCACTGGACTTCAAGTCTGGCGCCGACACTATCGCCGGTTTGACGAAAAAAGACAAAATCGACGGGAAAATGCAAGTCAAGGGTTTTGCCGTCGCCGCCGTCCTCTCCGACGGCAAGATCCGCGACAGCCTCGGCGGTTGGATCGCTGCCGATGCCTGGACCGCATGGGATGACAGGATCGCACTGGGCTTGCGCGAAGCCGGCGTCAACGACGGTGCGAAGGTGCAATTGGCGACGCTGGCGAAGGTGCTGAAAGTGCGCGGCCCCGACGGCGCGGTATTCGGCTTCAGCTGTACCGACTTGCCGATGAACGAGCAGGCCGGCAACCGCTTGGTGTTTTCCGGCGTCAAACGCGCCGGTATTCAGGACGACGTGCCTTGGGACCGCCTTGAAAGCGCAGCCACGGCTGATGCTGCGGGTTTCGACCCGGCCGCGCAGTCTTCCGCCGCAATGCGTTGGCGCTTTTTCGAGGAACCGTCCGGCGCACCGCTGGAATTCGATGTGGGGATCGGGCCGTTGCGCTTCAAGCCGCTGAGGTTGGCGCGTCTGGAAATCAGCCGCAGCCAGGGCCAGGATCCGGTGGCGAGGCTGGAAATACTGGGCCGCATGCGGGTGGCCAGGCTGGCCCAGGCCGCAGGCGTGTTCGGCACCGACGGCGGCGATGAGGCCGGCAATCTGGTGATGCTGGTCTTGACGCCGGAGCCGGGTCAAGGACTCCAGCTGCGGCATCTGCGGCGCGTGCGCGTTGCAGCCCAGGCGCCTCTGACGATAGAAGACAGCAGCGCGCCGCTGCGGTTCGAGCTCGACGAGACGGAGCATCTGTTCGCGCCCGTGTCGGCAGAGGCGTCGGCAGCCGCATGGCCGTCGCTGGAGCTGACGCTGGACCCGCAGCACGATCTCGCGGACGGTTTTGCCAAGCTGATCGTCGCTGCCGCGATCCGGCTGCCCGGCTTGGGTCTGGCGGACCAGGCGCTAGGCGGCGGCGCCATCTCCGTGCCGGCCGGAAAGCCCAAGGCACTGCGTTTCGAATGGCATTCGGAGCCCCAAGCAGGGGAGGGATTGCATCTGACCGGCTTGTTCGTGGAATGGCCGGCGGTGTACCAAGGGACGGACTTCGGCTGGACGATGCAGTTACGTACGGCCGCTTCGGCCGACACCGGCTTGGAACGCGCGCCGCTCACTTTGACGATCGACTACTGGAGCGTGGCCAATGACAAGGAGATGCAGATCGGCGGCGCGTGGCTGGGCGCCAAGCTGAACAAGACTTTGACCGGTGCGCCGCCCTTCAAGCAGAGTGTCTTGCTCGATGCCGGGCAGTCGTGCCTGCAGCTGGCGACCGGATGCGAACTGGACCAGAGCGAACTGGTGCGAGGGCTCAACTTGGCCGGCAGGCCGGTATCCGCCGACGTTATGGCGCTGGTCATACTGGGCACCGCCGTCGTGTCGCCGCCTGCGGGCGGCCTGGTAGCCTGGCCCTTGCAGGCGGTGCGTTGCGACGTGCAGAGCGCCTGGACCGCCAAGGCAGGTGAGACGGAGGAGCAATATGCCTTCCGGCACCGGCTAAGCAAGTCCAAAAAACGCTGGACCTCGCGGCTGGAAGTCACCGGCGTTCTGAGCACCGTCAGCGGTATCGACTGGCCAGGCGGCGTGACCGGCAAGGGCTTACCGGAGCCGGTCCAGGATCCGGCCGACCGAGCCGGATTCGCCGGCAATATCGACGGCGGTTCGTGCGAGATCCTCATCGGTACGCAGGAACCCAAGCGGCATACGGTTACGTTGCGGCTGGTAAGCCACCTGCTGCCGCTGGACCGCCTTGAATATGTCGGCGATGTCGTACGGATCGCGCGGCCGTGGTCGATATTGGCGACGGTCAGCCATGTGGTGAGCTGCGACCAAGGTGGCCAGCAGCGCAGCATGGGCTGGCGCTCGCTCGACGACGTCACCATCGTCGACCTGCAAGCGCTGGCCGAACGTTGCGTACAGGAGGGCATGGCGTTGCAGGAAATCGCGGGCAAGCCGGAATATTCGTCCGGCATCAGCCCTGCGGCGGACAAGCGCGTGGGCTATGCCTTCGGTGCACGCTTCAGGAGCGACACTGTGGCCGATCCTGGCGCACCCGCGCACGGCATGGTCCAGGCGGGCATCGGTGTGCGCGGCTATGTGAACGCCGGCTTTCCGGCTTGGCGCATCGCCGACATGCTGGCGCCGTTGAAGGAGAAGGCCGCCGGCCTGCTGATCACAGGCGGCGGCGTCATCCGTTTCGACCTGATCGACGCCGAGCAAGGCTCGCAGGCGTCGGCCGGACAGCCGTGGCGTGACAGCTCGTTGACGCTGGCGATGCCGTGGCTGGCCTGCACCAGCGCCGATCACGGACAGTTGCGCTTTTCGCAGTCCGGCGGCGGCGTCGAGTGGGAAGCCGCCGATGCCGATCTCGTCCCGGCGGTGCCGGGGTCGGCGACGCTGAGCGGCGCTAGCCTGACGCTGCGCCCGAACGACAGCGAAGCCGAGATCCACGCGGCGCTGCAAGCCATCCTGGCTCCGGGGACAGCGCAAGGCGGCGAGTGGCGCCGGGCAGCGTTGACCAGCGTCGAGCAGGCCTTCCTCCGCGAGGCCGATACCACCCGGCCGCAACAACCGGCGCAGGTGACGCCGTTCTGGCTGCGCTCCATGGTGGCGCTCGACGCCTTGTGGACCTTGTCGGCACAGGATCGCTTGCTCTTGCGGCCGCGCGGGCTGGTCCCGTCCGCCACCAGTGCCGGACGCATTGCACTGATCGAGGTCGGCTCGGCCAGAAGCTCCAAGCCGGCGCCAATCGAGACGCTGGCCGTGGTAATGGCAAGCGGAGGCGAGCTCCGGGACCTGCGCGCCGGGCCGCCGCAAGGCAGGCTGGCAGCGGTGGCGATGAATGCCGTATACCAAAGCAGCAACCGGCCGCAAGCGGTCATGGCGGCGACCACGCCGGCCACCGGCGAAGCGCCGTTTTGCCGCGCTTGGGTGATCGTCGAAGTCGCCCGCGTTGACGACTTCGGTGCGCCCGCTCAGGCATTGCGACGCTTCGACGACCTGGTCTACGCCAGCAGCGCGCTGGACTGGCCCACGCCGGAGGCGGTTGCCGAGTTGGCCAGGATGGCCTTGGCCGGTGGAGAGGAATACATTGTGCAGCAGAAAAGCGTCGGCATTTCCGGGCAGCTGCAATCCTACGGCATCGCCGCGCGCGCCCCAAAGACGCTGCAGGCCCGCTACTGGAGCTTTGCCGAACGGCCGATGTTCGAGCGGCCGCGCTTCAACGGACCGTCGATCGCGTCCCTGCCGGCGCCCTCGGCGCTGCACCTGGCGCCGGCGCCTGCCCGTCAGCGTAGTCCGTCATACGAGCAGACCCGCGCCAAACTGGAAGGTATGGCGGCGCTGTCAATCGACGCGGTGGCGCCCATCATGCCGCCCGAGATGGCGCAACTGACGATCGGCTTGCGGCCGGGCGTGATCTACCAACGGCGCGCGGCCGGCGTCATGCCGCTGTCGGACAAAGACGTCATGGATACGCAGGAAACCAAGTACGGTACGGCGGCGGCCAGCGGGCCGGCGATGGTGCAACAGGGGCGCAGCCCACGCTCCACGCTGCTGCCGGAATCGGCGAGCCCAGCGCGCAGGCGCCGCACCATCGTCGCTTGGGACCGCGGCACGGCGGGCGGGCCGGCCGCCTTCCTTTGGCTTCAAGGCTCGGCCGGCATCGTTCGGACGGGCATGGCGGCGGAGTCCGCAGCGCTGGGCCAGTTGCCGAAAGGCGAGGTCAGCTACCTGGTACAGGTGGCCAGTCCGGCCAATGGCCAGCTTGATCCCGCGTGGGACCATAAGATCACGCTGCGCATCTCCAGTCCGACAGACGTGGACCCTGCAGCCTTTTTCATGGCGGAAGGAACCCAGGCTCCGCTGCTCATTATTGGCCCGGCTGCGGTCACTCTCAGTCGTGGTAGCGCAAAAGCGGGGCCGAAGGGCACGGCGCTGCTAAGCTACGAACTGCAAAGCAAGGATGCCGAGGCGGTCGCCGATGCTCTGGCGGCAGCCGATGGCGACACCCGCGCCTTGGTGGTGCTGCGCTATCTGAGCGCAAAGCATGAGGCGAAGCCACTTGCCCAACCCGAGACCTGGCCTTTGCCACCGTTGTGCCTGACGCTGGAACTGGCGCTGACCATCAAACCCGAAGGCCGGCCCACTGCGGCGGCCGGTCAGGCGACGCTGGTCTTCAGCGACCCGTCGTACGACCGTATCTTGCACAGCAACACACAATCGGACAGTCGCCGCGAGAAGGGCGGGGAGTTCTGGCTGCTGGCGGCGGACCGACAAGTCTACGACCGCAGCGCTTCGGTCGTGTTTGCATTTGGGCCGCTCGCTGCCGAAAGCGGGACGTTCGACAGGGAACTATTGGAGGGCTGGGGAATCCTAACCGAGACATACGATCTGACACTCAAATGGCTGCCGGCGGCAGGTTCCGGCACCGGGCGCGTATCACGGGATGTCTATGCCAGCCCGCAACCGGCGGTGCCGAAGACCAGAACCGTCGGAGCGCCCAATACAATATATTCGATAGCGCTGGCCACCCTGGTCGATGAAAACGGCGCACGGTGCGTGTTGGAACCGGGCGACCTGGTGTCGTTGAGCGTTACATACCCCTCCAAAGCGCAAGCGGGCGACATGTTGATGGTGGAGCGGTCGATTACGCTGCGGATCGTGGCTGAAGACGTTATCCCGCCGGCGCCGTCCATCTTCGCGCTGGTGCGGGTGGCGACGACCGACAAGCAGAGCCGGGCGGATGTGCCGTTGTTCGCCTGCGCGCCACTGCCTCAAACCGTGTCCTATCCATCCATCATGCAGGATCTGGTGCAAGGCCTGGTGCGCAGGCGCGCGCACTTCCAATGGCATCATCCACAGCTGTTCGACACGAACTGCGGGCTGAAAGCGACGCTGGTAAAAATTGACCGTACCGGCGGGGCGCAATTGCCGACATCGACGGATTTAAGAGCACTGGAATAAGGCGCGTTGAACGTTAATGAAGTCCAATAGGAGGAATACTATGAAAGCGATCTCGAAAACCGGCTTGCACCTTGAACCTTATCGACAGCTATGCTGCGCGATGGGACTGATGTTGTGGTCGGCGTCTTCAGTCGCCATGGCGGCAGTTGACGAGCACAAAGTAGCTTGTACGGCATCGCAGGCTGCGATTGCAAACCAAGCGATGGCGGATGCGAAATCGGCGCTGTCTGCTGCATCGAGAAGCTTCACCGTCAATACCCCGGTCGATAAGCAAATCAAATGGTTTGGCGCTCTCAACAGCAGTAGCGCCGATGCCGTCAAGAAAGTGTACGACGCGGCCACGGGGGCGGCTACGTTCACGGTGTTCTGGTGTCCAGTGCGGAACGATCTGGAATTCAAATGGGATGTTGGCGACCTGGCGGCCGTCCATCCGTCAGTTCCCGGTGCGATTTTCCTGACGCCCGACTTCTTCAAACTACAGACTACCGGGAGCGACTCCCAACGTGGCACGATAATCCACGAACTCACCCATATCGTCGGCATCGGACTGCGGCCGGAGGTATATGGCAGTGCGCTAACCAAGGTGCTCGCGGCAACCGATCCAGTCAAATCCCGACGCAATTCGGATAATTACCAATACTATATCGAGGATTTGATTTTTGGTCTCAAGTAATGCGACACTGTACTTGAACTCCGAAGCGCCCATTTCGGGTCTAGGTGACGAATATAACTTACACTCTGACCCATTAAGGCTGGTGATACCCAACAGTTGTATTTGACCTGTTTGCACGCCAGGTAGTCGATGAGTTAACGGATGAACATGCGTAGTTTGAATGGTAATATAAGTAGTTGTTTTTGATGCCTTGCCGAAGATCCAGTATTTTCCCTGAAGGAGTGTCCACATGCCTATCATTAAAGTTGCGAATGCGACAGTTGAAATCGTGACGTACAAATTCAATATCAACGGCCAACCCAGTGACTTAAATCGGCTTGAACCTTCTCAGATTGCCCAAATCGGAGGGAACTACCCGGAGGGAACGGCCGGAACGGTCTGGTGGAAACGTGGAGATGGCGTTGACGTTAACGACTGCCGAGGCCCAGGCTGCAGTCCTGGAGACTTCGTAATGCCTAACAATGATGTAGGAATTGCTTTTGGGAAGGACCTTGACCGGTTTCCAGAGCAAATCAGCTAAAGTCGGCTCCCACCAATATCCGCTCCAGGCTGTATTGTCAACTTGCTGAACGGAGACGGCGAGTTGTACAATTCCAGGCGAACTTGCATTTGCCCGGGTAACATGGTGTCACGGATTAGGCATTTTTTGCTACGTCGGTGACCTCATTCCACATAGAAAATGCCTGCTTACGGACGTGTCGGTACTGCTCCGCTGTCAAGCGGTTCCGCTGACACCGGAAAGCATTGTTGATCGGGCCATGCGCCGACAAAAAACGTTGAGCGTGGCCGCATGACTTGAAGCGCCACATTTATCGTTCTCGTTGCCACGTCGGTTGATGCGAGAGTTCAGCCCGGTTATTGAGACCTTTGTGTTGGCGATGCTCCACACGCGGCATGATTTGCGTCTTCGTCGTGGCCTAGCTCTTCAGCTTGTCGGTGATTAGCACCCGTGGTGCGTAACCCAAGCCTTTGAGGAGCTTGCGGAAAAAGCGTTTAGCTGCCTGCCGGTTGCGCCGACTCAGCATCAAGACATCGAGCACATGACCGTTCTGATTGACTGCACGCCAGAGGTAATGGTGCTTGCCCTTGAGTTTTAGCAGCACCTCGTCGAGATGCCATTTGTCCCCGCGCTGCGGTTGACGCCAGCGAAGTTCATTGGCATAGCCCTGCCCGAACTTCAACGTCCATTGGCGGATCGTCTTATACGTGACGATGATGTCACGGCTGGAAGAACTGAAGAAGGCCGCGGGTAGAGCAGCATCAACATCTGTTGATCACAGGACCTACAGGCGTTGGCAAAACCTGGCTAGCCTGCGCCTTTGGTAATCAGGCAGTGCGGCGGGGGTTGCCTGTCTTGTACTGCCGACTCACGCGCTTACTGGAAGACGTAGAGGTGGCTCGCGCAGATGGGAGTTTTCCAAAACTGCGGGCGCAATTGACGAAAGCCAGGATATTGATTCTTGATGATTGGGGTGTTGCTCCACTGACTTCCCGCAATCGCCAGGACTTGCTGGATATTGTTGATGAGCGCTCGGGGAACACATCCATATTGGTCACTTCACAATTGCCGGTGGCGCAGTGGCATGATTATTTAGGTGAACCAACGGTTGCTGATGCAATTCTGGATAGGCTGGTTCAGAATGCACATCGTCTGGAACTGAGCGGGGAATCTTTGCGGAAGGTTAAGACAAATATAACGAGTCAGTCATGAGTAGCGGGAGCCGCTTGCATATCGGGTGCAAAGTATTGCCTGTTGTAGTACCGCTATTCAAAAAAGGCTGTCGACTGCAGTAGAGGCATTGGTAAACCAATGCCTCTACTGGTAGGACTTACAACTTCTTTTGGTTTTTGCAATTCCGATAGATAAGCTGTCCTGAAAATTCGCAAGCAATTTTTGGTAAAGCCATTCATCCAGATGAAGTGCACGGAGGTTTCAGAAAATGTATGAATGTCGGACCTGACCCCGGCTTTGTGCCTCGGCTTTGTGCCTTTGTGCCGGCTTTGTGCATTCAAATGAAGTGCATGGAGGTTTCAGAAAATGTATGAATGTTGGACCTGACCCCGGCTTTAGCTCAACCACGGGAAATCATTTTTGTGCGAAGTTCTTCTCAAAGTGCAAGTGCTGGCACCCATTGACCATCGTGCCGGCTTGCACTGACCTCCCTCGCTGGTAGCAGTTGACCGTTACCGCTGATGTTGGCCTGTCAAAGCAATCACCTAAATTATTACGGTTTGCCAGTCCAAACTACAGTTGATGGAAACCGCTCCTTGCCATGTGCTAAACGTGGGGTAATTTTTGATGTGGAATATCCAGCATAGCGTGTCAAATTGGGGGCAAATAAACAAAATAAGACTAGGATTGGTGAAGGTGCGCTAAGTAGATTGATGGTCAAGCGTCGTTGTATATCACTTTGTATGACCCAGGTAACGCTACCACTGGTCATTGCTATGCTCGCGAGCGATATTATTTCAATTTACTGTTGGTAAGTTAAGTCGATTCTATATTCGCTGCAAATCCGCTTTCCAACAAACAAATATGCCCCCGAGTAGCAAGGCGCATCCAATAATAGAATTGTGTGCTGCTAATCTCATGCCACCGCATTTTTAATTGCCATCGCTCCAGATATTTGGTGACAATCTGCATCGCCATCCTTTGATTGGCATTTACGAATGGGTGAATCGCCAGAAAGTCAGAAAATAGTTTTGCAGAAAATTGCACTATTTCACGTGCATTTTTTGGTCGATGTTCTCTGGCGAGAGTAAGCAAGTCGTCGACTACTGTTACCAATTCGGTATGCTCGACAAACACGGTATCACCGCGTTTTAAATTGAAGGTCCGATAGCGTCCATAAAAATCCGGTCTTGTCGGACAAATAGATGCATGGGAATTAAATAAATCAGATGAAGTTATCTCTGACAGAGGCAATGGGCGGTGTGTGATCGCTCCCGGCTGCGAACCCAGACGTGTCTCAAACTCAAAATAGGTTTTTCTGTCGTAAGTACCTTGGTAGCGATCTTGCCACGAAAGCAAATACATTCTTGGTTTACGTTCATATTTAGGAACTGCTGGCCCTAATTTATCCATGCGTACGGCAAAGGCAGTGCCAGCCTGCTGCAGGATTTCTGCACCAAATGGGATTTTGCAAACTAGCCCTGTATAGTCAGGTATAACGGCAACAAAATGATCCGCTTCAACTTTAAGCAAAACAACGCATGGACCTGTTTCATTCAAAATAAGAATCGGCCAAGATGCAAGTACACTCTGAAAATCTCTATTGGCTACAGGCATTGTCTGCATACCCAAACGACGAATTGCAAAATGCATCCTGCGCAATGACAAGCTACCATGTGGAATTGGCACGATCCCTAGTAAATGGGTAAGTCTTACTTTTACGCCCCATAGATTAAGCAGTACCACGAGACAGGACAAGAATCCCGTTTCAGATTCCCGACATTCGATCTTTCCGAACAGTTTGCTGTATTCTGGATGTCCAATAATTTCAAAGTCTATTTGCAGCGATGAATACATTCAAATATTTATGAAAATTAAATTACCTGCGGCGTAGCCATCCACTGGCTTATTGAAGGTGCATCTGAGATGTCAACAATCAATTCTCAACTAAAAGGCAACTACTAATCCAAGTTTATGACTTTTACACTTCATTTTTTGGTCATTATTCTGGAATTTATATTTGTTAAATTTTCATTCAAAAATAAATCTGTTTTCCTATGATTGTTAGTCAGGAAGATGAACAACTTTGTCATTTGGATGAATGAGGGACGACCGGGGCACGCCATATAGACATAAATTTTGATGGTACCGTATATGCAATCGATACCAATTTACCTTTAGCCATTACGATGGTAACTGAGCACTCGCGTCTCGCATCTTTATTCACATAAAACCAGATTGCCCCATTGCTGTCACCTGGAATTTCAGGGGTAAGTTGAGGTTGTCCAAACCATGCCTTAGCATCTTCAACGACAAACGATTTCATTTGTGAATAGCGTACCAACTGATCAAAATTTTCTTGCTCTATTTGGCTTAAGCCAAAGTTTTCCTTGCTTTTTGAGTCCAGTAATTTGCAGCTATTAAAATCACCATACTTGCATACTGCAAAATTTCCGAAGGAGTACCAATCTTCGCCGGCGAAGCAACTATCCATCAAGCTTATATGTATTATTAAAGTAAGCACTACGGCAATAGTACGTTTCATTTGCGATCCTGATGAAAGTTTACAGTAATTAAATTTCAAATAACGCAATCGTAAATTTAGGAATTTTATTTACGACTGCGTGGCAGTTTTTAACATTTCTTATGTAAAACGATGACTTTTATTAAATTTATCTACATCTATTCTTCCACTCAAAACTTCGCTAACGTAAGAACCAGCTGCAAAAGCAATATTTTCAGTCAATATATATTGCAGATATGCGATTGCAAAAAGGTCAGAAGACTTCTTTAACGTCATTAATTCTTCAATATTCTCTTTTGACAACATCGAAAACGATGAGACACTCTCTTGCTCATTCTCCCCTAAACTTCTTGGTAACTTTACTTCTACCATTTTTTTTAGTGCATGGTGATTACTTGCCATAATTTTCTTCCTTGGTTTTACTTTTTGTACGCATTAACATTTACTTGTTCGGGCACATTGTAATAAGTTTTCCCGTCTGCCGTCGTCACAGTGCCGAAGACAACGGTTTGATCAACTTCGAAAGTTGAATAACCCAATTTTTCTCGTGCTTTCGCAAATGGAGTATCTTTAATTGCAGCTTGAGACCAAGCTTCAGGTCCTCCTTCGGGATTAGCTGCTCTTGCTGCATCATACGATGCCCAAAAAGCTTCCTTGTTTGAATCGTAAAGGTTAGCTGGCAAATTCTCAGGTTCTTTTCCATATAATTGCTTATATTGGTTCACAGCATTAGTGAGCACTTCGTCAGTCAACCCAAATCCTTCTCCAGAGAACTTAAGGTTGTCATCTTTTGATCTATTATCTAAAGCAAACGTTATTGTTTCTTTTTCACTATTCGCAGTGACGAATCCAAGATAGTATTTTTTCCCACCTATCTCTAAAGTTACTTCATTAAAAAAACCACCGTCATACACATTATCATTGCTAATATTCAGTTGGTCTCTTGAATAGGTAACTCTAATTGGCGTGCCATCCGTAGTATCCGTTGATGTCGATTTTTGTACCCCGGAATAAGTCCCCGAGAATGTCGTGTTTTCTACTTCGTTGCCTTGATAGTTAGTCGAGGTGACTCTTCCTTGATTTGATGTCCCCGAATATTCGCCACTATGAGTTGCAGTATTGACGTTTCCTTGGCTTGATGTAATTACCTTATCTGAACCACTTCCGTTTCCAGTATTAAATACTTCATTACCATGGGCAGTTTGGTTTCCTCCTGGCAAGGTCGACGCGACGTTTTCTCCACTGGTTGTAGTTATGGTTTTATTCTGCCCAGCATTCTTAGGTGCATAGGAGGTATTTGCCGGAACAAATTCACTTTCAGTTGTCGTTAACGTATTACTGGGTTTGGTTCCTGGAACATGAAATCCTACGTTAATCGACGTCCCCCCAGTATCTGCCGCGGCAAACACCATGAATTCCGAGACTTCTTTGGTAAACACCACACCTTCGAGATCGTCAGTTTTTCCTCTTGAAAAAACAGAGAAGCTTGTTGTTCTTATCCACGATCTTTCCTGATCAGTTAAATTTGGATTTCGAGCAGTTATAGAAAGTTTGATTAAGATATTATTTACATCGTCAGCTGAGATTTTTGTTCCCTGTGGTAGGTAAGCAAACGTATTAGCCAACATCAATTGATCAAGCGTCGATAGGGTTGAAAAATCCGTATTAGCCATGTTCTTGGCAATGGGATCAGGATGTAAATTTAACAAACGCGTATTTTCATTCGTTATATTCGCAATGGTTTCTATTTGTTGCTCGGTTTGCAACTGCGAGAGAGTTGGTATTTTAGCGCCTTCCGGTATCGGTATAATGACTCCATTCAAATTCCAAGCCGGCTTTCCATTCTCATCAAATGAGTAGGTCATTTTTTGATCGCCAGCAGGTGTGTACGCACCTAGATCGCTCGCTTTAACTTCAAAAGTTGTATCATTGAAATTTCCAACAAAGTTAGTCGTGGCCCCAGTTTCGACCATACGAACTCCATCGCTATTTATATAGACAACATTGTTAAAATCTCCTGTTCCATATGTTAATTTATCAACATTCAGTAGCGAACGATTATCAACTGCCGAGGATTGATTTGTACTAGTTGCTGCTCCGCCAATATTAAAATTATCTGGATTAGCAGTCCAAAGTTGAGAACCCTTCGTTAGGTCTCCATAGCCTTGCTCAGCGGCCGTCACACCCCAATTAAATTGGGTGTTGCCATTACTTATATTTGCAACGTTATTTGCAGTGTAATACTCGGAATCTGCCACAACATTCGCTGCATTCAAAACCGCGCGGTTACTCGATGCCTGAATATCTGGATCAAATGAAAACACTACCTCAGTACCCACTAACACTGGTTTCACTTCTTTCAGATTTTCGATGGATTGATGCCCACCAAAATTCCAACCATCTCTAGCCATCAATTGATTGACGATAGCAAAGTCATCGGTCATCCAGTCTGCACTACTTCCATCTCCTGTGATTGCTTCACCCATTTGATAACTTCCATCAAGTAACTGAAAGAAATATTGACTTCTACCGTCCCATCCTTGAGTCTTTAAAGATTCAGTGACCACGTCCCAATTTTTTCCATCCCAGCCATTTTTGACAAGATCAGCCAAATTAATGCTATAGCCAGTAGGTTTTTCCCCATAGGCCGTTGTATAAGATCCATCGCTATTGTGATTAACAACGATAGACACGAGATTTTGTGTATTCGCTCCCGCTTTGAGTAACTCCGCTTTAGTTGATGCTCCGGTCTCCAGTCCAATGTTTTGCGTATAACCAGAGATGGCAACATTGACTACACCATTGACATCATTGGTATGTGCAATACTCGTTTGAAGCGTCGCACTCCCAGCCGTTGCAGCGGTGAGTGCATCGGCTGGCGTTGTTGGCGTTGTTGGCGTTGTAGCATTTTGGAGAGTGGTAATTTGCGTATTAATGCTAGTGATCTGCGCTTGCAAGCCATTGATATAAGTTGCCCATGCCAGCAGGGTTGAGGCCGCAGTCGGATTGGATGCCGTCAGCGCTTGCAACTGCATGGTTGCCTGTGCCAGCATATACGCACGCATATTCAACTCTGTCTGCAGCGTGCTCAAGTCATTCGACGTCGCTGGTACAGGCAAAGCCGGTGGTTGCGGTAATGTCGGCGTTGTTGGTGTGGTCGGGTTCGTTGGATTCGTTGGATTCGTCGGATCCGTTGGCGTCGTCGGTGTGCCCCCTCCACCACCAGGTGTTGTGGTGCCACCCGGGTCAGTTGGCGTTGTGGTCCCACCGCCCCCTGGCGTCGTCGGTGTGCCATTCTGAAGCTGCACAATCTGCGCCTGGATGCTATTCCATTGCGCCCTCAGGCTACTAATATAAGTTTGCCATGCAGGGCCCAGAGTGCTAACAACATCAGGAGGTTCATTTAAATAAATTTGCTGCAAATGGGATTCTGCTTCCGCTATCAGGTTGCCTCTCAGGTTCAACTCATCAAGCAAGGTCTGCATCACCTGCGATGTGACCGACGGTGCCAATGGTGGCGGCATACCAGACTCTTCACTGCTAGTGCTCTCTGCGCTCGCCATACCTTGGACGCTAGCCCGCATGATCATAGGCGCAGCACTGAAGTTTTCACTGTCACCTTCGCCATCCTCTTCCACAGGCAGACTCATCTCACTGAATTCAGCAATTTCTGTAGTTTCGCCGCTATCACTGACCTCAGTAACCTCACTCTCGTCACTGACATCCTCCATCGCCATCATGCTAAACATGCCTCGCGCTGAAAACAAAGCTGACTGTGATGGCGCTGATGCTTGTGCCGCCGCCGGTGTCGGTTCAACCCACACATCCACCTTGCCTGCTCCCGACCCGCTATTTGCCGAAAAGCTATTTTTAGTGATTCCAACAAAGCTATGGAACGCCTGGTCATTCACTATCAAATTATTAAATGCTATACCCATCTGAGCGCTCTGCAGGATATTGCCGCGTGCATCCGTTATTTGGTATTTAGCGCTATCGATTTGGCCATATTTATTACTAGCTATTGACTCAACTTTGATTAACCTACCGTTGACGTCATAAAAATATTGCTGCTTTTTAACGGCATTGAGATTAGACCAGTCACTATTGTTAAATGAGGACTGTACTTTGCCTTGCAGATAACCTTCGCTCAGGATTTGTTCCATACTGACATTGACGCTATTGCCAACGAGGTCGCTACTGCTGTAGCCGCGCAGGTGTCCTACCGCATCATAGGTATGGTAATTTGTTATCTGAGTACTTTGCCCTTGGACGTTGTATGTCACTTCTTTCCTGAGAAGGCCATTCGTGTCGTAATAATGGGTATTTCTGGTCGCAGTTTCTGCAAAAGGTGCCAACTGCGTATTTTGCAATGCCTGCAGATACCCAGCAGTGAGATTGCTATTGATCCCTTCCTGCAACAGCCTGCCCGCACCGTCATACATACGTTCATCCACCACCGTTGCAAACGCTTGCGCCAGACGATTCCCCTGCTGGTCATAACTGGCCACTGACACTTTGCTGACACGGTTCGCCACGTCATACGTGAAGTAACGGGTAATCATGCCTTCACGCACGATGTAAGTAGTACGGCTGGCATCCGGCTGGCCGTTCGTGCCCAGCGGAATCTGTGCAACCAACTCTTTACCCCAGGTAGTGTCACTGGCGACATTGCCATTCTTGTCGTAGGTCTGCAAATGACCCTGGCTAGCTGTCAGACTGCTCTGATCTGCAGTATTGCTGGTACCTTCCATCAGGGTCTGCCTTTGCATACTGTCATAAGCATAGCTGCTGTTGTGGACGACGGCATTGCTTTGTATTCTTTCATGACTGACGGTATGGGAACTACCACTTATGCTGACCTGGCGCGTGGTGGTACCTGTAGTTTGTGCTTGTTGGACATTGAGCTCATGCACAAGGTTACCAGCCTTGTCATATTCAAGCACACTGATATAGCCATCATCGAGTGCTTCGATGAGTGAGACCTGTCCCTGGGCGTTGTAACTCAGACGGGTGTTTTGCAGGCTGATGTCGGCCTGGATGGTTTGCTCGCGGGTGTGTTTGCCTGCCAGGTTGTAGCTGTACAGGGTAGTCTTATCGGTCGCCAGGTCGCGGATCTGGGTGACTTGTCCTGCCTCGTTGTAGTGGTAGTTGAGGTTCTGGCCACGGGTATTGGTTTGTTGTACCAGTTGACCTGCGCTGTCATAGCGGTAGGTATAGGTGGCACCGCCGATGTCTTTGTGGCTTTGCAGCTGACCTTGTGCATTGTATTGCCAGGTGCTGACGTTGCCGATGGCATCACGGCGGGCGATCTGGTTGCCCTGGGTGTCGTAGGCATACTGGTCATACTGACCAAGTGGCTTGGTCGTGAGGATGAGGTTGCCACGCAGGTCGTAACCATATTTGGTGGTTTCCCCATTGGCATTGGTCTGGGCAGTGACACGTCCTGCTTCGTCGTAGCTGATGAGGCTGATGAGGCTTTGCTGGGTGCCGGTTACATTACCCGTGCCGGTACCGTACACGCCTACGATATCGCTAATCGTAGCAGTCAAACGACCGAGGTGATCTACTTGATAATGCGTACTGTTGCCGTTTGCATCGGTTGTAGCTGTCTGGTTGCCGAAGGCGTTGTAATAATAGGTGACAGTACCTCCATCGGCATGGGTTTCCTTGATCAACTGGCCGCTGGCATCATAGGCCATGCGATTGACGTTGCCATTGGCATCGCGGTTGGCGATCTGGCGGCCCAGGCGGTCGTAATAGATTTCAGTAACGGCGCTGTTGACGCTTTGCTGGCCCGCTGCATCCGGGCTGATCTGGCGGATCAGCTGGTTGTTGGCATCGTACTGGAAGCTCGTGACACCGTTGTAGCCGTTGAGGTCACTGCGGCTGGTGAGGTTACCCCAGCGGTCGTAGCTTTGGCGGATAACAGGCGTTTGACCATCGCGGGTTGGCAACCTCAGGGTAGTGGCACGGCCCAGGGCATCGTACTGGCTGGTGCTGCGGCGCAGGCCAGCGACACTGTCGGCTTCATGAGCGGTGCTGATGGTGGCCAGCGGATCGCCATTGCCGAGATTGAGGCTGGCGGTACTGGTGCCAGCACTGCTTAAAGTGACAGTCTGGCGGCCTTGTACATCGTATTGCATGACGCGGGTAACGCCGCCGCTGTTGGTGCGCCAGAGGTGACCGGCATTGTCATATTCGAAGCTGGCTACAGCTTGACCATTGCTGCGCTGAAGAATGACTTCATCAAAGGCATTGTAGGTCACCTCATTGCGGACGACTGTTACTTGGTTCTGGTTGACCGTGTTGAGCTGGCTGCCGTTGGCGCTGAGCAGTACATTGCTACCTGGCGTGATAGTGGCGGTACGGCGACCCAGGGCATCATACTCGTAGACCGTAAATAAGGTGTGCTTGACACTTTCACTGTCGCTGACACCCTGCCATTCTTTACGCAAGTGTCTTAGCGCATCGTAGGATGCAAAATGGTTGACGCCATTGGCATCGGCATTTTGTATGACGTTGTCACGACTGTCGTAACGAGCCAGGCTGATGCGGTCTTCGCTGTTGCTGCCTGCACTGTGATAGATTTGTTTATCAGCATAAGCAGCACCATTAGCGTATTCGAGCCGAACGATCACATTGCCATAGGCATCACGCCGATATTCTGTAAGCGGCGTCAGAGTCTGACCTGCTTCGGCGCTACTCACGGGTTCGGTTACCGCAGTGAGGCGACTCAAAGCGTCGTAATAACGGTAGCTGCTATTGCCCAGAGCATCGGTGCTGCTGACGACATTGCCCAAGGCATCATATTCGACACTGGTGGTGACATCTCCACGACTACGCTGACCAGTGCTGACATCATTAGTGCCATCACTGAAACCCACATTAACATGAGTCTGGCTAATCTGACGATTGGCCTTATCATAGCTATACAAAGTGGTTCGATCATCCTGATTGGGAACAGGCAAGAGCAGCTTGCCATCGTTGTCCACACTTCCTGTACCGCTATATTCGGTACTACGTACGATATTACCAACGGCGTCATATGATTTGGTGGTGACATAACCTAGGGCATTGATGCTTGCAGTTCTTTGGTCGTGTTTGTCATAGTAATAACGGCTCACTGCCCAACTATTGCTTTGCCGGTCAGTCAATTCAGCTGATTGAACCAGATTGCCAAATACATCATAGCTGTATCGAGTAACTTTGGAGGCTAGTACACTACTACCTTCCAAGCCATTGCTAACCCAGGTGGCGGGTTCAGTAATTTCTATAGGACGACCCAGTTGGTCATAGCGATTGATAGTTGTTCTATCTTGGTTGTGATTAAGTCCCGCCAGGGTAGTGGTCACCTGACCGTCCACTGGTGCTTTTCCAATCGTTCCAGTGATAGTGACTGTGTTGATAGCACTGCCATAACGAGTCACCGCTGTTGTTTCACCAAAGCTGTTACGGCTATAGCCGGTGACATTGCCAAGCGCATCAATGTCATAGCTGACGCGGCCCAGTTTGTCATAGGTGCGGTAGCTGTAATTGCCCGCTACATCGCGGCTGGCGGTGACATTGCCAAAGCTGTCGTAAGTGACTGAGGCTTCGAGGGTGACTGCCTTTTCTGATGCGAATGCCAGACTGTTGGCACCGTTCACAGCCAGGGTGTCACCAGCACCATCATAGACATTGGTGGTCTGGTAAATGGTCTTGGTCTGGCGGCCCAGTGCATCATATTCAAAGCGGGTGACGCGTTGCTCTGGACGGCCTGTTGCTTCAGTGCGGCTGGTCAGGTTACCGAGTGCATCATAAGTCATGCGGCTGACGAGGGCGGCACTGACAGTCGTGCCTATCTGTAATTTGCCGCCTGCATCCAGGGTGACGCTGGCCATGTTGACGACAGGCGAGCTTTCGCTCAACAAGCGGCCGGCGGAATCGTAATCATAGGTCCAGGTGGCACCAATTTTATTGCTATAGCTGATGCGGTTACCCAGGCCGTCATAACTGAAACGTTCTGTATTATTCAAGGCATCAGTATGGGCAATCAAACGGCCATCGGCATTGTACTGGTAGGTCTGTATCTGGTCTGCCACGTCCGTTGCGGGCATGGCACCGTATTCACTCAAAGGATTTGGGCTGGCAAATGTAGCGGCCGGTAAGGCTTTGGCATATTCGGTAGATTTGACCACACGACCGAGGGCGTCATAGCTATAGCCCTTGATGTAACCCAGGGCATCGATACTGAACAACACACGGCCACTGGCATCATAAACCTGGCGCTGGACATGGTCATTAACCGGATCGGACTGCAGCAGACTGCGTAACGTTGCTGACTGCACCACGGCAGGCAGATTGGCCGTGGCTATGGTGTGGGCGTAGCTGATCGTGCCGACCAGGTTGCCATTGGCGTCATAGAGGTTTTCTGCTACGGCACCCTGGCTGTCGATGGTGAACAGCAGTCTGCCTGCACTGTCACGGGTATAGCGCACATTGCGGTCTTGCGTGCTGTCAGCCTGTACCAGGTTGGCGATCTGACTGCCGCTCAGTTGGGTATTGGCATTGGGTGCGGCAATGGTATTGGCATAGGCAATACGTTGCGCCAGTTGACCATTGGCGTCGTAAATGTAATGACTGACGCTGCCATCGGCATTGACCTGGTAAGACAGGCGGTTGGCATCGTCGTAGCTCATCAGGGTGACGCGGTCGGCATCACTGGCTTGCACTGTTTCTGCCGCAGCATTTGCAGCGATGGTCTTGGCGTAACTGATCTGCTTGGTCAGGTTACCGTTTTTGTCGTAGACCAGATGGGTGACTGCACCATTGGCGTCGACACTCCAGGTGAGGCGGTTGGCAGCATCATAACTGCGGTGGACATGGGCGTCATGAGTTGCATCTGCCAAAGCCGCCGTGGCTGTTGCCAGCGCGCTGGCAGTCATCGGGGTATTGGCAGGCAGTGATTTGGCATAGCTGACAACATCGACGATGTTGCCATTGGCGTCATAGGTGGTTTTGGTGACGGTACCAGTGCCGCTGACGACGTAAATAGGACGGTTCAGTGCATCGTAGACGGTTTGCACACGTTGGTCATGGGCAGCGTCGGCCACTACATTTGGCGTGGTGCCGGGAACCCAGCTTGCCAGCGAGATTTCTTTGGCGTAGCTAATACGTTCTGTGACATTGCCACTGGCATCGTAGGTATAGCGGGTGACGCTGCCAGTACCATCGATACTGAAACGGACATGACCATCTTTGTCATACACGCGGCTTTGCTGGACATCACGTAGGCTGTCTGCCTGTACTCTGGTCACGATGTCGGCGATTGTTGCTGCTTCGCTTAAGCCTGCCAGGGAAATCGCGGTGGCATAGTTGATGACGCTGGTGACACGGCCTTCCTTGTCGTAGCTGTTTTTTTGGACTGCGCCATTGGCATTGATGGTGTAGACCAGGCGGTTGTTGCTGTCATACACGTAGCGGGTCAGGTTGCCATTGGCGTCGCGTGCATTGACGACATTGCCGTTGTCGTCGTATTGATAACGGCGGGTAATGTTTTGGCCTGTTGGGTCAACGTGCTCAGCGATACGGCGGCCCAGGGCATCGTAGTCATATTTAATAACATTGCCTGCGGGACTGGTGACGGTCAGTACCTGACCACGCTGGTCATAGCTGTAGTAGGTGATGGCATTAAGACCGGTCGGGTCAACCACCTGGCTGGTGACCTGGCCTTTGAGGTCGTAGTTAGTCAGGGTGACGATGCCATTGGCATCCGTCATGCTGATCTGCTGGCCTTTGGCATCGTACTGGTAGCTGGTGGTTAGTGACAGGCCGTTGGCGTCGACGGTGCGGGACAGCAGACGGTTGGCCGCATCATAGTGGTAGCTGACCTTGTTGCCATTGGCGTCAGTGGTTTCGATGAGGCGGTTGGCATGGTCGTAGACATTGCCAACGCTGTTCAATTCGCTGGCGGAACTCAGCAGGGCACCGTTAGTGTCGTACTGGTAGCTGGTGACATGGCCATTGCCATCGGTGACACTGCTGGTCTGGCCCTGACGGTTATGGATGCTGCTGACCTTGACGCCTTCCGCCGTGGTAATGGTGACGCCACGGTGGGCAGTGTCGTAGGTGTAGGTCACGGCATTACCGTTGCCATCGGTCTGGCTCAGGATGCGGCCTATGGCGTCATAACTGATAGCTCGTTGTACGTGGCTGGCGTCGCTACCACCAACGGCACGGCCAAGACGGTCATAGCT
The DNA here is from genome assembly GCF_049340385.1 of Undibacterium sp. Ji83W. Classification (NCBI taxonomy): domain Bacteria; kingdom Pseudomonadati; phylum Pseudomonadota; class Betaproteobacteria; order Burkholderiales; family Oxalobacteraceae; genus Undibacterium; species Undibacterium sp. Ji83W. The sequence continues at coordinate 5,014 of NZ_JBMPOZ010000017.1, read as the reverse complement.
GACCAGGCGTTCATTGCCATTGCCGTCAACTGTGCGGGTGATACGACCAAAGGCATCGTACTCAACGCTGGCGACGACTGATGCACCCAATGGGTCTGTGGTAGAACCGGTTTGCAGGCCGCGGTGATCATAACGCGTCAGTTGGGTCAGGGCATGGTTGCTGTCGATGTTGACGGTAGTTGCCAGGCGTTCACCAAAGGCATCATAGCTAAAGCTGGTGACAGCGCCGAGTTGGTCGGTCACGCTGGCAATCTGGCCGGCAGCGTTATAACTGACGGTTGCCTGGCTATCGAGGGCACTATTGGCAATGCCTGCAAGCGCTGTGCGCAGATTGCTGTCGACCAGACCACCATTCATGCCTGCCAGACTGGACAGACGGCTGCCATACTGGACCGTGCTGACCAGTTGATTGAGTTGATTGTATTTGCGTTCCTGCACTTCACCAAGGGCGTTGATGGTGTGCGTCAGGTTGCCGCTCTGGTCATAGTAGAACAGGGTTTTATTGCCGTTCGGGTCGGTCGCACTGCTGCGGCGGCCAGCCGTATCGTAGCCATAGCTGGTGCCATATTGCGCCCAGATGGCGTCAACTTGTTGCTGACTCTGGTTACCGGTCAATTGGGCACTGCCGAGACCAGACAGGGTGGCGATGACGCGACCTAACTGGTCGTAGCGGTGGTTGTTGATGCGGATGTCACCTGTCCCGACAGCATCAATAACTTTAACGAGGTTGCCGGCGACATCGTACTGATATTGCTTTTGCGTACCTTCGGCATTGGTGCTGGTGATGACACGGTTCAGGGCATCATAGATCTGGCTGTTGGTCTGGTCTTCTGCATGGACCGCAGGACGCAAACTGGCCAGAGTGGATGTCGCAATGACCGTGGTTTTAGCTTTGTTGATGTAGCGTGTGCTGCTGAGAGCATTGCCATTGGCGTCGTAACGTATTTCGGTCAGGTAGCCTTCAGCATCGACATTGCCTACCAGTTGACCTTTGTTGTCGTAAATGGCATAGCTGTGCTGGTCGGCGGCATTGGCAGACGGAATGAGGTTGGCGAAGTTGCTGCCGCTTGTAACAGGTGCGTTGACTTTAGTGGAGTAGCGGATGACTTCAACGCGACGGCCAGCACTGTCGTAACGATATTGGCTGACATAGCCTTCTGCATCAACCGCACCTGTGACCTGGTTGTTAAGGTCATAGAAATAAGTCAGGTTTCTGTCATCGGCATGGGCTGTCACAACAACATCCTGGGCACGGGTGACGACAGTCAATGCTGCTGTGTTGACGAGCGTGGCTCTTTGTACTGTCGTCAGCAGATTGCCTGCGCCATCGTACTGGTATTCGGTGACTGCACCAGCAGCGCTGACGGTTTTACTGAGGTGACCAGCGGCATCATAGAAGTTGCGACTGATGAGGTCATTGGTGGAACTGGTCAGCATGGGCAGCAGGTCGTAGAAGACGCGTGCTGGTGCTGGTGGTGTGACTGGCGGCGTAGCAGGAGCGACACCTTGTTCTGCCCAGACGTAGGAACCTTCTGCTCCGGGTGTTTCACCTTTATTGAACCATTGGGCCAGCCACAGGTGGCCGTTGTAGCTGATGGTCTCGCCACCGAGATAGGTGACACCGGCTCCCCATGGGGCATACGTGCCAGCCTCAGGCGCCTGGGCCCAGACTTGGGAGTCGCCGGGTATGTCGCCGTGAGTAGGCCAACGCGGTGTCCAGCGTTGTCCATCATGGATGACGATCTGGCCTTCAACATATTCAGGGCCAGCAGACCAGGGTGGATTGGTGCCTGCAGGTACTACCTGGCTCCAGGCATGCTCTACACCGGGCGCATAACCAGGTGTGGTGGTCCAGTTGGCTTTCCAAAGCTGTCCGTCGTGGGTAACAAGCTGGTTGACGACATACTCAACACCTGCCATCCACGGACGTACCGTGCCTGGTGCAGGTACTTGTGTCCAGAGCTTGTCGACACCCGGTACATTGCCTAAGGCAGTATCCCAGCGGGCAAGATACACTTGTCCTTCAAAGCTAACGGTCTGGCCTTCCAGGTAATATTGGCTTGCTGACCAGGCTGCAATGCTGCTGGCAGGTATGACTTCCAGCCAGACAGTATTGCTGCCCGGTTCACTACCCTGCGCATTGCTGCGTGCCTGGTACACCTTACCGTTATAGGTAATCTGGTCACCCATCAGGTAGGCAGTGGCGATATTCCAGTCTGGCGTACTGACTGGTTGCGAGCCTGATGCAGGTGCCGCTGGAATAGCTGGGGTCGTTGGTGCAGTCGATGTTGGTGTGCCTGGTGTGGCTGGCGTTGTTGGTGACGAAGGCTGGGTTGGCGTCGTTGCAGGCACCACTACCGTATCAGTGTTACTGATCAGTTTGGCGATCTGTGCCGTATTCAACGCCACGCTATGCTGGATGGTCTGGATGCGCTGACCCAGGGCATTGTAGACATACTGGGTGACCTTACCATCACCATCGACCATACCTTGCAGATTACCGGCGGCATCGTAGATGTACAGTTGTTTGACGCCAGTCGCGTCGGTGCTGACACTGAGGCGGCCAAGGGCATCATAGCGGTAGCTGCTTTGCGCCTGTCCACCTGCGATGACGGAGATCAACTGGCCTGCGGCGTCATACACAGCAGTGTCTATGCGGCCATTGGCCTGGGTCTGGGTGATGGTGTGGTTGGCATCATCATAGAGATTGATGGTGCTGTGCCCCAGGGCATCTGTGGTCGACAGAACACGGTCTAAACCGTCATAGGCATAGCTGGTCTGGTTATTGTCGGCATCGACTTTGAACAGGAGATTGCCGCTGGCATCATAGCCATAGTTGCTGGTGGATTGCTTGCTATCGACGATACCATTGCCGTTCGCATCAACGGCGTTATAGCTGGTCATGCTGGTGAGTTGACCACGGCTATTGTATTGGTAGTCGGTGCGGCTGGTTTGTGCCGGGTTCTGGGTGGTAACCCAGGTTTCCAGCTGTGCCTGGCTCAGGCTTTGGCTGGTGCTTAAGCCTGTCAGGTTGTAGCTGGCTACAGGGTAGACGATGCTGGCTATGCGTTGTCCCAGGTTGTTGTAGCGGAATTCGGTGACGCTGCCTTGGGCGCTGACGACGAAACGCGGGTTCAGGTGGGTGTCGTAAATGGTGCGGGTGGTTTCGGGCAGGCTGGCGGCCTGGCCATTAGTCGCAGGTGTACGGTAGACCGTGGATGTCAGTACCTGGTGCTGATCACCATAGGTGCGCTCGACACGCTCACCCAGGCTGTCGGTCTGGCTGAGCAGGTTGCCGTGGCTGTCGTAGGTATTGATGGTGCTGTTACCGAGGGCATCCGTCGTCTGGATGAGTTTGCCAGCAGCATCATATTGGTACTGAACCTTTTGGATGACGCCATCGACAGCGGGACCGGTAATTTGGGTGAAGCGCTGTTTGTCGTCGTAGGTATAGGTATTTTTATTACCTAATGGATCAGTGACGGCGGTGGTGCGGGTTGCGAGATCGTAGCTGAATGTGGTGACGCGCCCAAGTGCATCGGTCATGCTGGCGATGCGGTCTGCGCCTTCCTGTTTGATATAGGTAAAGCTTAGTTGAGTGCCGTCGGTCTGGCTGATGCTATTAATAAGGTTGCTGTTGCCAACATAGCTGTAGCTGGTGACATAGACTTTGCCATCGGTGATGCTGTTGTCTTCTGGTGTGAGGTCAAGCTTGACCTGGGCCAGACGGTTTTGGGCATCGTAGCCGTAGGTGGTGTTGCTTTGGATGGTGCCGTTGGCGAGCGTGATTTTTTCTTGGGCGAGGTTGGCACCGGCATAGGTAAATTCAACTTTGTCGCCATTGGGGCTGGTGATGCTACTGAGGTAGTCGCCCGTATAAGCATAGGTGGCACTGTTGCCGTTGGCGTCAGTCGATGAGGTGAGCCTCCAGGTGTCGCCGTGGGTGGCGTAGCTTTCTGTGCTTTGACTCGCCGGGTCGGTCCAGGTCCAGCTGGTGGTACCGGCATCGTACTTCAGGGTGTCGAATTTACCGGAGCCGGCACGGGCCATATAGCTGTTGCTGGCGGCATCAAAGTCGTAGGTCTGGACGGAGCTGTCTGCGCTGACGCGCTGGACGCTGCTGCCAGCCTGATTGAGGGTTCCGGTGACGTTGACGAGGCGACGGTAGCCGTTGATCCACCAGCCATCTGCGTTGTCGTCATTGAACGTGCCCTGGCTGTTGTAGGTGCGGACGACAGCAAGATCATTGCCGCGGGCAGCGAGCAAGCCGTCTTTGTCTTGCAGGATGAGGTTGCCGGTGGCGATGTTGACGCTGCTCTGCTCACCTGTCTTGCCCTGGCTGGCCGAACCTAAATTACCGCGTTGACCCAGATTGGACGACGATGCTAAGTTCAGGCCTGTGCTGTTGCCGCTGACGATCGCTACCATGTAACTTCCTTTTATGTTTGGACTATTAGTATTCACACAACAACGCCAGCATTCATACAAGCGTCGTTTCTTGCAGCAATAGTCCAAACATTTGGGAATTTGTTTAGGTGAAATCGAAAATAAATTGCAAATCCATTTTAATTCTTAAAATGAGCTAAACACATATCATTCGTTAATTACAAATAAAAAAACTACGAATAACGTTCGGCGTCAAGTTTAAAGAAAACTATTCGGCAACGCTTGAAAAGTCGCCAATCAATAACATTTAGGGAACATCTGATTAAGTTCTAATTTTCTTGGACTTCAAAATCAAGTGTCGGTCATTCATAAAACGTGCTCGCAAGAACATGTTTTTCAGTGGGAATTGGGACAGATTTCTCGGAATTTCCCTTGTTCGTGCGCGATTTCTCGCATAATCGGCACACTATGGCACTTGCATGCGCATCAAGCGCCTGCGGGCCATAAACAAGTTCGCCAGCGCACAGGTGACAAACAAGCGATGCGCGTTCTTTTGTAAGCCGCGATAACGCACCTTCGCAAATCCAAACACGCGCTTGATGATGCCAAAGGCATGCTCTACCATGGC
>NZ_JBMPOZ010000016.1:0-151257 GCF_049340385.1 Undibacterium sp. Ji83W | reverse complement strand
CACTTCCATGGCCTTGCGCGCTAATCCGGATACCAGTGCATATACCACCAGTACGTGAAATGCGATAACCAGCCCTAAGCCTATAAACTTCTTCCCCGGCTCTTGCTGGCGATTTGAAAAATCCATTCCGGCTGTCTCCTCGATCTTAGAATATGAAGGCGGTAATAATAACCGCTGTTGGTGTTAAATTTGCGTTTCTTGGCTGAAAACTTTTCATATTTTTTGTAGCAAGCATATGAATCGCGTCTCAGTATAATTTGTAGAGCTTGATTTGTGTCTCAGCATGGGCAATTTCCGTTTGTATTTCACCGATAAAAATAGCTAATCAATAAGCAATATTTAAGCAATATTTGAACCATGTTAAAACCCCATCCATGTCGCAATAAATTACCTGTATGGAAAAGCTTCGCACTACATGGTATCTATTGCGCACCAAAATCAAATCGCGTTGCTGGAGCATTGCTCCAAAACAGCGCTCACCAGCTTCCTATTGTCCTACAAAGACCACCGCACTCAGAGCTGGAATCGTAAATTGTCCGCTGATATTCTCATACTTCGCTTCCGCTGCAACACGTTTATCTGCTGCTTGTGTAAGCAAATGTGTAGGATGCAATTGATAGCTGCGCCCACTTTGTTCGTCAATGACTATTGATTGTGCCTGTGGACTGATATTGATGAAATACATGACCGAACCAAAATTCGCTTCCGCCAATTGTTTGCCATCCAGATGTGCTGCAATCAACAAGGGATTTTGTGTGGCCCCCGTATTATAGAAATGCAGACGTTGTGCGATATCGGACGCGGTGGACAATCTGAATAGACTGGAGCTGGCTCTGATCTGTAATAAATCACGGAATTGATCGCGGCAGTAGGCAATATCTTCGCGGGTCGGTTTAATATTTGGCTGCTTCAGTGCAAGCTTGATGTATGGGTAGAACTGGGTATTGTCTTTTTCTGGTGGTAAGCCAGTCCCAAAATAATTGTCGCTATAACTCCAGTCCAGCCGGTTGAACCAGTCGCCAGAATTGAAACTATTGCTGTCCATGGATTTTGAACGCAAGATATCGACGCCGGCATGGTAATAGGCTACGCCCTGACTGAAGGCGGTTGTTGCCAGGGCTAATGCCTGGATGCGGGCGCGGTCTGCGCTGCTGGTCTCCAGAGGCAGGCGATAGGCATTGATATCGAACAGGGTCTGGTTATCATGGTTTTCTACATAGTTGACTACCTCGCCAGGCTGGCTGGCATAGCCTGCAGGCTGGCCGCCATAATCAATATCCTGTAATTGCCTGGTCTTGTCGTCAAAGGTTTGCATACTGAAGCTGCGTATTGAGCCTGCCAGGCCCAGCCTGATCATGTCAGCTGCCCGTAACAGATTTTGCCGTGGCCTGCCTTGGTCCGCCAATGCATTTGGCATATGGAGCAGACCATTGATATAGCCCTGATTTTTGACTATGCCTTCGCCTGCATCACCATGACCGCCACCACGCAGGGCATCGCGGGCGCGATCGCTGAAACTGCCTATGCCGCTGCCATTGAGTGACAACTGCGATGCCTGGACAAAGCGCTTGCCATCCGCAATTTCACCAAAATTCCAACCCTCACCCAGGAATTGAATCTGGCGTCCGGTTTCTTGCAGTAGCCTGGCTTGCATGTCTTCCATGGCCTGTCTTGGCTGATGCCCCATCAGATCAAAGCGAAAAGAATCAATTTTGTAATGCCGCGTCCACAAGCTTACAGAATCACTCATCAGCTTGGCCATCATAGTGTTTTCTGTGGCTGTGTTGTCGCAGCAGGTAGAGCGTTCTATCTGCCCAAGCTGGTTCAGGCGTTGATAATAGCCAGGGACAATACGGTCCAGTACTGAATAGGGTGTTTGCCCGGCACCCGCAGTATGGTTGTAAACCACATCCATGCCTACACGCAGGCCTGCACTATGCAAGGCCATAACCATCTTTCTGAATTCGATGATGCGCTTGCTACCATCACCGGCATCGGTGGCATAACTGCCCTCGGGCGCATTGTAGTGATAGGGTTCATAACCCCAGTTATAGCAATCTTTATCAGCATACTGCGTAGCCAGTTTTTGTTGCTCTTCACTATCTGCTTTGCCCTTGATGACGGGGGTCTGGCAATGGGCCTCAGATACCGTGGCAAAGTCAAAGACGGGCAGTAAATGGATATCTGTCATGCCAGCTGTGCTCAGAGCCTGCAAATGCCGCATGCCATTTGAGTGTGCTTCGGTAAAGGCAAGGTACTTGCCGCGCCAGGCAGGTTTTACCGTGGCATCATTAATGGAAAAATCACGTACATGCAATTCATAGACTTGCATATCAGTTTGATTTTTTACTTTATAGCTAAGTTTTTGCTCGTCCCAGCCCTTGGGTTTTAATTTGCTGGAGGACAGGTCAGCTATGTAACTACGCTTTGAATCTGTGGTCAGGCTGATGGAGTAAGAGTCAGTGACGCGATTACGCACCAGGCCCTGGCCGGGAACGTGAACGTCAATCAGGTAAGTGTAATACTTGCCAGACAAATCAGTTTTATCGCTGGTGTGCCACGCCCCCGTATCGGCATCTAATTGCATGGGCAGTATGGCCGTGGACTTGGTCTTGCCATCTGGATACAGGCAAACTGAGACTCGCTGAGCCGTCGGTGCCCAGACCCTGAATTGCGTCTGAGTTGTTTTGACGCTTGCTGTTTTGCTGATGCTTGCGCCGTAATCATTCAGGCTGCCAGCTGTCTTATATAAATCATCCAGCGCGCCAGCTATTTGCAGACCAGTGTAATCAAGAATCTGGCCTTCATTATCTTCGGTTGCGATCATTACTTGCGCTTGCTGCAATGACTTTAATTGTTGTGAGTTGGCATTCGCAAGTTCATATTCTTTACCTGATCCAATGTAGGCAAAGCGTTTTGCAATACTGCTGTCGAGAACTTTGCCAGCCTCGGTCAGCGTAAATACTTCATCAAAGCCAAGTGGCTTGCCGCCTTTGCTGAGTTTGAGTTGTCCTGTTCTTGATGTATAGAGCCTGACTTTGCTTCCCGGCGTCATGCCTGGCCAGCGTATCAATTTACTGGAAAGCCAATAAGCGCGCGCTTCTATAGTTGTCATTACGGCTGGGGCTAACGTGCTCTCAAACTGCGCAGCGTTGCATGCGGCAAAGCTGGCGATGGCTGCATTGCTGGCGCCAGCAAGAACGCCATAAGTCGCTGCATAAATCGTTAGTGCACAACCCAGAAAAAAGCGACGATAGCTTTTTGTATGTGCAATAGCTTGCTCAAAAAACAAAACAGTCTCCTGAGTAAAACAAGCTTCAAGGTCTGATTTTAAATAATCTGCAATCACAAAAAGTAGTGTGACTACATATTGAAAATCATATTTACAGCCAGTTTTACCGGTTTAATTGTGGCTTAAGCCAACATTTTTTTTAATTTTAACCCATTAATCGTAAATTTGTTAGACATGGGCTGTTGATATATGTAGTATTGCTACATAAAATCTGATCCTGGCCTGCTTTCTTGTATTGGTCAGACTCAGGCGCAAAAAAATATGAATGGTGAGATGTTGAGCAATAATCCAAAAAAATCAGATGGTGGCGTCCCTCGCTTGCTGGCAGATATAGGCGGTACCAATGCGCGCTTTGCATTGGAAATGCATAAGCACGAATTTACTGCTATTGCCGTATTGCCATGCAATGCCTATCCCGACCTGCAATCTGCCATTGCGGCTTATTTATCCAGCCCTGAAGTGTTGGCTGTATGTCAGTCCGCAGTCAAAAATGCTGCGATAGCCATCGCCAATCCTGTAGATGGTGATGTGGTGCGCATGACTAATCATCACTGGACCTTTTCTATAGAGGCTTTGCGGCAGGCTGCCGGATTTGATAATCTGGTGGTCGTCAATGATTTCACTGCCTTGGCAATGGCATTGCCGCATCTGGCTGCGCATGAGCGTGTGCAAATTGGCAGTGGTCAGCCACAGGCTAACCGTGCAATAGGTTTGATAGGCCCCGGCACCGGCCTGGGTGTATCTGGCATTATCCCATCTGGCGCGCACTGGATGCCTTTATCCAGTGAAGGTGGACATGTGAGTTTTTCTCCCAGCAATGAAATCGAGATAGAAATCCTGCGCCAGGTCTGGAAAGAATATCCGCACGCATCTGCTGAGCGATTGATTTCTGGTATGGGTCTTGAGTTGATGTACCGCATCCTGGCGCAAATGGACAAGCATGCAGATGCTGCAGAAATGAATGCCGCCGATATTACCCGTCGCGCACTTGATGGCAGTTGCGTCATCTGTACCCGTACTGTGGACTACTTTTGCGCGATGCTGGGTACCATCGCCGGCAACCTGGCCATGACCCTGGGCGCGACTGGTGGTGTTTATATAGGTGGCGGCATCGTGCCGCGCCTGGGTGAATTTTTTGCGCAATCAGCATTTCGCCAGCGCTTTGAAGCGAAAGGCCGCTTTGCAGATTATCTCGCGCAAATACCGACTTATCTGATCACGGCAGAGTATCCTGCATTTTTGGGTGTCTCTGCGATATTGAATGAACGATTGTCCCTGGCTGGGCATGCTGATACTTGAATGAAAAAAACTTTCACCACAGAGGTACAGAGACACAGAGGGGGCACTGAGGGAAAAGTTTGATCTGGTAAGTAAAACTCTCCTTCATGTTTTCTCTTTGCCTTTCTCTGTGTCTCTGTGCCTCTGTGTTGAGAGGTCTTGATTTAATGGTTAAAACGAAAATACAAATCCATGAATACCTCTTTGAAAGTGCAAGCAAACGACTGGTGGCGTGACGCGGTTATTTACCAGGTCTATCCACGCAGTTTTTCTGACAGCAATGGCGATGGCATAGGTGATTTGCCTGGCATTGCTGCCAAACTTGATTACATCGCCAGCCTGGGTGTGGACATCGTCTGGATTTCGCCTTTCTTCACATCACCGATGAAAGACTTTGGCTATGATGTAGCAGATTATTGTGATGTTGATCCCATCTTTGGCACGCTGGCTGATTTTGATGGCTTGCTCAAACGCGCACATGAATTGGGTTTGAAGATCATGATAGACCAGGTCTTGTCGCATTGCTCGGAAGTGCATCCCTGGTTTGCAGAAAGCCGCAAGAGCCGCGACAACCCCAAGGCAGACTGGTATGTCTGGTCCAATCCCAAATCGGATGGTTCACCACCAAATAACTGGTTATCGGTATTTGGTGGCTCTGCCTGGCAATGGGATGTACGGCGTCGCCAATACTATATGCATAATTTCCTGGTCAGCCAGCCTGACTTGAATTTCCACAATCCTGAAGTGCAGCAGGCACATCTGGATAATATGCGTTTCTGGTTGCAACGTGGTGTTGATGGCTTCCGCCTCGATGCCTGCAACTTCCATTTCCATGATCAGGCTTTGACAGATAATCCACCCAGCCAGGTGCGCGACAATAAAACCGTGCAGGATAATAATCCTTACGGCATGCAGGCGCATATCCATGACAAGACGCAGCCAGAGAATTTGGTCTTCCTGGAAAAAATCCGAAACCTCTTGAATGAATATGGTGCGATCGCCATCGGTGAAGTCGGTGCCGATGATTCGCTGGCGGTGATGGCAGACTACACAGCGGATGGTAATAAGCTGCAGATGGCCTACAGCTTCAATTTACTGACGGCGACTTATTCTGCTGCGTACATACGTCAGCAAGTGGAAGAATACGAAGCACGTGTCAAAGACGGTTGGGTATCCTGGTCAGTTGGCAATCATGATTCTGTACGTGTCATGACACGTTGGGGTGGGACAGAGGCAACGCCGCAATTTGCCAAGATGCTGCTGGCCATGCAAATGGCTTTGAAAGGTACGCCTTGTCTGTATCAGGCCGATGAGCTGGCGCTGACAGAAGCTGACATCGCCTATGAAGATATACAAGACCCTTATGGCATTACCTTCTGGCCAGAATTCAAGGGTCGCGATGGCTGTCGTACGCCTATGCCATGGCAGGCAGATCAGTTAAATGCCGGTTTCAGCACTGGTAAGCCCTGGTTGCCAGTACCGGCTGAACATGCTGCCAATGCGGTTTCTGCACAGGATCAAGACGATCAATCCGTGCTGAATTTTGCTCGTCATATTCTGGCCTGGCGCAAGAAATATCCGCAACTCAGCAGAGGAGAAATCAGTTTCTTCGACGCACCCGAACCCGTATTGGCGATACGTCGTGATCTGGCTGGTAGTAATAGCTTATTCGCAGCATTCAATCTCGGAAATGAACCTATCACTTTTAACTGGCCTGCGACTGAGGGGGCTACGCAATTGAAGGATGCTGGCTTGCCTGGGCAGTTCAATGGTGGCGTTGTGGAGCTGCCAGCCTATGGTGCATGGTTTGGGGAATTGATCAAGTAAATGTAATGCAGAGCGCTTGACAGGGCTGTACGATGTTCGTGCAGCCCTTTTTTTCTCTTCAGATAAATCTTGATTTTTCAAGTCTGGCTATTTCAATTTAAGATTACTGGATTCATTGGCCGCAGGCGAGGGCGGTTCTGCTATTTTTCCAAGCAGCTTGCTTGAGGGGGTAGCTGGCATGCTTAATGAAGCTAGAGTATCGGCAGTTACTTGCTTTGTGCTTTTCTGTGCCAAATCCGGCTGTGCTGCTTTGCTATCAATTGATGCTGCTCCTGCAACTGATAATTTTCTGTCGGGGCACATCTGTTCGGCCAGCTTTGCGGCTTCCTTTATTTCTTGCCCAGGTGCCTGACGTTGTGCCATGGATGTAATGACCATGTCCCAGTCTTTGGAATAAGATTGCTGCTCGCTGGCATTCAGTGGGCGCTGTCTTTCAGTTTTTAAGGCTTGTTCTGCCGTGGTTTGTGAGGCGATTGATGTATCGCGATTATCATAAAGTTTGCTTTTATTGCGGTCAAAAACTTGTACCTGTATTGGTGCGTCAGTTTGTGTGCTTTCCACAAGTTGCAAGGTTTTGGGTAAGCCTTCATAGGCAGAGGCTTCGACTTCACGCGGAACCCAGCGTGGTGCACCCTTTTGCACGCCTTCTTCAAAACGCTTCAATACACCAAGATGGCTTACTTCTGGCTGTACTGCCAAAGCACGGACCGTCACTTCATATCCCGCGTCTTTTAAGGTATTGATTTGTTTTTCAGTGCTTTGGGGATTACCCAGCGTGCCATCAATCATGATGTTGCGCCGGTTGGCGATGGCAGAAGAAAACAGCGATTTACCCCATGCACTGGCATCTGCATGAGAAAGATCTGCGGCGATTTTTTCTGTCGCAGGATCGCGCTGCCATGAGCGATAAGAGGGATGGTTCTCCCGCAAATTGTCTACATCAATATGTACTGTTTTTTCAGCCGACAATTCTTCCATGGTTTTTCTTGCAAGGCCTCCTTTGCCAGATCCTGGCTGTCCGCCCAGAAAAATAGCAACTGGCTGTTCTCCAGATTCAAGTGCGCGCGTGCTGGCGAGCATTTTTGCTTCAATTCTTTGTTTGAAGATTTTTTCATGAATCTCCGAGGATAGTTTTCCTTCGTCGTTCATTTTCCACCTTTCGACGCCAGATATGCATCGCGCTCAGCGTCTTCAGTTTTGAGTTGCAGCGTGTATGTCTGTATCAGTTGATCCAGTTCTTCCAATTCCAATGTGTAAAACGTGCTGCGTTTCAGTTCCAGCGCCATTTGTTCTTTGAGCAGGATGGCCAGCCTAGCCTCGTCAGGGCTACCCTTGACATCTTCGTCGTGCATCCAGGCAGAACGGATGGCGATCAGGCTGCCGACGATATCTCCTGCCAGTTCAGCTTTTTGTTCTTTCCTGTGAATTGCCTCATCGAATTGGTTCATGGATATCCTTCAAAAATTTGTTCAAAAATGAATTTAATTTTACGATGATTTGCTATTGAAATAACAATTTTTATGCGGCTGAATTGTTTCTACATATGACAGACGTTCAGCCATGTCAGCCAAGTTTAAATACTCAGACCTGGCTGTGAGGGGATGTCGCTTGTACATCAATTGAGAATTGCTTGCGATAATTGCCGGGGCTATTAGCGACGATGCGACGGAAGTGGCGGCGCAGGGATTCTTCTGAGCCAAAGCCTGCCAGCTCAGCTATCTGTGGCAAGCTGCTTGCTGGTGACTCCAGTAACTCCTTGGCGATGGCGACACGTTCACGTATCAGCCATTCACCTGGTGCCATGCCTGTGCTGTCCTTGAAATGACGCTGCAGGGTGCGGGTACTCATGGCGGCTTTTTCTGCCATCGACGCCAGATTGTGAGGCAGGGATGGGTTGGATCTGACCCAGTCCATCAATTTGGCCAGACGTGCATGCTCATCGCTGGGCATGGGGCGTGGCACAAACTGGGCCTGGCCGCCTTCACGATGTGGTGGCACTACCAGGCGCTGTGCCACCAGATTGGCGATCTTGGCACCATAATCTTTGCGCACCAGATGCAGTAACATATCCAGCCCTGCAGCAGAACCTGCTGAAGTCATGATCTGACCCTGATCTACATAAAGGGCGTTGGCCTGCACCAGAATTTGTGGATAGCGTTTGAGCAGTTTTTCAGCATAGCGCCAGTGAGTAGTGACGGTCTTGCCATCGAGTATACCCGCTGCAGCCAGGATGAATACACCAGAGCAGATGGTGCAGATACGTGCGCCGCGCGCATAAGCCAGCCGGATTTTGTCCAGTAATGCTGCTGGCGGCATTTCGTCGGCATCACGCCAGCCAGGGATGACGATGGTATCGGCCTGATCCAGCATGTTCAGGTCATGCGGCACTTCTACCATGATGCCGCCTGCGGCCCGCAATTTACCCGGCTCGGCAGCGCAGACGGCAAAGCTATACCACTCTACGCCCAGTTCAGGGCGGTTCAGGGCGAACAATTCGACGGTGCAGCCAAATTCAAAGGTGCACAATTGATCATAGGCAAGCGCGACGACAAGATGCGGTTTCATGGCTTAATCTTACCGTATATTTAGTTTTGCGACATGCATTGTGAGCTTAAAGCGATTTATTCACGTAACCAGTCACGCAATTCGTAGTACCAGTATGCACATTGTGCGGCCATTAAACCCAGGCTGCCAAAACTGGGTGGCAAACCGTAATGATCCAGGCCATCAGGTAAGGTTTGATTAGTGGCAATCGCCTGCGCCACTACTTCACCAGCCAGGGTAGTTGGTGCCACGCCATGACCACCAAAGCCCATGGCGTACCAGACCCCATTTGGCAGGCAGCCGATTTGTGGCATCTTGTGCTGGGCGTAGCTCATCAGGCCACTCCAGGCATATTCCACTTTTGTTCCAGCCAATTGCGGATACACCTTGAGCATGTCCTTGTACAATAATTCTGCAACTTCAGCAGGCTGTTTTTCGCGTATGGAAATGCGCCCGCCCCAGAGCAGGCGGCTATCTGCCAGTGGCCGGTAATAATCAAAGGCAAAACGGGTGTCATACACTGCTGCTGTGGTTTGCATGGCTGTCGGCAGTTTGTCTCCCAGTTTTTCTGTCGCCATGACGTAGGTGGCGATCGGCAATACCGAACGTGCCAGTCTGGGATATAGCTTTTCTATATAACCGCCACAACACACGACTACTTGTTTTGTTCTCACAGTGCCATTTGCTGTGTGTACTAATTTTTCAGCCTTATCAGTTTCAACGGCGCTTACACGGCTTTGTTCAAACACGCGCACGCTTCCAGAACTCAATACCTTAGCCAAAGCCCGGGCATATTTCAACGGGTGAAAATGAAAGGCATTTTGTTCGTGCAGAGCACCAAAGTACCGGTTGGTGTGCAGGGCCGCACGAGTCTTTTCCTGTGACCATGGTGTCCAGTCCACGTCAAATTCTCGCAGCATGAATTCTCTTTGTTGCCGGAGTTTTCGCTCATCATCAAACCAGTTGGCCAGCAAGACCCCGCTTTCGTTGAGGTCACAATCCATTTGATATTGCGTGATGCGTCGACGTATCAGGGCCACCGCATCCAGTGTTAACTGATACAGATTCCGGGCAGGTTCACGGCCTATTTGTTTGATCAGGGCTGCATTGTCGAGGCTGAAACCGCCGAACACAAATCCACCATTGCGGCCGGATGCGCCATGCCCAATCTCTTCAGCTTCCAGCAAGACGATATTGCTGACACCACGTTCCACCAACCCTAATGCTGTCGCCAAACCGGCAAAGCCTCCGCCGATGATACAGACTTCACAGTCCAGGTTTTCTTGCTGACGGGGATAGCTAATAGAATTGGCGCTGGCCTGATAAAAGGTTTGCTTCAAATTTTCTTGAGTGATCATAGGCTCTTATTCATGGGCTCTTATCTTAAACCCTTGTCGCAACGGAAAAGCCGTCAAATTACACGCAACAGCGCTGTCAAGGCAAGCCTGACTTTTTATTGTCCCGTTGTTTACTTTTGTTTTATTGCCAATTACACTGAGCTGGCAAACTTTCTATAAGAGTTGTCGTAAGCTGTTAGCGTCAATCTAGGCGCCAAAGCCGCCGGTCTTGCCGGGGCCAAGTCCATGCATAGATATGCACGTAATGGAAAGGCGCTTGACTGGCTTATAGGACTTTTATGAAAACTCAAAAAAAATCTCTCCCCTGGTTATCAAATGCGTAAATTGCCAGCACGTTATGCAGGATTGGTCATGCCCTTCCTTTTATCGATATTGATGACCTTTATCGTCTCGTTCATCAGTACCTTGCGCAGTGTTGGATTGGCCGATCATTTCCTGCAAATCTGGATGGGGTCATGGGCTTTGTCATGGGTGTTTGCGTTTCCCACATTACTGATGGTTTTACCTTTGGTCAGACGCATGACGAACATGCTGGTTGAAACACCGGGTTAAGCTTGGCCAGACGCTTTCCTGAGCCTAGCTGCCACATATAGGCAGCTATGTTTTTGCCTTAAACCTCTCCTTGTTTTCTAGCTGATCTCTGCTAGCCTGATTTTTGAAGGAGTTATCAGATAAATAGAAACATCTGCTTACAAGTATTTACTATTTATCACGTACAAATCATTGCGAATTTTATATTATTGCTTATTGTAAATATATTCTTTGATGGTGCACGATTTTCACCCACTATCTCAATTCGTAACAATGAACACCGCATTTCTACAGGTAGTAAAAGACCGCAAACTTGCTCATGAACTGAGGCAGGTTGCAGATGATTTTGAAATTCTGGATTTTTTCAAACAATATGGCAGTTGCTGTTTTGCAATGTCCGCAATGCTGGCCCAAATATTGACAGAAAAAGGGCATGCCGCCAGAGTCCAGGGCTGCTATGCCGAAATCAAGCAAAATAATGGTGTGTTTTATATAGGCTATAAGGGTTTTGCGCACGAGCAGCAAAAGGAAGGGCATGCAGTCTGCATAGTTGATGAACAATATCTGATCGATTTTGGACTGGGTACCTTAAGAAAATTTTATGCAGAGGATTTCAGTCATGCGCTGGCCTGTGAAATCGCTGGCGACAACCCGGTTCTTGGTCATCTTGATCTGGATAGCGGCGCAACGATCACCTGGCGCACAGACTGGGTGTCACCCATGGTGAAGTTGGAATTGGAACATCAGCTTGCTGCTGTGGAGCGTGTATTAAGCGGCTACTATGATTTTCAAAAAAACCGCATGGCGTACCTGATCAAAAAGCTATTTGCAGGTAAAAATATTCCCATACCCAATCCTGCCTTATTGGTCAGAGTCAATGCACATGCATCGGCACAAGCGCAAGACAAAAAATTGTCTGAGTTGGTTGATTAAGACTTTATTGGCTTTTCAGCAGATTTTTTCACCGCCAAAGCCTTACTTTCTTTTTTCAGGGCTTTGGATACCGGGCATACCGCTTGCATGAACGAGGCCAGCGTGTTTGCCAGATTGTCCCCCTGCAGACGGTAGAAAACAAATTGCCCGCGCTTGTCGCTGGCAATCAGCCCTGCCGACTCCAGTATGCGCAAATGCTTTGACAGGGAAGGTTTGGTCATCTCAAAACGCGCAGCAATTTCACCGGCAGACAATTCTGTCTCCGATAAATAAGCCAGAATCTTCCGGCGTGGTGTCGATGCCAAGGCTTCAAATACTTTTTCCATAGCGAATAAATTAGCAGTGATAATTCATCATAGCATTTTGTCGCCGAATGGTGAAGTTAATTAGATAATTAGACATTTAGCTAAATAAGGTATATGCTTGTTTCATGAGTTTATGACGGGTGAGCAAACATCATGGAATCTGAAAAAAATGCAGCAACGGCAACCACAGTTTATTACAACAGCGCCTGTCCAGTATGTGATGCAGGCATACGCGACCAGCGTGGGCGCATGCAGGCATGTAATATCAAATGGGTTGATGTGCATACTGAACCTGGTGCAGTAACTGAACTTAATAGTGAGCTGGAGGCAGTGCGCGAACGCCTGCATGTGCGCAATGCTGATGGCGAGTTGCTGGTAGGCGAGCAGGCACTGGCTGCCTTGTGGTCGCAAACCAGTGGTCGACGCTGGCTGGGCTGGCTGACATTACGCCTGAACTTTCTGACCCGGCCATTGTATAACTACATCGCCAGACAATTGTACCACTGGAACCGCAGGCGCGGTCACTGGTAAGCCTGCCCCTACGCCATCAATCAATAGAGAATGCCATGAGTACAATTCATAATATAGAAAGCAATGCAGATCCGGCCGAACTGGCACGCTTCAATCAATTGGCAAGCCGCTGGTGGGATGAAAATTCAGAATTCAAACCCCTGCACAGGATTAATCCACACAGGCTGGAATGGATAGACAGTCTGGTCCAACTTGCTGATAAACAGGTCCTGGATGTAGGTTGTGGCGGCGGCATCCTGGCTGAGGCTATGGCGCGCAAGGGGGCAAAAGTGACAGGTATAGACCTGGCAGACAAGCCCTTGCAAATTGCGCAATGGCATGCGCAAGCTCAGGATGTGGATGTGCACTATGCAAAAAGCAGTGCAGAAGCCTGGGCTGAAGCACGGACTGGGGAACGGGTTGAGGGACTTGCTGAGGGTCGGGCTGAGAAGCATGCAGGGCATTACGATGTCATTACCTGCATGGAAATGCTGGAACACGTGCCATCTCCGGCAGCCGTCATCCAAGCCTGTGCAGAGATGGTCAAACCTGGTGGCTGGGTATTTTTCTCAACGATCAACCGCAATCCCTTGAGTTATGCGCTGGCTATTGTGGCCATTGAATACATCATGCGCATCCTGCCGCGAGGCACGCATCAATATGCACGCTTTATCAAACCCACAGAATTACTCGCGATGGCAAACGCGAGTGGCCTGGAATTACGGGATAAGCATGGCCTGGGCTATAACCCGCTAACCCAGCGTTTCCGCCTGCATGGTTTTATGGGTGTGGGTTACTTATTGGCGATGCAGAAGCCATTGCTGGCTTAATTGCAGGTGTCAAATCCAGTAAGCCTGAATAGCTGAGCAGCAAGCCCAAACCAGGCATGACAAAGCCCACATAAAAGCGATAGCGCCCATCTTCTATGCATTTATAGGCTTGTGATTGCGGGAATAGCCGCACCGGTATAGGTATGCCATATAGACTGGCTCCAAGAATGCGCCAGTTCCAGCCACCACCTTCCAGTATGTCTACTGTCAGGCGGAAATGCATGAGCCCCGTACTTTCTTGCCAATGGCCATGCGGATACTGTCCATGTGGTGCGAACACGGTGACCAGTTCTTGTGCAACCCCATCTGGCGCGATGAATTCTCTGGCCCAAATCAATTTACCTGCTGCATGACTGATACTGACTTTGTAGCCGGACCGTGTGTGTCTGGTTGGTACGCCCAGTTTTTTTGCCAGCTTGCGTCCCAGTACGCCAGCCAGACCCTTGCCCAGTTTGATATCTATCTCGCCTTGTAAACTACCACCGTGGATATGTATTAGCTGCAAGAGAGGATGCAAATTCTGAAAAGACTCGCCAAACCAGGCTTGGGTCGAGGTAATAAGTGGAGTATGAATGAAGGTTTCTGTAGTCATGGAGATCATTATAAGTCTTGCAAATTAAAAAAACCGTAGTGCAAACGATAGCTCTCAAGTCGCAATCGCTATTTCTTTTTCCTCAGTTTGGCGCAGTAAAATGCTTGTTCGAATGAGAAAACCAAGGTTCTGCTTCTTTTTTGCAGCCCATGGCATTAAAATCCCGCACCAAACATCTATTTTTACAATGCTATTGCGCCACACATGTATGCAGGCGCTGCAATAAGAATATGCAAGCGAACATGCAAGAGAACATATAAGCGAACGTCGAGAGAACGTATAAGAGAAAGTACAGGACATGGTTTTTAGTACGGTTACCTTTTTATTTTATTTTTTACCTATCTTCCTCGTCCTGTATTTTGCGCTGCCGTTTCGCCACATGCGCAATATTGTTTTACTGCTTGCCAGTCTTATATTTTATGCCTGGGGTGAACCGAAAAACCTGCCTTTGTTGTTGATTTCTATCTTGCTTAATTATCTGTGTGGGTTGGGTATGGGGAAAGCGCAAGAGAAAGGTGGCACTGGCAAAGCCGTTTTCATGGCAGGTATAGGCTTTAATCTCTTATTGCTGGCCTATTTTAAATACTTCAATTTCGCATTGGGCAGTGTGGTTGCCGTGCTTGGCAAGGCAGGTATCAATATGCCAGAGGTGGAGGCCGTTACGCTGCCCTTGGGTATCTCTTTCTTTTCTTTCCATGCGATTTCTTATCTGGTGGATGTGTATCGCAAAAAGACAGAGCATGAAAAGAATCTGTTTGCCCTTGCCATGTACATCACCATGTTCCCGCAATTGATTGCCGGGCCCATCATTCGCTTCTCTACCATTGCCAGCCAATTGCATCAACGCCACCATACCTTGCGCAGGGTGGAATTGGGTATCAAGATATTCATTCTTGGCCTGGCACAAAAAGTGTTGATCGCCAATAGCGTCGCTCTGCCAGCCGACCAGATATTTTCATTGGCACCAGAAGCACTTGGCCTTGCCAGCGCATGGCTGGGCATCACTTGCTATACTTTACAAATCTATTTTGATTTCTTTGGTTATTCGAATATGGCGATAGGCCTGGGGCTGGTCACAGGCTTTAGCTTTCCACGCAATTTCAATTACCCCTATGTCGCGCAATCGATTACAGAATTCTGGCAGCGCTGGCACCTGAGTCTGTCACGCTGGTTCCGTGACTATC
This sequence comes from Undibacterium sp. Ji83W, assembly GCF_049340385.1. Classification (NCBI taxonomy): domain Bacteria; kingdom Pseudomonadati; phylum Pseudomonadota; class Betaproteobacteria; order Burkholderiales; family Oxalobacteraceae; genus Undibacterium; species Undibacterium sp. Ji83W. The sequence goes on along the minus strand of NZ_JBMPOZ010000016.1, from coordinate 136,073 downwards.
TTTATATACCACTGGGTGGCAATCGTGGCTCCAGCCTGGCTACCTACCGTAACCTGTTCATTGTGTTTTTCCTTTGTGGCCTATGGCATGGCGCGAACTGGACCTTTGTAGTCTGGGGTCTGTATCACGGTGCTTTTCTGGTGCTGGAACGCATAGGTCTACAAAAAGTCATGGCGGGTTTGCCCAGGCCATTCAGGCATGCCTATACCATCTTGATCGTCATGGTCGGTTGGGTATTTTTCCGCTGCGACAGTTTCTCACAAGCCCTGCATTACCTGGCGGCCATGGCTGGTGGCATGCCTGCAGATAATGCTATCGCACCCGTCATGAGCTTTATGAATGGCACGGTGATCACAGCTTTGGCCGCAGGAGTATTGGTATCGACACCCATCTTGCAGGTACTGAATAAACCAAATGCGCCAGCCAGAATATTGGCACCTGCGATCAGTCTGATGCTCTTTATTTTGTCGGCTGTCAGTTTGGCGACTGGGGCTTACAACCCTTTTATTTATTTCCGTTTCTGAGGCTGGATCATAAGCATGAGCAATTCCAGCACATCAAGTTTGCAGGCCGCCATGAAAAAGCGCTTATTTGGGCGCATCATATACGGGCGCATCATTTTCATTATCGCTTTCTTTGGCATCTTGCTGACGCCAGCCCTTATCCATTTGAGTGGAAAATTGCAAGGCCCCAGTATAGAAAACCGCGCACTCGCCAGCAAGCCGGTATTACCTAAAACATTCGCAGAAACCTTGAAATTTCCTGTGCTGGTTGATGCCTATCTTAATGACCACTTTGGCCTCAGAAATAATCTGGTGGCATGGAATAATAAATTGCGTTATCACTTGCTTGGCGATATCAATGCCGTGCAACTGACTGCTGGTAAAGATGGTTATATCTTCTTCAACTCGCACGCGGCCAATACTCCCTTGGCCATGATACATTTTTTGTGCGGGAAAAACGTCGCAGAGAAAGACCGGGCAGAGATAGTCAGGACCGCATCTGGATTCATGCACATGGCGGTACAGCTTAAACCGGAAAGTTATCTGTTGCTGGTGCCTACCAAGCCGGTCGTCTATGCAGATAAATTACCAGACTGGTTGCAACGGCAATGCGCGCAATATACCCCCAGCTTGCCCGGCGTCGTAGCCACACTCCAGTCCTTGCCAGGACTAAAAGATAAAATTATTTATCCACTGACAGAAATGCAGGCACTCAAGAAAAGCATAGCCGTATTTCCAAAAAATACTTTTCACTGGACAGGTGATGGACCAGAGCCAGTGGCGCAACTGGTCGCAGAAAATTACCTGCATCGCAAAAGATTAACGACACTGACAAGCAATCTGCATGATGTCGCATCCGACATGCAGCAATTCTTGCCAGGTGTGGCGTTAACTGTGCCTACCCATGATCCTGATTATGCCAGGGCGGGCATTATTGCTTGCCTTGGTGTCGCCTGTTTCCCTGAGTTTGTCGACACGGCGGGAAAAATTGGTGATGTTTCTCGCTATCGCCATAGCAACAGACAAGGCCCCAAATTGCTCGTAATTTCAGACTCATTCGGCCAAGGAATTGCAGGTTTTTTTTCAGAATATTATGCTGAAGTCTGGCATATCTCTTTGAATAACATCAATCAACTCAGTGATAAAGAGCAGGCCAGGTTCAAACAGATTTTGCTCAATGAGTATGCACCTGACCAGGTCCTGTATGTCTTCCATGACGCAGCAGTGTCCTATTTTGAGAGAAATAGCAGCATCCTGTTAAACGCCGGTCAATAATTTCTCACATAGCTCTGAAGCCTGGTCTACGCAGCTGTAGTGTGTTTAAACAAAAGGTCGGTGCGGTCTTTACCAAAGTACTTATGGAAACGCATCACTTTATCGACATCGTTGCCGGCTTCAAGCAATTCATCATTCTTTTGGATTAGGCGAGCGGCCTGGTTTGGAGAATAGTTTTCTCTGCATTAATCGGTTTTCGTTACTGTCAATGTGAGCTTGCGAGTCTGGATTATAAACCGAGACTCTTTCCATTCAGAAATGCATAAACACGATCGACAAGAAATATTTCAGTGAATGACAGTAGGCTAACAGCAGGCTAGCTTGAAGCAGATATTCCACTTATTTCTTCTAGTCCTACAAATCGGCGGTCCCGTGTCCTATATCTGGCTACCTGGGGCGCTGTTACGATACGTCCCATGCCTCTGCGTTAGTGGTTTAAAAAATTAACCAGGCTAATCTGATCTTTTTAAATAAAGGGAAATATCATGAAAAAAATAATTTCTGTCTTAATGATTTCTGTTGCAGGTTTTACTGCAAGTTCCAGTTTTGCTGCCGCCGATGTGGCAAAAGCTAGCTTCAAGGCTACAGAAGAACGTGCCGAAGCTGATTTCAAAGTAGCTAAGGCGAAGTGTGATGCGTTGAAGGATAATGCAAAAGACATTTGTGTGGAAGAAGCTAAAGTCGTGCTTACACGTGCCAAGGCAGAAGCTTTGGTGAACTATGAAAACACGCCAAAAAATCACGTGAAAGCAGCTACGGATGTTGCCGATGCTGAATACGCACTGGCTGCTGAGAAATGCGATGACAAATCCGGCAACGATAAAGATGTCTGCAAAAAAGAAGCCAAGGCCGCTCAAAAAATAGCGATCGCTGATGCCAAGGCAGGTAAGAAAATTTTTGATGCTAAAGTGGATGCGCTTTCAACAGCATTGGATGCCAACTACAAAGTCGCAATTGAAAAGTGCGATGCGATGTCTGGTCCGTCCAAGGATACATGCGTAGCTACTGCGAAAAAACAGTATAAATAATATTGATAAAATTAAGTTTTAATCAAATTCGGAGCTGGCTTCATGCCGTTGTCGCCAGCTCCTTATGCAAGTTGACTTTGTAGTATATTTTTACGGCAGTTCTTTTGGCATTTCCCTCCATCTGATGCATAAGCTTTGATGCATAAGCTTTGAAACAAGCAGTTAAAAACAAGCAATTTAAAACTTACACAAGGAGTAAAAAAAATGAATAACTTCGTACAAAAAATCATGGGTGTTTTTCTGGCAATGATGATGGTCACCATGCTCGGTTGTGCTTCAACTTCGAAGCAGGAAAGTACCGGCGAATATATTGATGACACTCTCATCACCACCAAAGTGAAAGCTGCCATTGTCAATGAACCGACTTTGAAAGCAAGTGAAATCAACGTAGAAACTTTCAAAGGCATCGTTCAGTTGAGTGGTTTCGTTGCTGATCCCGCTTCCGCCAGTAGGGCTGTGAGCGTGACGTCTGAGGTAAAAGGCGTGAAATCTGTCAAAAACGATATACGCGTCAAGTAGCATTTCACGAAACAAGTCACGCAAAAAATCACGTAACGCGAGCTTCATCTTGGTATGAGACTCGCGTTGCTGTATGCATCACATCGTTAATAACGAATACGGTCATAATCCCTGCACATTCTCACCGACAGTCACGTGACAGCCAGACGTGATTGTCCTCTGCTCCACAACCAGGGATTTTACTGATTGTGGAGTTTTTTTATGTGTGTTCGCTAGCGCACTGAAATAAATATCTTCACAAAATAAACTGGTTTTACTTCTATCAAGCGTGGATGAGTCATCAATAAACCGATGTCGAATTACTTTCAGCGTGATTGAAGTACAGAAGTTTTATGCAGACTTAATCTTTCAAACAGGAGTTTCATGATGAATTCAGATCAAGTAAAAGGCGCAGCAAAAAAAGTGGCAGGTAAAGTCCAGCAAGAGGCGGGCAAACTTGTCGGTAGCAAAGAACAGCAGGTCAAAGGTGCTGCCAAGCAGGTAGAGGGCAGCATGCAAAAAAGTCTGGGTAATGTCAAGGAAGCACTCAAGGAAAGAAGCAAGCATTAAGTGCAGAGTACTTCCGGTTTATTGCGTCACGCGTGATGATGCAATAAACCGGAAGCCAGATGTCAGGCAGCATGCGCATGTGGGATTTAGCTTGATAAGAGCTAGAAGCTAGCCTCTACAGCAGTTCTCCGGTCAAAGCATTATTAGGCTTATAAAAAATAATCACAACAAATGGACCAAAGCGATGGACCTGCCTATACCTACTATTCCTGATGCAACTGAGGGCGATGACCGCAAGCAGGACGTCAACGCTGTTGTTTCTGATGCTATACCAGTTGCTGCTACCACTGCTGCCGAGACGCAAACACAATTATTTCCCAGTATCCATGTTAACGCACGCGGCGTGGCCTTAACCATACTGGCAACCGTTGCCTTCGTCTTTGCTCTGCGTGCAGCCCAGCGGTTTTTTATTCCTTTGGCTTTTGGTATTTTCATTGCCTATACCTTATCGCCTTTGGTCGATGCATTACAGCGCCTGCGGATACCGCGTGTCATTGCCACTACCGTGGTCATGCTCAGCATGTTAACCATCATCGTCACGCAGGTCAGTTCATTGCATACTGAATTTGATGCCATTCTTGACCAACTGCCTGTTGCGACCCGCAAGTTTTCCACGGAAATGAGCAAGCTGCAGTATGGCCAGAATGGCCTGATGCAAAAAATGCAGACGGCAGCTACTGAAATAGAAAAGGTGACCAGCCAGGCTACGACGGGTACTTCATCCAATGTGAAGAAAACCGTAGTCAGTGAGGCACCTGTGTTGAAATTGCGCGAATTACTATTGGCTGGGTCGCTGGGCATCATGGATTTGCTCGGGCAAGCGGTGATGATGTTATTTCTGATTTTTTTCTTGTTACTGTCTGGTGACAAGTTCAAGCGCAAGCTGGTTAAAATTACCGGTCCTTCGCTGACACAGAAGCGTATAACTGTCCAGATACTCAGCAAGATCAATACATCAGTACAACAATATATGTTCATGCTACTGGTCACTAACGGCATGCTGGCCTTACTTACCTGGATCGCTTTTCATCTTATAGGCCTGGAAAATGCAGGTGCCTGGGCGCTAACCAGCGGTTTGCTACATGTCATTCCTTATTTTGGTTCTCTGTTAATGGCGATGGCAGCCTGCCTGATTGCCTACGTACAGTTTGGTACTGTCTCCATGGCACTGCTGGTGGCAGGTGTTTCGATTGCGATCGCGACGCTGGTTGGCACTATGGTGACTACCTGGATGACTGGACGCATTACCCAGATGAATGCTGCAGCGGTTTTTATTTCTCTCCTGTTCTGGGGATGGCTATGGGGTGCCTGGGGTTTGTTGCTGGGCGTACCCATCATCGTGATTGTTAAAGTCGTGTCTGAACATGTAGATGGGATGCAGGCCGTTGCAGAGTTACTGAGTGATTGATGCAGGCATGAAGCAAGGTGCAGTTTGTCTCAGGTATGTTGGATCAGTCTGAAAACGCAAGGGAGTATGATGCTACATGCCGTTGCATCATCTGCTGATCCTGCAATTGCCGGGCCTGGTCAGTTCTCACGCTACAGGCGGTTTCATCAATAACGCTCAGCCACAAGCGCTGAGCAAGAACAAACTTTCAATCAAAGTAAAAAAGCCATACTCTTCCAGGCATGGCTTTTTTACACCTGCAGACCTGTCTTAGTTACGATAGACATGATTGTTTTGCACATAGATGCGATTACCGACACGCAGGTCGACAATATTATCCTGCACCACGCTTTGATAAACACCGTTGTCCAGGCGCACGCTGATTTGATATGCCTCACGTGATTGCTGGGTGCGATTATTCTTCTCTATATTGTTACCGACGATAGCGCCGCCCACTACACCCGCAGCAGTGGCTGCTGCATTACCCAGGCCGCCTCCCACCTGATTACCCAAAATGCCGCCAACGATGCCGCCGACCACGGCGCCAGCACCCGGACCTTTGTTCTCACTTGACACTTGCACTACCTGTATCGATTCGATCACGCCATAGTTGTTATAGACCTCCTGGGAGGTTGGATACGCTGCTGTCGTGGACTGTGAGCTGCTACCGCATGCAGTCAACATGGCAGATGCAGCAAGGGTTACGGCGATGGCAGTTTGCTTGCAGATATTCATGATCATTCCCCACTGTTGGTGATGAGGGAGATCATAAATTCCGCGTGTTTATATGTCGGTGCGATAACACACTTTATTCCGCACTTTATTCCACACTTTAGCCTCAAGACAATTGGATATGCATGCAGCAGGGCATCTCTCTTGTAGGACTAGTCCCACATTGTGCAGCGCGTTCAGCGTACAAGCGGCTGCCAGACTTTCTGATGCCTGTTTTAAGAAGAACAAACTAAAGTGTAATCAGTTTGACAGACATCAGTAAAGCTCTGAAAAGCAGTGATGTCAATATCAGGAAAATAAGGTTTGTACCTGACGATTATCGCAGGGACCAAACGACATTGGATGTTTTTGAAAAGAGGAAAAAAATGAATATCACTCAAACACAGGTTTCCATGACCGCACATCCGTCGCTGATTTCTGGTGGGACGCTGCATCGCAGATATTCAGTTGATTACACACCGGCTGTCAGCGCGACAGATATCGGTCTGCTGGATGAACCTATACAAAACGATATCCTCGCTGCTCTGCCTGAAGATGAGCTTGCATTTCTCTTGCCACATCTGGAACTGGTACATCTGCCGTTTGACAAAGAACTCTATGAATATGGTGCGAAACTGTCCCATGTCTATTTCCCTACCACTGCAGTAGTCGCCTTGCTGTATGTACTGGCTGATGGTGATGTGACTGAAATCGGCGTGACGGGGCATGAAGGCCTGCTGGGTATATCTGCAGTAATGGGTGAACGCGCTCTTGGTACAGCCATGGTGCAATGCGCAGGGGATGCCTATAAGCTCAAGGCTTCGGTATTGAAGGAAGCCTATGCCAAAGGCGGGAAGTTGCAGCAAATACTGATGCGCTATACCCAGGCTTTGTTTGCCCAGATGGCGCAAAATTCTGTATGTGGCCGTCACTATTCAATAGACCAGCAATTATCACGCTGGTTGCTCGACAGGCTGGATCGCCTGCACTGCAATGAAATAAAAGTGACCCAGGAAATGATCGCCAATATGCTGGGTGTACGTCGTGAAAGCGTTACCGAAGCAGCAGGAAAATTGCAGAGTGAAGGTTTGATCCAGTACAAGCGTGGCAATATCACCATGCTCGATCGCGAAGGTTTGGAAATGCATGCCGGTGAATGCTACCGCGTGTCCAAACAAGAGTTTGAACAAATCCTCTCTACCGCCATGGCACGCTAGTGTCTGTTTGAGAGGTGTAGGCTAATTAGCCCAACTAACTTTAGCTCTGGCCCTGTCAGTACAATTCAAAGCCCCGTTGTGAAAGCAGCGGGGCTTTTTTATACCTTGAAAGGAATAAAAGCTTCGACGACAGTACCACGGTTTTTTTCACCTGGCTTTACAGAGAAACTACCGCCTAACAACAAGGCACGTTCACGCATGCCCAATATGCCATGCGATTTTGGCTTGGTAAAGGCCTCTTTCTGTATGCCTATGCCATTATCGAGAACCTGTAGCCATAAACCCCCGTCAGTACGTTTCAGGCTGATCTTGACCTCGGTGGCTTGCGCATACTTGATGACGTTGTTCACAGATTCCTGGGTGATGCGAAACAAGGCTATCGACCAGGCAGGGTCCAGGGTATCGAAATCTTCAGTAATATCGGTCACATAAGATAAGCCAGCAATCGCTGTGGCCTCTTCACAGTAGTGCTGTATGGATGCAGACAAGCCCAGATTGTCCAGCATGCTGGGTCGCAAATCTTCTATGATGCGCCGTTTCAAATCAACGGTGTCAAGCAGGGCGCGCTTGGTTCTTTGTAATTGCTTTGCCAGCTCAGGTTCTTTGTCCTTGAGTTTTTCTGTAACGACTGAGATGTCCATGCTGATCGCTGTCAGATTTGAACCCATTTCATCATGCAATTCGCGCGCCAGTGTTGCCTTCTCTTTTTCAGAGACATTCAATAAATGATGCGACAAGACCGATAATTGTTCAGTGCGTTTTAATACTGTGCTTTCCAGGTTGTCGTTGGCGATCTTCAATGCGTTTTCTATGCCACGCTGTTTATAAAAACTGCGGTAGATCAAGCGGTAAAACAGGATCAAAACCAGTAAGGCAATGCTATTGGTTGCCGTGCCAAGGAAGAGGGCGTCTTTATATTCCTTGTAGAAATTCTGACGCCGAGCTGCCAGTGCCTCGTTTTCTTCCTTTTCCATGATGATGTCGAGCAGTCTGATTTCATCCATGACATCCCGGCCATCTCCAACTTTGGATATTTCGACGATACCTGTCAGGCCAAATTCTCTATAGGTTGACATGGCAGCTTCAAAGATTTTGGTTTTGCTGTCATACAATCTGCGCAACTCTGCCAGATTCTTGATCTGTGCCGGATTGCTTTGCAATAGTCTTTCCAACTCCTTGAAATCATTCTCTAACTTGCTTTTAGCTATTCCCCAGGGGCGCAAGTAGACTTCATTACCGGACATGAAATAGCCGCGCAGGCTGCTTTCAGAATCCATGATGAGGAGATTGATATTCTTGAGCTTGTCTTTGACGCTCCAGTTATGTTCTACCCAGTCATTATTGATCTTGAGTTTTTCCATATTCTGGTAAGCAGAATAGGCATTGCCAATCAAAATGAAGAGGCAACTCACGAATAAAAAAGTGATGTATAGCGGTATCGAAGTTGATGTGTTTTTTTTCATGAGAATTCCCTCAAATAGCGCCTCAAAGTATCATGTGAGTGCAGAAGAAAAATAAAATCAGTCATGCAGATTTCCATTTTTGTTTTTATCAGTAAGGGAGATTTTTTCACTTGCAGTTTATAAAAAACAATACCTGAATTGATAAATTATGTGTCATAAATCCTGAGAATTTTTTTCTAGCCCCGGAAATCTGAAGAGGTAGGTTTATTCCTACAAGCAATTCCGTGAAAGATTATTGCTAATCGAGCAGACTCTCCTTAAAATGAATTTCATTGAGGCCTCGTGCTGGAGTGCTCTTATCACAGCGAGTTTCAGTTCGCAAGAGTTTGGAACATAATGAACGACAAGAAAAAATTGAAAGTATTTTTAATCGAAGATGCGCAAAGAATTCGTTCAGTGCTGATTGAGGTATTGCAGCAGACGGAAAATGTAGAAGTCATCGGTTTCGCAGAAAGTGAAAAAGAGGCTTTATATCAATTGCGTTCTATCGAGTGGGATGTCGCCATCGTAGACATAGGCTTGCGTGAAGGCAGTGGCCTGGCGGTATTGTCTGGCTTGAAAAGCGATGGTCGTCAATATGGCTCACGCCTGGTATTTACCAGCAACCCCAGCAATGCTTTGAAAACACGCACCATGTCACTGGGTGCTGAAGGTTTTTTTGATAAGTCCCGTGAAATGGATAGCCTGGTAGGTCACATACAGGCCCTGGCTCATTAGGCTGTACTGCACGACGCTGAACAGCTTTTCTTTTCTCGCTTTCTCCCTTTTACCCGGCTCGCTTATGCTTGGCTATTCCAGCAAATTATTTTTCATTGCGTAATACGTCAGGTCGCAATTTGATTGCAGATTCATTTTCTCCATGACGCGGGTGCGATAGGTACTGATGGTTTTTACACTGAGTGACAGTGTTACCGCAATGTCAGATACAGATTCACCTTTGGCCAGTCTTAAAAATACCTGGAATTCACGGTCGGACAACTCAGTGTGCAAGGCTGTTTCTGCATCATGGTCAAATCCCTGTGCCAGAATTTCACCCACGTCGGCACTTACATAACGACGCCCGGTGGATACTGTTCTGACGGCCTTGATCAGTTCATCGGCATCACATTCCTTGTTCAGGTAACCATTGGCACCCATTTTCAAGAGATTCACTGCATATTGCTGGGCCGGGTAACCGCTCAAAATCAAAATAGGTAAATCTGGCTGCCCTTGTTTGATCGTACGCAAAGTGTCGATGCCGCTTTGGTCTGGCATGCTGATATCAAGTAGCATGACATCACAAGCCTCTCTCCTGGCGATCTCCAAAGCTTCACGGCCAGTCGTCGCTTCTGCCACGACTTCGAAGTCGCTGACTTCTGAAAATATTTGCTTGAAGCCGGCCCGTACAATTTGATGGTCGTCACAGACTGCGATACGTATCATTTTCTTCCTTCAAATTTGCGAATACACAATTATCTCAACTAGTTTCTATGTGGCATCACAAAATTCATTTAACCAGAAGCCGGGCGAGCTTTCAAATACTCACCATGCTTTTTTGTGCCTGGGCATCTATCCACGATATGCCCTCACTTGTTGCCATAGCATAGCACCTCACCGGGATATGGGTAAATATCGTCAAAATTCCTTGCCGAACACACCTAGCCTATTGCTTTAGCCAAGCTCAGTATATGCCACATGCGTTTGAACAAGCAATCGAGGGACATCAGCGGGAAAATTTCGTACCCTCTCCGTAATAAAAGCAGCAAGACAAGTCCTGCTGCTTTTATTACAGAGAGGATAGGCAGAAAGACTCTGCAAAATTAGCTGGAATCTATCCGGCCCTCCTTTGCTCTGGCGTAAACGCCTTTTAGCGCGTCTGACGGCCGAATAAAACACCGAGTGCCACCACGGTCGCCACAGCCAAGCCCAGCATCGTCATAGGCTGTCTTCTCACTTGAATACGACAGGTATCGAGTAGTTTAGCCTGTGATATATACAGTCTTTCACTGTGTTCACCCAGCTTTGTCACTGCCTGACTGGCGCCTGAACTTAATTTGCTGGCAGCCTGCTCTTTAATGACAGCCAATTTCTCGACTACAGGTTTGACTGCTTCGGTAGTTTTTTCCTGGACTTGCTCCACCAGAGTCGGTGGATTGTCACTGGTCGGAAAGGGTATGGAAGGACTATTGGTATTGTTTGCAGTTGTTCCTGCAGTTGTCCCTGCAGTTGTCCCATTTACCGGGGCTACACTATTGCTTGGGTTGCTAGGCATGATTACTCCTTTTTCCTTGATCAAAACCAGCGCGCTACCCGTAGATAGTTGCTGGAATATTGTTCGTACAGATTTATTGAGGTGCTGCACCGTTCTCACCAGCAGGTCGGCTTACTTTTGGGGGCAGATTACCGCCTTCACCCTCCCAGGTACTGATTTCGGCTTTATGCAATTTCTTGGCAGTATGTCGCTCGTGGTACCTTTTTTTGCCAAAAGCAGTCATCAAGGCCCAACTTGCAAGACCGGCGACGAGGAATAAATGTTTTGGGGCTATCATATATATCTCCAGGTTGTATTCAATTGTTTCAGATAATCTGTGCTCAGGACCGTGAAATCGAAGTGAGGCTATTTTGCTGGCGTTTGATGCATTGCCGGATCACCTTTTGTGCATCAGCGATGGCAACCTGGCATCTGGCATTGGTCAGCATTTGATAACCGCTGGTGCGCAAGTGCTGCTTACCAAGCAGGTGACCTATACCCAAGCTCAGTGCGCCCTGCAAAAAAAATACCCCACTTTTAAATAGACATGTATTCATTGCGATTTCTCCAGAAAATTGGTGAATCCTGATCTATGCGGTAACTATGCGGTAAGCCAGTGCCAATTCATACACCGCCAGCATGTAGCTGTATTGTTATCGACTTGCATTGCATACTAGCATCGGCCCAAATGCCTCCATATAGGACACGAACGCCAGGCTTTGTAGGAATAGATGAAGTAAATCGGCGCTGCTCAACCGTAAATCACTGTAGGCAAGCTAAATTACTGCCAGCTAAAGCCCAGGCATACAACGACGTCAAAATTTAAGGTCTGAAGCTACATCTCTTGAGTTCCTACATGGCAGTAAGCCCATGTCCGATATGCTTGAATCGCTGAGGGTTTTAGTATGTGCTTATGTCAAAGAGAGATATTTTCTCTTGACGAAATTCCTGTCATGCCAGTAATCATGATGACAGGCAAGTTATCGGCAAGCTGCCCTGCCTGCCCTTATGTAGCAACAATGTAGCAACAATGTGGCGACATACAGTGTGCAAGCATGTTCAGCATTAACGCCGGCTTTTTCACTACCAATAAAGGAAACATCATGGATAACGACGACATCATTTCTACTTTGAACGACCTGATAGAAACCAGCAAAGATGGCGAAGAAGGATTTAAAGCTTGTTCCGAAGATGCCAGTGCCCGCCATCCTCAACTGAAAGCCATGCTGGCTGAACGTGGACGCGAATGCGCGCTTGCAGCGGGCGAGTTGCAGGAACTGGTACGTAATCAAGGTGGCGATCCAGAGACCAGTAGCAGTGTTTCAGGTGCACTGCATCGTGCCTGGACCAATATTCGTACGGCCATCACAGGCAAAGACGATGAAACAGTACTCGACGAGTGCGAACGCGGCGAAGATGTTGCCGTGAAAGCTTATCGCAAAGCCCTGGAAAAAGACTTGCCCACGCACGTGCGCCTGGTCGTAGAGCGTCAGTATCAAGGCGTGCTGCGTAACCATGACCTGATCAAAGCCCTGCGTAACCAGGTCAGAACCCACGCCTGAGCAGGGCTCTGACGCGGTGTATGGCTTTTAAGCTTCCAAGCTAGTTAGCCAGTTAGCTAGTCTGGCGTGTGTAAATAAACCCGCTGCGGCGCAAGCCCAGCGGGTTTTTGTTTTTCATGCATTTACCTGTATTCATTCCTGCCAGGGGTAAAAGTCGCCAGGATAATAAAACAGTTATAATTCGCAACATGAAAAAGCTGTTCCGACTATTTCTGTTATGTGTGCTGATGTGTGCTATTCCTGTACAAGGAGTTTTAGCCGCGTCCAGAATATGTTGTTCTACTGAGCATCAGCAGACTACTGCCGGTCAACAGCATGCACATCAACATCATGCAGATGAGTCAGTCCACAAGGCTGCAATTGATCATGATGCCTCTGGCGAAGAATGCTGTATTGCTGCAGCTATTTTGAACGCGATTTTGCCTACGGCATTACTGCGCCCTACCTCAGAAAAAATCGACCCGATTTTTTCATCCTACGCTGGCCATATTGGCGACTGCCCGGAAAAACCACCCAAGTTCTAAGTCCATTTGATTGTATTTCCCCTGAGTTATTCAGGGTTTGATCGTCATCGTTGCTGGCTTGCATGCTGGCGGACTAGCTTCGCGCATGCCATGTCTAGTCATCCGCAGCAACGGGACATTTCCATCATTGGACAAGGACAAGAATCATGAACGCAATTAAATTAGCAAGCCGCACCGTGCTCACCAGCATGCTGCTGGTATTGGTGCAGCTTACATCTACCGCCATCGCATCCGGCACACACTCAGGTGGCCACGGCCACGATGACGCAGCCATAGGCAGGCCCGGCGATGCCGCTGACGTAAGCCGCACTATCGCCATAGACATGAATGACGACATGCGCTTCAGCCCTGCCAATCTGCAGGCCAGGCAAGGTGAAACCATACGATTCCTTATCAGCAATTCAGGCAAACTCAAACATGAGTTCGTGCTCGGCACAGAAAAAGAACTCAGGCAACACTATGAACTGATGAAGAAAAATCCGGAAATGGAGCACAGTGATCCAAATATGATCACCCTGGCAGCAGCGCAGAGTGGCGAAGTGCTTTGGCAATTCAGTAAAGCAGGCAAGATAGATTTTGCCTGCCTGCAGCCTGGACACTACGATGCAGGCATGAAAGGCAAAGTGCAGGTCAGTAAATCCAGGACTATCAGTGCAAGCAGCGCCCCTGCACATCAACATTAATTCAACATTGATTACGGTGACCAGACTCTATATGAAGCACATCAAAATATTCATAGCGGTTATCCTGCTTGGCTCGAATTTGCAACTTGCTCATGCTCAGGCAAGCATACCAGCCAGCACAGATAGCAACACGGCAGCAAGCCTCAGTAATGACGTATCTGAAGGCGAAGTCATCAAGATTGACAAGAGCACCAACAAGATCACACTCAAGCATGGCCCCATCAAGAATCTTGATATGCCAGGCATGACCATGATCTTCAGGAGCAAGGACGTCGCCATGCTCGACAAGTTGGCCACTAGTGATAAAGTCAGGTTCAGGGCAGAAAAAATCAATGGCGCAATCTATGTGACTGACATTCAAGTCGTAAAACAATAGTAAAACCCCGGGTTGACCAGACCAGGAAAACCGGGTCTGGTCAACCTGACCAAGATTAACCAGGATTAACCAAGCTCAATCAGGATTAACTGAGCCGGAGAAATACACATGAAAAGAATCGCATTGCTGCTATCAATGAGTATGTTCACTGCTATCGCCTGCGCCAGTGAAGCAACGGATGCCTTGGATGCCTTCCACGCAGCCCTCGCCAGTGGTGACAAGAACAGGGCAACAGAATTGTTGGCAACGGATGTCACCATCTATGAATCTGGCTATGTAGAACGTTCAAGGGCAGAATACGCAGGTCATCACTTGCCAGAAGACATCGTCTTCGCCAAAAACGCAAACCGCAAAGTCCTGCAAACCAGCGAACGCATAGAAGGCAAGCTCGCCATGATCTGGCAAGAAACCGAGACCAGGGCAAAGCACAAGGGTAAGGACATCCACATCTTTGGTACTGAAACCAGCCTGCTGGAAAAGCAGGGCGAGCAATGGCGCATCGTCCACGTGCACTGGTCTTCACGCAAATCCAAAATAACAAGTTGATCTTTTGCATCACCAAACTTTGACTGGCATCAAAGTTTGGTGCACGATTTGTTTTAGTCTGTGAGTGTTAATTGGCGAACTGTACGCCAACGCACCGAAGTCATATTTGCGAAATGCCACTATGACCATTACAGACAAAAAATAAGCGCATGCGCGTGATGGCGCATGTGTCATCGTGGAGATATCAAATGCGAAAATTAGGATGCTTATTGTCGATGATGGCAATACTGATGTTGTCGGGCTGTGGCTACAATGGTTTCCAGAGTGGTGACGAGCAAATCAAGTCTAGCTGGTCTGAAGTATTAAACCAGTATCAGCGTCGCGCTGATCTTGTACCTAATCTGGTGAACACCGTCAAAGGCTTTGCGGCACAAGAGAAAGATGTATTGCTGGGTGTTACCAATGCCCGTGCCAAAGTTGGTAGCATACAGGCCACGCCTGAATTGCTGGCCAATCCAGAAGCTTTTGCCAAGTTTCAGTCAGCACAGGGTGAATTGTCCGGTGCCTTGTCCAGATTATTGCTTGTCACTGAAAATTATCCACAACTCAAATCCGATGCTAATTTTCGTGACCTACAAGCCCAGCTTGAAGGCACAGAAAACCGCATTGCCGTTGCGCGTAATCGTTATATCAAGGCAGTGCAAGAATACAATGTGCTGGTACGTTCCTTCCCGTCCAATCTGACAGCCATGATGTTTGGCTATCAGGTCAAGCCCAATTTCGCGGTGGAGAATGAAAAAGAAATTGCCAAGCCACCCAAAGTGGACTTTACTGCACCTGCAGCGAATAGTGCGGGCAGCGCAAAATGAATATCCTGCAAAAAACAGCAATGGCATTCTTCACATGGATGCTGCTGTTTGCCCTTGGTGTTCACGCACAAATTGCCGTACCACCCATACAAACCCGCGTCACAGACCAGACTGCCACACTCAGCCCTGAGCAAAAAACTACACTGGAACAAAGCCTGCAAAGCTTTGAAAG
The DNA here is from genome assembly GCF_049340385.1 of Undibacterium sp. Ji83W. Taxonomy (NCBI): domain Bacteria; kingdom Pseudomonadati; phylum Pseudomonadota; class Betaproteobacteria; order Burkholderiales; family Oxalobacteraceae; genus Undibacterium; species Undibacterium sp. Ji83W. The sequence continues at coordinate 120,519 of NZ_JBMPOZ010000016.1, read as the reverse complement.
TAAAAAAGGTAGCCAGCTTGCAGTGCTGATTGTACCGACTACCGCGCCAGAAAGCATAGAGCAGTATGCCTTGCGCGTGGCTGAACAATGGAAGCTGGGACGCAAGAAAGTGGATGACGGTGTCATTCTGTTGATCGCCAAAAATGACCATGCCATGCGCATAGAAGTTGGTTATGGCCTCGAGGGGGCACTCAATGACGCCATCGCCAAGCGCATCATTGCCGAAACCATGACACCTTACTTCAAGCAGGGCGACTACTATGCAGGCATCAAAGCTGGTACAGACCAGATCATGCGCGTCATTGATGGAGAGCCCTTGCCAGCCCAAACCCAGGGCAGGTCGATAGATGCCGGTGGATTCCAGCAATATGCGCCGATATTATTTGTACTGGCCCTGGTCGTCGGCGGTGTCTTGCGCGCCATATTTGGCAGATTGCCCGGCGCTATCATTACTGGTGGCGTAGTCGGCGTTATCGCCTGGTTTGTCATAGGCGCGGTCTCCATGGCGGTTTTGGCCGCTATCGTAGCAATGGTCTTCAGTCTGTTTAGCGGTGTACTGGGGGCTCGTGGTATTGGTGCCTATTATGGTGGCTCAGGACGCGGAGGCTTTGGCGGGAGTGGCGGAGGTTTCAGTGGCGGTGGCGGCGGTTTTGGCGGTGGCGGTGCATCGGGGCGGTGGTGATATGAAAAAACTCAATTTCCGGCGTATCGCAAAACACTTGCTGAGCAGCCAGTCCCAACTAAAAAGCATCTTCCCGGCCAAGAGCCTGCATGCCATAGAACTTGCCATCAAAGACAACGAAGCAACACACCAGGGGCAAATCCGCTTTGTCATAGAAAGTGCGCTTGACTGCCACGCCCTTTTTGCAGACCAATCCACCAGGGCGCGTGCCATAGAAGTTTTTTCCCAGCAGGGAGTATGGGACACTGAATACAATAACGGCGTCTTGATCTATGTGCTGCTGGCAGATCGTGAGGTAGAAATCATTGCTGACAGAGGGATCTATCGTAAAACCGGGATTGATGCCTGGAACCAGGTTTGCCACTTAATGGAAGACGCCTTCAAACTGGGGCATTATGAAGAAGGTGCCATCAAAGGCATACAGGCTGTTGGTCAACATTTGATGATGCATTCTCCGGCAACTGGCGAAAATAAAAACGAATTGCCGGATGAACCAGTTTTACTCTAGCAAATCGCTCACACTGAACGACTTGCGCCAAAATACGCTAGCGTACCGGCAATACATGACAGCAGGGCACCCCAGCAGATATCAATTGCCGCCAGTGTGGGCGACCAAGCTTTCAAGGTCGCCAAATTGCTAAGGTCATACGTGCCATAAGCCACCAGACCCAGCAAAGCACAAAGGCAGGCTGCTTGTTGCCAGCTATGTACACGCAAGGCTGGCACTATGCCAAATACCGTTAACCCAAATGCATACAACAGATAAAACAGTGCCGCTGGTATCAGCCTCGGTTGCGCCAGCATCAGTTCGCCCAGATAAAACTGGTAGGTAGCTGTCATCAGCAGACCCAGCCACACTGCATCCAGCGCAAGTATGGCGAGTAGCGCAACACCATAAGCGAGCAGTATTTGTTTTGTAGTGACTGACTTAATGTTGGACAGAGTGAACATGGCTTGCCTTTTAGGTATTGATGTGATGTCAGTCGCTGGTTTTACCGATTACTTTCCCATTATCAATGAAATACCTGGACTGTAGCTTGTGGTAATTGATTCAATAAAAGCATTGTCAAATGATGAATGTTTGGTGTCTAATGCCCCAAGGCCTGTTAACCATCAAAAAGCATATTTATTCCTGGTGTTTGCGAGGTAGGCATGCTTTCACCATGAGTAAAAATTTCTTTCTTTATATCTACACCTACCACAGCTTATCGTCATGCCATCGAATCTAAAACAGCTTTTTGCCTTTCTCACCCTGTGCACCCTATTTTTATCTGGCAATGCCACTGCCATGACCATGTTAAGGTCCAACCAGACTCTGATACTGTTTGGCAAAGTCGTACCGGAAGACAGTAAGTTATTCCGCAAAAAACTGGAAGAAGGGCCGGTCAAAACAGTAGTGATGACCGAAAGCCCCGGTGGCAATATGCGCGCCGCCTATGACATCGCTGAACTCATTACAGAAGGCAAGATGAACACTGCAGTCAACGGCAATTGCATGTCTGCCTGCGCGCTCATCTTTATGGCCGGTACAGAAAGACAAATGCTCGTCAGCAAACACCTCGAACGGACACGCCTGGGTTTCCACGCCCCGCATAATAAAGTCACCAAAGAAATCTCTACCGCCGCCATCCCCAGATTCCGCGAATGGTTGCTCAAGGTAACACAAGGCAAATTCCCTGAAGAAGTATTGGACCGCGCCATGAACATAGAGAGTGCAGGTGACATGCTGTTCTTCTATTACCCCGATGAAAACTACCTAGGTGATATCCGTTTCTGCACCCAGGGCTCACTGCGTTGCGAAGCCATGAAAGGCTACAACATCGTCAAGATAGGTATCTTGACGACGGCTGAGTTATTGAAGGTAGAAAGCCTGGACGAAACTGGGGCGGCCAAATCTACAGAATGAGCGATAGATTTAATAAAATTAAAACGTATATTCGATCTAATGACTTCTATTCGTGAACACAGCTTTAAAATTGTATTAGTACGTTTTCGCAACGGAGCATATTGGGAAGAGTGGCAACTTCGCTTTAATATTGGAAACAAACAGAATAAGCCAGTCAAATTTTTCTCCAGGAGAACCTGGCGTTCAGATGTGTCGATAACGCTTTGCCCATATTCCAGTTTTAATTTTGATAGTGCCTCGATTAAGATTGCAGAGGGAATTTTTACTTCCAGCATGCTTGAAAATAATGGGGAAGTCTTTCAAAGTACAACAAAAATTGTGGAAGAACTGCAGCTCCGATTTGGATACGAACCGGTTTCTACTACCCGGCCAGGTTGGGTCTGATATCAAGTTTCAAGTGGTGATGGTTCCCAAATCGCCCCTCGCTTTTCAACAGCAAGTTAATCAGGAAATGAGATCATGAAAGATGCAACGACAGTTACAACCCTGGTCCCCGGTAAATTAACCGTCTACACTTACGGTGGGTTCGCCCCGGTTTGCTATAAAGACAAGGATAAGGGGCTCACAGGTCTGGACGTCTTCTCCCTGGAAAATTTTGCCGGCAACCTGAAGCTGGAATTAGTATTGAAAGAGCATGACTTCGACGGCATTTGGACTCTGCCCGGCAAGGATCATTGCGATATCGCCGCTGCGGGCATTCAACGACGTAATGATCGGCCTATAGGGGAATATGCGTCATGGAGTGATTCCTACTTTCATGTTCAAAGGTCATTGCTGGTGCGTGCCACGGACAAAGAGACGTTTGACAAATATGAAACCGTGGCAGGCAAAAAAATAGTTGTCACCAAAAAATCAACCGCCGATCTCGATGCACATGCGCGTTACCCTCTTTGTCGCGATACGATCGAGTTTGTCGATCAGTATGTCACTTCCGAGTCTGATGCTCAGGCTGTCATTGTCGAACTCCTCAGGGGTGGAAAGATAGACGCCTTTGCCGAAGGCGATGTCAGCAACAGCTACCTTGCCGAAAAATACGGAGCAGGCAGCTTGGCACTGGCAGATATCCACGATATCGCCGGTACGGACAAAGAGAGCTTCAATTTCGTCACCCGCAATGCCAGTTCAGGATTGCTGGAACAGTTGAATATCTTCATTAAAGATAACAAAGGCCGTTACCCATTGGGTCGGAAGAATATACAAATTAGTTAGTACACCTGCTCAGAAGTATGACCGCAACTCTTCCGTCAGGTACGCCAAGAGTTGCTGTTCGCATTTGTGACCCTAATTGTCCATAGCACGCATAGGTAGCACTTGCGGCCTCAATATCAGGCGGTGCAATTGTTCAGTGCACTGGCTGGGACATAGTCTTTGGAAACAGAAGGCAGGCACGCTCCCGGCAAACGCTTGATCACTTACCTCTCAACGACTCCAGCAATAGTGAGCCTGCTGCCAGCCAGCGCCTTCCCTATACCCGCAAACGACACAACATTGAGCGGTAATTCCAAAAGCACATGTAAAAGGCTCAGGAAGAATAGAACCTGCAATCCCAGATTGTAATCATAAGCATACAAGCCCATCGACAGCAGCCAGATCGCAATTGTCCAAAACAAAGTTTGCCTTGGAACCTTATGCCATTGTATGACCGATGTTTTTGAAAACCAGTTCAAGTAATGATAGGTGTAAGCAAAGGCAATAAACCGCATGATTACAAAACCTGCATTGCTGGTAAAAATCTCGCTGGTCTTTTCTAGCGTATCGAGGTGAAAAATATTGATCAAACTAAAATTCAATAATTCAAATTGAAAATAACTTTTGTGAACATAATCACTCACCGCATACTGCAAGCCCGTTGGCTGGACAAGAAAAAAACTCGCGGCGCATAAGATCAAAACCGCGACAGATAAATATCCCGAGAACGACTTTTCTTTCAATGCACCAAACAGCATAAACGCCATGGTAAAAATAAAGACGTGAATAATGGTGGGAAGAAAAAGACCAATCCAGATTAAATAAGCTGGAGATTTATTGACTACAACTATGGCCAGCAAGGCCAGCACCACAAGCGCAATTCTATAAAGCTTGTCTTCTACCAGCACAAAAATAAGCGACAAAAAAACAGCAAGCGCAACCACGTCTGCGGCAAAAGTGCTGTCTTTGGATAGATGTAAAAAGGCCGGGAAGAACAGCAAAGCAAAGCACAAGCCAATCAAGAAAATAAAGTCGTATCTACCCTTGGTGAAATAATTTTTCTTATGCAGCCAGCCTATTTCGGTCAGGTAATGCAATGGCCCTAGTACACCGTAAGAGAATAAAAATAATTCGAATGGAATGACGAACGCAATAACGCAGGAAAAAATAATTAGGGCGGTGTTGATGTAGTTAATGCGGTTGGCGGTCATAATTTACGGCGGTGATGAAAATAAGAAATTTGACGCTCGATCATGTTAACCGATTCAACATATTCCTGATATAGACAGTCTGCAGATTTTCAACTTCGAATAATGCCTTGCAATGCTGCCGCTATTACTCTGTCTAATGGTCAAAGCATTAAGATTGCATGCTAAACGTAGCTCACGTCAATGCAATTCAAAAAATGATTAAAATTTGCTCCTTTAGTTTCAAAGTGTTAAAAGTGAGTAACTGATTTCGAAGCTAACTAACTGAATATAAAAGCAGTATAATTAATTATAAATTGACATTTTGAAATATGGGTAAAGACACTGCAATCGAATGGACGCATCATACGTTTAACCCTTGGTGGGGTTGCGTAAGGGTCTCTGCTGCCTGTGATCATTGCTATGCGGAAACTTGGGCAAAGCGTTTGGGCGAAGATGTGTGGGGGGCTAAAACAGAACGACGATTCTTTGGTGATGCTCATTGGAAAGAACCGCACAAATGGAATGCAGATGCTGTTGCACAAGGTATTAGAAAGAGGGTTTTCTGTGCATCAATGGCTGACGTATTTGAAAATAGGCCAGATCTTATATCGCATCGACTTAGACTTCTAGAGCTTATTGCTCAGACGCCACAGTTAGATTGGCTTCTGTTAACTAAGCGTATTCACCTAGTAAAGAAGCAACTTCCGAAAGGATATACGTTTCCCTCAAACGTATGGCTCGGAACTACTGTTGAAAATCAAGCCGAAGCCGACAAGCGAATTCGGCACTTATTAGAGTTTACTACCCCTGCTGTCAGATTTTTATCCTGTGAACCATTACTTGGACCAGTTGATTTACAAAAATATCTGAAACGTAACCAAGCTGGCATCCGAGTTGACTGGGTTATTGCTGGGGGCGAGTCTGGTCACGGTTCTCGACCAATGGAGCCTCAATGGCCCGATGAATTGCGTAAACAGTGTAGTGCCGCTAAAGTGGCATTTCACTTTAAGCAGTGGGGGCACTGGGCTCCAATAGAGCTCACTACCGATGTATTGACAAAAAAGACATTAATACATATTGTTCGCCATGGTGATTCCGAGATTCAGCTTGCTGCAGTGGGGAAAGGTAAGGCTGGGAGAGTGCTTGGTGGTCGGCATTGGGATCAGTTTCCGAAACTTCAAAAGAGTAAGTGAACCGTCATCGACTGAAAGGATTTATCCTTGGCGAAAGGCAAGCATTACGACTGGAGGGATGGTCCTGCTGAACTGGATCTTCACAGCCTGACCAAACATGATGTGTTAGTTGGTTACTTGGTTCGATATTTTGAACAGCGTACGCTCAAGGCAAGAGGAATGGAGCGATTTCGTTTGACTTTGGTTGATGGATTTTGTGGTGGTGGCCTATACACAATTCGCGGTACCTCTCAACAAGTACTCGGCTCGCCCCTACGAATGCTTAAAGCTGTCGAAGAGGCTACGACCTTAATTAATCGAGATAGAACGAAGAAATTGGATTTAGATATCCAGTATGTCTTTATTGATAAAAATAAGCATGCGATCGCGTATTTAATGCAGGTGCTTAAATTGCATGGCTATGGTGCCAAGATTGGCAATTCTATACATCTTTTATGTGAGGAATTTGCATCTGCAGCTTCTGCGACTATTGCCCAGGTTGCGCGACACACGCCTCGGGCCGGACGAGCCCTTTTCTTTCTTGATCAATACGGATACACCGATGTTCCGGCGCCGTTAATTCGTCAGATTTTTACAAGTTTGCCACACAGCGAGGTGGTACTTACTTTTCATGTCTCCTCATTTGCAACATACACTAACGATGAATTCGCGGAGCATGTTGGAAAGGCGCTTGCAATTGATGTCCATGAAGCACTTGGCGGCCAAACAATTGAAGACATCAAAGGCAACGATGCAGATTGGCGTCGCTTTATTCAAGGTGCACTATATCAAGCCTTAGTGAGTAAATGTGGAGCACAATTCTTTACACCTTTTTTTATTCGTGGGCAAGGGAGTGGTCATGGCGAATATTGGCTTGTTCACTTATCTCAGCATCACCGCGCTCAGGACGTTATGAAGCAAGTCCATTGGCAGTTTCAAAATCACTTTGTGCATTACGGTGGTGCGGGACTTGATATGCTTGCACCGCACACAATGGGCTTTCGTCAAGAGTTTACTGGAGGTTTTCAGTTTGATGACGTCGCTTTGCATCAATCAAATTCGGCACTAATCCAACAATTGGCCGTAAATATCGCATCAAGAACTTCGCCAGTGACTGTGGGAGAGTTGTTTTCTTCGACTTGCAATACGTCGCCTGCGACTGCGGGGATGTATAACACTGCGTTAGAAATGCTCATTGGTGAGAAAGAAATAGCTATTAAATCTGAAGATGGTAAGTCTAAACGGTATGCGCGATATATATGCGATAGCGACCTAATTCAGCGATGCCTACAAAAGAACCTTTTTCATTCCACAACATTGAGTACGCTTCGATGAGCTTTGTACTCGCGCATGATTCAGATCCCTATGCAGATTTGCCGATTGAACACGGCAGACAAGGCGACGGAGTTGGCGATTGGGTGCCAATGCAAAAGCATACTTACTTGGCAAAATATGTGGAAGGGACACGCCAAGCACGCAAAAAATTTCGTCATCGAATTTTTATAGATCTTTTTTGCGGCCCCGGTCGAATTCAAGTAAAAGGTGAAGCTATAACACGTCACGGCGGATCTATCGTTGCGTGGCAGCATTCTTTGCTTAGTAATGCAGGGTTTACCTCATGTTTAATTGGCGATCTTGACGTAGAGCGTGTCCGCGCTTGTGAGGTTCGTTTAAAAGCCTTTGGGGCACCTGTGAGAGCGTTTGAAGGTCCTGCTGAAAGCACCGTTGACCTAGTATTGAAAACAGTTCCAACTGGAGCGCTTTGTTTGGCATACTTAGATCCGTACAATTTGCAGTATCTAAGTTTTAATGTAATTGAGAAGCTTGCCAAGCTCGAGTATATAGATTTCGCAGTTCATTTTAGCACCATGGATTTGCGTCGCAATGTTTTGATGGAACGTCATCCAGAAAGAGCAAGATTTGATCTCACTGCACCCGGTTGGCGTGAACACATCGATCCGATGGCATTTGTTCGTGGTGATGCAGATGAAGAGTTTTTCGATTATTGGTGCGGGCTTGTAAAGAGCCTGGGGTTTAATATTAGCCAGCGTATGCCGCTGGTTCGGGATAATGGCAATAGGCCACTTTATCACCTCGTTTTCTTTAGCAGACATCCGTTCCCGAATCGTATTTGGGGAGATGTGGCGCAGGGCTTAAATCGAGAGTTGGATTTTGGGTAGCTGGAACAATCTGCGCAATACTTCCTGATCGTTCACTTGATTAAACAGTGAAGTGTTCGTTTTCTAGGTCAGTTTGATCCACATGCCACTTCTTGGCGAAGGCCGTTATTGAGCCATGCCTAATCCTCAAATCCAGTTCTTTCAAATTGAGATGAAGATGCCGTTGAATTGCATTTAAAAATATTTTTAGTGAGAATCTATGAAATCAGACAAAGAAATTGCAACTCAGGCGATTGATTTACAAAGGCGTGGACGTGATTACGCGCTTATTCAGATACCAGCTTACGAATTGTGGTCTAACAAAAAATTGGTAGAAGGGGAATCTGAAGCACTAATTGCACATCTTGATGCGACAAGTATGTGGTTATTACCAGAAGAGGTTCAATCCGTCACAGAATCGGACTTTGAGGAATTATTGAGTGATTTAAAAGAGTCACTCGGTGAGTAGGGGGATTTTTGTAACTTTCAACAAAAAACCCGCTAAAGCACAAGGCTATAAGCGGGTTCTTTGCATCTTGCAGATCGCTCTGCAAGAAAATTCTGGTGGTGATAGGTGGACTTGAACCACCGACCCCAGCATTATGAGTGCTGTGCTCTAACCAACTGAGCTATATCACCAAGAAGCCTGCGATTATGTCAGTTTGGCTTTTGGCTGTCAATATGCAAAACCAGATTTTGATGGGAACTGCGGCTATTTTTGCCTAAAAAGCAAAGCATTTCTGGTTTTGTGTCTGAATTATGCTGCGTATTGTTAAAAATGAGGTTCGCACTGAGAATCCCAGCCAAGCTCGTAGTGAGCTTGGCTGGGATTTACTCTGGGCTTGCCAATGCCTGCCTGACGCTGTCCATGATCTGCGCCTGGGCGTTGGCTGCGAGGCAGTCGATGATGATGCGGTTAGGCATGGATCTTAGCCAGGTGACCTGGCGTTTGGCGAGTTGGCGGGTGGCGATGATGCCTAGCTCGCGCATTTCTGCCAGGGTGGTCACTCCATCGAGATAATCCCAAGCCTGGCGGTAGCCTACGCAGCGTATGGATGGCAGGTTGGCGTGCAGGTCTGGTCTTTGTTTTAGGACCTTGACTTCGTCGATAAAGCCTTGCTGTAGCATGGTGTCAAAGCGCAGGGCGATGCGTTGGTGGAGTACGCTGCGCTCTGATGGTTCCAGTGAGATGGCGTGCATGTCGAAGGGTGGGGCGGCGCGCTCTTGTTTGGCCAGCAAGGCGGACATGGGCTGGCCAGTGATGGCGATGATTTCCAGGGCGCGTTGTATGCGCTGGCTGTCTTGTGGTTTGAGTCTTGCTGCGGTTTCCGGGTCCAGGGTTGCCAGTCTGGCGTGCAGGCCGGGTACGCCTATGCGGGCGGCTTCTGCATCGAGTTCTGCGCGTATGGCGGGGTCTGCGCCTGGCAGGTCATCAAGGCCATCCATCAGGGCTTTGAAATACATCATGGTGCCGCCTACCAGCAGGGGCAGCTTGCCTCTGGCTTGTATCTCGCTGACCAGTCTTTGCGTATCTTTGCGAAACTGCGCTACCGAGTAGGATTCTGCCGGGTCGATGATGTCGATGAGGTGGTGCGGCACTGCGGCCAGTTCTGCTGCATTGGGTTTGGCCGTGCCTATGTTCATGTCGCGGTAGACCAGGGCAGAATCGACGGAGATGATTTCTGCCGGGTAGTGGCGCGCAATTTCCAGCGCGGCGGCGGTTTTGCCTGAGGCAGTTGGCCCCATGATGGCGATGACTTTGTTAGCTAAGATATTCATACAGGTTGTTCTGCCGGGATCAGCGCAGGGAGGGCGCGGGCGGCGATAAAAATGAGGCTGCCCATGCTGCAGGCGATGATGGCGAGTGGGTAGACCGTGCCATTATGCGTGGCACCAACGATGCTGCCGACGATAAAGGCGACCAGCATATACAGCGCCCCCATGAGGCCAGCAGCAGTGCCTGCCTGTTGCGGGAAAGGCGAGACAGAATTGGATTGCGAAATAGGGAAGTTGATGCCATGCGCACCCATGGTCATGAACATGATGGGCGGTAGCATGGCCCAGTGCTGTACGCCCGCCAGTGTCATTGCCAGAAAAGTCGAGCCCGCTGCAAAAGACAAGCTGCTGCCCATGCGCATGGTGATTTTTGTGCCAAAGCGTGCATGCAAGCGGCGGCATACCACGGTGCCACTGAGGTAACCGGATACACCAAAAGCAAAACAATAACCAAACCAGGCTGTTGGCAAAAGCAGCACCTTGATCAGTACAAAGGATGCGCCAGAGATAAACACAAAGATGGAGCCATACGACAAGGCACCGGGCAAGGCATACACCCAGAACACCGGCGCACCCAGCACGATGCGGTAATTGCGCAGCAAGCCGCTGACATTGGTGGCTTTGGCATCTTTATACAGATTGGTTTCTGGCAGGCGCAAGATAACCATGATGAGCAAGGCTGCTGCCAGCAGGGCATGCACAAAAAATGCCGCACGCCAGCCCAGATTGACTTGCAAGAATGAACCCAGGATAGGCCCAAGCAAAGGTGCGGCAGATACCCAGCTACTGGCCTTGGAAATGACCTTGATGCTGTCTTGCGGATCATAAGCGTCGCGCACTATCGCACGTGCAATGATGACGGCAGAACAGCAACCCAGGGCTTGTAAGAAGCGCGCAATGATGAGCATGCCCATGCTTTGCGATGCGCCACACAACAGGCTGGCGAGCAGGTAAAGGCTTAACCCGGCGATGACGACGGGGCGGCGGCCAAAGCGGTCAGATAGTGGGCCTATGACCAGTTGTGCACCACCAAAGCCAGCGACAAAGATGGACAGTGTCAGTTGCACAGTGGATGCAGGCACATCAAACACCGCTGCCAGGCTGGGCAGGGATGCCAGGTACAGGTCAGTCGATAGCGGTTGCAGCATCAGGAATGCGGCAATCAAAAAGAACAGCGGCGCTGTCGAGAACTGGGCGATGGCCTGGGCTGGCTGGTTCATGCTTGCTTTTGAGTTAGTCACGCTATTGATCACGTTCTTAAGCACATCACTGCCCACGCAAGAACATCTTGTCGAGATCATTCAAACCCAGTTGCACCCAGGTCGGGCGGCCATGGTTGCACTGGTCTGAGCGTTCTGTATGTTCCATCTGGCGCAGCAGGGCATTCATTTCTGGCACGGTCAGGCTGCGGTTGGCGCGCACGGCAGTGTGGCAGGCCAGGGTGCCCAGCAATTCATTACGCCTGTCTATCAGGACGCGCGAGCCACCAAATTCGCGCACTTCACGCAAGACGTCACGTGCCAGTGACTGGGCGTCGGCATTCTTCAAGAGAGCTGGCACGGCACGTACGGCCAGCGTGGTTGGCGAGATGGCGGCCATGTCAAAGCCCAGTGCCTTGAGCGTGTCCTGATGTTCTTCTACCGTGCCAACTTCTACTGCGTCGGCAAAGAAGGTGATGGGGATCAGCATGGGTTGCACCGGCATGCTGTTTTCATCAAGGGCGTTTTTTAATTGTTCGTAGAGTATGCGTTCATGGGCGGCGTGCATGTCTACCAGTACCAGGCCCTTGCTGTTTTGTGCCAGCACATACACGCCATGCAATTGGGCGAGGGCAAAGCCTAATGGGTAGTCGTCATCTGGCAGGCTGTTGGCGACCTGGTTGGCGGGTGCATAGCTGGCACCTGCTTCATTGACGCCACTACCGATACCCGGGCTGAAGAAAGCGCCATAGTTTTCCATGCTTTGGGTGACGCCGCCATTGGGCTGTGGGCGATAGGGATTCTGGTAGGCATTGCCGTAGCCGCCTCCACCAGTAGCACCTCCTCCTACAGCATAGGGGGATGGGTTGGCAAACTGCGCTGCAAACGTGGTTTGCTCGCCGGATATCCACGGCGTGCTGCCATTTGCGGGTGCGGCTATGCCAGAGCCTGCAGACATGGGGCCGGGGACAGTGCCAAAGGCGGTCGCCGATGTTTGTGCCAAGGCGCGGCTGACGGCATGGAAGACAAACTGATGCACAGAGCGGCTATCGCGGAAGCGTACTTCTATCTTCGATGGGTGCACATTCACATCGACCAGTGCCGGGTCCAGGTCCAGCCCCAATACATAGGATGGATAACGGTCACCATGCAACACGTCTTGATAGGCAGCGCGCACGGCATGCGTCAGCAGTTTGTCGCGCACGAAGCGGCCATTGACATAAAAGAACTGTGCATCGGCGCGGGCCTTGGATGCCGTGGGCAGGCCGACAAAGCCGTGTATACGCAAGGGGCCTGCGCTTTCATCGAGGGACAGGCGGGCATTCGAGAATGCTTCACCCAAAATCTGTGCGCTGCGCTTGTCGATGGCGCTGACATTCCAGTGATCAACGGCTTTGCCATTGTGGCTTAAAGAAAACGAGACGTCGGGTCTGGCCAGGGCTATGCGGCGCACGATCTCGGCGCAATGACCAAATTCTGTCTGCTCAGACTTTAAAAACTTGCGTCTGGCCGGGGTGTTGTAATACAGGTCTTGCACGTCCACCGTCGTACCTTGCGCGCCGGATGCGGGTGAGACCTTGCCGTTTTCTATCTGCCAGGCATGTGGAGCATCTGCGGTGCGGGTGGTCAGCGTCAGCAGCGATACCGAAGCGATGGAGGCTAAAGCCTCGCCACGAAAGCCCAGGGTGGCGACATGTTCGAGCTCATCCAGGCTGGCAATCTTGGATGTTGCATGGCGGGCCACGGCCAGCGTTAACTGGTCTGGCGGTATGCCGCGGCCATTGTCGGTAATGGCAATGCGCTTGACGCCGCCTTCTTCCAGGCGGATGACGACATTGCTGGCACCGGCATCGAGGGCGTTTTCCAAAACTTCCTTGACGACGGCAGATGGCCTTTCCACGACTTCGCCAGCGGCGATCTGGGAAATCAGGTTATCGGGCAAGGCCAGGATGGGGCGATGGGTAGCAGGGTTCGAATTCATCTCATGATTATACCTGTCAGGCGTCTCAGACATTGCCGTCTGGTGTATGATTGCGGCGGCTTTATGTACAGACTATCTAGACCCTGGGACAATAATGGATTTTATGCAACTCCTCGACATGATTTTACATGTCGATAAAATGCTGGGCACCGTCATTCAGCAATACGGCACGCTGGTGTATGTCGTGTTGTTTGCCATCGTGTTTTGCGAAACGGCATTTGTGATTTTCCCATTCCTGCCTGGCGATTCGTTGTTGTTCATCGCAGGTACTTTTTGCGCCACCGGGTCTATGAGCGTGACGTTGCTCATCACCTTGCTGGTGATTGCTTCAATTACTGGTAACTCCATCAATTACTGGATAGGCAGCTTGATTGGTCATAAAGTGCTGGAAAAAGACTACCGCTGGATAGACCGCAAAGCCTTGATGAAGACCCATGAATTCTATGAAAAACATGGTGGCAAGACAGTCGTGCTGGCGCGTTTCATCCCGCTGGTGCGTACTTTTGCCCCCTTTGTCGCCGGTTTTTCTGAGATGACGCACAAAACCTTTCAGTTGTATAACGTGCTGGGTGCCTTGTTATGGGTATTCAGTGTGGTATTGAGTGGTTATTTTTTTGGTAACATTCCAATTGTTCGTGACCATCTGAATACCATCGTGCTGATTGGCGTTGGTGCTGCAGTCGTGCCTATTATTTTGGGCGCTTTGTGGAAATTGTTCCGGAGACCGAAGAAGGCATCCTGAAGAACCTGAAGGTATTGTGAAAGCACAGTCAACTTCATCCCATATCATCTGGCTGCATGCCAGTGCACCGTTGAAGCCTGCCTTGGGGCAGGCTTGTAATGGTTGTGGCGTTTGTTGTGCAGCAGAACCCTGCCCGGTGGCGCGGGTGTTTTTATGGCAGTTGCGCGGCAGTTGCCGGGCGCTGGAATGGAATGGGGATGTGCAGCAATATCGTTGTGGGATGTTGATCCAGCCCGCCAGCTATGTGCGCTTGCTGCCATTTGCCTGGCAGAGCTGGTTTGCCAGGCGGGTGAAGCGGTGGATCGCGGCAGGGACTGCTTGTGATTCGGATGCTAGTGTGGTGGAGTAGGTTTTGGATAGGGTTTGGTGAAATTGCTTTTGCAAAATTCCTTTTTCTTTCAATGCCGATTGAAGCGCCACAATTTTTTGTAGGTTGGGCCGGGCCTCGCTAGAGGCTACGGGGTATCCATTCGTAGGTTGGGCTACGATTTACCAGCCCAACACTCGGCGTTTAAATAACGTATACGTTTGTTAAGGCCCAGTGTTGGGCTGATACCCCGTAGCCCAACCTACGCTCCGTTTTTGAGTTGGCATGTGAATACCGCCTCCCCACCTACCTGAATATAACCGGCAATATACTCGCGCAGAACAGGGCTGCGGCGATATTGCACACAACCAGTTTGCGGGGGGCGCTTAAATCTGGTTTCAGGTCATCTGCACGCATTTTTTCTTCCAGGGCTTTGGCGATTTTTTCTGCGGTCTCTTCGCGGCTGCCCGAGCCGGCGGCAGGATTGCTTTCCAATACCCGACCTATCACAGAAATAAAATCAAACTTTTGCAGCAGCGAGCTAACGACCAGCTTGTTGACGGCGGATTGCTCACCCATTTTATTGAGTTGTTCGGTGATTTTTTCATGGATGGCCGCGCTGGTGCTGCCAGCGTTATGGGCCTTGTCCAGCAACTGCGGATAGCTGTCGGTCAGTTTGCCAACGACAAACTGGCTCAGGTCAGTACCATGACGTTCCGCCAAAAAATGCATGGCAGCAGCGACACCCTGCTTTTTACCCATGAAGAAATACAGGATGGGCGCCAGCAAGGTCGTCACACAAAGAAATAATAATGGCAAGCCGCTGTGGCCCCTGCCAGCCCAACTGGTAAAAAACAGCAATAAAACCAGGTTCAGGAATACCCCGAATGCTGTGTAGCCTATGAGGCGGGAAGTGATTTTTACGCCAGCCAGGGCGCTTACATTCAAGATGGTTTTGATTGCCATAGGGGCAGATATTTCCTGTGAGGGGACAAATTGTTTCCGGTGCTTGGGCTATGTCGGCAAATCATAGCATACAGATAACAGCACCCCCGGAAATGCAACTGCTAGCGCGTCATCAACAACAAGCGAAGGGCCAGCAAGGACAGCACAGCCGCCAGCACATTTGCCTGCAGCCTGGCGGCCTTTGTGTGGCGCATCAGGGCATGGCGTGTGACATGGCCAAAGCTGCCCAGCAAGGCATGAAAAACAGTGCTGATGATGGTCAGTGCCAATCCCAATATCAACAACTGCTGCGTGACCATGCCTGCTTGTGCATCGACAAATTGCGGCAAGAACACCATGAAGAATAACAAGGCCTTGGGATTGAGCAGGCTGTTGAGGCAGGAACGGGCAAACACAGTGCGTAGCGGCACGGTCCGAGCTGTAGTTTGTATTGCTGAAGCAGGACTACGTAGCGCCTTGTAAGCCATCCACAGCAAATATACTGCTCCTGCATAGCGTATCAGATCAAAGGAAGGCGGCCAGGCAATGATGATGGCGCTGATGCCGCAGGCTGTCAGTATAGTCAGCAGGATATCGGCAAGCCCTATGCCCAGCGCAGCAGCAACACCGCCACGCACACCATATTGCATGCCACAAGTCATGACAAAGGCCATGTTCGGGCCGGGTGAACATAGCAAGAGCAAGACGGCAATGCTGAAGGTGGCTAGGGTACTCAAGCTGATCATGGTGGCATCCTGGTGATTGCTGAAAAGATGCAGGCAGTGTAGTCTTTTGATCTAATACAGTAAAAAAATTGTTCTAGATACTCTCTCGTTGTTATTTTATGTTGTCATCCTATGGCCCTGGCTCGCTACAAATCCATCGTTGATGATTATGCTACCCGCATCCGCAACGGTAAATTGCGTCCCGGTGCGCAGTTGCCGACCCTGCGCAAGCTTATGCAAGAGCATGGCATTGCGCTGGCGACAGCGTCGCGTGTCTACACTGAACTGGAGACGCATGGCCTGGTAGCCTGTGAGATGGGGCGCGGCACTTTTGTGCGTGATACCAGCCTGCCGCGTGGCTTGGGTCTGGAGCAACAGACCTTGCAATCTGGTGCGGTGGATTTGATCTTTAATTATCCTTGCCTGCCTGGGCAAGATGAAATGCTGCGCGAAGGCTTGCGTTGCATCGCCAGTTCCGGTGACCTGGATGCCTTGCTGCATGCCGCACCCCAAGGTGGTCGCCCGCATGAACGGCAGATCATTGCCCGACATTTACGCAACCGTGGTTTGCGCCTGCCTGCTGAGCAAGTACTCATCGTCAACGGTGCACAGCAAGCGCTGGCGGTGACGGTGCAGGCCCTGCTGGCACCGGGCGATATCCTGGTGACGGATGCGCTGACCTTCCCCGGCATGAAAACACTGGCACTATCTGCGCGGCTGGATGTGGAAGCCTTGCCGCTGGCTGATGGTAAATTGAATTTGCCAGCCCTGGCTGCGCTATGCAAACTACGGCCAGTGCGTGCCGTGTATGTCATGCCCACCATGCATAACCCCATGGGTACGGTGATGACAGATGCAGAGCGCCAGCAGCTTGCGCAACTGGCGCAAAAGCACCAATTCCTGATCATAGAAGATGGGGCTTATGCCTTCCTGGCAGAACCTGCACCCAAGCCTGTGTTCACTTATGCGCCCGCGCAGACTGTGTATATTTCTGGCCTGTCAAAAAGTGTGGCATCGGGTTTGCGCATAGGCATGCTGGCTGCACCGCATGCATTGATACCTGCGCTGGAAACAGCGATACGCGTCACTTCCGGCAATACGCCGTCATTGATGATTGCCCTGGCTTGCCTGTGGATAGAAGCGGGAATCGTCGATGAGCTGGAAGTAAGAAAGCGCAAGGATGCCAGGCAGCGGCAACGCCTGGCGCGCACAGTTTTGCAGGGCTGCGATGTCAGATCGCATCCCTCATCTTATTATGCGTGGCTGAGTCTGGGCGAAGGTGTGCGGGCTGAACAGATCACGGCAGAGCTTGCGAAACAAGGCGTCATGGTCAGCACGGCAGATGCATTTTCTGCGGGTGCAAGTGCGCCGCAAGCCTTGCGACTGGCACTGGGTTCCATCCCGCTGGATGCGCTGGCACATGCGCTGCATAAAGTGCAAAAACTTTGCAGTTACTAAATGCCTGGATAGCACATCAAGCACACCATGCACATCAAGTCATGCGGTTTTTAGCCAGCGGCGGGTTCTTGGAAAAATATTTCTTGATGCCCTTCATGACCGCATCTGCCAGTTGATCCTGATAGGCATTGTCGGTCAGCTTGGCTTCTTCTTCCGGGTTGGAGATGAAGGCTGTTTCTATCAATATGCTGGGAATGTCGGGCGCTTTTAATACCGCAAAGCCAGCCTGTTCAACCGAACCCTTGTGCAGCCTGTTGATGCCGCTTATCTCGCTAAGCACGACCTTGCCCAGCTTCAGGCTGTCATTGATTTGTGCGGTTGTCGATAAATCCAGCAAGACGCTGGCAAGCTGCTTGTCATGCGTCTTGATATTGACGCCACCGATCAGGTCGGCAGCATTTTCTTTATCTGCCAGCCAGCGGGCAGCAGTCGAGCTTGCGCCTTTTTCTGACAAGACAAATACGGACGAGCCGCGTGCGCTGGAATTGACAAAGGCGTCGGCATGCACGGACATGAACAAATCCGCCTGCACGGCGCGGGCTTTTTGTACCCTGACATTCAGCGGCACAAAGTAATCTGAATCACGGGTCAGCATGACGCGCATATTCGGGTGCTGTTCTATCTTGGCCTTGAGGCGCTTGGCAATTGCCAGCACCACGTCTTTTTCACGGCTGCCGCCACGACCTATGGCCCCGGGGTCTTCACCGCCATGACCAGGGTCGATGGCGATGGTGATCATGCGGGTCAGTTGTACCGGTTTTTCCTGTTTTTCTATGGCAGGCGCACCGGGTTTGATTTCTGGCAGGGCATCCAGCTTGACTTCAGGCTTGGGTTCAACTTTGGGCTCACTCTTGCCCGCCAATATATCGGCCGGGTTGGCGGTTGCCACTGGTGCCTGGTTGATGCTGCCAGGTTCCTTGTTCCATTCACCTTTTTCTATCAATGCAGCCAAAGGGTCAGTGGGATTGGCAGGGTAGAGGTCGAATACCAGCCTGTGCTTGTAATTGCCTACCGGCGGCAGGGTAAATACCTGCGGGCTGACTTCTTCTTTGAGATCAAACACCAGGCGCACGACGTTGGGACGGTTCTGTCCCACGCGTACCTGCTTGATGTAGGGATCATTCGACTTGATCTTGGCGACCAGTTCCTTGAGCTTGGCATTCAACTCCAGGCCCTCGATATCGACAAACAGGCGATATGGGTCTTTCAGCACGAAATGATTGGTTTTCAGCTCGCTGTCATTTTCCAGCGTGACGCGGGTATAGTCTTCTGCCGGCCAGACGCGCACGGCCAGTATCTGCGCCGCCCTGGCAGCAGGTGCCAGGACAGAGAGCAGCAGGGTGCCGCCTGCCTTGAGCAGGACGCGGCGTTTTTGGGAGCGCGCTGTACCAGTACCAGGCGTACTTTCAGGGCTTACAGATTCGGGGCGAACTTGAGTGATGCGAGACATGCGATACCTTTAGCAGACAACGCGTGCAATTCTACCTCACGACCGTTACCGGCGACGCGCAAAAATACATTCAAATCGGGTTCTGGCAGCACACCATCGGCTTTTTCTGGCCATTCAACGACGCAGATATTGCTGTCATTAAACTCTTCCCGAAAGCCTGCTTCGGCAAATTCATCTGCACTGATCATCCGATACAGGTCAAAATGCATGATGGTGACAGCCTGACCCTTGATTGTGATCTGGTAAGGTTCGGCCAGGGTATAGGTCGGGCTTTTGACATTACCGTTATGACCGGCGGCATGGATCATGGCGCGGGTCAGGGCAGTCTTGCCTGCACCCAGGTCGCCATGCAAAAAGATGCTCATGCCCGGCGTCAACGCATGTGCCAGGCATTTGCCCAGCGCCTGGGTAGCTGCTTCATCGGCGAGTGTGGTCTTATAATGTGACATTTCCTGCAAAGTTCCTATTCATGAATCTGTCTAACATAGCACAACACCCTCATTCTGTGTACTGCAGAGGGCCGGTCGCGTGAGTCTGGACAGCACAGCCCTGGCCGACCTGGCGGGGCAAATACGCCTGTGGGGCAAGGAGCTGGGCTTTGCCGAGCTGCGCATAGGTGATGTCGATCTGTCGCATATAGAAGGCAGCTTCCAGGCCTGGCTGGATGCTGGTTACCATGGCGAAATGGCCTATATGGCCAGTCACGGCAGCAAGCGCACCCGCCCGGCAGAGCTGGTGCCAGGCACGGTCAGGGTGATTTCTGCCCGTATGAACTATTTACCCAAGACTGAAAGTTGGCGCGCCGAAGAGCGGAATCAGGCTGACGATAAGGCTGTCATTTCCTTGTATGCACGCGGCCGTGACTACCATAAAGTCTTGCGCACCCGCCTGCAGCAGCTGGCTGAACGCATAGAAAAAGCCATAGGCCCGTTCGGCTACCGGGTCTTTACCGATTCTGCCCCGGTCATGGAAGTGGCGCTGGCAGCAAAGGCGGGCCTGGGCTGGCGCGGAAAACATAGTCTGTTACTCAGTCGCGAGGCTGGTTCCATGTTCTTTCTGGGTGAAATCCTGATTGATATTCCCTTGCCTGTCGATGAGGCGGTAGGCGAACATTGCGGTCAGTGCAGCGCCTGCATGGATGTCTGCCCGACCAAAGCCATTGTTGCACCCTATACCGTCGATGCCCGCTTATGCGTCTCTTACCTGACCATAGAATTGCACGGCAGCATACCGGTGGAATTGCGGCCCCTGATAGGTAATCGCGTCTATGGTTGCGATGATTGCCAGTTGGTGTGCCCCTGGAACAAATTTGCCCAGGCTGCGGCTGTGGATGATTTTTCTGTCCGCAACGGTCTCGACAATGCCCGCATGGTGCACTTGTTTGCCTGGACTGAAGAACAATTCCTGCGCATGCTGGAGGGCAGCCCGATACGGCGTATAGGGCATGAGCGCTGGTTGCGTAACATTGCGGTTGGCTTGGGGAATGCGGCGGTCAGTATGCGGGGAAATGCCGAGATTGTGGCGGCTTTACAGGCGAGGCTGGTACATCCTTCTGAGATGGTGAGGGAGCATGTGGGTTGGGCTTTGGAGCAGCATGGGGTGGAGGCTTAACACATTAATACCGGTTGAAAAACCTTATCCTTAATTTCGTCGCTCCTGCGTAGGCAGGAGCCCAGTGGCGTTCGTTGCGTACGTACGTTGTATGTAAAACGATTGCCCTTCGTAGGACCAGGCCGGGTCTCGGCCCGGCGGCCGAATTCCTTTCTTTGCGTCGCCAAAGAAAGGAATCAAAGAAAGGCGACCCAGGCGTAGCTGCCCCTGCGGGGTACCCGTTTGTGCAGTACAAAAAATGGGAAATGCCCGAAACTCGCTACGCTCAAACACGGGCATTTCTTCATCCATTTTCTGCACTGCACAAACGGCAGCTACACATGGGAAATGCAGAAAGTCAAAAACAAACCCAAAGTCAACGACAAAAGCAACGTCAACACTACCGCTCACTAAATTATGACTTTCACTTCTTGATCACTATCGCACCAAACTCAACCACACAGGCAAAGTCAGCACAGACAACACCGTGCTTGCCGAAATCAGGAAGGCCACGAAAGGCCCGTTGCCACCCATGCGTGCTGCCAGCACATAGGCACTTGATGCCGTAGGCAGGGCGCAAAAGACCACGGCGATTTGTAATTGCAATGGTGGCAGTTCCAGCCAGCGGCCCAAAAATAAAGCAATCAACGGCAGGGCCAGCAGCTTCACCGATAAAAAGTAGGTAGCAATGCCCTTGGCTTCGCGCAGGCCAGACATGCGCATGCCAGCGCCAACTGCTAACAGACCCAGGGCGATGGATGCATTGCCTAATCGCGACAGGGTGGCGGCAATGCCTTCTGGCATGGGGATCTCCAGCACGCTGAACAAGACGCCGCTGGCAGTGCCGACGACCAGCGGATTGCTGGCGATTTCTTTCATTAGCCTGCCGCTATTGTGAGCCAGTGCATAGACGGCACCCATATTGCAGAGTGGTACGAGAAAGCCTATCAGCAAGGCCATCAATGCTGTACCTTCGTCACCCGCGAGGCGCGAGGCAATCGCCAGGGCGATATATGAATTAAAGCGAAATGCTGTTTGCACACCGGATTCAAATATCCTTGGTGCAGTCGTAAACATGAATTTGGCCAGCCAGCCCAGCAACATGCCGCAGGCCGTGGTGATCAGGGCGACTTGCAGTAAATGACCAGTTGAGTGAAAGTCAAAGCGGGTTCGCGATGTCGTGTAAAACAGCAGGGCCGGGAACATGATGAAGTAGACGATCTTTTCCACCCCGGCCCAGAAATGCCCGCCCCAGTGGGCATGACGCGCCAGCAGGAAGCCGATGAGTATCAGGCTGAAGTCTGGGAAGAGCAGGGTGAAGATGGACATCGGTTTTTACTTCATTTGTCTACATTACTTATTTCAACAATCCTGCTAACTCAACCGCAGTCTTGACCTGCATCTTGTCAAAAATATGGGCGCGGTGCACTTCCACGGTGCGCATGCTGATGCCCAGTTGGTCGGCGATGACCTTGTTCATTTTGCCCAGCAAGATCAGGTCCAGCACTTCTTTTTCCCGGGCAGACAGGCTGGTCAGGCGGTCGTGCACCAGTGCAGCAGAACCTGCCTGGCGCGACACAGCCAGGGCTTCTTGCACTCTGTCCATGAGCTTGTTGTCATTGAAGGGCTTTTCAAAAAAGTCAAAGGCACCGCGTTTCAGCGTATCCACCGCCATGGGGACATCACCGTGGCCGGTCAGGAAGATCACAGGCAGGCGTTTGGTCAATTGCCTGGCCGCCAGCATTTCAAATAGGTTGATACCAGTCAGGCCGGGCATGCGTACGTCCAGCAGGATGCAGTCGCCCTGGCTGTCAAAGATCAGGGGTTTGTCGAGGGCAACCAGGAATTTTTCTGCACTTTCATAGCTGTGCGCTGCAATTTGTCTTGATCGTGCCAGCCAGGATAAAGAGTCGCGTATGACCTCTTCATCGTCGATGATATGTAACATGTTATCTCCTGTATATTGTTTGGCGCACTCATGTTGCTGCGCTCGGATAGTCTTGTGCTGGTAATGCGAATTGGAAAATAGTACCACCGGCTGGATTTTCATGATGCGAGAGCTTGCCGCCATGGAATTCGATAGCGGTGCGGCAGATATTCAAGCCCATGCCCATGCCCGCAGATTTGGTGGTGAAAAACGGTGAAAACAGCTTTTCTGCCACTTCAGCCGGTATGCCGTGGCCTCTGTCGGTCACACTGACGATAATCTGCTGGCTGCCCTCGTCCAATGTAGCCTCCACCCGCAGTATGCGTTTTTCTGGTGCGGTGGTTTGCATGGCTTCGATGGCGTTTCTGGTCAGGTTCAGCAATACTTGCTCCAGCAGGACGCGGTCTGCCAATACCAGTGGCAGCTTGGGCCGGACTTTCCATTGCAGGGCAACGTGGCTGGCCTGCGCCTGTAATTCCACCAGGGGCATGGCGCTTTGTATCAGGTCGGCAATTTGCAGGGGTTCGCGGGCGGCTTCGCGTTTTTTTACGAATTCATGCACGCTGCGTATGATCTGGCCAGCGCGCTGCGCCTGGGCATTGACTTTTTCCAAGGCACTCTGGAACAGGCTGCGGTCTATCATGCCTGCCTGCAAGAGGTTGACCGCACCGGTGGTGTAACTGGAAATGGCCGCCAGTGGCTGGTTCAATTCATGCGCCAGCATGGAGGCAATCTCGCCCATGGTCGCCAGTTTGGCGCTGGTATGCAGCTTTTCTTCCTGCTGGCGAGTCAGTTCCTGGGCCCGCCTGAGTTCAGAAATATCGAGGATGGAGCTCATCCAGCCTGCCTGCTTGCCCTGTTCATCAATCAGCGCGGATTCATAGATAAGTACCGGGATACGCTCCCCGCTGACATGCTGATAGGTAGTCTCGAAACCTTCCGAGGGCACTGAGCCTGCCAGTAATTGGGTGAAGCGCTGCTGGTATTCTTCTATGGCTTCTGGTGCCCAGTAAGGCATAGGGGGCATGCGTCCTATGATTTCTTCTGCCGGGAAGCCCACCATGCGGCAAAAAGCGGGGTTCACATAAGTCAGGCGGCCTTCCATGTCGCGGGCCCGCAAGCCGGTGACCAGGGAGTTTTCCATGGCGGTGCGGAAGGTGACTTGCTTGCGCAACGCGCCCTCAGCGGCCAGACGCCGGTTGATATCGCGCCACAGGGCCAGCAGGCTCCAGATCAGGCCTATCGACAGCAGGATGACCGACAGCACCAGCAAGTTCGACAAGAGCTTGGGCTCGGTCTTGATGCTATTGGTGCGCAAGACCAGGCTCAGGCTGGGTAATTCCCAGGCTCGGCTATGGGTATAGACGTTCTTGCCACTACCGCCAGCACTGCGTTCAGCCAGGATGCGGTCGTCGATATCGGTGATGGTGATCTGGTTGTCCTGGGCGAACCACCAGGGCACCAGCTCTTCCAGGATGGCATTCATCCGATAACTGATCATCATGCTGCCTATCCTGCGGTCGTCCCTGATCAGGGGGATCTGGCAATGCATGAGATAGGCATTCTTGGCATTGATTTCGAGCACAGGTTTGCGGCAGATGGTTTCCTCGCTGACATCAAGTTCACCAAATTCAAAATGGGGCAGGGGCAGCCTGTCATTATTGGCTGGAATGACTTCGCGGGTATCGACCAGTATCTTATTATTGGCGTCATACCAGGCTATGCGCTGGATTTCGCGGTTATTCTTGAGGATGGTACGGAAGCGCTCCAGCACTGCATCTTTTTGCAGCTTGGCCGATTTGATCTCATTGCCTATCTGGCGCAAGACTTCGTCATTGCGGTTGAGCTGAAATTGTATGGCCTGTTCCACCCATAGCGAATCAGCGATCAGTTGTTCCTGACGCTCATTGGCTTCCATGCGCTGCGCCTGCCACGGTAACCAGATCAGCGTGGACAAAAATAACAACAGTAGCAAAATCGGAATAATCCAGCGCCATTTTTGATTGGGCCAGGATTGGGAACGGTGGCGGCTTTTCATAAAAACGAGTTTATCGCAGCCTGGTAATTGCTGACAGAGTTAATTTGTGCATGCTTGAGGCTTGTTGTTACAGATCATGAGATTACTTGCAAAGATAAATGGTATCGACGTTTGTAAAGTCAAAGGGCCAGAAACATGTACATTTCTGGCCCTTTGCATTTTTACATTGTTTACATCATTCCCATGGCCCGTGGCAGCCATAGGGAGAGTCCCGGCCAATACGTGACGATGACGAGGAAGACCAGCATCGTACACAACCATGGCATGACTGCAACAGTCAGCTCGGTAATACTCATTTTTGAAATACCGCTGGCGACATACAAATTCAAGCCTACCGGTGGGTGACAGAGTCCGACTTCCATATTGGCATCGATCAAGATACCAAAGTGAACTGAATCTATACCCAGGCGTATGGCGGCTGGATGCAGGATAGGGGCCATCACCAGAATAATCGAGGACGGTTCCATGACATTACCTGCCAGCAGCAACAGGATATTGGTAAAGAACAGGAAACCAGCCCGGCCCAGTTCTTTGCCCAGTATCCAGTCAGCCATGAGTTGAGGAATATTCTCATGCGCCATCAGGAAGGAAAAAAGGACCGCATTGGTAATGATGTACAGCAGCATGGCTGACAGTGCAGCTGAATTGACAAGCACTTTTGGGGTGTTCGCTATCTTCATGTCCTTGTATACGAAGACAGAGATAAAGAAGGCGTACACCGCACTCATGGCAGCTGCTTCGGTAGCTGTGAAGATGCCGCTATAGATACCACCGATGATGATCACCACCAGCATCAGGCCCCAGATACTTTCACGGAATGCCTTCCAGCGTTCACCCCAGGTCGCTCTTTTCATGCGTGGGTAACCGTGTTTTCTGGCCAGATACCAGGTAGTTGCGCACAGCATGGCCGTCAGCAACATGCCAGGGAACAAGCCAGCGACGAACAAGGCACCGATGGAAGTATTGGTAGAAATTGCGTAAATCACCTTGGGAATCGATGGCAACATCAAAATGCCAAGAGAGCCCGCCGTGATAATGACACCAGCGCCAAACTGCTTTGGATAACCCTGCTTGACCATGGCTGGCAAGATGATGGAGCCAATCGCCACCACGGTGGCGACGCTGGAACCGCATACCAGCGCGAACATCGCACAGGAAATAATACCCGCCAGCGCCAGGCCGCCATGCCAGTGTCCCACCATGCTGGTTGCAAAATTGATCATGCGTTTGGCAACGCCGCCATGCGTCAGGAAATTACCTGCCAGGATAAAGAAAGGGATCGCCATGATCTCAAACTTTTCTATACCTGTGAACAATTTCAAGGCGACAGCTTCTATCGGTACCTGAGTGAGCAGGTACATGAACATCAGTACTGTCAGACCCAGGGCAATCGAGACCGGGATGCCAGTCAGCATCAGGGCTATCAGCAAGGCAAACACGATACCGATTTTGCCGACCATGCACATGGCGCCAAGAGCCAGCACGATGCCACACAAGACGATGGTGGCACGCTGTTTTGACATCTGTTTGATGCCCAGTGTATCAATGGCGGCACTCATTACGCGCCTCCTTTCGCTGCTGTTGCTGGTTGCAATTGAATTTCGTTTTCTTCATCGCTCAAGCCCTCTACATGGGCATGGTCATGCACCGGCAACTCACCAGTACGCTTGAAGATAAGGGCAACCTGGATAAAGCGGAAGCACATTAAATACGAACCCATCCAGACTGCGGAATAGACTATCCAGGTTGGCCATTCAAGATCGGGGGTGGTCGGGCCTTCAGTCAGCTCACCGATAGACAGGCCCAGCGTATTGAAAATTGCATAGTGCATGCCGTTTTCCCAGACAAAGGCCAAGCCCAGTGTGCCGATGATGCCGGTAAAAATCATGCCGCATACCAGCGCGGTATACACGGTGGCGTTGCGCCATTCTGCAGGCAGGCGGGTAACCAGTACGTCGACACCTACATGCACGCCGGCTCTTACGCCATAGGCGGCACCAAACTTGGCCATCCAGACGAACATGATGATGCAGAGTTCCTGAGCCCAGCTAAAGTGCAGGGACAGTAACCAGTCCTGTACCACCGGAATGCTGAAGCCGGTACCGTAACGGTGCAGAACGGATATGAAGATGATGAGCGTTGCGCCACCCATAAGGGCAGCGATAATCCACTCTTCCAGATGATCGAGAAATTTCATGACAGGATCCCTTTGGAAAAAATAACGCGATTGTGAAAAGACAGGCAGTATCTTGTTTAAATATATGCCTTGAAAATATGGCTTGGTAATATGCCTTATTGCATACCTTGGTGCCGATCAGGATAGATGCAGACTTGCAGTTCACTGTGATGCAGCGGTCGTCACAAGCTACAATATTGCAATCCGTATCGATGCCGCTAGTCAGGATGACCAGCGGACTTCAGCTAAGCAATGTGGATTTTTGCTTCATAAGGTCCCCGTATTGTAAAAATTAATTTTTATTTTGCTTCTTATTCTCAGTGAGCAATGCAACTGCCACAACTGTGGTTTTCCACATTGTGCAGCCGATCAAACCAAGATGACTTTTCAGTCGCACTTCATATTTCATGAATGGATGAAGTGCAAGTATAGTAATGTTTTTACTGAAATGCTTGGGTAAGTCTTAATTCTGCATAGCTGCAGTCGTACTTGTGGTTTTCCACAGTTGGCAGATAATGCAGCCATTGCAATAATCTGTGCAAGAATATATACAATCCATAAAAACGTCCGGAGACAAATATGAAACTGAAGTCAGTGCTGTTTTCCCTATTGACCGCTTCCCTCGTCAGCGGCGCTGCATTTGCGCAAGCACCTATTGTCATTAAATTCAGTCATGTGGTTTCCAACGATACGCCTAAAGGCAAAGCAGCTGAGCGTTTCAAGGAACTGGCTGAAAAAGCTACCAAGGGCCGCGTCAAGGTTGAAGTTTATGCCAACAGCACCTTGTACAAAGATAAAGAAGAACTGGAAGCCCTGCAATTAGGTGCCGTACAAATGCTGGCACCTTCACTGGCCAAGTTTGGCCCGTTAGGCGTAAAAGAATTTGAAGTTTTTGATCTGCCCTATATTTTCCCATCCAAAGATGTGTTGTACGCAGTGACCGAAGGTCAAATTGGTAAAGACCTCATGAAGAAGCTGGAACCCAAGGGCATCATCGGCCTTGGCTTCTGGGACAATGGCTTCAAGATCATGTCCGCCAACAAGCCCATGCATCTGCCTGCAGACTTGAAGGGACAAAAGCTGCGCATACAATCATCCAAAGTGCTGGATGCACAAATGCGTGCCCTGGGTGCTAATCCTCAGGTGCTGGCATTCTCTGAAGTTTATCAAGCCTTGCAAACTGGCGTTGTCGATGGCACAGAAAATCCGCCATCCAATCTGTACACACAAAAAATGCATGAAGTGCAAAAGCATGTCACCGTGACCAATCACGGTTATCTTGGCTATGCCGTCATCGTCAACAAAAAATTCTGGGACGGCTTACCTGCAGACATACGTGCCCAGTTGGATGAAGCGATGAAATCTGCAACCAAGTATGCGAACGCGATTGCCCAGCAAGAAAATGACAATGCACTTGAGGCTGTTAAAAAATCCGGTAAAACCACGGTCTATGTGCTGACCGACAAAGAAAAAGCTGAATGGCGCAAAGCTTTGTTACCAGTGCAAAAAGAAATGGAAGGACGTATAGGTAAAGACCTGATTGCCAACGTCAACAAGGAAGGCGCTAAACTGGGTTTCAAGTAATCATCTGAAAACCCTCAAAAAAACCGTCATGGCTTTGTCATGGCGGTTTTTTCATATGCAAGTTCCTGCGTTGATCACTGTGCTTATTGACGAGCTTTGCCTGGCGTTTGGCTAGGTGTACAGGCCATCCATTTTTAGAATCACCAAATTGGTGAATGAGCTGACTAGCTATGGCTGTTTTGCTATGCTTATTGATGCGAGTAGCCTGGCTTTTGCTGATTACTTATGCAACGTCTGTCATCATGTACTTGTCAAATTCACTCTGTGAATAAGTTAAACAAAGTAAACTGACCAAAGTTTAAAAGAAATTGCCGTGTTTCCCGCAAGGAAATACGGCAATTTTTATTTTGGCAGAATTTAAATTGGTGTTGCCTAGCACATTTTTTAGGTTTATGATCGATTTTCACATATCTGCAACAATGCACCGTTTTGTATCATTTTTATTTTGAAAGCCAAAACTTGTCATGCTATATTCACGGCAGTTCAGAATTCTGCAAGACAAAAAGTAAGAATAAAAAGGCACACAGGTTTAAAAGGCGGTAGTGCAAAATAACGGTAACGATACCGTACACACTGAGGAGACGCGCGTTTTTACTACAAGCTGAGCGGATGTGATAAATTTAAAAAAATCGCATACGCTAAACAGCCGAAAACGCGAAAGATGTTTTAAGGGCGCATCGGATGATGCGCCTTTTTTCTTTTTGTCAAAAAGGAACTCATGTTGAACAAAGAATCGAAAGAATCCAAGGAAGCAGGTTTTTTCTCTGCCATCGTCGAAGCGCCTTTTGGTGCCGTCGGCATACGTTGTGAAGACCAAAAGGTCAGTGAGCTGGTGTACCTGCCGCCGCGCTTCCAGGAAAAGGCACCCACTGACAAGATCGCTGAAAAAGCTGCCAGGCAAATCTCTGCCTATTTGCAAAATCCGGACTTTCAATTCAGCCTGCCCCTGAAAGAGGCGGGTACCCTGTTTCAGGGCAAGGTCTGGCAAGCCATTTCTTCCATACCGCGTGGCCAGGTACTGACTTATGGACAAATTGCCAAGCACATACGCTCGGCACCACGTGCAGTTGGCCAGGCTTGTGGTGCGAACTGGTACCCGCTGGTGATCCCTTGTCATCGGGTCACTGCTGCTGGCGGCCTGGGTGGTTTTGCCCACCATGACGATGAAACCGGATTCCACCTTGGTGTGAAACGCTGGTTGCTGACACATGAAGGTGTGGCAGGCTTTACCCAGGAAGCACTGTGGAAGTAAAACCCTTACCTGTGGTATTGCCCGTAAAATTGACGGCGCAAATCGACCAGTTTTGTGATGCACTGTGGCTGGAAGATGGACTGGCAAAAAATACCATAGAGGCTTATCGCCGTGACATGCGTTTGTTTGCTGAATATTTGCATAAAGAACAAGGCAAGCATTTATATGAAGTTGACCATGCTGACATAGGCAATTATATTGCGGTCAAACATGGGACATCCAAAGCCAGCTCTGCCAACCGGCGCATGAGCGTACTCAAGCGCTTTTATTTACTGGCGTTTCGGCAAAATCTGGTCAGTGAAAATCCCTGCACCAAATTACGCTCTGCCAAACAGGGACAGCGTTTACCGAAAACCCTGAGCGAAGCACAAGTCGTCGCTTTGTTACAGGCACCGGATGACACAAATCCACATGGCTTGCGCGATAAAACCATGCTGGAATTATTGTATGCCTGCGGCTTGCGTGTCAGCGAACTGGTAGGTTTGCGTTCGATAGAAGTAGGGTTGAATGAGGGCGTGCTGCGCATCACCGGCAAAGGCGATAAAACCAGGCTGGTACCGTTTGGCGAAGTAGCTCGTGCCTGGCTGGAGCGCTACCTGCGAGAGGGCAGGCCAGCTATCTTGAATGGCCAGATTGACGATGCCCTGTTTGTTACTGCGCGC
Source organism: Undibacterium sp. Ji83W (assembly GCF_049340385.1). NCBI lineage: Bacteria > Pseudomonadati > Pseudomonadota > Betaproteobacteria > Burkholderiales > Oxalobacteraceae > Undibacterium > Undibacterium sp. Ji83W. The sequence goes on along the minus strand of NZ_JBMPOZ010000016.1, from coordinate 90,410 downwards.
GGTGCTGCCATGACCCGGCAAATGTTTTGGATACTCATCAAAAAATATGCGACGCAGGCTAATATCGCTAGTCATTTGTCACCCCATACCCTGCGCCATGCCTTTGCCACCCATCTGTTAAATCATGGTGCCGATTTGCGGGTTGTGCAATTATTGCTGGGACATGCTGATATTTCAACGACACAAATTTATACGCATGTGGCACGCGAACGCTTGAAAAAACTGCATGCTTTGCATCATCCGCGTGGTTGATTTACTTGATCGGGGACAAAAAAAATCCACGCATTCAGCGTGGATTTTTTATTGAGGCAAGCAGATTATTTTACAGCCGTATTTTCTTCCAGGAATTTTTCTACCCTGGTCCAGAAGTCGACATTGTTTTTCAACAAACGCCAGCCATGTGCTTCTTCCGGATACGTGATCCACTCTATTTTTGCATCTGCTGGTGCGGCCTTTTTAAACTTTTCACCATGTACTAATGGAACTCGTCTGTCAGCGGCACCATAGGCAAGTATCAATGGCTTGGTTAGTCTCTGGGCCTGTTCAACAGGGGACGTCGCTTTTAGTTGAGCAGCATCTTTTTGTTGATCGCCGATTAGTATTGGCATACCAAAACGTTGCCATGCAGAGCCTTCCTGGTCACTCCAGGTGATGTCATATAGTAAATTGATGTCTGATACGCCTACCCAGCTAATACCGCAACGGTACAGATCGGGTTCCTTGATCAGTCCCATTAAGACTGCATAGCCTCCGTAGCTGGCACCCGCTATACAAATCCGCTTTGGATCTGCATATCCTTTTTCGATCGCCCACTTGGTTGCGTCGGTAACGTCGTCTTGCATGCCCAGGCCCCATTGCTTCCAGCCTGATTTGAACAAATGTTTACCATAGCCTTGGCTGCCGCGGAAATCTGGCTCTAATACGGCATAGCCACGGGAAGCCAGGAATTGTGTTTGAGGATTCCAGCCCCAATGACCTCCTCTGACATAAGGGCCGCCATGAACCATCACGACCATAGGTAGATTCTTACCCGTACTATTTCGTGGTAATGTCAGGTATGCAGGAATTTCCATGCCATCACGAACCTTAATCCGTATGAAATCCTGATAAGACATTTTTTTAGAGTCTACCTCTGGGAAGCTGTCGCCGATAGGTGTGAATTTCTCGGTGTTAGTGTTATATAGCAATACTGACCCAGGATGAATATCCGAGAATGAATTGACCACTAACACATCACTGTCGGCATTTTCCGCAACGCTCAGTAAATTCACAGTATTGGGAAGCACTGCATCAATCTTCTTTTGTATTATCTTATACTTATCGTCTAGCCACATTGTTGCAGGAGCGTCTGTTTCATACTGTATACCTAAAAGTTTATTTTGCTTTTGGTTGAAAATGAAGCGACCAGAGAAGTCAAATCCTTTGGCGGAAACAATTGGCTTACTTTCAATTTTATTTTTTTCAAGATCGTAGCGATAAACAGACTGCGTATCCTGTCCATTATTTGAGGTTACGTATAGTTGCCCGTCAGGAGCAATAAATGAGGGGCTGAAGCCATCCTCTTTCTTACTGTCATAGTCGGTAAGCTTACGCCATGGTTTTTCATTTGCGTCTTTGTAGTAAATAGCAGTTTTGTCATCCACACTGGTTATTGCAATGCGAACCTCGCCAGACATATCTGCCAGGAACCCGACAGAATTTGGCGGAGTCTGAATGGACTCGTTATAACCGGTCAGTGTATTTAATTTCAGGATGGTTTCAGATGGGTTTTGTTTTGTACCTGTGCCACGTCCGACAAATACGTCTTCAGAATTTTCCAGTCCAGTGGTGCTTATAAAGTAATGACGTGAAGTGAGGATACGGAATTTGCCTGAATTCCCCATTGTTTCTATGAGCTGGCGGAATTCTGAGCCATCTTTATTGACTGCGAACAAACCACTACCTTTGAATACCTCGCCCGCACCAATTTTCCGATCACCGATACCGAAGACCAGTCTATTATTGTTCACCCAAGAGAAGAACGTGACGTCATTTTTTTCATAGCGCGCCAGGATTTTGGGTGTCAGGCTCGTTAGGTCCATGACTACCAGACCCAGCCTATCATTTTCACCTGCCGTGATCATCGCCAAATTCTTGCCGTCTGGTGAAAACCGGACTCCATTGATTTGCGAGTTCTTAAAAAACTTTTCGACCGGTATTTTTTCTTGTGCTGGCGTCTGCGCATAGACAGGCAGCGTCAAACTGAAAGCGAGGGCTGTGCAGATCGAGAGTTGCCTGCACATGGTAGTGAGTACCTGTTTCATTCTTTTTCCTATGTAATTTTTTTTGAAAAATAAGAAGCACTAAAAATAAACGCCCCGGGTTACGAGGCGTTTATTCATTACACTACGTCACCAAATCAACGGAAAACGTATCTTGCTGACAATGTGAAATAACGACCGAGGTTGTTATGCAAAGTCGAGTTGTAACCTTGCTGAACAGTTGCCAGAGTAGTTGTTGGATTGTAAGGTGCTTTGGAATCAGTGATATTTCTGATGTTGATGCCCAAAGTCAGGTCTTTAAATCCAGTGTAGGTGTAGCCTACGTCCAGAGTAGTCCAGCTTGAGATTTGGCAATCTGGGAAATACTTGGTGTAGTTAGGTTGATTTGCAAAAGTCGCGCTGACACCCGCTGGCACACCGCTACCGTAGTAGCAATATGGTGTGGAGTAGGTCGTGGCATTGTCGTAACGACGCCATTGCGAAACGCTGTCGGTGAAGTTGACTGAACCGTATGCTGTATGAGGACCTTTTTCCCAAACGGTACGCAGTGTTGCGCGCAGACGTGGGATTGGGCCAACGGATGTTGTCCAGTCATTGATACCACCTGTAGTACCGACTGCATTTCTTTCAACGTCACCTGGAGATTCAGCACGACGATAAGAGAAGAGGTATGTGGATTTGAATGATGTAGACAACTTGCCATTTTCACCCAGGTTATTGCGCATTTTCAGCTCAACATCCATACCAGAAACTTCAGTACTACCTTGGTTAACCCAAGGAGTTTTGACAGCCAGCAACGGACCTGTATTTGGGATAGGATTACCAGCGGCATCTTTCAATTGATTCAGTGGATTAGTATCACGAATGATGTAATCAGCTGGGAATTGACTTGGATGGTCCAGCAAGTAAGTAGAGCTACTCAGGGCAACTTCACCTTCTTGACGCAGTTTGTATGCATCTACAACAACGTCAAAATTAGCTGTTGGAGAGTAGATCATCCCCAGAGCATAACTCTTGGATTTTTCTGGTTTCAGATCAGGGTTGGCACCACCTACTCCAGAGATACTCTTGGCACAATCTACTTGCTCAGCACCCGCTACTGGATTTGCACCGTTAGGGCAGCGAACTGGGTCAACCGTATTGTTCAGGAAGAACTGCGCACCACCAGCAGCAACCTGGGACAAAGCTGGAGCACGGAAGCCTTCAGCATAAGTACCACGGAATGCCAGACCGTCAACGACTGTCCATTTCGCGCCGACTTTAGGTACGAAATTACCTTTGAAAGAAGGATATTTATCGTAACGGCCTGCGAAATCCATTTCGAAGTTTTTCAGGAATGGAGTCCGGAACTCAAAGAATGCGGAAGAAACATTACGTTGAGAATCGATTGCAGTCGTTGCCAGACCCAGAATATCACCACGTGCATTGATAGGATCTGGAGCAATAGACAGTTTTTCTTGACGGAATTCAACACCTGCTGCAAAGCCGATCGCACCACCACCAAGAGCACCAAACTCTGTCGTTGCTTTGGCATCCCACTGAGAAATTTCAGCGGTAGCGTTGTTGGTCAGGTTCGGGCTGATAGTTGGATCGGCTGCGAGGGACGCCAGTGAACGGTTATCAGTAACTAGCTTACGCAATGTAGGCAGGTACAGGAAGCCATACGCTGTTTCTTCACGTTTGGAACGGTTCCACAATACTGCACTTTCCCAATCCCAGGTAGAGACTGTGCCTTTCAAGCCAGCAACCAGACGGGCACTCTTATTATCAAGATCAGTGCCTGTTTTCAGGTTTTCAAAGCGATATGACACTGCAGAACGTGCATCTGGATTTGGATTGTCTGGATGGCCAATTGGCAAAATTGCCTGGAATGGCGTAGCCAAACCACCAACCAGGAAGTTGGTCGTTGGAGACGTGCCGCTGATTGTACGTGGTGAGGAGCGATAAACACGCTTGGAATCTGTGTAAGCAAACTCACCAAAAGCGGACAGTTTATCGTTAATCTTCAGATTGCCGACTGTCATGAAATTGACGTCGTCACCCTTGGTTTGTGCATCAACGTCTGCATCTTGATTGTAGTTACAGAACGTACGTCCAAACAATACGCTGGTTGTAGCGATATTGTGGACGGCGCCACCAACCAGTTTGCGTGAAGCGTCGCAATTGGTTTGGTTAATTACTGTTGCGCCTGTCGTGAAGAAAGACAGTGAACCAGGAGTACGTTCCTTGAAGAAGAAAGCCTGATTGGATACGCTGCTGCTGAATGGATTGGCGCGGAAGTTAATATCTGCGTACGCTTGGGCATTGATGTCGTTCGAACCATTTGCCATGGTCGTAGCGTTTTGTTTTCTGTAATCCAAAGCAAACAAAGCGTTGTAACCCTGGCTGGCGTAGTCGCCGAAGCCTATCGTTCCATTGACATTTTGACGACCGAATTCGCGATCATCATTAGCTGCAGCGGATACAGAAACTTCGCCACCTTGATAATCACGTTTGGTGATGAAATTGATAACGCCAGCTACCGCATCAGAACCATATACTGCTGACGCGCCATCTTTGAAAATTTCTACTTTTTCAATGGCAGACAGAGGAATGCTATTCAGATCGTACAGTGTGGATTGACCATTGTTTGGATTTGCATACGCAGATGGCGTCATGCGGCGACCATTCAACAGGATCAGAGTAGAAGTTGAGCCCAAGCCGCGCAAGGATGCTGTAGCAACGCCGCGGGAGAAACCATTTTGATCTGGAGTATCGTTATAACCACCGGTACCCATGGATGGGACACTCTTCAACAGTTCAAGAACTGTTGTCGCACCACTTTGCTTGATTTCTTTAGCTGTGATGGTTTGAATCGGTGATGTACCTTCTTTATCAGCACGCTTGATGTTCGAGCCGGTAATCTCAATACGTTGTGGTGCTTCAGTCTGGGCGTGGGCATAGCCCCCGATCAGCATGGAGCCAGCAAATACGCTGAGCGCCAGGCGCACTGACTGCACGCCTATTTTTTCTTTAAATATCATTATTGTTCCCTCTTTGTTGATAGACCAGATGCAATCGGGTGCCGGATCCGTATTGGCAGTTAGGTTTACTTCAAAAATTTTGTAAATTTTCAAACTTTCCTGTACTGCTGTCTGATGAAATGCTGCCGAATCCGTCCTCTTTATAAAAGCGTGCGGGAAGTGAAAGGCAATGAATCAAACAGAACTTTATTATGTAAATAAAATACCTTTCGGGGAAAGCATTTGTTACTTTTTTTTGCTGGCTTGTTGTTTGACGACGACAAGAAATGAAAATTTAATTTCTAATTTTTCATGAAATTGGAATTTCGTGATCTTTTTGGAAATGCATTTAATTTGATATGAATTTTGGTTATATGCATATAAAACCCCGGAAAATGAACCACTTACAAGGAGTTTTGATTAAATTAATGTCGTTTATTAGCGCAATTCAAAATTTGAAAATGCGAAAAAATTTTCAAATTTCCTGATTTCTGTAAAAATTGAGCCTGATAATAAGTTCCTGCGATATGTAAGAACTTGTAACCAAAAATGCGGTCTATGCACTTAGCAAATTAGTGCTCAGTGATTAGTTTGCGGTCAATTCAATTAACCAGGGGAAAATATGAAACTGCCAAAAGAAGTACATTTTAAAAAGAAAACAATGCTCCTTTTGCTTTGTGCATTGAGTGAAGTTGCTCTTGCGCAAACACCTCCTGTGCCTCCAGTAACTCCTGCCGCCGCACCTGCGGCAAACGGTACCCCCGCAGTTGCGCCTGCTGCAGTCCCTGCTCCTGTCGCAACGCCACCAGTCGGATTGCGTCCTTTTAAGGATGTTATCAAGGACGCCAAAGAGCTCAAGGGATTTTTTAATCTGTATCAGAAAGACGACAAAGTTTGGCTGGAAATCCGCCCTGAGCAGTTCGATAAGCCTTTCTTGTTTACTTACAATATCCCTAACAGCATAGGTGAACGCGGACTATATGGCAGTCAGATGGGGCGTGGTTATCAGGCTGTGTTCAAGAAGATAGGTAATCAGGTACAACTGCTGGCCAAGAATACTGAATTCTTTGCCACACCCGGTACGCCCCAGGCACATGCAGTTGCCCAGGCTTTCTCGGACAGTTTGCTGAGCAGTACAAATGTATTGAGTACTCCTCATTCAGAATCAAAGGGCATCTTGGTAGATGCCAGTGCCTTATTGTTTAATGATATCCCGGCATATTCGACCAGGCTGGAATATGCTTACCGTACCTTGTATGTAATGGACAAGGCCAATACCAGTTTCGGCAAATTGAATGTGGATGAGTCACTGGCCGGTTTTTTTGTGAATGCCCATTTTACAACTCCCCGCATTGCGGCTACACCGCTGGTGCCACCCCCTGTTGCCATTCCTACTCCGCCACAAACAACACCTGATCCGCGCAGTTTCTTTGTCGGCTTTTACTTCAACTTCTCTGCATTGCCATCAGAAGTCATGCGCCCACGTCTGGCAGATGACAGGGTAGGGCATTTTGTCACGACCAGCTATGACTTTACCGATGACGTCAAACCCAAGACTTCACGTCATTTTGTCAATCGCTGGCGCCTGGAAAAGCAAGATCCGACGGCAAGTTTGTCAGAACCAAAACAGCCTATCGTGTATTGGCTGGACAAGAACGTGCCAGAAAAATACCGTCAATCCATTACTGAAGGTGTATTGGAATGGAATAAGGCTTTTGAAAAGATAGGTTTCAAAAACGCAGTGGTCGTCAAACAGCAAACTGAAAAAGACGCTTTTGATACCATGGATTCACGTCATGCCTCGATACGCTGGTTTGTCGGTGCCGATGTTGGCTTCGCCATTGGCCCGTCACGTGTGGATGAACGTAGTGGCGAAATTCTGGATGCTGATATCGGTATGTCGGACGTGTTTGCCCGTGGTGCCCGCCGCATGATAGGTGAAGATGCGCAGCCTCAAGCACATGTACAGCACGCACAGGGCGATTGCGACTTTGCCCATGAAGCTTCAATGGAAATGGGTTTTGCCCTGGATTTGCTGGACGCCCGTGGTGAAATGGACATGGATAGCCCGAAAGCAGAAGCACTGGCACAAGCCTATGTGAAAGACGTCATCATGCATGAAGTTGGTCACACTCTGGGTCTGCGCCATAACTTCCGTTCTTCTACTATTTATACATTGAAGCAATTGCAGGATCCTGCATTTACCAAGGTCAATGGCCTGGCGGGATCCGTCATGGACTATATACCTTTCAATTTGTCGACCAAAGGCGAACCTCAGGGCGAATACGTCATGTCCTCCCTTGGACCTTATGATTACTGGGCAATTGAATATGCTTACAAACCTATCGAGGCGGATAAGGAAAAAGAAGAGCTGACTCGCATTGCCTCTCGCTCCACTGAGCCTTTATTGGCCTTTGGTACGGATGAAGATTCCATGGGAACCCTGGTATCTGATCCTGACGTTAACGTTTTCGATCTGGGATCAGACCCGCTGACCTATATACAAAAACGTTTGACGATTTCGCGCGAGTTGTGGGACAGATTGCAAACGCGCCAGTTGAAAGCTGGCGACAGTTATGAAACCTTGCGCCGCAGTTTTGAATATGGCTTTGGTCAATTTGCCCGTACCGTCCCATTGGCGACCAAGTTTGTCGGTGGTACGACCTTCTTGCGTGATCATGCAGGCACAGGCCGTGCAACTTTCACGCCTATCGCTGCCGAACGTCAACGTCAGGCTTTGAAGCTGGTTTCTGACAGTCTGTTCACGGCCAAGAGCTTTGTCTTCTCACCTGAGTTGTTGAGTCGTCTTGGCGTTGATCATTTCCAGCGTGGCAACCGTAACGACATTTCCATTTCTGCACGTTTGTTAAGTTTGCAAACAGCAGCTCTGGATCAATTGATGTCTGATCTGGTGGCGCAACGCATGCTCAATGCAGCAGAAAAACTGCGTGATCCCAAGAAAGTGCTGTCACTGCACGAGTTGTATGGCAGTTTGCAGTCCAGCATCTGGAGCGAGCTGTCCACTGGCGCTGACATCAACTCGGCCCGCCGCAATTTGCAACGTGAACATCTGAAGCGTTTGTCGAATGCCCTGCTGAAACCATCTGCAACTACCCCGGCAGATGCCCGCAGTTTGCAACGAGAACAGGCAAATCAGTTGTTGGTGTCAATTCGTGGTGCAGTTGGCAAGCCTATGAGTGCAGAATCCCGCGCGCATTTGTCTGAAAGCCTGGCAACTTTGAATGAAGTACTCAAGGCCTCATTGGTAAGGGCAGGGGTGTAATTCTCCATTCTTTTCATGAGGCCATAAAACTGATTGCTTGTCGCTGATCAGTTTCAAGTAGTAATAAAAACCCGTGCCTTGGCGCGGGTTTTTTGTTTGTAGCGGCAGTAAAGCGAAGTTTGAATGGGAAATGCATGATTTTGTTATTGCATCTAAGCAATAAATCCTGCAGTGAGTCAAAAAAACAACAAGCCTAAATATATTTTAAAAATTATTTAAATATTAATTTTTAAAAACATAATTTTGGTAAACAGGAAAATTCCATAAAAAACACACTAATTGGCGGTGAATCGAAAACAATATTCCCAAATGCATGAAAACATGTTGTTTTAGACATGCTAGTCATAATGAAAAACTAAGTAAGTCACATAATGTAACAGTCCATAATCAACGTTCTTTCCAAGAACCTTATGTTTTTGCAAGCAAATTTAATCGGTGAAGTAAGGGGACTATCATTTTCCAGAGGAGAAACTGATAGCTGTACCGAATTAAATTTGAGTAAAAATGAAGCATGTCTGGTTTGGGAAAGTACGCGCTTGCACTGAAAATTAAAAAATAGAAAGGTAATTCATGAAGCTGAGTCGTCTCGCATTTGCATTGTCCAGCATCGGTCTGTTCTCCATCGCCACAGGCGTATTGGCACAGGTCACCACCCCTCAAGAGGATGAAAAGAAAGTAGAAAAAATCCAGAAGGTGGAAGTGACTGGTTCAAAAATTAAACGTATCAACTACGAAACAGCGTCGCCGGTACAAGTTATCAGCCGCGATGAAATCGTACGTGGTGGTGCAACCTCTTTGACCGATGTACTCAAAACCATCTCTGCCAATACTGGTGGTATCGATGAAAATCGTACCAATGGCTTTACCGCTGGTGCATCTGGACTGAATCTGCGTGGCATTGGTAGCCAGGCTACGCTGGTACTGATCAATGGCCGTCGTCTGGCTGCCTATGCGCAACCAGAGTATCAAACCACGTTTGTGGATTTGAATTCTGTACCTATTGGTGCGGTAGAGCGTATTGAGATATTGAAAGATGGCGCATCGGCGATCTATGGTTCAGAAGCGATGGCTGGTGTGGTCAACATTATTTTGCGCGACAATTATCAGGGCGCAGAGATCACAGGTTCGCTTGGACAGTCGCAAAGACATGATGGTGAAGAGGTCCGCACTTCCTTGAGCTATGGTTTCGGTAGCCTGGTGGAAGACCACTACAACATCTACGCTACTCTGGATATCCGTCAGCGCAAGCCTATGTTCATCAGCAAGCGCGATAGCTACCTGAGTACGGAAGACTTGCGTCCGTATGGCTACAAGGACAACCGCTCCCTGTATACCTTCCCGGGCAATATTTACTGGACTGACAAAGCAACCGGTAAATTTGTGTCCCAGACTCTGGACAAAAATTGCCCGGCCAATAGCCTGGTTCCAGCCGACACCTTCTTTGGTGCCGGTACACTGGGTACCGCCTGCGTATTTGATGATTTTAAAGATGCATCGGTTAACTCTGGCGGCAAAACTGACCGCGTTGGTCTGACCAGCCGTGGTACATGGCAAATCAATGCTGACACGACTGCATTTGCTGAAATCATGTACAACCAGAATAAAGCAACTGTTACTGGTTTGCCGCACTGGTTTGCAGGTCAGAATGGTCTGGACACAGGTCCTTTGCCAATCACGCATCCACAATACCCTAAAGAATTGATTGACCCTGTTACAGGCAAAACGCTGGCCGGTGGTAACGGTACAGTGCGTGTCCGTGCATCGCTGAAAGACTTTCCAGGACAAGGCCTGGAAAACACGACTGATTTTGGTCGTTACCTGGCAGGCTTGAAAGGTACTTATGCCAACTGGGACTGGGAATCTGCGCTGATGTTCAACACCAGCAAGGTTGAATCCAAAGCCACTGCTGGTTTGCTGGCCAAGCCATTTATTGCTGCTTATAACAACGGTACTTTCCTGTTTGGTAGCTCGGCCCAAAACGCTGACCTGTACAAGAAAATCGTGACAGACTCTGCCGACAGTTTTAAATCCGGCATGTATATGTGGGATGGCAAAGTCTCTGGCGAATTGATGCAATTGCCAGCCGGGCCATTGTCTATCGCTGTTGGCGTTGAAGCACGTCGTGAAACACTGGAAGTCAACCCTTCCCAATTGTCCATTGACGGCGAGTTGTACCACCGCGCCCAGTCACAGCCTGGCTACAAACGTGGCCGCAATATTGCATCCACCTATGCTGAGCTGTCCATCCCTATCTTCAAAACACTCGAAGGTCAGGTCGCTGCACGTTATGACCGTTACTCTGATTATGGTAACTCCACTACACCTAAGGTTGGTCTGAAGTGGAATGCCCTTCCTACATTGATGGTCCGTGGTACTTATGCAACTGGTTTCCGTGCGCCAACTCTGGTAGAAAACTCTACTCAGATTTTGAAGGCTTTCTTGTCTTATCGTGATCCAGAGCGTTGTAACGATCAATTCAAAAATGGCTGCCAATGGAGTAGTGCATATGAAAGTGGTTCCAATCCTAATCTGAAGCCAGAAACAGCAAACAGCTTTACTCTGGGTCTGGTGTGGGAACCAACGACATGGTTGAATGCAAGTCTGGACTTCTGGCAAATCAAACGCAAGGATGAAATTTCTACATTTGATCTGACCACAGTTCTGGCAAATCCTGGCCGCTATGCAGGTAACTCAGCTGCCGTCATCACTCGCGATCCTTTGTCTGCAGCAGACAAAGCCGCTGGTGCGACAGCCGGTGAAATTACTAACCTGAGATTGTTACTGACTAATGTGGCAACCACAGAAGTCCGTGGTATTGATCTGGACGTCAATGGTAACTTTAACCTGGGTGAATATGGTCGTATAAATCCTAACTTCAAAGTGACTTATAACCACTCCTACAAATCTGCACCTTCACCAGAAACAGAAGCGATTGAGTATGCTGGTTCCCGCAATCAGCCACGCGTGCAGGCAACTGCAGGTGTAGCATGGGAAAAAGCAGCATGGAAATTGTCTCTGGATGCGGTGCATATTGGCCACATGTCTTCCAACGGTGACTTCACTCAGCCATGCGTATTTGCAACCCAGGGTTATGCCAACCTGTGTAAAGATATCCCATCTTTCACAACGTTCAATCTGGGCGGCAGCTATTCTGGTTTGATGAAAGACTTGAAACTGAGTTTTGCAGTCAGGAACCTATTTGACCGCATGCCTCCGTTTGCACCAAGTGCCACATCAACACAAGCGGTTGCAGCAATTACCAGCTTGCATGATGTCGTTGGTCGTTACTTCCAAATCTCTGCGTCTTACAAGTTCAAGTAATCTTATGAGCTGATAAATGCCGGAATCTTTGATTCCGGCATTTATTTTTTCCAAGCGTTATTTTTTGACGCTTAACGATAAAAAAACAAAGTGATAAAAACAAATTCTTCTGAGGGAGATAAATCGTGAAGAAACAATTTTGTAAGACTGTACTTGCCAGCATATTGTGCGTGGCAGGTGCAATGAGTTTGCCTGCCTACGCAGATAAATCCATTCCGGTGGCGGATTTTTTTAAGAAAGCACAGTTCAGTGGACGTCCTGTCCTCTCTCCCGATGGTCAGACTATGGCTGTCCTGGTGCCGCGCAATGGTCGCTTTGCCCTGGCGGTTATTCCACTGAGTTCACGTCAGCCCAAGGTAGTTGCTGCTGATGTGGACTGGGACATTGTCAGCCCACGTTGGGTTAATAATCAACGCCTGGTGTTCAGCCTTAGTCGCGGTAGCGACGTGGTGATGGAAGATAATGATGGTGGTGGCCTGTTCGCAGTGAACGTGGATGGTTCTGCGTTCAGAAAGCTGGTCCCTACCTTGAAAGACGCCAGAAGTGGACATATTGCCTACAAACCTTATTCCATATTGAGCCGCGTTGATGATGTAAGTAACGATCTCATTGTGGTGAATAATCAGCGTGGCCGCGATGCGCAATTAGGTGCGTCAGACGTGTTACGCCTGGATACTACAACTGGTAAAACCAAGCTCCTGACTTTTGATAATCCGGGCAAAATAGGTGGCTGGTTGCTTGATCATAATAATGTTATCCGGGTTGGCGTATCGAATAGTGTTGATCCAGACAACAAGCGTATCAAGCAGACCGTGTATTACCGCGATGGTGAAGGCAGTGCCTGGAAAACGATACATCAGGCTTACCTCGACGAAGGCAAAGAAATGCATCCTCTGGGATTTGATTTCGATAATAAAACTTTGCTGGTAGCGGGGCGCTTCAATGGCCGTGACAAATCTGCTGTGTATATCTGGGACTTTGCCAAGCAGACAGTCGGTGAAATGGTCGCCGATCACCCTGATGCGGACGTGTCAGACCTGGAACTGGATTTGCAACGCAAGAAGCTGATTGGTGTCAATGTCGAGGCAATGACACCGGAGAGCATCTATTTTGACGAGGACTACGCCAAACTGGATGCCAGTTTGCGTGCAAGTTTCCCCGGCCAAAGAGTGTTTTTTGAATGGAGAGGAAAAAACGTCGTTGTTGTTGTACGCGGCGATAATAATGTTGGTTCCGTCTATTTCTATGACACTGAAAAGAAGGCACTCGAACCCATCTACGTTGCAAAGCCAGAATTTGAAGGCAAGAAATTGTCTGCTCAAAAAGTCATTAACTATACAGCCAGGGATGGTTTGAACATACCTGCTTACCTGACTTTGCCAGAAGGCACGCCTGCGAAAAACCTGCCATTGGTTGCTTACATCCACGGTGGTCCGCATGCGCGCGATAGCTATGGTTATGATCCTATGACACAGTTGCTGGCATCGCGTGGATATGTGGTATTCCAGCCGCAGTTCCGCATGTCTACCGGCTTTGGCTGGAAGCACCATACCGCCGGCTGGAAGCAATGGGGTCTGACCATGCAGGATGATATTACTGATGGCATTGAAAACCTGGTCAAGCAAGGCATCGTAGACAAGAACCGGGTCTGTATTATCGGTGCCAGCTATGGTGGTTATGCCACCATGTATGGCCTGGTAAAAGATCCGGATCTGTATAAGTGTGGTGTTAACTGGGTGGGTGTGACCGACGTCAAAATGCTATTTACCGTCAACTGGTCGGATATGTCTGGTCCGTATATGGATAACATAGGGACGAAAATGCATGGCGATCCAAAAACCGACGATGCCTATTTCCATAAAGTGTCAGCGATAGAAAACGCCAGTAAGATCAAGGCACCTGTACTTATGGCCTATGGTAGTGAAGACATACGTGTACCTTTGATCCATGGTGAAAAAATGCGCGACAAGCTGCGCTCACAAGGAAATACTGTTGATTGGATGGTGTTTACTGGCGAGGGGCATGGCTGGGCGAAAGAAAGTAACCGCATCCTGTGGGGTGAATCTGTTCTAAACTTCATAGACAAATATATTGGCGACAATTCTCCTGCCGCAAAAAAATAATGGCTGGCTTTAGACTGCAGTAAATTTTGCAGTAAGTTAAAAACCGACAAGTTCGCTTGTCGGTTTTTTTTCTTTCCATCTTGATGCGTAAATTATGCAAGTTTGCAATCGAAGGCTATAATTTGCGGCGGTATTACAGCTGCATATTTTCGCAAATCCTGTTTTTGAGAGTGTAATTTGGCCAAGAAAGAACATGTATCGGTAACTCAAGCTACCCAATTGCTGCGCAAGCACAAAGCAGAGTTTACTGAGCATCCCTATGCATATGAAGAGCATGGTGGCACCTCTGTGTCCGCACGTGAGTTGGGCGTGGATGAGCACCATGTCGTAAAAACACTGGTGATGCAGGACGAAGCTGCCAAGCCCATGATCGTGCTCATGCACGGCGACAAAAAAGTGTCTACCAAAAATCTGGCCAGGCAGATTGGTTGCAAGTCAGTTGAACCCTGCAAGCCTGAAAATGCGCAAAAGCATTCGGGCTACCTGGTTGGCGGCACCTCACCCTTTGGCACTAAAAAGGCCATGCCCGTATATGTGGAGCGCAGCATACTGGCGCTGCCAAAAATTTATATCAATGGTGGCCAGCGTGGCTATCTGATAGGCATAGTCCCTGGCTTGCTGGAAAATCTGTTGCAGGCGCGCCCTGTTGATTGTGCGTTGGACGAGTAGCCCTGGAACCCAATTCCAAGAATTTCGCCTGAGTAGCCATTTCTGCTACCTGCCTGGCTTATACTTGCGAAGCATTGATGAATGAAGGAATAAGATGAATACAATTCTGGCTGCAGTCGCAGCTTATCTGATCGGTTCGCTGTCGTTTGCGGTGGTGGTCAGCAAATTATTTGGTTTGGCTGATCCGCGCACCTATGGCTCAAAAAATCCTGGAGCGACCAATGTACTGCGTAGCGGGAACAAGGCTGCAGCCGTGCTGACCTTGTTGGGCGATGCGTTCAAAGGCTGGCTGGCGGTGTGGCTGGCGATCCGGTTTCAGGATCAGTTTGATCTTGGTGACAGTGGCGTCGCTATCGTTGCAATCGCCGTGTTTATCGGCCACTTGTGGCCAGTGTTTTTCAAGTTTGTTGGCGGCAAGGGCGTGGCCACCGCAGCCGGTGTATTGATCGGTATCGATATCTGGCTGGGTGTGGCAACGCTGGTGAGCTGGATGATGGTCGCGTTTGCCTTTCGTTATTCATCACTTGCAGCTTTGGTTGCGGCGATTTTTGCGCCTTTTTATTACGGCCTGCTGTTCGGCCCTGATGTCAAAATGCTGTCCATCGCCATCATGAGTGCCTTATTGGTATATCGCCACAGCCAGAATATCGCCAATCTGATTGCTGGCAAGGAAAGCCGCCTTGGCAGCAAAAAGACGGTAGCAAAAGAGGCCAAGAAAAGATAAGTCTTAAAGATTGTAAATAAATCTAGATTATTCTCTGCCCCTCATTTATGCTTAAAAAGCTCCATGCTTTTTATCCATCAATGAGGGGTTTGCTTATGCTGACGCGATTCGTGAAACTTTGGATGGCTGGATTTTTATCCCTGAGTCTGATGAGCTTTTCGGCCTTTGCGGCGGAACATGGCAGTGCCAACGAGGCCAAAGCCATGGTGCAAAAGGCCATCGATGCAATGAAAAAACATGGTGTCGAGGCAACCATCACAGAAGTCAATAAGCGCGATGGTCAGTATCAGGACCGCGACTTGTACGTGGTCGTGTATGACATGAATGGTAAAAATCTCGCCCACCTGAATCCCAAAATGGTCGGCAAAGAGATGATGGACCTGACCGACGTCGATGGCAAATTCTTTATACGCGAGCGTATAGAATTAGTTAAAGCCAAGGGTAAGGCCTGGCAGGATTATAAATTCGTCAATCCCACCACGAAACAAATAGAGCCCAAATCCATGTATGTGGAAAAATTCGAGAATGTTATCGTTGGCTGTGGCATCTATAAATAGTCTTGCTTGGTCTTGGATAAGATCAAGCCGCAATCAATTCTTGCAAAGGCCAGCGTGGTTTGACATTAAAGCCATAATCCCGCGTTGCCAGGCCGGGATTGTTTTTCAGGCGCATGGCTCCTGCAAAGGCGATCATTGCACCATTGTCGGTACAGAATTCCAGCTCCGGGTAATACACCTGAAAACGTTTCTTTGCGGCTGCGGCGTTCAAGGAGGCGCGCAACTGCAGGTTGGCACCGACGCCACCAGCGATCACCAGACGCTTCAAACCACTTTCCTTCATTGCAGTCATGCATTTGGCCGTTAGTACCGCGACGATGGCATCAACAAAGCCGCGTGCAATATTGGCTTTATCTTGTTCGCAGATATTCGCAGGGTGATTTTTCACGACCGTCAATACCGCTGTCTTCAAGCCAGAAAAGCTGAAGTTCAAGTCTTTGGAATGCAGCATGGGGCGTGGGAATTGATAAGCAGCAGGGTCACCAAATTCTGCCATGCGTGAAATTGCCGGGCCACCTGGATAAGACAAGCCCAGCAATTTGGCTGACTTGTCAAAGGCTTCACCGGCAGCATCGTCCAGAGTTTCACCCAGTAACTGGTAACGGCCAACGCCGTCAACACGCATCAATTGCGTGTGTCCGCCAGATACCAGCAAGGCGATAAAGGGAAACTCCGGTGGCTGGCTGGCCAGCAATGGTGACAGCAGGTGACCTTCCAGATGATGCACACCCAGTACAGGCTTATCCAGCGCCATAGCCAGGCCGCAAGCAACCGAGGCACCAACCAGCAAGGCACCGGCAAGGCCGGGCCCCTGGGTATAGGCAATTGCATCGATGGATTGTTTGTCTACGTTAGCCTTGCTCAATACTTCAGTCAACAAGGGCAGGGCACGGCGTATGTGATCGCGTGAAGCCAGTTCCGGCACGACTCCACCATATTCCTGATGCATGGCGATTTGTGAATGCAGGGCATGGGCAAGCAGACCACGCTCTGTGTCATACAGGGCAAGACCGGTTTCGTCACAGGAGGATTCAACGCCGAGAACTATCATGTTTGTTTCTAAGTGGGGAGAGAATTAAGCCATTGCCAATGCCTGCAAGAACGCAATACGCTGCTTGTTTTCATTGCATGCCAGAGATTGGTGCGATTCTTGCTATGACTCATAGAACGTAATTATATCTGGCATGGGCCACAAATGCGCGGCAAAGCAAATAATGACGATGCGACAACACTGACCTCACCCAGCCTGCGGATCGTGGTGGTGAATACTGTTATCCAGCGTGAAGACGAATTGCAAGAGCATGCTCAGGCGCAGCTGGCGCGTTCACGTGCCTTGCGCATAGGCTTGCTGCAAGCGGGTTACAACATCATTGCCGTTATTCCTGGCGATATTTATATGAGTGAGCGTATCGCCCAGTTGCAGCCCGACATGATCATCATTGACGCCGAATCTGATTCGCGCGATGTACTCGAGCACATGGTCATGCTGACCCGCGATGCCCCACGCCCCATCGTCTTGTTCACCGAAGATGGTAGCCAAACCAATATGGCCGCCGCCATGGAAGCGGGTGTGTCTGCCTATGTGGTCGCAGGTTTGCAGTCTGAGCGCATCAAGCCTGTGCTGGATGTTGCGATGGCTCGCTTCAATGCGGATCAAAAGCTGCGTAGTGAATTATCTGATACCAAGGCCAAGTTGCATGAGCGCAAAACCATAGAGCGGGCCAAGGGTTTGTTGATGGAGCGTCATCATCTGTCGGAAAACGAGGCTTATCAAAAAATGCGCAAACAGGCGATGGAAAAAAACCTCAAACTGGTTGACCTGGCGCAACGCATGCTAGATGTGGCGGATTTGCTAGGAGGGTAAGTCCAGATTTGTGCGTGTAAATGGTGCGTTGCGTCATTTAGGTGCGAATCCGATGTGGATTTTTAAGGAAGTTTTGTTTTGCAGGGATGGTCTGAGGATATAAATCCTTGTGTTTAAGCTGGCACGGCAATTGCTGTATCAAAAGAAAGCGCCAAAGCTGGTGCTTAAGAAAAAATGTGAGTCTGACTAACGGCGGTCACCTCACAAGACAAAGGTGTCTTTCCACACGGTTTTCCGTGGTGGAACGACACCTTTTTTCATTATAGAAATTACTTTAGCTGGAGTGCAGACATGTCGAATCAGGAAACTTCTATCAATCTCATCAAGACGCAGGAAGAAAATGAACCGAATTTCAAACGTCGCAGTTTCTTGCAAACTGCTGCACTGGCAAGTGGGGCAGGCATCATGGGCTTGAGTACAGGTGGAGTATGGGCCGCGGGATCCGATAAACCAGAAAAAGAAGAAGTACATATCGGCTTCATTCCGCTCACTGATTGCGCTTCGGTGGTGATGGCATCAGTACTGGGTTTTGATAAAAAATACGGTATCAAGATTATCCCCAGTAAAGAATCTTCCTGGGCCAGCGTGCGTGACAAACTGGTCAATGGTGAACTCGATGCAGCCCATGTGTTGTATGGCCTGATCTATGGTGTGCAACTGGGCGTAGGCGGAAATAAAAAAGACATGGCCGTGTTGATGACGCTGAACAATAACGGCCAGGCAATTACCCTGTCAAAAAAACTGGCAGAGAAGGGCGCGGTTGATGGTGCAGGTTTGGCCAAGCTCATGCAAACCGACAAACGTGAATATACCTTCGCCCAGACTTTCCCCACAGGTACCCACGCCATGTGGTTGTATTACTGGCTGGCTGCACATGGCATCAACCCCATGAAAGACGCCAAGGTTATTACCGTGCCACCACCACAAATGGTGGCTAATATGCGGGTTGGTAATATGGATGGTTATTGCGTAGGTGAGCCCTGGAATCACCGCGCAATTGCGGATGGCATAGGCATCACGGCAGCAACTACACAAGACATCTGGAAAGACCACCCTGAAAAAGTATTGGGCACTACGTCAGAATTCGTACAGAAATATCCCAACACTGCACGTGCAGTTGTCGCCGCGATCCTGGATGCCAGCCGCTGGATCGATGCATCCTTGTCCAACAAGACCAAGATGGCAGAAACCATTGCCGACAAGTCTTATGTAAATACCTCGGTTGATGTCATCAATCAACGGATTTTGGGACGCTATCAAAATGGTCTGGGCAAGACCTGGGACGACCCTAACTACATGAAATTCTTTAACGATGGTGCGGTGAATTTCCCTTATCTGTCGGACGGCATGTGGTTCCTGACCCAGCATAAGCGCTGGGGTTTGCTCAAGGCTGACCCTGATTACCTGGCAGTAGCGAAAGCAGTCAACCGCATCGATGTGTACAAGGACGCGGCGGCCATGGCCAAGGTATCTGTTCCCAGGGATGTCATGCGCAGCAGCAAACTCATGGATGGTACGGTCTGGGACGGCAAGAACCCCGCTGCCTATGCAGCTTCTTTCAAAATCAAGGCTTAAGGAGTCGCTATGAATACCTTGGTACATGGCGCAATGCCTGCGGAAGACACGGCAGCCAGCGCAGCAACAACAGTGACGGAAGTTAAAGTGGCGAAAAAAATAAAACCCAAAGCAGAAAAAAAACCACGCTCGTTCCGACCTTTTTTCCTGAGTGTGTTGCCGCCTTTATTTGGCATAGGCATGCTGATACTGATATGGGAAATCATCGCGGTGAAGAACACGACTTTTCCTTCACCATGGGTGACTTTGCAGGAAGCCATCAAGGTATTCTCCGACCCCTTTTATCAAAAAGGACCAAATGACCAGGGCATAGGCTGGAATATTTATGCTTCGCTGAAACGTGTGGCGGTGGGCTTTGGCCTGGCTGCGGCAGTGGGGATACCGCTGGGGTTTTTGATAGGCCGTTTCAAGTTTTTGTCCGGCATGTTTAATCCCATTATCAGCCTGTTGAAACCAGTCTCACCGCTGGCATGGCTACCCATAGGTTTGCTGGTATTCAAGTCGGCTCATCCTGCGGCAATCTGGTCTATTTTTATTTGTTCAATCTGGCCCATGATCATCAATACGGCGATCGGTGTGCAGCGTGTGCCGCAAGATTATATGAATGTCGCCCGCGTGCTGAATTTGTCTGAATGGAAAATCATTACCCGCATCCTCTTGCCTTCAGTGTTGCCATATATGCTGACTGGTGTCAGGCTGGCGATAGGTACGGCCTGGCTGGTCATCGTCGCTGCAGAAATGTTGACGGGTGGTGTGGGCATAGGTTTCTGGGTCTGGGATGAATGGAATAATCTGAACGTACCGCATATCATCATTGCCATCGTCGTCATCGGCATGGTGGGGCTGATACTTGAACAAATTCTGGTGGCAATAGCACGCGCCTTTACGTACGAAGATGTGGGGACATGATCATGAATGAAATCGACAACAAGTACATACAGATCAATCAGGTTGAAATGGTCTTCAATACCAAGAAAGGCAGTTTCCATGCACTGCGCGATATCAATCTGAATGTCAAAAAAGGCGAGTTCATTACATTGATCGGCCATTCTGGTTGCGGCAAATCGACGCTGTTGAATCTGATTGCCGGTTTGACCAATGCCAGTTCCGGTACTCTGCTGTGCGCCAACAGGGAAATTTCTGGTCCCTCACCGGAACGCGGTGTGGTGTTCCAGAATCATTCTCTGTTGCCCTGGCTGACGTGTTATGAAAATGTCTTTCTGGCAGTGGAACGCGTGTTTGGGGCGACCGAGAACGGCACGAAATTGCAAAAACGTACCATGCAAGCCTTGTCACTGGTGGGCCTGACGCATGCGGAAAGAAAACGCCCGAATGAAATTTCTGGTGGCATGAAGCAGCGCGTAGGCATCGCCCGTGCGCTGGCGATAGAACCAAAAGTCTTGCTGATGGATGAACCCTTCGGCGCCCTCGATGCCCTGACGCGCGCGCATCTGCAAGATGAATTGCTGAAGATCGTCGCCAAGACCCAATCAACCGTGGTCATGGTCACCCATGATGTGGATGAGGCGGTATTGTTGTCAGACCGCATTGTCATGTTGACCAATGGCCCGGCTGCGACCATAGGTGAAGTTTTGCAAGTGAATCTGGAAAGGCCGCGTGACCGGGTGGCATTGG
Source organism: Undibacterium sp. Ji83W (assembly GCF_049340385.1). Taxonomy (NCBI): domain Bacteria; kingdom Pseudomonadati; phylum Pseudomonadota; class Betaproteobacteria; order Burkholderiales; family Oxalobacteraceae; genus Undibacterium; species Undibacterium sp. Ji83W. The sequence continues at coordinate 69,396 of NZ_JBMPOZ010000016.1, read as the reverse complement.
CACAAAATCCACAATATGCTGCATACCGTACTGAAGTGCTGGAATTTTTATATCATCGCCAGTCACATCCGGTGCATGACGCTGCCTGATTTTCTGAGCAATGTTACTGCCCCGCAAGCCAGGTGGGGCAGTAATTTCACAAATAATCCACAAATAATCCACAAAGAAATTGAGCTTAATTATTTAAGCTCATTTGATAAACCGGGATGAGTTCCAGTCCAGGTTATTACTCGCCATCGCAGCTGCTTATATTTCACTTTTGCAATATAAGCAATGCTCTGTATTTCATTACCGATAGTATAAGGATTGCCAAAAGAGTACTAATGAAATGCCTAGTATTTAAGCAGGTATACAATATGAAATATAAATATCTGCCCAATTTACCAAATGAAAAATAGTTTTCATTTTTAATGCGGCTAATTGTGACAATATGTGCGGAAATAAACTGAATCTATGAGAGAATGCCTAATCCTTTTGGAAACATTTTTTTACAGATTCATAGGGGTTTGTTGATGTGAATGTGGTTAATAAATGCTTGATGGTAAATAATTGTTTTGCCGCAAGCATTTAGATATTCCCTCTTATTCTGACAACAGGCTCTGGCTTCTTATATTGATTGCATGACATGTTTCGCTGGCTTTTTCTTAATGAAAGTGCATTAACGCCTGCCGAGCACGCTGCATGGAAATTAAGTGCACTACGTATCATTTTGATGTCTGGCTTTGTGCTGGAGGCGGCAGTAGCGATTCACAGTTCCCTGGACGCAATCGCAGTTGGTGCTTATCAGGTGTTGTGGGTGGTAGGCTTTTTCTATGCGGTGCTGGCATTGGGGCTGTACTATTCATCCCGTCATCTGCGCGCCGGTGCCGCTATACTGATAGGCACGGTGTATGCGTCTGCATTTGCCATCGTTTGCCTCATTGATCAATTCGAAATAGCCAAGTTTGGCTATATCTTCATCTATACCACGCCGATTATTGCCAGGTTGTTCTTTGGTACCCGTCTGGCCATAGGCTTGATGGCATTCAATGTCTTGCCCTTTCTTTTGCTGTTATTGAACCGGCCTTTATTTAATGTGCCTGGTTTTGATGTCACGCTGCCTGCGAGTAATACTTACATTCAGTCGCTGTTGTTTCTGTTCTTTAATACCTGTGTGCCATTGGCCGTGTTCAGGGTCTTGCATGAACTGGATGTATCTGCACTGCGTTATCGCCAGGCCAGTGCTGCACTGGAAGTCAGTCATGCACAATATGAAGAAGTGTTCCAGAATGCCGGAACAGCCTTGCTGTTGACCGACGCCAGCGGACAAATCTTGCAGGCGAATCAGCTGGCCAATAGTTTGCTCGGGCGTGAGGCTGATGATGACAGCGACCGTGCCTTGTTTGGCTGGTTATCGCTGGATAATAGCGTTCGCCTGAAGAGCCCGAATGCGGAAGAGTCAGAAAACATGCGCATGTCAGCTTATCGAACGCGAGATGGAAAACTGGTTGCACTGGAAAATATTTCACAGACTTCTACCGATCACTACATAGTCGCCCTGCGCGACGTCTCTGGCCTGCATTCCATGCATCATGCATTGCAACTTAGTTTGCAACGTGAAGATTATCTGAGTCGCCATGATGCATTGACCAATTTACCCAACCGCGATATGTTGCGCAGTCACTTGCAAGGCGTTCTTGCCGGCATTGACGAGAGCAAGGTCACCGCCCTGGTGTCTTTCCGTTTGAATAGCATACGCCATGCAAATCAACAGTTTGGCGCACATACCGGCGATATTCTGTTGCGCCGTTTTGCTGAGGAATTGTCTCGTGCCTTACCCAAGAATTGTTTCTGTGCCCGCTTGCGTAGCATCGTGTTTTCATTTGTGGTCGAGAATTCGCGCACGCCTGGTGAAATCATCAAGCTGGTAGAAAAAGTCAGAAACAATCTACCCAAGGAATTGGAAGTCAATGGTGAGAATTTGTTGATACAGTTCTCAGCTGGTATAGCCCTCGTCAGGCCAGAAGATGTTGATCCTGATGATCTGATACGCCGTAGTGAAGTGGCTTTGGATACGGCGCGCCGTTCCAGTGATCAAAGCGTCACATTGTTTGATGAAGAAGACGCGCTGCAAATACGCCGCAGTGTCGAAATTGAAGTCGGCATCGTCAATGGTCTCAAGCAAAATGAATTCCGTCTGGTATATCAACCCAAGGTAGACAGGGATGGCAAGATTGCCGGCCTGGAAGCCTTGTTGCGCTGGGAATCACCCAGCCTTGGTAATGTCGCACCGGCAGAATTTATCCCGATTGCTGAACGCGCTGGTTTGATAAGACTGATCAGCAACTATGTCATGAACCAGGTGTGTTGCCAGGTCAGGGACTGGTTGAACCGCTTTGCTGATTGTCCGGTGATTGCCCTGAACTTGTCCGCAACCGATATCGCCCGCAATGATTTGTTACAACTGATAGACGGTTGCTGCAACCGCTATGATATCGCCCCTTCATACATCGAGTTTGAGATCACAGAGACGGGCCTGATTGCGAATGAAGCGTTGACCATACATCATCTCGATGAACTCAAGGCACGTGGTTTTAATATTGCGATCGATGACTTTGGTACTGGTTATTCATCGCTGTCCAAGCTTAGCCATTTCCCGGCACAGAGCGTCAAGATCGATCGCTCCTTTGTTGCACAGATAGGCAATAACAAGAAAAGCGAAATGATCATCAAGGCGATTATTTCACTTGCCAATATCTTGTCTTGCCACACAGTGGCTGAAGGTGTGGAAAACGAAGAGCAGGAGAGTTTTCTCAAAGAGATAGGCTGTGATTATTTCCAGGGATATTATTATTACAGACCGCTGGAAGTCTCAGCGCTGGAATTATTGCTCACAGAAATGCCCCCCAAAGAAGCAGCGCCAACTTACAAATTCAAGCTCGCCTGACATTCTTCTTGTCACATTTCCTGCATATGCATAAATGAATTGCGAGGAAATGCGCAGAAAAATTTGTGCATCTGCGGCATTACTCACAGAAATTAACATTCGCTGTCAACGCCTTTCACTGAATCCCGTTGGATAGTGTAGATTGTCTCTTTGTGTGTTGTCATGTTTGACGTAATTTGTTTGGCTTTTTTCGTTTTGCTTATTTCCAACATTTTGCACAGAGTAACAATTTCGTCTGCACGTTTTGATAATTTCAACTACACTAAAGTTGTAGTGTGCTGGCTGGCAATAATTTGAGTTGATTCAAATTGATTTGAAATCGCCGCCAGACCGGTTCGGTATTTGCAAGTTTTCTGCTTATCCATGGAGGTCGGGATGAATATCTTTGACAACTACACCGCGCGGTATGAACGGACTCGTGAAGAAGAGTATTCCATGCAGGAATACCTTGATCTTTGTAAAAAGGACAGACTGGTGTATGCCAGTGCTTCAGAACGCATGCTGGCTGCCATCGGTGAGCCAGAGTTGGTTGATACCCGGCATGACTCGCGGCTATCACGCATTTTTTCAAATAAAGTGATCAAGATCTATCCTGCTTTCCGTGAGTTTTATGGCATGGAAGAAGTGATAGAACAGGTCGTTTCCTACTTCCGCCATGCTGCACAAGGACTGGAAGAACGTAAACAAATCCTGTATTTGCTGGGCCCTGTCGGTGGTGGCAAATCTTCCATCGCCGAAAGGTTGAAATTCTTGATGGAAAAAATCCCTTTTTATTGCATCAAGGGTTCGCCCATCAACGAATCGCCTCTGGGTTTATTCAACGAAGATGAGGACGGGGTTTTACTGGAAGAAGATTTCGGTATCCCACGTCGTTATCTTAAAAACATACCCAGTCCTTGGGCCGTCAAGCGCCTGCATGAATTTAATGGCGACATCAATCAGTTCCGTGTGGTGCGGCGTTATCCTTCGGTATTGAAACAGATTGCGGTTTCCAAAACTGAACCAGGGGATGAAAATAACCAGGATATTTCTTCACTGGTGGGGAAGGTTGATATCCGCAAGCTCGAAGAGTATGCGCAGGATGATCCTGACGCCTACAGTTATTCAGGTGGCTTGTGCCTGGCAAATCAGGGGCTGATGGAGTTCGTCGAAATGTTCAAGGCTCCCATCAAGGTCTTGCACCCTTTATTGACAGCCACGCAGGAAGGTAATTTCAAGGGCACTGAAGGTTTTGGCGCAATACCGTTTGAAGGCATCATACTGGCTCACTCCAACGAGTCTGAATGGAAAACCTTTAAGAACAATAAAAACAACGAAGCCTTCCTTGACCGTATTTACATCGTCAAAGTGCCGTATTGCCTGCGCGTCAATGATGAAATAAAAATTTACGAAAAACTGGTACGCACTTCTTCGCTGGCAGCCGCACCATGTGCCCCTGGTACCTTGAAAATGATGGCGCAATTTGCCGTGCTGTCGCGTCTGAAAGAGCCAGAAAATTCCAGCATCTTTAGCAAAATGCAAGTGTACGACGGTGAAAACCTCAAGGACACAGATCCCAAGGCCAAGTCGCGTCAGGAATATGCTGATTATGCTGGTGTTGATGAAGGCATGAATGGCCTGTCTACCCGCTTTGCCTTCAAGATTTTGTCCAAGGTATTCAACTTCGATAACACCGAGGTTGCCGCCAATCCTGTGCATTTGTTATATGTACTGGAACAGCAAATAGAGCGTGAGCAGTTTGCTCCAGAAATTGAGCAAAAATATGTTTCCTTCATCAAGGAATACATGGCGCAACGCTATGCTGAATTCATAGGCAAAGAGATTCAGACTGCCTATCTGGAAAGCTATTCAGAATATGGTCAGAATATTTTCGATCGCTATGTCACCTTTGCTGATTTCTGGATACAGGATCAGGAATTCCGTGACCCTGATACAGGCGAAAGTTTTGACCGTGATGCGCTGAATAATGAACTGGAAAAAATAGAAAAACCGGCAGGCATTTCCAATCCTAAAGACTTCCGCAACGAGATTGTCAATTTCGTGCTGAGGGCCAGGGCGCAGAATGCGGGTAAAAATCCGGCCTGGACCAGTTATGAAAAACTGCGTACGGTGATCGAGAAAAAAATGTTCTCGAATACTGAAGAATTATTACCTGTCATTTCATTTAATGCCAAAGCCAGTGCAGATGACTCTAACAAACACCAGGAATTTGTTGAGCGTATGGTCGCCAAAGGCTATACCGCCAAACAGGTACGCCTGCTGTGTGAATGGTATCTGCGTGTCAGGAAATCTTCATAAAGAAGCATGGATAGCAGAACGGTGCAGGAAATTTCAGGGCAAACGGGAGAGCATTTTGGTTCATCTGATTGACCGGCGTGTCCAGGGTAAAAATAAATCTGCCCCGAATCGCGAACGCTTTTTGCGTCGCTATAAAGGGCAGATTAAAGATGCTGTTGCCAGAGCAGTCAAAGGCCGCTCTATCACTGATATAGAAAGTGGCGAGCGCATCTCCATTCCCGTCAAGGATGTCAGTGAACCAAGTTTTGGTCATGCCCATGGCGGTGTATGGGAAGGTGTGCAGCCAGGTAATGAGCAATACCAGCGCGGTGACCAGGTTGCCAGGCCAAAAGGTGGCGGCGGCGGATCAGGCAAAGGCCAGGGTGGTAATAGTGAAGATCCTAGCGAGGACGATTTCGTTTTTCAATTGTCTCGCGAAGAATTCATGAATTACTTCTTCGAGGACCTGGAATTGCCAAACATGGTCAAGACACAACTGACCTCGACTACAGATTTCAAAAGCCAGCGTGCCGGTTATAAAACTTCAGGTACAGCATCGAGCCTGCATGTACTGCGCTCCTTGCGTGGTGCCATGGGCAGGCGGATTGCAGTGGGTGGCAAATCTGCGCGCAGATTGAAAGATGCTGAAGCTGAAATGACAGTCTTGCTGGAAGTGGGGATGGATCCCAAAGATCCCTACTTTGTCGCCCTGAAGGAGGAAATACATCATCTGCGCATGCGTCTGCTGGCCATTCCCTTCCTTGATCCTTTTGATCTGCGCTATAGCAATCGTGTCAAGGTGCCCAAACCAGCCAGTCAGTGCGTAATGTTTTGCTTGCTGGATGTGTCTGGTTCCATGGATGAACAAAAAAAAGATACGGCGAAACGCTTCTTTATCTTGCTATATCTGTTCTTGACACGCGCCTATGAAAAAATAGAAGTAGTCTTCATACGTCATCACACGACCGCACTGGAAGTTGATGAAGAGGCTTTTTTCCATTCCCGCGAATCGGGTGGCACTATCGTTTCTTCTGCCTTGAATCTGTTGGCACAAATTGTCCGTGAACGTTATGCCGCATCAGACTGGAATGTGTATGTGGCGCAGGCGTCGGATGGCGATAACTGGGACAATGATTCTGCCACTTGCAAGCAATTACTGATTAATAACATCATGCCTTTGGTACAGTATTATGCCTATGTAGAAATTACTGATGGACAGCCGCAAAACCTGTGGCTGGAATATGAAAAAGTCGCCGAGCACCAAGCCCACTTTGCGATGCAAAAAATAGAAACACCGGCGGATATTTATCCGGTCTTTCGGGAACTGTTCAAGAAGCAGCCGAAATGAGGTAATCCATGGAAAACGACCATGTCAGCCCCAGGAAAAAACATGCGCGCGCCTTGCCCGAGCAGTCGGAATGGACTTTCGAACTGATCGAGCAAGCCCACGAAGAAATTCGCCGGGTGGCAGAACAATTTGGCCTTGATACCTACCCAAATCAGTTGGAGATCATTACCGCCGAGCAGATGATGGATGCCTACGCTTCGGTAGGCATGCCGGTATCCTATAACCACTGGTCTTTCGGCAAGCATTTTTTATCTACCGAAAAAAGTTACAAGCGTGGGCAAATGGGCCTGGCCTATGAGATAGTCATCAATTCCAATCCCTGCATTTCTTACCTCATGGAAGAAAACAGCCTGACCATGCAGGCCCTGGTGATAGCGCATGCAGCCTACGGACATAATTCCTTTTTCAAAGGGAACTACCTGTTCCGTACCTGGACTGATGCCGAGGCCATCATCGATTACATGCTATTCGCCAAAAATTATATTGCTGATTGTGAGCAGCGCCATGGCATGGAGGCGGTAGAGTTGATTATTGATTCTTGCCATGCCTTGCAAAATTACGGCGTGGACAGGTATAAGCGCCCAGCCCGCATTTCTCTTGCTGAAGAACGGGAACGGCAGGAAGAGCGTGAAAAATACATGCAGTCCCAGGTCAATGACTTGTGGCGTACTATTCCACGCCGCAATGAAGCGCCAGAGAGTCTGGCCAAACAACGTTTTCCGGCAGAACCACAAGAAAACCTCTTGTATTTCATCGAAAAATATTCACCCTTGCTGGAACCGTGGCAGCGAGAAGTGGTACGTATCATCCGCAAGGTGTCGCAGTATTTTTATCCGCAGCGCCAGACCCAGGTCATGAATGAAGGCTGGGCAACGTTCTGGCATTACACCATCCTGCATCAGCTATATGAAGAAGGTGTGGTGGGCGACGGCTTCATGATGGAGTTTTTACAAAGCCATACCAATGTCGTGTATCAGCCACCTGTGGGTAGCCGCTACTTCAGCGGTATCAATCCCTATGCCCTGGGCTTTGCCATGATGCGCGATATCCGTCGCATCTGTGAAGACCCGACGCCAGAAGACCGCGAATGGTTCCCAGACTTTGCTGGTGCGGACTGGCAAAAGACCTTGCAATTTGCCATGCGTAATTTCAAGGATGAGAGCTTTATAGCCCAATATTTGTCACCCAAACTCATGCGTGATTTTCATTTCTTTTCCATCCTCGATGATGACAGCAAGGACAAGTTGTTGATTTCTGCGATTCATGATGAGCATGGCTATCGCTATCTGCGTGAGCAGTTGGCAGGACAATACAATCTTGGTAATCGTGAGCCGAATATTCAGGTATGGTCGGTTGATATGCAGGGAGACAGGGCTTTGACCCTGCGCCATACTCAGTATCTGCGCCGCCCCTTGAACCCTCAGACTGGGGAAATGCTCAAGCATGTGGCCCGATTATGGGGCTTTGATGTTTATCTGGAAACGGTTGATCCTGAATCAAAAGTGTTGGCCAAACAGGAGTGCAAATGGGAAAAACGCAACAGACCCTGAGTTTTTCAAGCTGCTGGAGTAGTGCGGCTAAATCCCGATAGCGACTGTGCTGTCTATCAGTTAGAATGAAAAACGATCATCAGAAGACGGAGACGCACCATGTATCTGGACCACCCAAAAATTTCTGCTACCAATAGCGAAACCGAACCAGACCGCATAGAGCGACTGAGTCGTGTGTATGGTTATGCGATGGGCCTGGCAGATATTGATGGCAATACTGCATGTATTACCAAACTGGCCAAGATACATGATCATAAAGGTACTCTGATGGTGATCTGGTACGACGCACCGACTGCTGCTGAGAAGAGTTATTTCGTGCGCGCCTGGAATAGCCGTATCGGGGATGAAACTGAAATTGTCGAGCATGCCCTGATGCTCAACGAACCGGTATCCAACGCAGAATAAGTAGTTTCTGCTCTCTGCGCAGGGGTGAAGCGGCTTTCATCCCTTGCTGTCCATCCTCATTATTTTTGCAACTGCACATGAACAGGCTTATGCCTGCCATGCGCAGATAATAGTACTGAGCGTACTGAGTTTTACCGCCTAGTGCTTCAAATCCCCCAGCAAATCAGAAATGCCCGCCCAGCCAATTTCTATGCCTATGCATAACAAAATAAAGGCAGACAAGCGCAGCAAGACTATCGCACCGACATCACCCAGTATTCTTTCCATATTGCGGGCAAAGCGATAGCACAGGTAAATCACCAGACTGGTCAGCAGTACACCCACTAAAGAAGCAATGCCGGTAATGATCCAGTCCACGGGTTTGTGCGGCATTTGTGTACCCAGCGTGACAGAAGCGGCAATGGTGCCCGGCCCCACGGTCAGGGGGAAACTGAAAGGGTAAAAACTGCGTCTGCGCAATTCTTCCTTGGTCCAGCTGCCACCATGGGAGGCTGCTACAGAGTTGCGCAAACTATCCTGACCCTGGTCATTCAATAATTTCCAGCCTGCCATGGCAACCACGATGCCGCCGGCAACCCGCACGATGGGCAGGGAAATGCCAAAGAAATCCAGCACATAAGAGCCTATGAAGATGGCGCCCATGAGCAGGAAAAAACAATTCAGGGCGATGCGTTTAGCCAGGCGGTTGGCCAATGTCGGCTCTATCGGCCCTGTCATGGACAAGAAGATAGGAGCAATGGCGATGGGGTTCAATATGGGCAGCAAGGTGATCGGTACTACGATCAGGGCCTTGAAAAAAATGATCATCGTGATGCTCATGAATACTCCTTGAATATGGGCTAATGATTATGCATCAGAAATTCAGCTACGGCGACTGCCTGTGAGGAGTTCTGCGTACAAATTGATACTTTCAGTGGCTAGATGATTTTATATGCATGTTATACAATTAATTTGCAATTTAAGAAACTTATCCATCGAAACAGGAGGATGTATGAAGTCTTTGGTAAAAGTACTTGTGGTTTCAAGCTTGAGTGTGGCCGTGCTTGGCGGGTGCCAAATGGCTCCGCTCTCCTATTTGAATGGTAATCCTGACCGCCCCTTGCTTAACCATGAATATCCTGTCCGCATCGTTGCAGTAGATCAGACATATTATCTGACCGGACCTGTACAGGTCACACCGGGTAAACATCTGGTTACGGTTCAACTCAGCCACTCCACTTCCCACGTACCAACCCAGAAGACCCTGGCCCTGGATGTGCAGCCATGCACCCGTTACTACATTACTGCCAAAAAAGAATCCCTCATGGAAAGCAAATGGGAGCCCAGGATTTTCGACACTGAAAATGTCGGCGGCTGCAATGCTGAAGAAGAGTTAAAGAAGGCCAGTAGTTCTGCTGTGGTGGTCGCATCCAAATCATAGACTTAGAGCTGGCGTGTGATGTTTTGCACGAGACTCAGTATTTGCTTAGAATAGCAAAACATATTGACTCGGCAAACTCATGAGTTTAAGTTTCTTTCCCATACTTCCTGAACATCAGGACTTGCTCTGGAATTTTCTGCATATCGCCTTGTGGGATCCCCCGCCTGCAGGCTTGCGGCCGCTGGAAACCCTGCAACTGCCACCTGTGCGCATCTATGCCGAAAACTGGGGGCGTGCCAGCGATATCGGCGTCATTGCCAATATGGAGGGCGAAGATGCTCCCATAGGCGCATGCTGGATGCGTCTCGTGCCAGATGGTATGAGGCTGGCGTATATCGATGAACAGACACCCCAACTGGGCATTGCGCTCTTACCCGCGTATCAGCACAAGGGTCATGGCAAAGCCATGATGCTGGCTGCTCTGGATGCAGCACGTCAGCGCGGCATTGAGCAAGTTTCACTTACAGTACACCCACAAAACCCGGCGGCTGGCATGTACAGCTCTTGCGGCTTTGTGCAAACTGATATCAGGAATTCTTACCTGCTCATGCAGGTCAAGTTATAAACACAGCGACATTTCTCTAAAAACTGAAAGAAAAGCATGCCTCATCTGACCGTCGAATATTCCAGCAATCTACCCCTGCAAGCGAAAGAATTGCTCTTGCAAATCAATGCTTCTTTAGCAGAAACGAATCATTTCAAGGAAATCGATATCAAGAGCCGGGCTATCCGCTTTGATGATGTAGTTATTGGCATAGCACCTGCTGCGCGCGCTTTTTTGCATGCCAAGCTGGTGATATTGAAAGGGCGCAGCACTGAAGTAAAGCGTGAGTTGTCAGAGCGTGTGCTGGCTGTCATCCAGGCTGCACACGCCTGGCCGCAAGGGCTGGATGTGCAGCTTTGTGTCGAGGTACTGGAAATCGATAAGGAAACTTATGCGAAGGCGCATTTGGCGAGCTAAAAAGAAACTGCCAAAGTACGGCTTCACCGTCACCTTCACATCAGTTTAAAAATCAAACTTCAATTCACCTACTACACTGCGTTGTGTGTAGGGGTGAAAGGCCCAGTATTTTTTATTGTTCAGATTGTCTATGCCGACAGAGGCAACCCATTGTCTGGCCAATTGATAACGCACGCGTACATCGGCCACCACAAAGCTGGAAAAGCCCTGATAAGTAAAGGCATTGCTGTCGCTGTTATCGAGTGAGCCATATTGCTTGCCGCTGTAACGCAAACCCAGACTGGTACTGAGTTTGTCATCCGGGCGGTAGCTGATCACAAAATTGGCGCGCCATGCAGGGACACGAGGCTGCCATTTACCGACACTGGCCGGGAATTTGTCGTTCCTTGTGATAACAGAGTCGGCATAAGTCAGGCTGGCGATCAGATCTAATCCACGGGTGAATACATCATTGGCCTGATAGGCGAGTTCCAGTCCTGTCGTATGGATTTCATCGACGTTCTGGATGTTTGTCACATTCGGTGTCACCAAAGTATTCACTTGTGAATACAGCGCGTCTTTGGTTCTTTCATGGAACAGGGTAGTACGCAAAAAACCCTTACCTTCATTCAGTGTCCGCTCTGCCGTCCATTCCGTGGTCCAGGATTTTTCTGGTTTCAGGTTGGGGTCATTGTTGACGATGGCGGTGGTGGAAATACTGCCCTGGTAAAGTTCAGACACCGTAGGCATGCGCACCGCACGTCCTGCTGATGCTTTCAAAGTCCAGTCTTCATTGGCCTTGAAGGCGATTGCTGCTTTGGGCGAGAAATAATTTTCCTTGCGTTCTGCAAAGGGCATAGTGGAACTTGCATTAGAGATAGCGCCACGATCTGCCTGCCATTGCTCAAAGCGGCCACCAACAATGGCTTTCCACTGAGGATTGATGCGCCAGGCATCTTGTGCATACAGGCTTTGTAATTGGGTATTGCCCTGGAAAGCAGAGAAGCGCTTGAGCGCGCCGCCGTTAATCCAGTCATCTGTATCAGACACCAGGGTACGCATCTGATAAGCCTCGCGCTGGTAACCAAATTCGGCAGTATGCTCTGCCGTTGGTCGCCAGATGCCTTTCAATGCCAGGGTGTTCCAGCCTGTGCCTGCACCATCTGTAATGCGGCCATTACCACCGCCGTTGGCCTGTGGGATGGCTACCGTCGGTGCGCGGACTATATCTTTGCTGTAGTCATACAGGCTGGCCGCCACTTCCCAGTCAAACTCGCCCCTGGTATTGCTCTTCAGGTTCAGGCCATGAGTGATATGTTCGAGCTGGTTTTTGCTGTTTGATATATCGGTAGGGGCCAGGGTGTATTTTTTACCGGCAATATTGATGTCACCGCTATATACCGCATTGCCCGCAGCATCACGCAGATAGCTTTCGACGCCACTATTCATATTATTGCGCCAGTAACCAAAGGTATAGCTGGCGCGCAAAGTTGGGCTAAAGTCATAGGCAAGCTTGATCTTTGCATGGTCTTGCGTGGTATGGTATTGGCCTGTCGCACCCAGTATCCACCAGTCCAGCCCTTGTGGATTTTTGTCGGCAATGGCACCTGTCACTGCGGTGCCCGCGCTGCTGCTGATACCAGTGGAAGCCAGTTTGTTGGCGAAGGCGATAGGGTGGCCATCGCTATCGAGTTGATTCACATTCAACCACCAGGAAAATGCCCCCTGTTTATTGCCAAGACTGGCGCTGAGCTGTTTGCCGCTATAGTTTTTGTCTGTGCCATATTGCTGGAAGTTTTCGCTAAAGCCCACCAGTTTGGCATGGGCTTCAAACTGCTTGGGCATGCGCGTCACGTAATCGACCACGGCACCAGCAGAATTGCCAGCATAGGCAGCAGAAAAGGGGCCATACAGTACATCCACCCTTTCGATTTCTTCCGGTGTTACCAGACCCCAGCGCGGGGTGAAGCTTGCACCATTGCCCAGCAGGTTAGACAGCAAGATGCCATCGGCATACACCATGGAGCGCGCACTGTTACCTGTGCCCGATGCCCGTGTCGCCAGCACGGCATGGTTGTAGTCGCCGACATAGCGTTTGCGCACCAGCAGGCTGGGCAGGTATTTCAGGGCATCTTCTGCATCAATGGCATTGATGGTCTGCTCCATGGTCTTGGCGCTGATGCCTTCTATGGTGGTCGGGATTTCCTTGGGCAGGGAAGAGGGCCTGTCGCCATTGATGATGACACGCTCGGCCTGGGTGGCATTTTCTGTTGCTTCAGCAGCGAAGACAGTCGCTGGTAACAAAGGGAAGGCGGCAGCCAGTGCCGCTGCCAATGCACGTAAGCGCAAAGGACGTAAAGAATAAGACATATGAATAATCTAAAAATTTGGAAGACGCATACAAATGCGCAAAACGAATCTGCGAATGCGCGTGGCAAAGCAGATTCGAACTAAACCGATTTTTTAGATGGCTGGCGGCCCGCGTGCGGGTAAAGGAGCGGCAACGATCGACGCCAGGCGCGCTGCGGGTATGGCGCGGGTGGCGTAGGATAAGGCGTGTGGTGCTGCAAAAACCGTGGTTTGCGGGAAGCCGGCAGGCAAACTGGCTGCCAGGCACATGGAGCAATCCAGCATGTGTGTCATGCCCTTGCCTGTTTCTTTGGCGCCACTGCCATCAGCTTTGATGAATTTATAGCCGGTGCTGGTACAGATCAGATTCATGCCCTGTTCGCCAGCTTTCACCACTGAAGATGCCATGGCGACACCCAGCGTCAGTACATACATAAGCAGTACTGCGCGCACCAGTTGGCGAAAACACGACAGGGGAAAACCTTGGGCGGACATAGGGCGGCATTGTACCATCCTTCTGTACTGCTACAAATCTGCTGTTGGAAGTCAGGAAAAATAAGCGAACTGACATCAAAGCAGACAATTTTGGGGCTATCATGGCGATTTTCGGGGCAAGCCTGGCCTGGACCACACAATGGCAGATAGCTAAACCCGGACGAGTAGTCCGGATAATAGTCAGGCATCAGCTCCTTTACTCAACAGGTATTTGGCATAAGTAGAAGGATAGATCTTGAGACAAGTTAGCCTGGGTCAGCAACTGACCCGCACCAAGCCCATAGACCATAACGAACAAGTCACTGATGATCAGGGCCACGCCCTGCACCGGTCGTTGGGATTGTTTGCCCTGACCATGATAGGCGTGGGTTCTACTATTGGTACCGGTATTTTCTTTACCATGGTTGAGGCTGTGCCCAAAGCCGGGCCTTCAGTTATCCTGTCCTTCATCATCGCCGCGATTACGGCTGGTTTGACTGCCCTGTGCTATTCCGAGTTGTCTTCCCGTATCCCGGCATCCGGTTCTTCTTATTCTTATGCCTATGCAACGGTCGGTGAATTTGGTGCCTTCATCGTTGCTGCCTGCCTGTTGCTGGAATATGGTCTGGCAGCCAGTGCCACGGCGATAGGCTGGTCAGCCTACCTGAATAATTTCCTGACCAATGCCCTCGGTTGGCAGATACCGGAAATGCTGCGCTCTCCCATGATAGTGGCAGGTGCCAATGGGGTAGAGTTTCATGCCGGGCAGTTCAACTTGCCGCCCATGGTATTGGTAGCGATATGCTGCATACTGCTCTTGCGTGGTGCCAAGGAATCCGCCACTGTGAATGCGGTCATGGTCATGATCAAGCTGGTGATCCTGACATTCTTTGCCATCGTGGCATTCTCAGGTTTTAATGCCGAGCATTTCACCCCTTTCTTTAATACGGATAACAGCAAGGGCCTGGCCGGCATGGCTGGCGTAACCGCAGCTGCTGGCACCGTATTCTTTTCCTTCATTGGCCTCGATACCGTAGCAACGGCCGGGGCAGAAGTCAAAGACCCCAAACGCAATGTGCCTCTGGGCATCATGGCAGCACTCATCGTCGTGACTGTATTTTATTTGCTGGTAGCCGTTGCCGCAGTTGGTGCCCAGCCTGCCAAGATGTTTGAAGGCCAGGAAGCTGGTCTGGCGGTGATCTTGCAAAACGTCACAGGCAAAGCCTGGCCTGCATTGATTTTGTCTGCCGGTGCCGTGATCTCGGTATTCAGCGTGACTCTGGTGACTATTTACGGTCAAAGCCGGATTTTGTTTGCGATAAGTAAAGACGGCTTGATCCCAAGTTCCTTCCAGCGTGTGCATGCCCGCACACGTACCCCTGTCAGCAATACCATCATGGTTTGCGTGCTGGTGGGTATAGTCGCTGGCCTGGTTGATTCTACCTTCCTGTGGGATATGGTCAGCATGGGTACCCTGGTCGCCTTCATGGTGGTGTCGGTTGCCGTACCTGTCATACGCAGGCAAAAACTGGGTGAAGGCGCGGGTGGTTTTCGCGTGCCTTTCGGCCCTTACCTGATACCGGGCATGAGCATACTGGCCTGCCTGTATATCCTCAAAGATTTGTCGGCAACGACTTACCATGTCTTCTTTATCTGGATGGCAGTCGCTATCGTTATTTATTTCCTGTATAGCAGAACCCATTCACACTTGAATAAACAGCAATAAGCCTGATATTCCTGAAGCGCCCGGCTTGTGGCGTCTTCAGGAAAAGAGCGAGATTATGAAACTGCCATCAATAAGTTTTGCCGCTATAGTTATCTCTACAGCATTCTCTGCATTCACCTCTATTGCGTCGGCAGAAAACATAGGTAGCGTAGACACAGCCTTCAAACTCATAGGTCCCGACCATAAAGTGGTGGTTGAGGCCTATGATGACCCCAAAGTGAATGGCGTTACCTGTTATATATCACGTGCCAAGACGGGTGGTATTTCTGGTGGCCTGGGTCTGGCAGAAGACAAGTCTGAAGCTTCCATCGCTTGCCGCCAGGTTGGCCCTATCAGTTTCACAGGGTCGCTCAAGCAACAGGATGAAGTCTTTAATCAAAGCTTGTCCATCCTGTTCAAAAAACTGCGCATCGTCCGCCTGGTTGATCAAAAACGCAACGCTTTAATCTATCTGACTTATTCCGACAAACTGATTGATGGTTCACCCAAGAATAGTGTCACTGCTGTTGCGGTAGATCGCAGTACTCCCATACCTGTCAAATAGTGAGCCGGAAGCGAGCCGGAAGCCAGCGAGAAGCAAGCCGGAATCAGGCAGGCTCTGATATGTAAAAAATGTTTGGGTTTTTCTACCCAGCAATGAATTACGCTTACAATAGCAGACTGTAAGCGTAAGCCTCCCCTAGCGTATCAACTGTACTAATATGACAAGCCCTGCTGCAGCCCCCAGGCTGACCACTGAACAATCTGTTGATGCGCTCGTCAAGACGATACGCATACCGCCGCGTCCCAGCTTGCTGGCAGACGTACAGGCCGAGCTTGCAGCCGATGACCCGGACCCGCGCAGACTGACTGGTATTATTTCCAATGATGTGGCCATGTCCGCATCTTTATTAAAGCTGGCAAACTCGTCTTTCTTTGGTTTGCGGCTGAAAGCCAAATCGGTGGAGCATGCAGTCAATTTATTAGGAATTACCCAATGCGGTAATTTGATGACAGGGATTATTGCCAGGCAAAGCATACAGGTTGAAAAAATATCACTGGTCAAGTTCTGGGATTTTTCCACCAAGCGCGCCCAGGCCATGACACAACTGGCAAGACGCATGCGTGTATGCCCGGCTGACATGGCACATACGTTTGGTTTGTTCTGCGACATAGGCATACCCTTGTTGCTGGAACGCTTCCCTGATTATGCCGAGACCCTGGAACTGGCCCATGAGGAAGCTCAAGAGACCTTTAGCGCGGTAGAAGAGCAGCGTCACAATACTTCGCATACTGCCATAGGTTCCCTGATGGCCCGTACCTGGGGCTTGCCTGAAACAGTTTCACTGGCGATACTGTTGCATCACGACTATAACGTGTTGCATGATCCGAATACCGAAGATGCAGTCAAGAGTCTGATCGCGCTGGCCTTATTGGCTGAGTATGGAATACAAAAATACCATGGTCAGGAGTATTCTTGCGAATGGGAAAAAGGGGGCGAAGCCGCCTGTGAATTTCTGGGTCTGTCTGCCGATGAAGTGGACGACCGATTTGAAGAGCTACACGAATTATTCAATCACGTGCACTGAACTTATTCTTGCTGCTGACCACAATTCTCTAAAGAGCCGTCCAGTATCATGGACGGCTTTTTAACAAGTTGGCAGGCAACATGAAGATAGCCCGTAATAATTCAAACACGCCAGTCACCGCTATGCCCAATACACGGAAGGGTAGCAGCAATAGCCACACCAGTGGGTACAACACCAGAGCCAGTATGGCTAAAGGCCAGCAGAGTACAAACAAGATAATCCAGATCAAAAAGCCTAGCATCATTTTTCCTTAAGCGATGATGAGGTGCAACAAGCTGCTCAGGATAACCAGGGCGATAGTAGCGATAACAACGCCGTCCATGTTTGCTGAGATGTTCATGATATTTCCTTTCAATTCGGGTGGGAGTGATTGCACTGTAGATCGCCGTCATGCAGGCCGCCAGCAGCAAGCGACGAAGTGCAATTTCCTAGTATCGGAATGCGTTTGGGGCGGATGAATTGAGGGGGGCTTAATTGCGATGGCACAGGAGGGCACAGGAGTTTAGCGCCTTTAGAGTGGTCACTTGATTGTGGCTTCTTTCTCCAGCAATTTCCTGTATTCACTGGACTTTTTTAATTGCAACAAAGCCTTGTTGAAACGCTCCAGTGCTGCAGTCATATTCATGCTTTTCAGGAAAGCCAGGTGCAGCGGATCACTGACCAGCGGGCGTGGCAAGATGACAAATTTATCGCGGTTGCTGATCAGTTCGGGGGAAGATGCAATCAGCCTTTCATAACCGGCCATGCCATTGCCTATGATGGCGGCATCCATGCGTCCATACATCAGCTTCAGCAAACGGGTTTGCTGGTTAGGGTCCCGTTCCATCTGAAAGATACCATTTGCTATTGCGGCATCAATGTCATCGCCATAACTGGCCGCCGCTGCGCCACCTATGGATTTGCCCTTCAAGTCCTTGAGTTCCTTGAAAGTAAATTCCTTTCCCTTCAACACCACCATTTGCAGATCGTCGTTGTAGATAGCCTCTGAAAAATCAAAGGCTTTTTCTCTTTCAGCATTGCGTGAAATATTTGTTATGCCGCCATGTCCGGCCACGGCTTCATGCATGGCACGCTTCCAAGGCAGCAGCACCAGTTCATATTGATCTCCTGTTTCTTTGGATAGGGCAGCAAAGATACTGGGAATGATGCCAGCCGGTTTGCCCTGGACTTGATAAATCACTGGCGCATAAGCCTCGTCACCAAAAATCACCAGTTTTTCTGGATAGGAGTCTGTAGCAAACAAGAGCAGGGCGATGAACAAGAGCTTGCGTATCCACATGTGATGCATGCAGGTCTCCCAGAGTGAATTGCATGGTAGTAGATGTCAGCATAGTACAAAAATGATATCTAATTTGAATGTTTTATAAACAAAAATCATGTGCGGTGTTTTTTAGCGACAGCTTTTTCCGGGATAGACAGGACAAATAAATCCTTGACAGTGGTAGTCAAAACTCGCAAACTCTTATTATTAGTCAACTGCATAATAATTATTAAATAAAGAAAATGGCACGCCCATCTCAACAACTCGATGAAGTTTTATTGCAAAGTGGCCGCGCCTTGTTTGCGCAACATGGCTGTGGTGGTTTGTCACTGCGCATGCTGGCCGAGCATGCTGGTGTGAATGTGGGCATGTTCCATTACCACTTCAAAAACAAGGACAATTTCCTGACTCAATTGCTGCAAACCATGTATGAGGAAGTGTTTGCGCAACTGCAAGCGGAAGTTAATCATGAAGGCTCACCTGTACAGCGCCTGCGCGAAGCCCTCTACCTGTTGGGGCGCTTGCTGCGCGAACACGGCAACTGGATAGGGCGGGTCTGGGCAGACGCCGCCTTGGGTGAAAAAGTCGCCAGACAGTTTCTTGAAAAGAATGGCGCACGCCATGTATTGCTGATCACTGGTTTGCTGATGCAAGCCATGCAGGCAGGCGAGATAGCCATGATGCCGCCTGCCCATGCGTTGTCATTTTTGATGGGCAGTGTTGCTGCCCCCATGGTCATCGTCCCGCGCGCATTGGACATGGGTTTTGTCCCGGCCATGCTGCAAGAACCCCTGAGCCAGGTATTAAGCGATGCCGCAATTGCCGACCGCGTCAACCGCGCCTTGTATGCCCTGGCTGCAACGAATGAGGAGTTACAACGTGTATAAAAAATTCAAACCCGCGATGACATTTACTTTGGTTCTCGCCATGTCTGTCATGCTGACCGCCTGCAATGAAAAGACATCAACAAACTGGTCAGGCTATGCAGAGGGGGAGTACGTCTATATTTCTGCGCCGCTGGGCGGAAAACTCGACAGCATCAAGGTCCAGGCAGGTCAGCAAGTTACAAAAGACAGCTTGCTGTTTGCCCTCGATGCCGAAGCTGAAAATGCTGCCCATGACGAAGCCAGTGCCCGCCTCATGAGCGCGCAGGCACAAGCCAGCAATACAGAAAAAGGCAGACGCACAGAAGAGATTGCCGTCAACCAGGCGCAACTGACGAGTGCCCAGGCACAAGCAGCACTGGCGAGGCAAGAACTGGCACGCCAGCAGCAATTGGTGGGGCAGGGCTTCGTCTCCAAATCACGCATGGACGATGCACAAACCAATGTCAAACTCAGCGAAGCCCGCGTGGCAGAATTGAATGCGGCACTGAGTGTAGCAAAACTGCCAGCGCGCGTAGATGAACGCGCCGCTGCCCAGGCCAGCGCTGACGCAGCAAAAGAAGCATTGCGCCAGACTACCTGGCGCTCGGGACAAAAATCACAAAACTCACCTGCGAACGCACTGGTGGCGGAAGTGTTTTTCCGTCAGGGTGAATATGTGCAGCCAGGTCAACCGGTATTGTCCCTGCTGCCGCCAGAAAATCGCAAAGCCAGGTTCTTTGTGCCGGAAGGCGAACTGGGCAAGATCGCTGTCGGCCAGGCAGTCAGCCTGCATTGCGATGGCTGCGCAGCAGCTATCCCCGCTCATATTTCCCGGATCGCCAGCCAGGCTGAGTACACACCACCCGTGATTTATTCAAATGCGCAAAGAGCCAAACTGGTGTTCATGGTCGAAGCCAAACCTGACCAACCCGGCAAACTCTTGCTGCATCCTGGGCAACCTCTGGATGTATCACTGCTGGCTTTAGCAACGACAGGAAAAGCACAGTGAATGCCGCACTGACTTCCGCACTGAATACCGGCGTCGATACGGATAATCTCGCCATCAATGTGCATGGCTTGAGTAAATCCTATGGGGGCCGCGCCGTGGTTGACAAGGTCGAACTGCAAGTCGCCAAAGGCCGCATCTGCGGTTTTCTGGGACCGAACGGCAGCGGCAAGACTACCACCATACGCATGCTGTGTGGCTTGTTGACGCCCGATGCTGGCACCGGTTCCTGCCTGGGTCTGGATATCATCAAACAGGCAGAGCAGATCAAGCGCCAGGTAGGATATATGACGCAAAAATTCGGGCTGTATGATGATTTGTCGATACGCCAGAACCTGGATTTCGTGGCACGCCTGTTTGAACTGCCATCCAGAAAAAATGCGGTTGACCAGTCGCTGGAAAGACTGGGTCTGACAGCTCGCCAGCATCAACTGGCAGGATCATTGTCAGGCGGCTGGAAGCAACGCCTGGCACTGGCTGCCTGCCTGATTCATGAACCTCGCCTGCTGTTGCTGGATGAACCAACGGCTGGCGTGGATCCCAAGGCGCGTCGCGATTTCTGGGATCAGATCCACTTGCTGGCCGACCAGGGCATTACCGTTCTTGTCTCTACCCATTACATGGATGAAGCCGAACGTTGCCATGAACTCTGCTATATCGCTTACGGGAAAATACTGGCACGTGGCACTGAGGCAGAAATCATACGCGACTCCAAACTCAAGGTCTGGACACTGCAAGGTGAACAACTGGGTTCCTTGCTGGAACCATTGAAGTCTGCACCCGGTGTATTGAGTGTGGCTGCCTTTGGCAATGCGGTTCACGTAGCCGGGCTGGATGAAGCACTGGTCTTGCAGGCGCTCGATACCATCAGGCATCAGGCCAATATACAAATCACACCCAGTGCCGCCAATCTGGAAGATGTCTTCATCAGCCTGATCGCCAGTGCACCTGATAATTTTTCCAAGGATGACATCCGACAAAAGGTAGCAGCATGAAGCGCTTTTCAATGGCCCGCATGTTCGCCATCTTCATCAAGGAATTCCAGCAAATGATGCGCGACCGCCTGACCTTTGCCATGGCAGTCGGCATCCCGATTTTGCAGCTCATCCTGTTTGGCTATGCCATCAATACTGACCCCAAGGGTTTGCCAACCGCCGTGGTCAGCACAGACAACAGCCCCATGGCACGCAGCTTTGTCGTTGCCATGCAAAACACGGGATACTTCCGTATCGATTCGGTAGGTCAGAGTGAACGCGAGGCAGAAGCCTTGCTGGAAACCGGAAAAATACAATTCATGCTGGTGATACCGTCACAATTCACCGAGCAACTGGTGCGCGGTGAAAAACCGGCCTTGCTGATATCTGTCGATGCGACCGATCCTTCTGCCTCTGGCAATGCCATCGCCGCGTTGAACGTCATTGCTACTCAGGCTCTGCATCATGACTTGAAAGGCCCTTTGCAATACCTGCAAACCGCCACTCCTGCTTATGAGGTGCGTGTGCATCGTCGATATAATCCCGAGGGCCTGTCACGCTACAACATCGTCCCTGGCCTGATAGGCACCATACTCACGATGACCATGGTCATGCTGACTTCACTGGCCATGACAAGAGAGCGTGAACGCGGCACCATGGAAAACCTGCTGGCAACGCCAGTGCGCCCGGCAGAAGTCATGGTAGGAAAAATCTTGCCCTATGTGCTGATAGGTTACATACAACTCGGCGTCATCATCAGCGCCGCCTTCCTGTTGTTTGAAGTGCCGATGATGGGCAGCTTCAGCCTGCTGATGAGCATGATAGGCGTCTTCATCCTGGCCAACCTGGCAGTCGGTTTCACGTTTTCGACGATAGCCAAAAACCAGTTGCAAGCCATGCAGATGACCTTCTTTTTCTTCCTGCCATCGATGCTTCTGTCCGGCTTCATGTTCCCCTTCCGCGCCATGCCGGAATGGGCGCAAGTCATAGGCGAAGCCCTGCCCCTGACGCACTTTCTGCGCATAGTACGGGGTATTTTATTGAAAGGGAATACTGCAGGCCAACTCGCACCAGAGCTATGGCCCATGCTGATATTCTTGCTGCTGGCGGGGTTTGTGGCTTTGAAGAGGTATAGGCAGACTTTGGACTAAGTTTGAAAACACCAATGCCAGGGTTCATATTGAAACCCGCTGCTATTCCCTGGCGGGTAAGACAGATGAAAACCAAAGCGCCCGGCATTATTTTGCAACCAGGCAAAGGCTGCCGTGGTGTCGAAAGAAATTTCCAATTCCGGGTCTTCTGGTGTGGCGATGTCGATGGCGCGGCCAGTGTGGTGTTCGCTGTAGCCGGGTGGGGCGCAGACCAGTAATATGTCTTTCAGTTGCTGGCCCTCGGCCAGCTTGTCGCTGATGATTTCAGTTTGTCTGGCGACGCTGCGGAAGGCTGAAATCATTAGCAGTGCTATGCCATCCTGGCTGGCGGCAGCCTTCATGGCTTGCCAGGCCAGATTGGTGGCAGGGGTCAGCAGGTATTGCCTGCCATCTTCGCCGGTTTCTGCCAGTACCAGTTCTGTGGCTTCTTGCTGCAGTAGCAGGCCACGCTGTTCCAGCAGTTGCGGCGGGATGGTGAAGTTTGCAGCGTGACCAACTGCCATGCTTATTTCGCTTTCAGGTTGGCGAGCAGGGTGTCGAGCATGGCGGCGGTTTCTGCATCTGGCATGCCATCAAATTTTGCTGGCCTGTACTTGGTCTGGAAGGCAACCAGCACGCTGCGGGTGGCTTCATCAAGCAGACCTGTTTGTGGAATACCATAACCATATTGTGCAAGCTTTTGCTGGAACCATTTGATGTCGGGTAATTGCAATTCATAGGCTGTCATGCGTTGTGCGACTTCATCTGCCTTGGGCCAGGGGATCAGGCCAGCATCGGCCAGTTGCTTCCATGGGAATAGCGGGCCAGGGTCGGATTTGCGTAAAGGGGCGATGTCGGAATGGCCGAGTATGTATTCAGGGCGTATCTGGTAACGCAGGGAGATATCCTTGACCAGGGCAATCACGCGGTCTATCTGGGCTTGCGGGAAGGGGAAGTAAATGCGGCCTTCTGGCGTATCCTTGAAGCCGAGATTGACGATTTCTATGCCTATGGAACTGGCGTTCAGGCGGCTATAGCCTTTCCATTCGCTGAGGCCAGCATGATAAGCCAGATGATTCTCTGGCACCAGTTGCCATACCTTGATGGGGTCTTCATCACCGACCAGATAATTTGCGCTGACTGCCTGCTGGCTGAGTACCCGCAATGAAGTGGGCTGATCCAGTGCGGTGTAATGCAGGATGATGAATTGCACACGTTCTTCCTGACTCTTGGCAGAAATGCTGGCATCGAGTTTGCCCATGGGGCCAACCGTAGCACAGCCGCTGATGAAGACGCTGACAGCAGCAAATACGCTATATAGACTGATTTTATTCATGATTGTTTTTTGAGTTGTCGGGCAGCGAGTCGTGCTGCGGAAAAATGGGCTTCGCAAGTGCTCTGGCGAAGGCTGATTTCTGGTGGCAGATGCAGGCGCAGGGATTCTACTATGGCAGGATGCAATTCCTGCACCCTGCCACTGAGTGCAATGGGTTTATTACCAAAACGGGTGCACATGGCCATGCCCAGGCGCGCCAGTTCTTTGCCCGCGCTTTGTAATATGGCCATGGCGACCGGGTCACTGTCGGCAGCGGCGGCGACAGCCATAGCCAGCTTGCCGATGTCGCCACGGCTGCGGTGATAAATAAAGTCACGCGACATGTTCCAGTCATTGCCACCGATGAGCTTGAACAGGCGCTTCGCCATTTCTGAATTTTTCCAGTGATCGGGATGTTCATCTTCGGCACGCCAGAGTTTGCGCATGGCTTCACGCGCTATCCAGAAACCGCCACCGGCATCATCCAGCAAATAACCACGGCCACCGGCGCGGTGAAACTCACCATTGCCATCAATATAGGCTGCGATGGAGCCGGTGCCTGCATAGATCAGGTAACCCGTACCAGGTTTGAAAATATCGAGATAGGCAATTTCTATATCATTACTGACCAGAATTTGTTCTTTTTCCAGATCAAAGCAATCGGCCAGCATATCTGGCAGGGTATGGGCATCGCCGCCAAAACCGGTAATGCCTGCGCGTATGCTGCTTACCTGACCATGGCTGCGGGTGGCGGCGGCCAGACCGGCAAATACCTGGTGTACGGCTTGTGCACCCTCAGCGTTATCGGTTTGCAGGGCAGTCAGGCCAGCAGCAGTACCGCTGGCAAGGATTTGTTCATCTTTAGTCGCCAATGCCCAACGGGTTTGCGTGCCGCCCGCATCTATGCCCAGCGCGATGTAGGTCGTTTGCTGTGGTAAGGGCGTTTGCTGGTCAGATGACATAAATGTAGGTTGGGGTGCTGATTTCTGGGGAATTTGATGAAACATCGTGGATCTGAATCGCAATAACTGGCAGTTGTTCGTTTATCATAGGGCGCTTCTGGCACTGGCAGCGAATGAAAAGATGCATCCGGCTTATAACTTTTTGCTATGAAGCAGCAGCAAAATTTCAATCGCAATCCCGGTATTTTACTGGGAAGATGAGCCCTACCACTTAAGAAAAAGATCAAGATGACAAGCGAGACAGTTACTGCGGTCAACAATCCTGAAGTTCCTGCGGGCGGGGTCTGGCGCTGGATACCCTCATTGTATTTCAGCCAGGGGATTCCATACGTCGTGGTAATGACACTTTCAGTCATTATGTACAAAAACCTCGATATTTCCAATTCTGATATTGCCTTATATACAAGCTGGCTATATCTGCCCTTTGTGATCAAGCCTTTCTGGTCACCTTTTGTGGACATGTTCAAGACCAAGCGTTTCTGGATTGTTACGCTGGAACTGGTCATTGGTGCCATGTTCGGGCTGGTGGCCCTGACCATACCCATGCCAGCGTTCTTCCAGGCGACCCTGCTGGTTTTCTGGCTATTGGCATTTAGTGCTGCTACTCATGATATCAGCTCGGATGGTTTTTATATGCTGGCGCTGGAACAGTATCAACAGGCCGCTTTCGTTGGTGTGCGCAGCATGTTTTTCAGGATGTCCATGCTGACTGGACAGGGTGCCCTGGTTTATCTGGCTGGCACACTGCGCGACATGACTGGCGATGCCAGGTTTGGCTGGATCGTCGTCTTTTGTGTGCTGGCTGTGATGTTCATCAGCTTGTCTGCCTACCATAAATGGGCCTTGCCACGCCCAGCCAGCGATTGCGCGCATGGTGACCCAAACCAGGTAGTGGCAACATTCTTTACGATTTTTGGCAAGTTCATCAAGAAGAAAAACATCTTGCTGACCATTGCCTTTCTCTTGTTGTATCGCTTTGGTGAAGCGCAACTGGTGAAGATGGCACCGCCATTCTTGCTCGACAGTGTAGATAAAGGTGGCCTTGGTCTTTCTACTCAGGCGATTGGTATCGTATATGGCACCATGGGCATGATTGCGTTGACCATAGGTGGCCTCGCAGGTGGTGCCCTGATCTCGCGTTTTGGCTTGAAACGCATGCTCTGGCCGATGGCGCTGGCGATCAATGTGCCGCATCTGGTGTATGTCTATCTGGCCTTTGTGCAGCCACAAAATATCTACCTGATCGGGGCTGCTGTCGCCATAGAGCAAATGGGTTATGGCTTTGGCTTTACAGCCTATGTGCTATATATGATCATGATCGCTGATGGCGAACACAAGACCGCGCATTATGCGATTTGCACAGGCTTCATGGCACTGAGCATGATGTTGCCCGGCATGTTCAGTGGCCGCTTGCAAGAGCATCTGGGCTATGCCCATTTCTTTGTCTGGATATGTATCGCTGCCGTGCCTACCTTTGTCGTCACAGCTCTCATTAAAGTGGACCCGGCTTTTGGCAAAAAAGCTGAATAGAGGCTGAATAAAATATGAACAGAACCGCTTACCCCTATCATTTTCAGAGCACCAGCTACAGTTCACCACAGCCTGGCAGCAGTGTCATTATCACTGGCGCAGTACATGGCAATGAAACCTGCGGCACCCAGGCCATACGCCGCGTCATTACAGAACTCGAAGGGGGCAGCTTGCAATTGCTGGCTGGACGTTTGACGCTGGTGCCGGTATGCAATCCGCTGGCCTACAAACTGGGGCAAAGGGAAGGGGAGCGTAACCTCAACCGTCGCCTGATACCGACTAGCGATGTACAGGAATTTGAAGACCACGTGGCAAACTGGTTATGTCCCCTGATGGCCCAGCATGATGTCTTGCTCGATCTGCATTCTTTCCGTGGACAGGGCGAACCCTTTGTCCTCATAGGGCCAGAAAATAATCGTGACCCCATAGAATCCTTCAGCCACGAGCAGCAGGAACTGGCCATGGCCATGCGCCTGGGTGTACACAGGCTGGTCGATGGTTGGTTAGGAACTTATGCTCGTGGCGTACAGCGTCGGCAGGAGCGACTCGCTCACGATGCTGATGCCAAAACCGTGGCAAATGCAAATACACAGTTTGGTGTGGGGACCACAGAATACATGCGCTCAGTCGGTGGGTATGCCATGACGCTGGAATGTGGCCAGCATCTTGACCCGCAAGCACCCGCAGTAGCTTATGCAGCCATCGTCAACAGCCTGCGTCATCTGGGTGTGATCGCTGGCGAAGTGCCAACACCTGTAACACGGATGGAAGCCCTGCGCATTTATGATGTCATCGATAAATTGCACGATGGCGATAGTTTTGTGCGCGAATGGCGCAGCTTTGATGAATTGAAACAGGGTGAGCTGATAGGCCTGCGCGCCGATGGCAGTGAAGTCCGGGCAGATCAGGATGGCCGCATTATCTTCCCTGACGCTGGTGCCAGTGCTGGTGAAGAATGGTTTTACCTGACCAAACCCAACCCCCGACTGGCCTTGGCCGAATTTGGAAAGGCCAAAGCATGAGTTTGCGTTTTTTATTTGTGGCATTGCTGGGTGTTTCTGCCTTGATCAAGGTTTTGCCCGCACATGCAGCAGCCAGTACTGAAAAAGTCTTGCGTGTATTGGTGACGACGCCAGAGAGCAGCCTGGACCCGGCTGTGGCATCGGACGTACCTTCCGTCAGCATCAATGAAAATATTTTTGAACCCATGCTGCGCTATGACTACCTGGCGCGGCCTGTGAAGCTCAAGCCCAACACCCTGAAAAGCATGCCAGAAATCCTGGATCAGGGTAAAACCTATGTCCTGCATCTACAACCGGGCATCATGTTTACGCCTGATCCCGCATTCAAGGGCAAGCCCAGGGAATTGACGGCAGAAGATTACATCTACAGCATCAAGCGTATCTATGACCCAACGGTCAAGTCGCCCTGGCTGTTCATGTTTGAAGGCAAGTTGCTGGGTGATGAAAAACTCAGGCCAGCCAAAGATGGTAAAAGCCAGGACTTCAACCTGCAAACCAGCATACCCGGTTTGCAGGCCGTAGATAAATACACGCTGCGCGTACGCCTGAACGCACCGGACAGTAATTTCCTGTTCATCCTGGCGACTACGGCAACTGGTGCAGTGGCCAGGGAAGTGGTCGAGGCTTATGGCAACCAGGTCGGCAATCATCCCATAGGAACTGGCCCTTTCATACTCGGCCAATGGCAGCGCAGTTTTCGCATAGAATTACTGGCGAATCCGCAATACCGCAAAGTCGTGTTCAATGACCAGGGTACGGATGACGTCACCAGGAAAATCGCCGCCAACCTGACGGGGCAGACTTTGCCACGTGTCAGCAAGGTAGAAATCAAGATCATGGAAGAACAGCAGTCGCGCGTGCTGGGCTTCCTGAACCACGAATTTGATTATCTGGAGCAAGTGCCACCACCGCTGTCAAATATGGTGCTCGATGATGGCAAGCTCAAGCCTGCATTGCAGCAGCAGGGCGTGCGCCTGTCGCTGTTCACGCCACTGCAAACCTATTACATGTGGATGAATATGGAAGACCCGGTAATAGGTGGCTATACCCCAGAGAAAATCGCCCTGCGCCGCGCCATTGCCCTCAGTTATGACAGCAAGGAAGACATCGCCCTGATGGAAAAAGGCCTGGCAATACAGGCGCAATCTCCATTGCCACCGAATGTGCTGGGTTACGATGCCAGCTATAAAACCCCGGTGCAATATGATGTGAAGCTGGCCAATGCCTTGCTCGACAAGTTTGGTTACAAGCGAGCGGCAGATGGTTACCGCAAGCTGCCTGATGGGCAAGCACTGTATTTGCAAATGCATAGTCTGGCCAGCACGACTGGCCGCTTGCGCGATGAAGTCTGGCGAAAGAATCTGGATGCTATCGGCATTCACGTCAGCTTCAAGACTGACAAGCATTCAGAAGTCTTGCGTGCTGCCCGTCTGGGCAAGGTCCAGATGACCGAGGCCAACTGGATTGCGGACTTCCCCGATGCCGAGAATTTTTACCAGCTTCTGTATGGCCCCAATGCCGGTCGTGCCAATTATTCGCGCTTCAACCTGCCAGCTTTTAACAAGCTGTATGAAGAAGCCATGCGTCTGAGCGACAGCCCGGAGAGAACGGCCATTTACCGACAAATGGCGCAACTCATGCATGGTTATAGCCCCTGGGTGCCACGCATACATCCGGTAACGGCAGATTTATCCCAGCCCTGGCTGCAAAACTTCTATAGACATCCAGTGGATTTCACAAGCTGGCGCTATGTCGATGTGGATGTTGCAGCTCGTAATAAAGTACTAAAATAAATTGTATTGATAGTCTGATGGAAGTTCAAAGCTTGATCATTCCATCTGGTTATATGTCATCGGTAAGTTTTCATTGGCAGGTGCAGGTGACTCACCCTATGCTGCGATTATGAAAAACTCTGTTGTGTGGAGAATGTGTGCGTTGTGAATTGATTGCGGATCATCCTGATTTTTGCCGGCTCGACACCGTCGGCGGCATAGTTATCGATTTACGTTATGTTGGGGCTGACAATTTTGTCGGTCGCGAGTTATATGGTGATCTGGACTGTAGCTGGCTGCACCGCGAAGCGGTAGCCGCCCTGCAATCCGCAGCCGACTGGTTGCAGGAACATCACCCTCACTTACGCATTTTGGTGCTGGATGCTCTGCGCCCGCACCGTGTGCAGGAAATGCTATGGCAACATCTGGATGGCACACCCTTGCGCATGTACGTCGCCGACCCGGCACGGGGTTCCATCCACTCCTTCGGCATGGCGGTGGATGTGACTCTCATTGATGCCAACGGCAAGGAGCTGGACATGGGCAGCGGCTTTGATGCCCTCGAAGAAAAATCCCACCCAGCTCTGGAACAAAGGATGCTGGCCGAAGGGCAACTCACCCAGCATCAGTTGGACCAGCGTGGCATATTGCGGGCAGCAATGGCACACGGCGGTTTCAGGGGTATCAATAGCGAATGGTGGCATTTCAATTGTGGCGACCCTGTAGTCGTGCGTGAAACCTATTTGCGTATTGATTGAGGATGAAGTCATATCCTGTCCGATACGTGCTATTGCTTTTATCCTTGATGGCAAGCACGGCCATGGCGCAAGTCAATCCGACCACTGAGCAGCTGGTGACACAGCAATTGGCTACAATTGTCGCGCAGCCTGATACAGCGCTTTCCAGCCTGTCTGTACTGGCAATCAAGTCTGGTGAGGTCGTTTATCAGCAACAGTTCGGTCAGCGCTATATCGACCAGCAAAATCCAGCCAATAGCCTGCCAGTTGACAATCAAACCCTGTTTCGCGTTGCCTCGGTTTCCAAGATGGTTGCCTCCATAGGTGCGATGTGTCTGGTAGAGCAGGGCAAGCTGGATCTGGATGCCGATATCAGCAACTACCTGGGTTTCAAACTCAGGAACCCGCATTATCCAGATATAGTCATTACTACCCGCATGCTGCTGAGTCACACCTCGTCCCTGCGGGATGACGGTGGCTATAATTTCCCGGCAGATGTCACTATGCAGAGTTTCCTGCAGCCTGATGGCAAAAACTTTGCACAAGGTGTGCAATGGGCTGATCCGGCGACAGCCAAACCGGGAGAGAATTTTGCTCCTGGTCTTTATTTTCATTATGTGAATTTGAACTGGGGCGTGCTGGGTACGGTCATGGAAGCCGTCAGCGGCCAGCGCTTTGATGTGCTCATGCAAAATCTGGTCTTGCAGCCTTTGCAGATAGAAGGTGCTTATCACCCTGAACTTTTATCGGCAGATGCCTTGTCACGGCTGGCTGTCTTGTACCGCAAGCAGGCCAATGAAGTCTGGAATCTGCAAGGCCCGTGGGTGGCGCAGACAGATGATTTTCGCAATAATCCTCTACTTAAAAGACAATTGCAAAGCTACCGGACAGGTACAAATGCAACTTTGTCCAGCCCGCAAGGTGGCTTGCGCATCAGCGTGCAAGGCTTGAGTCGCATCATGTTGATGCTGATGAACGAGGGTGAACTTGACGGCGTGCGTTTGCTAAAACCTGCCAGTGTCAGGGCTTTGACTGCGGAGCAATGGCGCTACGACGCAAAGACTCACAATGGGGATGATTACCGTGGCCTGTTCCTGTCCTGGGGGCTGGGTTTCCAGCGTTTCACTGATACCAGCGCTGCGCATTATGGCGACAGGCTGGTACAGGCCAGGCCTGTCTTCAAACCTGTCGGTCATCTGGGCTTTGCCTACGGCTTGCAATCGGCTTTCCTGTTTGATCCTGCAACACGCAATGGCATTATCTATGCCATAGGCGGGGTCGCCGCAGACCCTGATAAAAATCAGGGAGCTTATTCCAGCCTGAGTATCTGGGAAGAGCAGATACTCACTGCGACTTACAAATTGTTCTAGCTGGTGCGGGCAATAAACTCAGCCCCAGCTTCCTTGATACATTCTACAAAGGCGCGCGCAGAGCGTGACAGTGGCGTTGATTTCACCGTCAACAAATACAAATCCACAGGCACATTCGGCGACAGCGGGCGACATTGTACTTTGCTATGGTCAGATGTGGCGGCAGTAAAGGGATCAATGACGGCTGCGCCAGCACCCAGCTCCACCAGCGTCCTGGCCAGCAAGTACGTCTGCACCACGGTATAAGAAGTAAAGCTCAGGCCCTGTTCTTCGCAGGCATCCATGACGCGGCTGACTAGATGGTCGTCAAGGTCCAGCGCAATCAGGTTCTTGGGCAGGTCAGCAACTGGCAGGGCAGTATTGTCCAGTTTTTTTGCCCAGCTACCCAGCGGTGCGATGGCAGTCATGCTGCCACGTATCAAGGGTTCTGAGGCTATATTCGGGTGGCAGGGATCATACAGGGACAACGCAAAATCCACATCGCCGAGCAACAGCGCATTCACAATCTCACTGGTGTGATGGGTCGCCAGTGTGCAATGCACGTTAGCAAATTTTTTGCGCCAGGTAGCCAACGCCGTGGGCACAACAGTAATCGACAAGGTCGGTGTGGATGCCAGCCTGACGGCTTCGTCAGGATGGTTTTTCAGATTACTCGCCAGCCTGCGTACAGATTGCAAATCGCGGTTGAGCTTGTCAACTTCAGCAAACAGCTTATGTGCTTCTGGTGTCGGGTGCAGCTTGCCCTTGATGCGTTCGAACAGTTTCAGGCCCAGTTGTATTTCACAATGCTGCAAGACCTTGGTGGCCGCTGGTTGTGAAATATTCAGCAATTGTGCGGCACCACTGATCGTACCTGCCTGCATGATGGCATGAAAAACTTCGATATGACGCAAACGCATGGTGAAAGTCCATTCAGCAAAAAATCGAGCTTGATTGTAACGCCTGACGGGGAATATTGTCGCGCTTATCGCCGCGTCTGCGGTTTATGGCGTTATGGCTTGCTAAGCAGGGCAAGGCGCAGATCATCGCCACAGGCAAGCAGTTTTTGATGGGCAGCAGCGACGCTGATATTGTTCAGGATAGCCAGTATCGCTGTCTTGACGTGGAAATCACATTCTTCCAGTATGCGGCGGCAATGCGCTTCATCCCGGCCAGTCGCATGCATGGTCAGGGCAACGGTGCGTCGCAGCAGTTTGACATTGGTCGGTTTGACATCCACCATGAGGTTGCCATAAACCTTGTGCAGACGCACCATCAAGGCGCTGGAAAAACTGTTCAGGGCGACTTTTTGTGAGGTGCCTGCTTTCAGGCGAGTGCTGCCAGAAATCACTTCGCTGCCTGTATCCAGGGTGATACCTATCTCGGCCTGCGAAGTCACAGGTGCATCTGGGTTATTGGCAAAGCCTATGGTCAGGGCACCAGCCTGGCGTGCTGCCTGCAAGGCGCCCAGCACATAGGGTGTGGCACCGGATGCGGCAATCAATATCACCACATCATTGGCCGTCAAACCCAGTTGCTGGATTTCTTTTGCACCCTGGTCAGCATCATCTTCTGCACCTTCGACTGCAACAAACATGGCCTGCTTGCCACCTGCCAGCAAGGACAGGGCACGTTCATTAGGCCATGAAAAGGTCGGTAATAATTCGACACCATCCAGCACACCCAGGCGGCCAGAAGTGCCGGCACCCACATACACCAGGCGGCCACCTGCCAGTATGCGCGGTGCGGCGGCATCCACAGCCGCCGCGATTTGTGCCGCGGCCAGGCTGACTGCACGTATTGCATTGAACTGATCATCAATGAAGGCATCAACCAGTTGCGTGGTCGGGTATAAATCCAGTCCTGTGTGGTTAACGCTAGGTGCTTCTGTATTCAGCATGGCTTGATTCCTTTTCTCTCATTACCTTATGTCCTCTGCCCGCAGAGCACAAATGAAAGCTGATACCCGGCCCATAACTTCAGGTAATGCATGCGGCTGCATGAATTATTTGCAGATACCCTTTGATCAGCTTATGCTGGCTTATCGTTAAAGCACAGATAAACAATGCAAATTCTTCGCCGTCACTTGATATTGATACTGGCTGCCAGCTTGCTGCTATCAGCTTGCCAGTGGGGTTGGCTGCAAGGCGGCGATACCCGCCATCAATTGATCATTTCAGTCCCTGATCAAAAAATGGTGTTGCTGGAAGATGGCAAGCCTGTAGCGACTTATGCGATTTCCACAGCCAAACGTGGCATAGGTGATATGCCTGATAGTTATATGACGCCAGGCGGCCGCATGCAGATCGCCGAGAAAGTCGGTGCTGGCGTACCCTTGGGTTCAGTATTCAAGGACCGCAAGCCTACCGGCGAGATTGTGGCTGCAGACGCGCCTGGGCGTGATCCTGTCGTGACACGCATACTGTGGTTGCGGGGTACCGAAGTGCGCAACCGCAATGCCTATCCGCGCTTTATCTATATTCACGGTACGCCGCAGGAAGGCCTGCTGGGCACGCCAGCAAGTTATGGCTGCATACGTATGCGTTCTGTGGATATTGCTGAATTGTTTGAGCGCGTGGGAGTAGGGGCAGTAGTCGATGTAGTTGAAAAGGCCGTAGATACGGCAACATCTTGATTGTCTATTTGAAAATATCTTTCAGTATTTACAATTTGATGACAATTTGAGTACATTTTTGAGCTGATTCAATAGATGGCCGGGCGTATGATGGCCAGGTGTTTCTATTCTGACAGCTCAATTGAAAGCTCAAAATGCGTCCTACATTATTATGCTCATGCTTGTTGCTTAGCCTCATTTCTGCCTGTGGTGGTGCAGGTACCACCGCTACAGCCACCACTATTGAGAGCAAACCTCAAGCAGTCAGCACAGCAAAGTCTTCGCTGATACGTAACGCTGCCCCACAAGCCAGCGATGCCGACCTGGCTGCAGCAGTCGCCGGTAATACCGAATTTGCCTTGAAAATCTTGCCATTGCTGGATGCGCAAGGGGACAGCAATCTGGTGTATTCACCTTATAGCCTGACACTGGCACTGGAGATGGCGGCAGCCGGTGCCAAGGGTGATACCCTCAGTGGCATGGAGAAGGCGCTGGCTTTCCAACTGCAGCAAAGCCGTTTGCAACCGGCCCTGAATCGCCTTGATTTACTGCTGGCAGATAAGACCTCGACTGCCGCCAAACCGAATGCACAATTACCCAACCTGAATATCGCCAATGCCCTGTGGGCGCAGCAGGGTTACAGTTTGCAAAGCAGCTACCTGGATGCACTCAGTGTGAATTTTGGCGCTGCTGTGAACTTGCAGGATTTCGTTAGTGCTGCTGAACCTTCACGCCTGACGATCAATAACTGGGTAGCTGACCAGACCCAGCAAAAAATCAAGGATCTGATACCTGCCGGTGGCGTTTCACCGATGACACGCGTGGTACTGACAAATGCGATCTGGTTCAAGTCAGACTGGGCGCAGCCATTTACCAAAGAAGCGACAAAAAACCAGGATTTTACTGACCGTAAAGGTAGCGTGAAAAACCTGCCCTTCATGAATTTGACCAGCAATTTCCCGTATGTGCAGGGCAAGGGCTATCAGGCAGTGGAGCTGCCTTATATAGACAACAAACTGGCCATGCTGCTTGTTGTGCCTGATGCCGGCAAGTTTGACAGTTTTATCCAGGGCCTGAGCAGCACTACGATCAGCGACATTACGACAGGCTTGAAAGACAATTACATTGCCCTGAGCATGCCCAAGTTTAACTTCAGTGCCAGCCCGGCGATGAATTCCAGTCTGAGCACTCTGGGTATGGGCGCTGCCTTTGATGCAAGTAAGGCAGATTTTTCCGGGATAAACGGCAACCGCGAATTGTCGATTTCTGGTGTCGTGCACAAGGCCTTCATCAACGTCGATGAAAAGGGAACCGAGGCTGCCGCTGCTACGGGTGTATTGATCGGTGTCACAAGCATTAATGTGACGCAACCCTTGAAGCTGACGCTGGATCGCCCCTTCCTGTTCATGATCAGGGACAGGCAGACTGGCCTCATCATTTTTATGGGTAAGCTCATGAATCCTGCTGCAAGCTAATCGATAGATGCTTTAGTTGTAGCGCATAAAAAAATCCCTTGGCATTGATTGATGCCAGGGGATTTTTGTTTTAGCTCATTACCTGTTCTTTTTACTTGAACTTGTAATTCGCCAGCAAAGTAAATGAACGGCCGCGTGGATCAGCTACGCGTGGTTCCCACGAGCTGCCTGCACCGGTATTGCTGTCATAAGTGATGGCAAATGGCGGGTCGGTATTGAAAAGGTTTTTCAAACCGGCAGTCAGCGTCAGGTTCTTGATGCCGCTATAAGTCACACTCATGTTGTAGATGATGTAGGCTTTGACGTTAGGATTGTAGTTAGATGGCATGACCAGGCCACTTTGTACGCCCGGCAAGACCTGATCCTTGTAGCCAGCACGGTAAATCTGCGTGAAAGTACCTGTCCAGTCGCCCTGGGTGTAGTTGACAAAAGCTGTGTGCTTCCATCTCAGGCCAAGGTCGCCAGTGAAGGTGAAACGGCCAACTTCGCTTTCGCCATAAGGTGCGTTGGCCATAGGGCGGGATTTTTTCTCCAGCAGGTAAGAGCCATCCAGACCGGCAGCCCATTTGCCATTCAAAATTTCACCATTGGCTTTGGCACCAACTTCTACACCACGGGTAATGCTGGAACCTGCATTGACCCAGCGTTGATCAACAAAGATCAAAGCACCTGTGCTGTCGCGCAAGAACTGATCCCTGAACAGGTCATAGTTTTGCAGCATGGTGGTGAGGTCTATGGACGTAATGGAATTCTCCTTGCGGATTTCCCAGATATCAGCATTGGCACTGAAGTTACTGCTTGGTGCCCACACCACGCCTACCGTAGCTTGCTTGGCTTTTTCAGGACCCAGCGTGGTTTTACCACCAGTCAGGATATTTGGCGTAATGGCGGCACAACCAGGCTTGCTGCTATCGACCTTCAAAGTCGGGCAAGTGGCTGGATCGGCCAGATCTTTACCGGCATAAGGTGAATCGGTAATGCCGTTAAACAACTGGTTGAATGATGGCGCACGGAAGCCAGTGTTGTACGAACCACGGAACAGCAGTGTATCTGTCGGTGTATAGCGGAAACTCACTTTTGGATTGAAAGTACTGCCAAAGCCAGAGTAATGATCCTGGCGACCTGCAACGGTAACTTCCAGTGATTTCAAGACTGGCACCAGCACCTCTGCATACACGGCGCGGATATCACGGCTGACTTTAGGCAAGGCATTGCTGTCGTCAAATGGCGCATTCAGGATAGCAGGCCGTACGCTGGCTGCCCTGGCGTCGCCATTGAAGGTATATTCTTCCTTGCGCAAGTCAGTACCTATAGCAGCCATGACAGCACCGGCAGGCAATTGCCAGATTTCGCCAGACAAGGCAGCATCAGCCTGGGTCAGCGTGGTTTTGCCCCCATACAGTGTGACGCCTGCTGCTGAAGTGCTATTGATCAGGTCAAGCGCAGCTTGCGATTGCTTTTCACCAGGCTTGAGGAAAGGGTTGATGATGCCGGTACCCAGGGCATTTGCCAGTGCAACGGTGTAGTTATAACCAGTGCCCAGTTTGGATTCGGACTCACTATAGGCGCGTGACAGGCCGACGCGATAATCCCATTTTCCTATCTGTCCATCGGCACCCAGTTGCAGGCGACCAGCTTCTGTCCGGGTAGAGATTTCACGATTGCCGCATTCCATACAACGCCAGCGGTAGGCAATAGGTGCACCGCGATTGGCTTCTATGCTGGGGAATACTGCAACGATGGCATTGAATACATCGTTATAGGCTGAACCTGTGCTTGGGTAAAATGAAGACGCGGGGAAGTTGGTACCCGGTGACACCTGGTTAGGCGAAAAGCGTTTCGACACTTCAACCTGGGAGCCGACTGCTTCTGCAAACAATTGGTGTGTGCCTATCTTGAACGTGGCACGGGCGACAAAGTTATCGTTCTTGACTGGCTGTTGCAACACTGCAGCGCGACCCGTGTCCCAGGCGCAAGCATATTTGGATGATGCCACATCCCACAGCTTGGCATCATAAGCCGCCATGCCATCGACGGCACTACAGCCAGCACCACCTGGTAAATTCAATACGTTGATGGCATTCATGACCTGGGTAGTGCCAGGGAAGACCGGGCCACTATTGCTCTTGTTGCTGAGTATGGTGTTTGCCAGTGAGGTAGCAAATACGGTCGCATTCGGTGTGCCACGGGTATCCACCGACAAACCCCGGTTGGGCTGGAAGGTATTCACAAAATCACGCTGGTCACCGCGCAGTGCATCGTTCTCGCTATGGGTGGCTGTGAGCAGGACATTGTAGTTATCTTTGTCCAGATCACCAAAACCACCAACCACGGACACGCGCTTGATATTGCCGCCGCCTTGCTGGGAGATATCGGTGAAGGCCTGGGCTTCCAGGCCATTGTAATTCTTGCGCAGGATGAAATTGATGACACCACCAATTGCATCCGTACCGTAGATGGCTGAGGCGCCATCTTTCAAGACTTCAATTCTTTCCACCGCAGCCATGGGGATGGAATTCAAGTCAACTGCCGAACCCTTCATGCCATGGGTGGCAACGCGACGGCCATTCAGCAACACCAGGGTACTGTCTGCACCCTGACCACGCAGATTGGCAGAGGATGCACCATTGTTACCGCGTTGTGCGCCGGAGGTAACGTCAGCATTACTGGCCAGGTTGTCAGAACCATTGCCATTGATGTTCAGGTTGGCGATAAATTGCTCGGCAGTGACGATGCCCGCAGCTTCCAGCTGCTTGCGGGTAATGACCTCTATCGGCAAGGCACCTTCGGAGGCAATGCGTTTGATACTGCTACCGGTAATTTCTACTCTTTGCGGTGGTGGAGCAGGCTGTTCCTGCGCCAGTACCCATCCGCTGGTACCTGCAGAAATGCCTATCAGGGCGATGCACCTGGCTATGGTCTTTAACTTCACTGGTCTCTCCTTGGGTCGTACGACGTTGATGTGTGAGCGGTTTTACTTTCAACTATCGGCTATAGCCGCAATTGATATAAATTTTTTGTATATGCCAGACTAGGGTTTTGCTATTAAGAGTGACAAATGAAAATATCATGTCGGGCGATAACCAAAAGATATGGGGTCTGCCTGGATTGACGTGGCTGCTAGTGAGAACGCTGATTTCAGAGGGAAAGCCAGGAAAACAACAAAGAAAAATACGTATGGACCAGCTTGGCCATACGTATCTAAAAACCACACTTGCTTAACTGATTTATGTCAACCTTGTTTTAGGGCAAGCTTCAGGGCAAGCTATAACTTGCGCGCAATCCCTCTACACCAGTGCGACTGATGGCTGATACTGTCACCTGCCTGATGGCGCCAAGCTGAGGATCATCCGTGATATCGATGTTCATGTTCTGGGCCGGTACCACAGAAAACAGCCATTGCTGGTCAGTGCGTTTCCAGATGGCCAGCAGGCGGGTATTGCTGGTATAGCTGAGTTGCAGGCGTAATGATTTTTTGTCCGGAGTGGCTTCCAGCATCGGGCTGGCAGGCAGGCTATTGTCCAGCCAGGGGCTGGCAGGGATCAGAGCCTGTGAAGTATATTTCTCGCTCGCCAGGCGTTTGCGTATGTCTTTGCGGTTCTGGTTCAGCGCTGCCATGCTGAAATGTACGTGACCATTGCCGGCTTTTTCACGCATGGCATCTACCTGGTTCAAAATTTCATCGGCAGGCCAGGATTTGTCTGTATTGTCTATGCGGCTGGTGTACAGCCCTGGCCAGATATGCTTGCCAGTGGGGTTTTGTGCCAGCCAGTAATCGTGCAAGACCTTGAAGGCCTGTGGTCCCTGATTGATGGGCCAGTAAAGTTGCGGTGCCAGATAATCCAGCCAGCCTTTGGCCAGCCACAGTTCAACATCCGCATACAGCTTGTCATATTGGCTGAAACCGACAATGCCAGGCGGCAAGCGGTCTGGCCTGCCTATGCCAAACGGGCTGATACCGAATTTTACCCAGGGTTTTTCCAGGTGCACGCGCTGGTTGACTGCTTCCACCAGGCGGTTGACGTTGTCACGGCGCCAGTCGGCACGTGCCAGTTTGCCGCCCGACTGGAGATAGGCCACCCAGGACGGGTCATCCGGGAAATCCTGCTCTGCGCCATTGCTGCCCTTGACCGGGTAAGGATAAAAGTAATCGTCGATATGGATGCCATCGACATCATAACGGCGCACCACGTCACTGATGACATTCAGGGTTTGCTGCATTGCCAGGGGTTCACCCGGGTCCATCCATTGCAGGTCGCCATAAGTCTTTACAACTTGCGGTGCCAGTTTGCTGATGTGGTTGGTCGCCAGCGCCATTTTGGATTGCGCAGTGCGGGAACGATAGGGGTTGAACCAGGCATGCAATTCCAAGCCACGTGCGTGAGCTTGCTCCACCCAGAATTGCAGAGGGTCATAGTAAGGGGATGGTGGCCGGCCTTGCTCACCAGTCAAAAACTCTGACCAGGGTTCTATCATGGAAGGATAGATGGCATCCGCCGCTGGCCGCACCTGTAAGACGATGGCATTCAGTTTCAACTGCACCGCATTGTCGAGTATGGTGAGGACTTCGTTCTTTTGTTTTTCCGTGCTCAGGTCACGACGTGAAGGCCAGTCTATATTCGCTACGGTTGATACCCAGGCGGCGCGAAATTCTCGCGGCAAGGGCGGCGCGTCTTTGACTTGCACCGGGTAATTGACCAGGGCATTTTGCGGGATGATGGTCAGGTTTGTGACGCTTGTTGCAGCAGGTTTGACTGGCAGAGGTTTTTCTGGGGGCGTAGCCGTAGTGCAGGCGAGCAATAGCACACAAGTTGTGGCGGCTAGCGCAGGCAGCTTGAATCGTTGAAGATAAATTTTCAAATTAGACAAAGTAAAAGCAGGTCGTGACGAGGGTGGTAGCGAAAACATGGATAAGCCGGGACTATTAACGTGCAATTAAGTGCGAAAGACCTGAGATGCTACTGCATTACACTTTGACAAACCAGCGTTTCTTCCACATCGCCCAGGCAATCAGCAACATCAATAGATTAAACAGCACTGCATATAGTAGCGATGCATTCAGCGCATTGATGGGTAAAGCCTGGAGCGGTGCATAGATAATTGCATGCAGGCTGGGTTTGCTGCCGTCAGCCTGATCTACATGAATAAATCCCAGCATTTTGGCAATCAGGCCAGACAGGGTGAACAGGAACAGGGCATTCATGCCGTACATGACAAAGGGATGGCAGAGCTTTGCCATGGAATGCTTCAGCATGGCTGACGGATTGCCATCCAGCAGCCAGTAAAAACAGGCAAAGCTGATGAGCGCCCAGCCTGTCATGAAGATGCTGTAAGACGGTGTCCACAGACTTTTATTGATGGGCATGAACAAGGTATCCAGTACCAGGCCTATTGCCAGGCAGACCAGGCCTGCGGCAAAGAACCACGCAGTTTTCGTGGCGGTATCCTGCCTGCTACTGAGCCAGCGCCCGGCCCAGGCACCAAAGATCACAGAGCAGACAGCGGGCAGGCTGCTCAGTAAGCCCTCAGGGTCCCAGGTTTTTGCGCGTTTCCATAGATGCCCATCGAGCAAGAGCCGGTCCAGCCAGGCACCGGCATCGCGCCCTGGTTCCAGCGCGGCCCTGACCCAGACTCCGTCAGCATCTGGTACAGGTATGGCCAGCATGAGTATGGAATACAGGGCGATGAATATGCCAGCCCAGATTGCCTGCCATTTCCAGTCGCAATAAATCAATATGGGTGCCGCCAAAAGAGTACATAGAGCGATGCGCTGTAAAACGCCAGGGATGCGTACCGACTGGAAATCAAAGCCAGGGATAAGGTTGAGCGACAGA
Source organism: Undibacterium sp. Ji83W (assembly GCF_049340385.1). Lineage (NCBI taxonomy): Bacteria > Pseudomonadati > Pseudomonadota > Betaproteobacteria > Burkholderiales > Oxalobacteraceae > Undibacterium > Undibacterium sp. Ji83W. The sequence goes on along the minus strand of NZ_JBMPOZ010000016.1, from coordinate 28,566 downwards.
CCTATCAGGAATATCCACAGCGCACGTTTAGCAGTTTGCCTGAGCAACTGTCCTTGGGCATAGCCAGACATCAATTTCTGATGCAGCGAGATATGCAGCGAAATGCCGACGATGAACAGGAAGAATGGGAAAATACAGTCAGTAAAAGTCCAGCCTGACCAGGCCGCATGTTCAAGCGGCGGGTACAAGTGCCCCCAGTCACCCGGATTATTCACCAGGAACATGCTGGCGATGGTGAAGCCGCGAAATGCATCGAGTGACAGTAATCTTGATTTATTCATCGCGCTGACAAGATGGGCTGAAAAAAAGGGCGCTTGCGCGCCCTTGGAAATCTCGTTCGTCTTGGGGGAGTCATGAGAGTAATCCAACGAGGAAAGAAGGATTAGGTACATCATAGACACTAATACCAGTTTACTGCGATTGACTTTTTATTCATCAGATATAAGCCCAGGTTATCCTCTCTTGATCATGCGTTTGGTTTTCTTTCTGTAAATCAACATTTTCAACAGAGCGCTTGAGGGCTGGGCTTGAAAGCATTTCTTTTTTTGTCGTTTATCTCTGCTGAGAAAGTTCTAAGCAGGGGTTAAGTTGCATATAATCTATTATTGAAATACTGTTTTCTTGAATGCCTGTTTGCAAATCAAGCATTCAGATTCTCACTTGAATATTTTTTCTTGATAAGCAGACAGATGAATACCACTGAATCAAATAATCGTGAAAACAGCCGTGACCACAAACGCCAGGCGGCATTGAAGCTGTTGGAAAAGACCGGCATCATGCGTAGTAATTATGCCCCGCCTTACTTGCGTCTGCTATGGCGCATGGGTTTTGATATTCCGCCGCCACACTTTGCCCAATTCTGGCAAAACGCACTGTTCACCGGATCGTTTTACGCAATCGCCTGGGGTGCGTTGATGTATTTTTTTGTCTGGTCCAAAACGACTATGTCGGCTACCGCCATGCTGAATTCGGCTTTGATTGCCGGTATTTTGTTTGGCTTGGCGCTAGCCAGTTATTACGCTTATGGCAAACGCAAGCATGGACTGCCATCCTGGCAAGAATTCAAACCGGATACGGTAGTTTGATGATGAAACATTTTTTGTCATCATTGTTATTTAGCCTGACTTTAGTTGCAGCAGGAGTTGCAACTACTGCGCAGGCGGCATCGCCACAAGCAGGGGCCGCAGTCACCGCATCGGCGGCACAGCAGGCAGCAATGCAGTTCGAATTGACCAGACTGATAGCGCAGTTTGGCGATGGCATTGCCGAAACCCATAGCGAAAACCCGGCACGTATCGTCTATGGGAATTTTTTCGATGACCATAAGAATGATGCCGTAGTCTTGTTTAATCTTGAGGGATATGGCGGCGCTAACCATCATGCGGAATTTATCGCCTTTTTTACCGAACTGGAGCAATTTGAAGTTGCAGGTAAGCGTAATCGACCATATTTACTGGTAGCAGTCACCAAACTGGGTGAGCGCGGCTGGCGCTCCTTTGATTTTAATAGTGCAAGCATCAAACAGGGTACTGTGACCCTGAAAGGCAAGGAAATGGCTTCCCGCGACGCCATGTGTTGTCCTTCATTGACGATCACCCGTAGCTTTAGTGTTGATGAATTCGACCGTATTGTTGAAAGCAAAGACGGAAAGCTGAAAGGCCGTATTACCCGCCCCTGAATCGCAAGCTCAAATTCGCAAGCTCAAATTCACAAGCTCAAATTTCTCACATTCAAATTTCACACGCTAAAAACATCTCACATTCACATTTCTCTGCTTTAACTTGGCTTTTAAGTCATCAGTTTTAAATTTCCCGAATGCAAAATAAGACACCATGTCTGAATTAACAACATAGTGCTTGTAGTGCGTATTGGATTGCAGGATACTTGTAAAAAACATTTGTAAGCAGACATTTCAGCCGCATTTTTTTGCGCGCATCTTCAGCACAGAATTCGATACAAAAATAGAAGTCGACTGGCAATATCAGCACAAATCAGCACGATGGAGGAGGCCAACATCGCTCCGCACACAGAAAAACTTGGTATAGCACGACTCAGTAACTGGGAAATCTTAGTATGAGACCGTTGATGAACAAGCACGTCAAATCCCGTCTTACCCTCAGCCTGCTATTCGCCATGGCATTGGGACTTAGCCAGCCATTGGCGGCGCAAGATACCGATAGCGTCATCGGGCGCTTTGATATCAGTCGTTATGATGTCAAGGGTAATAATTTACTGACCGCCACAGCCCTGGATAGCTTGCTGGCACCTTATACAGGCAAGGGCCGCAGTTTTGCCGATGTACAAAGGGCGCTGGAAGCACTGGAAAAAGCCTATCACCAGAAAGGCTATAGTCTGGTGCAAGTGGTCTTGCCTGAGCAGGAATTGAACCAGGGTGTCGTCAAGTTTATCGTCATACAGGCGCGCATTGCCAGTGTCAGCGTCAAGGGTAACCGCCATTTTGACAGCGACAATATCAAACGCAGCCTGCCGCAATTGCGCGTAGGTGATACGCCCAATATTAAAAAACTGTCTGAAAGTTTAAAGACAGCGAATGAAAACCCAGCCAAGAAAACCAGTCTGCAATTCGAGACTGCAAGCAAGGAAGGCGAAGTCAATGCCGTCCTGAACGTTGCCGACAGCAAGCCCTGGGCTGTAGGGGCTAATCTTGACAATGCTGGTGACAGCAATACTGGCAAGTCACATCTGGGTTTGTTGTTCCAGCATGCCAATGTCAGCGGGCGTGACGATGTACTCAGCCTCCAATATACAACCACGCTGCAAAAACCCAGTAAGTATGCAGTGTTTGGTGTTGGCTACCATCTGCCTCTGTATCAGCTGGGTGATAGTGTGGATCTGTATGCGAGTTATTCGAATGTTGATTCCGGCTCAGTCGCAGCAGGTATCTTTGACTTGAATGTCAGTGGCCGTGGTTCTGTGGTCGGTGGGCGCTATAACTTTAATCTGGGCCGTAGCGAAGATTTTGATTCACGCCTGAGTTTTGGCTGGGACTATAAGGCCTTCAAGAATAATGTCGCCTTGCAGGGCATACAACTGGGTAATGATGTCACCGTCCATCCCATCAGTATCAGCTACGCTGCCAATTTGAATTCAACTGCGGGCGATGCCAATGCCTATGTGACTGCAGTGCACAACCTGCCTGGCGGTGAAAAGGGCAAGACTGAAGATTTCCAGAGAGTGCGTAGCGGCGCGACGGCAGGATACAGCATCCTGCGCTATGGTTTTGGTTACAGCAAGGTCTTGCCGGCAGCCTGGCAATTGAAGCTCATGCTCAGCGGACAATACACCAGGGACAGCCTGGTACCCGGTGAGCAGTTTGGTGCCGGTGGTGCCAGCAGCGTGCGCGGCTTTACTGAGCGTGCGCTGGCCAATGACTACGGCACACTGGTCAGTGCAGAAATTTATACACCCAACTTGTGTGCAGGTTTTAGTACCAGTATTACCCAATGTCAGTTACTTGGTTTTTATGATGCCGCCCATCTATCGCGCAATAAGGCGCTGCCTGGGGAACAAAGTTCAGCTTCCATTTCCAGCATAGGTATAGGTATCAGGCTGGCCATGTCGCGCATGATGTCGCTGCAGATGGACTACGGCAAGTCCCTGCATGCACCGGATGAATTGAGCAAAGATGACAGGCGTTTGCATGTCAGGCTAGGCGTCAACTATTAATGATGGATGAGGAAGAGCATGAGAAAAGAAATCGATATGTTCGCTCAATCTGAATCTGTATTGAGACCGAACCTGAGGCAAACACTATTGCCCAAACTTATGCCAGTGTTGCTGGCAGCCTGCTTTAGTACAGGTCTTGTTGCCAGTCTGGCTTATGCAAATCCTGTTGGTCCGCAAATCGTCAATGGCAAGGTGATTTTCAATCAGGACGGCAAGGTATTTACAATTACCAATACACCGGGCGCCATTATCAACTGGCAGGATTTTTTCATCAATGCCGGCGAGACTACCCGTTTCATACAAGAGAGCGCAAGCAGCACGGTATTGAACCGTATCATAGGCCAAAATCCGACCCAGATTCTGGGTGCCTTGCAGTCCAATGGACGAGTGTTTTTGATTAACCCAAATGGCATCCTGTTTGGCAAGGGGGCGCAAGTCGATGTGAATGGACTGACTGTCTCCAGCCTGGGCATGACCGATACTGATTTCAAGTCAGGCAAGCTGAATTTTAATGCAGGCACAGTCGCTGGCAAAGTCAGCAATCAGGGTGCAATCACGACACCATCCGGTGGTCACGTATACCTGATTGCGCCTGATGTAGAAAACAGCGGCATCATTACTTCACCCAAAGGTGAGGTCTTGCTGGCGGCAGGGCGCTCGGTGAAACTGGTGGATTCGGCCAACCCTGATGTGCATGTGGTGGTCAGCGCCGATGCTGATCAGGCAGTCAACCTGGGTCAAGTCATTTCCCAGGGGGGCAAGGTCGGCATTTATGGTGGTTTGATCAGCCAGCGTGGCCTGGTCAGCGCCAATAGCGCCGTGGTCGGTGAGAATGGCAAAATTTATTTCAAAGCCAGCCAGGATACGATACTCGACGCTGGCAGCACCACCACAGCGACAGGCAAAGGCAAGGGCGGTGATATACAAGTGCTCGGACAACGCGTAGCGCTGGCTGGAAATGCACAGGTGGATGCCAGTGGTGACACTGGTGGTGGCCAGGTTCTGGTGGGTGGTGATTATCATGGCGATAATCCGTCCATCATGAATGCCAAACGTGCCTTTGTCTCCAGCGATGCCAGAATCAGCGCCGATGCTGTTAAAACCGGCGATGGTGGCAAGGTCATCGTCTGGTCTGATGAAGTCACGCGGGTGAACGGCAGTATTTCAGCACGTGGTGGTTTGCAAAGCGGGAATGGTGGTTTTGTAGAAACATCGGGCAAACAAAACCTGGATTTCCATGCGAAAGTTGATGTCAGTTCAGCAAAAGGCAAGGGCGGTACTTTATTACTCGACCCAGCCTCTATTACCATCGCCGGGGGAACTGGTGATGGTGCCTCTGATGGCACAGGTACATTTCAGGGTTCGGCAATAGGTACCATCAATTTTGCTGACGGTAGCCCAACCACTGTCTATCAATCAGAACTCCAGGGGCTGACTCCCGGTACGAATATCGTGCTGGAGGCGACAAATTTTATTAACACCAGCGGTACTTTTTTTGGTAGCCAGATATCGTTGCCAAACAATTCCAACATTACTTTAAGAACGCGTAATGCCTCTACTGATGTCAGTGCTACACGCGGCATTAACCTGACGGCTGCAGATCCAAATCTGGAAATCAAGACCAATGGTACGGGCACCATAACCTTGCAAACCGGTACTGGTTCGTCACCGCAGACTGCCGATATCGTGGTGGCCAGGCTCACCAGCAACGGCAGCCAGATCAGTACCAGTGCCAGCGGCAACACCATATTCAAAACCCTGCAAACAACACCGAGTGCGGTTGGTGTTGGTGGCGATGTCCTGGTCAATAGCACGGGCTTTATCAATGTCGGTACCGGTGGTATAGATGCACGTGGTAATTCTTCGCCCAATGGCAATGTCACGATTACTACAGGTGCGGATATTACGCAGCAAAACGGCAGCATCATCTATGCCAAAGATTTGAAGCTGAGTGCCGTGGGTGGCTTGCATGGCAATATATCTACTGATAGCATGGGTGTGCAGGCTGCCAAACTGAATGCCCTTAATACTGGTAGCGGTGATATCCGTATCGCCAGTATCGGCGCCAACCTGGTCATCAATGATGTAGGTGGAACTGGCTACGGTGTTAAACAGCAAACTTCAGGTGGCGCGATACACCTGAGTTCTCCTGGCGGTTTTACAACGCAAATCAACGCACCTGTTCTCACCAATAATGGCTTGATCAGCATTAACGGTCAGGGTGGTATCAGCTTGAATGCAGGTGGCAATATTAATAGTGCTGGTGGCAGCATTACTTTGCTGGCGACAGATGCTGATGCCATGACCAGTACCGCAGCAGGCACGCAGATCAATAGTTCCGGCGCTGCGATTTCGCTCAAATCAGACAAGATGGATTTGCTGGGCACGGTCAATGCCGGTAGTGGTGCCGTCACGCTGGATATGAATGGTGGTGGCACTATTCATCTGGCAACTGTTGCCACTAATCTGAATTCGGGTACGCTTGAACTTTCTGCTGGCGAATTGAATAATATCACCGCTGCACGTCTTAAAATTGGCAATATGGGTGGTGCCAGTATCGACATCAAAGGTGTCATGGGTTCTGGGGCAGGTGGTGCATTGCAGAATGTAAATACCTCCCTCACCTTAAATTCTGGCAATACTATTTCTCAGCAGCCTGGTGCTACCATCGATGGTGCCAGTTCCGTGCAGGCACGTGGTTATAGCGTCAACCTGAGCGAAGCTAATTTTATTGGTGTTGTATCTGGCTCGGCCAGCACCGGTAGTTTTTTGTACCGTTCTAGCAATCCCATCAATATTGCTACTGTAGATGGCTATAGCGGTATTAACAGTCCGTCCACCATTAAACTCACGTCCGACTCCGCTTCCGGTATCAGTCAGGCAGCGGGTAATGCCATTACAGGTAGTGGCCTAGCCTTGCAAACCAAAGGCTCAGTCAATCTGACCAATACCAGCAATAGTTTCAGTTCACTAGCCGCAGACCTTAATCCTGGTGGTCTGGGTAGCGGTAGCCTGAATGTGTTTAATTCTGGCAATCTGACTATCAGCAATCTCGCTGCCATCACTGGCATTACGACCAATAATCAGGCAGTAACTGTCAGTTCAGGTACCGGCACATTGACGGTTTCTGACAATGTCAATGCAGGTACAGGCAAAGTTGGCCTGATTGCTGATCAACTGGTACTTGGCGGGCCTGGTGGCATCACTGCCGGTGACTTTGGTGTACGTCCATTTACAACAGGGCGTGCAATCACGGTCGGTTCTGGCACATGCTCATCGGCACCTTGCCTGAGTGTGACTAACCTGTATAAGGTCAGCGCCGCCAATATAGCGATCGGCAGTGGCGATGCAGGCAATGCATCTGGCTCCATTTCTGTCGTTGGCATCACCGATACCAATACCAGTGCCATCACCGATATCAAGCATCTGACGACGACACGCATAGGTTTGCTGAGCGGTGGCGATATTACTCAGGTCAACCCCATTACAGTACAGGATCTTGGCCTGGTTGCCGGTAACAGCATCACGCTGAATAGCTCTAACGTGATTACCAATCTGGCGGCTAAAAGCAATACCAGTCTGAGCCTGGTAAATACCCAGGGTATCAATGTCACTACTTTAAGTGGTGTTAATGGTTCAAGCACGTACAGCCTGGCTGGTATCGCTACTACCGGCAACTTATACCTGACGGCCAACTCCGGCAATATCGCGCTGGGGGCAAATGTCAACAGCGGCAGCGGCACTACCACATTGGCTGCAGCCAACGGGGCAATTACCCAGGTAACAGGCAATATACTCAGTGCCGGGGCACTGGACGCAACAGCCAACGGTGGCATAGGACAAGGCACTGGTTTGAAAACCAGCATACCTGTCCTGCTGGCGAATAACACAGGGGCTAATACTGATATCAACATCAAAAATACCGGTGCCCTGAATATCCGCAATGTGCAGCAAAGCGCGGTTGGTAGCACCGGTAATATCCTGATCGATAATATCGGCGCAATCACGCTGGACAGTGCAGATGCAGTACGCACCAAGGCAGGCAATATCAGCCTGGTGGCACACAGCCCCCTGACGGTGAATGGTACGGTCGCCAGTTCGAATGGTGGCAATATCACATTGGAAGCTGGTGTCAGCGGTAGTACTGCCGACAAGCTGACTGTAGGTACTACCGGTTCTGTCACCACCAGTGGCAATATCTTGCTCAAGGCTGGTGATGCCATCCTGATTTCTGGTAACGTCAGCGGTGGTACGGTGACCCAGCAAGCATTCCAGAATGCGCCACTGCCTACGCTGGATCAGTGTATCGCCAACGCGGCGACACCTGGTTGCAGCTCAGTTTTACCCAGCATGGCTGCCTGTGTCAGCAATCCTAATTTGCCGGGTTGTAGCGTAGTTTTACCTAGCGTGGCGGCATGTCAGGCCAATCCTAGCCTGGCTGGCTGCAGTGTAGTGCTGCCCAGCCTGAGTTCTTGTATCGCTAATCCTTCGCTGTTTGGGTGCTCGAATGTCTTGCCTAGTCTCAGCAGTTGCCTGGCCAATCCGAATATCGCAGGTTGCAGTGCAGTCTTGCCTAGTTTGTCATCCTGCCTGGCCAACCCTTCCATATCTGGTTGCAGTGCAATTTTGCCTAGCCTGAATTCATGTATCAGTAACCCCAGCCAGTCTGGTTGTAGTGCTGTTCTGCCTAGCCTGACGCAATGTACTGCCAGCCCGAGTACGCCAGGCTGCAGCGTGGTCTTGCCTGCGTTGGCAGCTTGCCTGGTATCGCCAAATATTGCTGGCTGCTCGGCAGTCTTGCCATCCATCGCTGCTTGTACTGCCAGCCCGACTTTACCTGGCTGTTCTGCGGTATTGCCTAGCTTGTCTGCCTGTATAGCCAATAGCAGCCTGGCTGGTTGCAGTGCTGTATTACCAACATTGGCAGCTTGTACTGCCAGCCCCAGTTTGCCGGGTTGCAGCGCAATCTTGCCTAGCCTGAGTGCCTGTATTGCCACACCGACGCTGGCTGGTTGCAGCAATGTATTGCCGACGCTGACAGCATGTGTCGCCAATATTTCCCTGGCGGGTTGCAGCGTGGTCTTGCCAACTCTGGTTGCCTGTACTGCCAATCCTGCTTTGGCGGGTTGCTCATCCATCCTGCCTGGTCTGGCGGCTTGTCTGGCCAGCCCATCCTTGCCAGGGTGCAGTGCTGTTCTGCCGACCTTGACAGCTTGTATCGCCAACCCTGGTCTGGCCGGTTGTTCATCTATCTTGCCATCTGTTGCTGCATGTACGGCTACACCAAGTTTGCCAGGCTGCAGCGTGGTCTTGCCTAGCCTCAGCGCCTGTATTGCCACTCCTGCACTGGCAGGTTGCAGCAATGTCTTGCCTACGCTGGCGGCTTGTACTGCAGCGCCAACCCTGCCAGGATGCAGCGTCGTCTTGCCAAGTTTGACAGCATGTACGGCGAACCCGGCTACCCCAGGTTGTTCTGCTGTCTTGCCAAGTTTTGCAAGTTGTACCGCCAATCCAGCGCAAGCAGGTTGCAGCGCCGTGTTGCCGACCTTGGCAGTGTGCACCGCTACCCCATCAACTGCAGGATGCTCTGCGGTTCTGCCAGGTTTGAATGCCTGTATCGCCAACCCTGGTTTGCCTGGTTGCAGCGTCGTGTTACCTGGTCTTGCAGTTTGCGTCGGGTCACCGCTGACAGTTGGTTGTAGTGCTGTGTTACCTAGCCTGACTACATGCACTGCTAATCCGTCGACTCCAGGTTGCTCTGCCGTTTTGCCCGCACTGGCTAGTTGTGCGGCTAATCCGGGTTTGCCTGGTTGTGCTGCGGTCTTGCCAACCCAGGCGCAGTGCGCAGTCAATCCAGCTTTGCTGGGTTGCACGCTGGTCTTGCCTATCGGTGATCTCAGGACCGGGAATATCCTGAATAACTCAATTAATTTTGCCTTGAATAACTTTGTCAGCTCTACCTTGTTTATGACTAATGCTATCAGTAATCCGAATAGCTTCTTTGACACTGGTGGCAGTGATTCCGGCAGGGAAACCAGATTCGAGCAAAGAAGCAGTTTTGGCGGCACCAGGGATAACGGAGTATTAAAAAATGCTACAGATAAAAAACTCTACTGCAATTAAGTTTTTCTTTATTGCGGCACTGTGCCTGAGCTGCGCGCTGAGTTTTGCCGCGCAGATTGCTGGCACGGTGACCCATCTGAGCGGGCCATTGATCGCAAAAAAAGCAGATGGCACGGTAAAGATATTGTCCCTGCAATCCGGCATAGAACAGGGCGACACCCTGATTGCCGAGAAAGATACCTATGCCCGTATCAAGTTTGCCGACAATAGCGAAATCGTCTTGCGTCCGAATACCCAGATCAAGATAGACCAGTTCTCTTTTGAAGAAGACAAACCCAATAATGACGGCTTCACCATGACCCTGATCAAAGGGGGCTTGCGTGCTGTCACAGGTTTGCTGGGCAAGCGTAATAAAGAAAGGTTTGGCCTGAATACACCAACCGCATCGATAGGGATACGTGGCACAATTTTCATTGCCGAATATGTCCCACCTGAAGCGAATCTGGCTGCCTACAATCTGGCAACTACGGCAGCATTACAGTTGCCATCTGCGAAGGATGGCAATGCGGTGCGCAGTGATATTGAGGTTCCGGTTACGGCGATACAGCCATTGCAGCTTGCTGCAAATGAGACGCCAAATCCTGGAACAGGGCGTGCTCCTGGTTTGTATGTGCAAGTTCTGGATGGCACCATCTTCCTGCGGAATGACGCAGGTAACCTGGATGTCACTGCCGGGCAATTTGGTTTTGCCATCAGCTTCAGCAGGCCACCTATTCTTTTACCTAACAACCCCGGCATGCAATTCTCTCCACCGGGTAGCTTTCCGGTGAGCCTGAATCAGGATAATGCCAATAATGAAAGCAAGTCAGGCAGTTTGATTTGCGAAGTAAGATAGTTGATACGCAAACAGGATTTGCCTTGGCGGCAAATCCTGTCTTTGCTAAAAATTGACGTTCAAGTTCTTACTTGATCAGAATTGATTCAGAAGGCAGGCAAATCAGCACTGGCATGCTGACGCAAGGTATTGCGGGCTACTTCAAAGTCAGGGAATACCGACTGCACAGTTGCCCAGAAACGCGGGCTGTGGTTCATCTCACGCAAATGCGCAAGCTCGTGCGCAATCACATAATCAATAATCATTGGCGAAAAATGGATCAGACGCCAGTTCAGGCGTATCTTGCCTTGTGAAGTGCAAGAGCCCCAGCGCGTTGCTGCTGCAGACAAGGCCATGCTTTGATAGCGCACATTGAGCTTCTCGGCAAACACTGGCAGGCGCTCATTGAAAACCCGTTTGGCTTCTTGCTGCAGCCAGGCTTGTACCCGGTCTTTCAATTGCTGTTCACCAGCGTCTGCTGGCAGGTTGATAATCAACTCAGCCTGTTCACTTTGAAAGTGCGTACCACTGACAGACGCAGGCGCAATCCGTAAAGTAATTTCACCACCTAGATAAGGCAATTTCGCCCCATCCTGCCAGGTCATGCTGGGTTCCAGTTTACGCTGGGTACGTTCACGTCGCTCAGTCAGTTTGCGCAATATCCAGGCTTGTTTTTCCTGTATCGCCGTTTCTATATCGGCAATCGTCACCCAGCGCGGTGCCGTGATGCGCAAGCCATCTTCGTTGATCAAAAAACCTATGCTACGTCGTTTCGAGCGTTGCAAATCATATTCGAGCAAATAGTCCTGTATCAGGATGCGGCGTTTGTTGCTGGTGTTAACAAAGGTCGAAGGTGGTGGCGCGGCAGGCCGTGTTTCATCCCGCTGAGGTTTGTCATTGACCGGGAATGGTGCTGGCACTGGTGTTTTGGCCGGTGTGGGACGCAATTTGTCCGGCACCAGAAAATCACTGAATAAATCCAGTTGTAAAGCCATTTGTATGGCCCTGCCAATAGATGGAATGCGGGGTTTCATTTAAGCTTGGGGATTCCTGATTCAATAGCAAGTGTAGCAAGTGGAACTTGCGGTCAGCTTGTCCAACACTCCTTACGAATGGATAGCTGGTTTTTAAAAGCTGTAATTTCAATAGTTTGACCTATTTTTGCCTGTTCGTGTTTTTAGCCCCAAAACTGGTTTTTGGAAATTGCCTTTCTTTTATTCGTTGCAGTTCACTTGAATTTTCTGCAACTAGCTCAATTTTCCTGAACAAGGGATAGCTCATATCAATAATTTAGATTGCCACCTACTCAACAGGCTCTGATGAACAAGCTGACATCGCTGCATAATCACTGGAACAGTATTACTAAAAAGATTCGTTTTTTGTTGAATATTCCTGATAAGCAGCCGCTTGATTTTCCTTTCGCCCGTAGCGATATTGCCATGTTTTATCGCAGTACCAAGAGCGTCACCGCGAAACTCACCGATGAGCACACAGCCCAGGATATGTTACTGGATGCTTATGCCGATAAACTGGCAACGGGAAGCAGTATTTTCGCTCAACAAATATTACACAAGCGACTGCGAGAAGGTGTTCAGGACAACGACGGCAAACAGCGTCTGCTGGATCTGATCGCTGCCCCGCTTTTGCGTGGCAGATTGGAACAACATTGCCTACCGTTGCGGGAAGTGGAAACAGAGGTCAGCGAACAGCTTTTCGCAGACGCAATCCCGGTCCCGGCAAAGTGGTACAAGCTCATGTGGGTGCTACCACTCAGCATGACACTGTTGTTCATACTGGCGCTGACTTCAATAGCTTCTGCATGGATAGCCGTCTTGTTGATATGGTGTGTCCTGCTGGCGGTACAGACGCGCTACTACGACATGGTCACGCAATGGTCAAAGAAATTGCAGGGCTTGTATGCCTTATTGAAAAGTTTTGATTTGCTGGCCCAGCATTATTCATCGGATTCCCGAGCGGCGCATGCTGATCGCCTTAATGCAAATAAAATCATTTCCAGCTTGAGCAGAAGCAGATTGATGATATTCCCGGCACTGCGGGAATATGCAGACTGGTTCATGCTGGACAATATCAGGCATTTTTTCAAGACCTGTATTGTGGTAAAGAATAACCAGGATTTTTTGTGCAAGATATACCTGTACGTGGCAAATCTGGAAGCAGATTTGGCTCTGGTCAGGCATCTGCAATCTGTCCCTCAATATTGCTGGCCGTCGGTCGCAGGTGGGAAGCAATTGCACCTGCAACAGGTCGTGCATCCCCTGTTGCAGCAAGCTTCAGCTTTACACGTTGCACTGGAAGGCAAGGGCGCTTTTATTTCGGGGCAAAATGGCATAGGCAAGAGCACTCTATTGCGCACCATAGGTTTGAACCTCATCGCTGCCCGTGCTTTTGGTTTTTGTTATGCTGCTTCTGGCGCCATTCCGGTGGGAGCAGTGTATTCCAGCATGCAAAGCGAAGATTCTTTGATCGCAAATGAAAGCCTGTACCAGGCAGAACTCAGGCGTGCCAAAGAATTGCTGGATGTTGCAAGCAAGAATTTGCAGACTGTGTTCATCATTGACGAAATTTTCCGTGGCACGAATCACCAGGAATCCATCTCGGCTGCTGCCGCAGTTTTACAAAGCCTCTCTGCTTCAAACATAGTGATCGTCTCATCACACAATCTGGTGCTGGCACCTCTCTTGAATACCTGCCTGACGCCATTATGTGTCACTGCAGAGCACGGTGATAAATCCAGACTGCAACTGACTGAGGGCGTTTTGGCTGACCCCAACGGGATAAGTTTGCTGGGTTCTTATGGTTTTGGCGATGACATAAAAAACAAAGCCAGTCGGGTTTTCGACTGGCTTAGCGACTACCTTAAACATCCCGACAAGTGCGAACAAATATTGGAAAATCGCGCCCTGTCTTGACTGAGATTACTTGGTTTCAGACTGATAAACGTGCGGAGAAATTACACGCATTTCGGCCTCTATCCATTTCTCGACTTCCTGCATCAGTTCAACCGCATTCATGCCGTTGGGTGGGATAGGTTTGCCAACGGACACAGTGACCGTGCCAGGCAATTTGGTGAAAGAATTTTTGGGCCAGCATTCACCCGAATTCAGCGCGATGGGCACTACTGGCGTATTTGTTTCTACTGCCAGGCGGGCACCACCGCCTTTGTATTGGCCTTTTTTGCCAACAGCGATACGTGTACCTTCAGGAAACATGATGATCCATTGCCCATCAGCGAGGCGCTTACGGCCTTGCGTCACGACGTGGGCAAAGGCATCCTTGCCCTTGCTGCGATCAATAGGGATCATGCGTAGCATGGAGATGGCCCAGCCAAAGAAAGGAATATAAGTGATTTCTTTTTTGAAAACGAAGACCAGTGGGCGCGGTGTTGCCATCAGCAGGAAGATGGTTTCCCAGGCAGACTGATGCTTGCACAGCAGTATGGCCGGGCCATCGGGAAAGTTTTCAAATCCCTTGGTCTGGTAACGTATACCGCAAATCACTTTTGCTGCCCAGATGATGGTGACATTCCAGCGGGCGGTAATGTAGTAGCGCTTGTTATATGGCAAGAAGGCAAACAGCATGCTGATGGGTGCCCAGACAATGGTGACTATTGCCATCACCAGTATGAAAATCAGCGAACGAATAAAACGGGTAAAGCTAAGCATGTAGTCTCCATTGCAGCGATGCTGGTTGAGTTTTATTAGTGACTCAGATCGCGATATTAAATTCAGATGGCGAGTTTTCCACCAGTTTGTCGACCATGGCGGCCAGATCGGCAAAGACTTGCGTACCTGGCGGCAAGCCACCTTTTTCCTGGGTATTGCTGCCTTTGCCGGTCAGCACCAGATGCGGTTTGCAACCGAGAACGAAGCCAGCCTGCAAGTCGCGCAGGGAATCGCCCACGCAATGCACACCCTTGAGATTGGTGTCATAACGACGGGCAATCTCTTGCAGCATGCCGGGCTTGGGTTTGCGGCAGTCACAATTGTCATCTGCCATATGCGGACAAAAGAAAATCGCATCTATCGTGGCACCGACTTGCTGGGCGCTGGTGTGCATTTTTTGATGGATGGCATTCAACGTGGCCATATCAAACAGTTTGCGACCTATGCCAGACTGGTTGGTTGCGACCACCACCGTATAGCCCGCCTGGTTAAGGCGGGCGATGGCTTGCAGTGAACCTGGTATCGGCTTCCATTCTTCGGGAGACTTGATAAAGTCGTCCGAGTCCTGGTTGATAACGCCATCGCGGTCAAGGATGATGAGTTTCATCTGCAATCCTGGTTAGTGGTGCACTGTTTTAACATGCCTCAAGCTGCCAGCTTGGAAATGTCGGCAACCTGGTTCATCATGCCATGCAGGCTCGCCAGCAAGGCCAGGCGGTTGTTACGCAGGGCCAGGTCTTCTGCATTCACCATGACATCATTGAAGAAGCTGTCCACCGCTGCACGCAGGGCAGCCAGGGTTTTCAAGGCACTGGTGAAGTCACCTTTGGCAAATGCCGCATCCACTTCCGGTTTGACATCGGCCATGGCCTTGGCCAATGCCTGCTCGGCAGCTTCTTGCAATAGCGCTGGCTGGACTGCGCCTGGCGTACCCTCGGCTTTTTTGAGGATATTGGTAATACGTTTGTTGGCAGCAGCCAGTGCTTCTGATTCTGGCAGGGCAGCAAAGGCTTGTACAGCTTGCAGGCGTTCAACGATGTTATCCAGCGTGTCTGGTTGCTGGGCAACCACAGCTTCGACTTCATTTTGTGAAAAACCCTTGTCGCGCAACTGGCCGCGCAGGCGATCAAACAGGAAGTTCAGTACATCGGCTGTCGGATCTTTGAAATTGGCATTGCCAGCAAACAGCGCTACTGCTTGTGCCAGCAAGGTATTCAGTGACAGCGGCAAGCGTTTTTCCACCAGCATGCGCAAGATGCCCAGGGCATGGCGGCGCAGCGCAAATGGGTCACGGTCACCGGTAGGCTGCAAGCCTATGCCCCAGATCCCGACCAGGGTTTCCAGCTTGTCTGCCAGGGCTACGGCGGTACCTGTCAGCGTCGCAGGCAATGTATCACCTGCGAAACGTGGCTGATAATGTTCAGACGCGGCGGCGGCCACATCAGCGTGTTCGCCATCATGCTGGGCATAGTAAGTACCCATGATGCCTTGCAGCTCAGGGAATTCACCGACCATATCGGTCAGCAAGTCTGTCTTGGCCAGCAGGGCGGCGCGTTCGGTCAGCGCGACATCGCCATTCAGAGTGGCGGCAATCTGGCCTGCCAAAGTTTTAACGCGTTGCGTACGTTCTGCCTGGCTGCCCAGTTTATTGTGATAGACCACATTCGCGAGCATTGGCAGGCGTGATTCCAGGGTCTTTTTCTTGTCCTGTTCAAAGAAGAATTTGGCATCTGACAAGCGTGGACGTACCACGCGCTCATTACCCTGGATGATGTATTGCGGGTCGCTGGTTTCCAGGTTGGAGACGATCAAAAAGCGTGAACGCAATTTGCCAGATGCATCTGTCAGGGCAAAATATTTCTGATTCGTTTGCATGGTCAAAATCAGGCATTCTTGCGGTACAGCCAAAAACTCTTGTTCGAAATTGCATTCATACACTACCGGCCATTCGACCAGGGCCGTGACTTCATCGAGCAGGGATTCTGGCATCAATACTTGGTCTGCACCTGCTTTACCCAACAGGGCGGCGCGTATCTGTTCTTTACGCTCATTGAAGCTGGCGATGACCTTGCCTTCGGTTTTCAGGCTGGCGGCATAGTCTTCTGCCTTGGCAATGCTGACTTCACCTGCAGACAAGAAGCGGTGGCCCATAGTGGTGCGGTTGCTATCCAGACCAAGCAAATGCAGAGGTACGATATCTGCACCGTGCAGGGCAATGATCTTGTGTACCGGGCGCACGAAATGCACAGTCTCGCCATCAGGGCGCTGGTAGCTCATGACTTTGGGGATAGGCAGTTTGCCTATGGTTTCTTCCAGCGCAGTTTGCACTGCCGGTGCCAGCGCAGTACCAGCCGCTGTATAGCTGTAGAAGAAACTCTCAGCCTTGCCATCGACAGCACGCTCCAGGTCACTGACCTGCAAATTCGGGAAACCGAGTGCTGCCAGTTTCTTGCCCAGCGGTGCTGTCGCATTGCCAGCCGCATCCAGTGCCACGGAGACCGGCAATACTTTTTCACGCATCAGCTTGTCTGGGGACGTGGAGCGTACACCAGTGATGCTGACAGCCAGGCGGCGTGGTGAGGCATAGCTGGTCGCTATAGACTCAGCTTCGAGGAAATCGCGTGACTTCAGACCAGCGACGATACCGGCGCTGAATGCCTCACCCAGTTTGGCCAGTGCCTTGGGTGGCAGCTCTTCGGTAAATAATTCTACTAACAGTGTTTGGCTCATGTTTCTTATCCTACGTTCCGGCGCTGTGCCAGAATCTGTTTAATGATGTTCTTGTTGGCTATGCGTACTGCTTATGCAGAAGCAGCAACCTTAGCGGAAGCAGCGGGAACAGGCTTGTGCTTGTCATCCTCAGCGCACATGGGGAAGCCCAGTGCTTCACGCGATGCATAGTAAGCCGCAGCCACGGCACGCGAGAGATTGCGTATGCGGCCTATGTAGGCAGCACGCTCAGTCACAGAAATCGCACCACGTGCATCCAGCAAGTTGAAAGTATGCGCAGCCTTCAAGATCATTTCATAAGCAGGCAGGGCCAGGGATTTTTCTGTCACTTCCAGCAGGCGCTTGGCTTCTGCTTCGTAATTGCTGAACAAAGAGAACAGGAAATCAGTGTTCGAATATTCAAAGCTGAAAGTTGATTGCTCAACTTCATTTTGATGGAATACATCGCCATAAGACAGGCGCACGGTCTTGCCGTTTTCTTCACGTTCGGTCCAGACCAGGTCATAGATATTGTCTACACCTTGCAGATACATGGCCAGACGCTCCAGGCCATAGGTAATTTCACCCAGGATAGGCTTGCAATCAATACCACCAACTTGCTGGAAATAAGTGAATTGTGTGACTTCCATGCCATTCAGCCAGACTTCCCAGCCCAGGCCCCAGGCACCGAGGGTAGGGTTTTCCCAGTCATCTTCAACAAAACGTATGTCGTTTTGCTGCAAATCCAGGCCCAGGGCTTTCAGAGAACCCAGGTAGAGGTCAAGGATATTTTCCGGTGCAGGCTTCAACACCACCTGATATTGGTAATAGTGTTGCAGACGGTTAGGGTTTTCACCATAACGGCCATCCTTGGGGCGGCGTGATGGTTGTACATAAGCCGCACGCCATGGTTCAGGCCCGATGGCACGCAAGAAAGTGCCGGTATGCGAAGTACCCGCGCCCACTTCCATATCGTAAGGTTGCAGCAGGGCGCAGCCTTGCTTGTCCCAGTAATCTTGTAATGTCAGGATAATTTGTTGAAATGTGAGCATCGTGCTATCTGCCTTTGTCACTTCTTGAAGAAGCGATGAATAAAGTTTGCCAAACCTTAGATTTTAACGGCTTTTGCGCTGGATAGGCGAATTTGCTTGATGTTGTTTTGTTAATTTCATGGGGTAATTTGCCTAAATACCCAAGACCTCTCACCACAGAGACACCGAGGCACAGAGAAAACCAAGAGGGTGCTTATTATTTTTGCAAATATTCGTTTTATATCAACTGACGCAATTGCAGCATAAATAGGCTGCTTTGTGATGGCGGTTTTTGTTGCAATTGCCTGGGCTACGCGGTATAAAAATCCACCTGCCAATAAAAAAACAGTATGCTGAATGGGAGACCGCAAAGCAATGGCTATAGTTGACCAGACCCTTACCCTGGATGCCGAGTCACAGCGGCTGGAAGAGTGGTATCTCTTGTTGGGGGAGCTTTCCCATTGTCTGTGGTACACGCCAGAATTGCCTGAGATGTTGCGTGGCTTCTGTCGTATCCTGGTGCAGCGTGCTGGCTATTTGTGTGCTGAGGTGGAACTGGACTTGGGTGACAAGTCAGAAATTTACCGCTTTCGTGCTGACAGACTGGCTGGAAAAGAGACAAAATACCTGGTTTTGCCCTTGCAGCGTTATGGTGATGTGCTGGCGCAATTACGTGTCGGTGCTGACTTTGATCTCAGCGAAAGTAGTGATGCCTACAACATACTGAGCCGTTTTGCCAATGAATTGGCGCAAGCCATCCATGCCCTTAGCAGTACCCATGAGCACCATGATCTGCAAGATAATATGGAAATGCTGGCACTCTCTGTGCAGCAAAGCCCGTTTGCGGTAGTGATTACCAATGCAGATGGTGAACTCGAATATGGCAATGACAGCTTTTGCCGTATTTCTGGCTATGCATTGAACGAGGTGCTGGGCAAGCATGTGTTCTGGAATTCTGGCGACCCTGCTGATGAAAAAGTCATGCGCATCATCAAGGCACTCAAGGTCGGTGAGCATTGGCAGGGCGATGTGCTCAGCCATCGCAAGGATGGCACGGCATATTGGGAAAGACAGATGGTCAGCCCGCTATGCAATGCAGACGGCCATATCACCCACCTGATCGCTGTCAAACAAGATATCACTGACAGCAAATTCCAGTTGAAAGAAGTCGAACAAGCCCTGCTCCTGCGTGAGCAAGCCCTGGTATCCAGCAGCAACGGCATCATGATTACCCGCAGTGACGACAGCGATCATTCCATCGTCTATGTGAACCCGGCTTTCGAGCGTATCACTGGCTACACAGCGCAGGAAGTCATAGGCCGGGAAGGACGTTTCCTCGTCAGGGAAGATCTGGCACAACCAGATCTGGAAGAGATACGTACGGCATTGCGGGAAAAAAGAGCCGGGTGTGCGCTGCTGCGCAATTACCGCAAGGACGGTACGCAATTCTGGAATGAATTACATATCTCGCCCGTCAAAGATGCGACGGGTGCCGCCACTACGCATTTTGTCAGTGTCATCAATGATGTCAGTGAGCGCGTCAATTACCAGAAAGAGCTGGAATACCAGGCTACCCATGACAGCCTGACTGGTCTGGCCAACCGCAATTTGCTCAACGATAGGATCACGCAGGCCATCGCCTGGGCCAAGCGCCAGGATTTGTCGGTGGGTTTGATGTTGCTCGACCTTGATCATTTCAAGCTCATCAATGATGCATCTGGCCATGGTGCCGGGGATGAAATGTTGAAGCAGGTAGCCAACCGGCTCAGTCATTGCGTGCGTGAAACCGATACTGTGGCACGTCTGGGCGGTGACGAGTTCGTCATCATTCTGACTGATTTGCCTGAGACTGGCGATGTTGATATCGTCGCTGAAAAAATCCTGGCCGCACTGTCACGTCCGTTTGAAATCAATGGGCATGATGTGTTTGTCACGGCCAGCATAGGGATTTCACTTTATCCACGTGATGGTGATCATGGCGAGATTTTGCTGCGCTATGCCGACATCGCCATGTACCGCGTCAAGGAACATGGACGCAATAGTGTGCGCCAGTTTATTCCAGAGATGGGTGTCACCGCCATCAGCCGCCTGAATATGGAAGGTGCATTGCGCCGTGCGCTGGAAAGACATGAACTTACTCTGCACTATCAACCCAAGATAGAACTGTCGACCGGTCATATCGTTGGTGCAGAAGCGCTGGTGCGCTGGCATCACCCGCAGATAGGCTTGATACATCCAATTGAGTTCATCCCGCTGGCAGAAGAAACCGGGCTCATCTTGCCATTAGGCGAGTGGGTACTGGCAGAAGCATGCCGCCAGCAAGTCAACTGGAAAAAATCCGGCATGGCAGATTTGAAGATCGCCATCAATATGTCGCCACGCCAGTTCCGGCAAGAGGATTTGTCTGACCGTGTTGCGGCAATTTTTGCCGAGACAGGTGCCGATCCATCCTATGTCACACTGGAGTTGACTGAGAGCATGGTCATGCAAGATGTGAACAGTACCCTGGTGGCATTGCGTGCCTTGAAAAAACTGGGGGTATCGATATCACTCGATGATTTTGGTACAGGTTACTCCAGTCTTTCTTACTTGCGGCGCTTCCCTATTGATGAGCTGAAGATAGATAAATCCTTCATCAATGACATCCATGAAAATCCCGATGATGCGGCGATTGCCAGCGCCATCATTGCCATGGCCTTGAGCCTGAGTTTGAGTGTCGTTGCCGAAGGAGTGGAAAAGAAAGAACAGGCCGAACTCTTGCGCAAAATGGGCTGCAGCCAAGTGCAGGGATATTATTTTGGCCGCCCCATGGATGCGGCAGGCTTTGCTACCCGCTATCGCGAGCACATCAATGAGTAAGACTATGAATAAGCTGATCTGGCGCACCGGCAAGGTAAGCGAAATCCCTGAGTTGCTGATGGCAGCAACACTGGAAAAATCAGCCGCCGTCGGCGCGGCAACTGTCTATCATTTCAAACACGATGGGCAGGAAAAACTGGCGATTTCCCTGCCCGATGGTCAGGCACTAATCATCGAACCGCTGCCCAGCGGACGACCACGCCGCCGCCGTGTTGACCCACTGAAAGCTGAGCCGCCAAGCCAGCTTGCAGATGTCATCGATAACAGCTGAATGGTTCAATAGTTTAGTGGCCAGGTGCATGTTCACTATCCAGCAAAGCCATGGCATGATCATTGTAGCGATTACCCGCTACTGCATCGCTGGGAACTGCAGCCGCTATTGCCTGTAAATCTGCTGCATTCAGCTTCACATCGAGCGCACCCAGGGCTTCTGTCAAACGGTCACGACGGCGTGCGCCCACCAAAGGGATGATATCTTCACCTTGCGCCAGTACCCAGGCAATTGCCGCTTGCGCCACGCTGATCCCCTTGCTGCTGGCGATGCCACGCAAAGCTTCTACCAGAGCCAGATTACGCTCCAGATTACCATCCTGGAAACGTGGACTGACACTGCGGAAATCCTTGATGCCAGTAGTGCGTTCCGGGCTCCAATGGCCGCTGAGCAAACCACGTGACAGTACGCCGTAGGCAGTGATGCCTATGCCCAGTTCGCGGCAGGCTGGCAAAATTTCCGCTTCTATGCCGCGTGAAAACAGCGAATACTCTATCTGCAAATCACTGATGGCATGGACGGCTGCCGCACGGCGCAGGCTGGCAGCACCTGCCTCCGACATGCCGATGTGGCGCACATAACCGGCTTTCACCATGTCGGCGATGGCGCCGATGGTGTCTTCGACGGGTACTTGCGGGTCTATGCGCGCAAGGCGGTAGACATCAATATGATCAGTGCCCAGGCGTTTCAGGCTATAGGCCAGGGCGTTCTTGACGGCTGCGGGTCTGCCATCCATACCTATCCAGTTACCTGCCGGGTCACGCAACGCACCGAATTTGACGCTGATTTTTACCTTTTCGCGTGGCAGGTTTTGCAGGGCTTCCTGGATGAGCAATTCATTATGGCCCATACCATAAAAATCGCCTGTGTCGAGCAAGTCTATCCCTGCATCCAGTGCAGCATGGATAGTGGCTATGCTTTCACCGCGGTCAGCCGGGCCATATAAATCCGACATGCCCATGCAACCCAAACCCAGTGCTGAAACCGCCGGGCCTTGCTTGCCCAATAGACGTGTTGCCATTTTGTTTTGTGTCATGTTGAAACTCCTTCTGCCATGTTTTGCATTTGTGCCTCAGCGGGTTTGCTGAAGATGTAGTCATTGTAGTTAGATAGGATTTATAGATAAATACGTTAAAATTGCCATTACTGTGCAAAAAATCTAAACAATTGATGTGTTGAGGAGGATCATGGATAAATTCCAGGCTATGCAAGTCTTTATCGCCGTGGTCGAGCAAAGCAGCTTTACCCGCGCTGCCGAGCAATTGCAAATGCCCAGAGCCAGCGTGACCCTGAGCATCAAGCAGTTGGAAACCCATCTCGGCACGCGCCTGTTGCAAAGAACCACGCGCCAGGTCAATACCACTGCAGATGGCGATGCCTATTACCAGCGTTGTGTGCGCTTGCTGGCTGACCTGGAAGAAACTGAATCGGCATTCAGCCATAGCCTGCTCAATCCAAGTGGCAAGCTCAGGATTAATTTGCAAGGCTCGCTGGGCAAATATTTCGTGGTCCCGGCCTTGCCAGGCTTTAGCGCCAAATATCCTCTGATAGAACTGGAAGTCGGCATGAGTGACCGCCTGGTTGACCTGGTGCGTGAAGGCGTCGATTGCGTCTTGCGCGGTGGTGAGTTGCGTGATTCCAGCATGATCGCCAGACGGGTCGCATTGATGACGCAAATTACCTGCGCCAGCAGCAGTTACCTGCAAAAGCATGGTGTGCCCAGGACGCTGGATGATTTGCCTGCGCATCTGGCAGTGAATTATTTTTCATCTCAAACGGGCCGAAATATGGATTTTGAATTTGTCACGAATGGCAGCACAGGCGGGAAAACCCAGACATTGCCATTGAAAGGGCAATTGGCGGTCAATGATGTCGATGCCTATGTCGCAGGTGCAGAAGCCGGTTATGGCCTGATACAACTGCCGCGCTTCCACGTTGCTGCCCAGCTGGCGGCGGGCAGCATGCAGGAAGTTTTATCAGAGACGCGGCCACCGCCTATGCCGGTATCCATACTTTACCCTCACCACCGGCAGTTGTCGCCACGAGTCAGGGTATTCGTAGAATGGCTGACTGAGCTGATGGAAAAGCATGCAGACAAATTCAAGGCCTAAATAATATTAAAAATATATCGTTTATCAAGCTGGCTTGCAGTTTGTGGCTTATTTTCAATGTTTTTGTCCTTACACAAGCCACAGTCGCAAGCCAATACCTGACATATTCACCCTGTTTCCCTTATCATGCTGTCATGACAGAAGATCAGGAAGTTCTCCTCCCCCCTTATCCTGGTATCCAGGAAAAAGACATACTGCTGGTACAGACGCCAGCAGACGCAGAGCAAGCCTATGCAGAGATGCTGGCAGCCGATATTTTGGGTTTTGATACCGAATCCAAGCCGGTATTCTTCAAGGGCCAGCAATCCGATGGACCGCATCTGATACAACTGGCTACCGACAGCAAGGCTTATCTTTTCCCTATGATCAAGACGCAAAACACCGATGCGGTGAAAGCCTTGTTGGAATCGAAAGAGATACTCAAAGTTGGTTTTGGACTCAGCGATGACATGAAACGCCTGAAAATCAAACTTGGCATCCTGCCGCAACATGTGCTTGACCTCGCACGTGCCATGCGTGAGAGCAAGCAGCGCGACATGGGAGCAAAAGCTGCTGTCGCCAAATTTTTTGGCATGCAGCTGCAAAAATCCAAGAAGACATCGACCTCCAACTGGGCCGCCCCGGCTTTGAATGACAGGCAAATCATGTATGCCGCCAATGATGCGCAAGTGGCATTGCTGGTGTACAGAAAATGGCTATCACTTAAGCAGGGATGAGGCAGGGCTGAACTTTACAGCGTCTCGACGGTCAGATGGCTCACGATAGCTATATTGACAGGGGATGTATGCTGGCCAAAAAGAAAATGTTTTTATTGCTTGCGGGTGCATGTTTCAGTTTGTTTAACCAGACTGCACAGGCAGATGGACTGGCAGATTTAAAAGCTGCATTGACTCGTTTGCCGGGGCAAACGCCAGTGAAAGCTATCGTTGAAGCCAAAACCTGGAGCCGCCAGGGGGAAGGCAAAGATGCGGATGAGCAAAATGGCCAGGCCAGCATCAGCCTTGATGACAGTCCACGTGGCTTGCAACTTTTATACAGCAAAGATTTATTGACGCGCCTCGAAACCGAAGAGCGCGCCAAGGAAAAAGACCCCAAAGCCAAGACCCCCACCATCGCTGCCATCAGAGAAGTCAATTCATCAGAATTGCGCCCCATGGTTTCTGCCGTTGGTAATCTTTCGCGGGTGCTTGAGAAAGCCATATTCAAAAGTGAAAAAGCCGACGCTAACTACAACGGCAAGCCCGCACGCCTGCTGAGTTTCGAGATACCTGTTGAAAAGCTCAGCGAAAAAGACCGCAAATACGTCAAGAAATTCGAAGGCAGCCTGGAAGTCTGGATAGGCCAGGATGGCATCCCGCTGGCCAGCCGCATGCATCAGGCTATCTCCGGGCGTGCATTCGTCGTAATCAGTTTTGAAACAAAAAATGAAGAAGAACTGGTGTATGGCGTCAGCGGTGACCGGCTCGTCGTGACCAAAAAAGAAAGCAGGAACAGCGGTTCAGGTGCCGGTGAAAAAGGTGAGATGCGCGTCGTCAAAACCCTGCAGGTGCAATCTTGATATGTTTGGACTTGCTGCAACGCAACACCGATAATTCATAATTGTTTTGTCGATTTAATTTGGTTTGACATTACAATGTGGTGATGTAAAGTTCGTCTCCCAGAAAGGTAATTCCAGTGTTTAGCACGCCTTATTCCTCTCCTTTTTCTGTGTCTTCCGTTTCCTCCTTCGGCCACTACAAACAGCTTCATCTGCGCAACCTGGCTGCTACGGCCTTGCTGGTATGTCTGGCCAACGGTGCCTATGTTCCCGCTGTCCATGCTGCCCCGGTATTGGCAGATGGCGCGGCAGCCGCAGTCATTCCGGTGAATGCAAAAAAAGTCATCAGCCATGATGTCTATGCAAACTGGCGCAGCATACAGGGCAATGTCCTGAGCCGCGACGGCAACTGGGCAGCCTATGCCTTGGTAGGACAAGAGTCGGATGGAGAGGTCGTCGTCAGGAATCTCAAAGATGGCCGTGAATGGCGTGCACCACGCGGCACGACACCAGCCTTCAGTGCGGATGGTCGTTACCTGGCTTTTGCGATTGCGCCAACCAGGGTAGAACTGGACAAGGCCAAGAAAGAAAAGAAGAAGGGTGATGACTTGCCCAAGTCGGGCCTGGGTATCATGAATCTGGCGACTGGTAAAGTTGAAAACCTCGACAGGGTAAAACGTTTTGCCTGGCCGGAAGAGGGCGGCAATTTCCTGGCAGTCTTGTTCGATGCACCCAAGGAAGCAAAGAGAGATGCGAAGAAAGATGCCGAGCCTGCTGCCAAGGACGATGAAGATCAACAAGCTGCTGCCGCCTCAGCCGCAGCAAAGAAAAAAGACACGGGCACAGAGTTTTTATTGATTGATGTTGCGAATGCCAAACGCACCAGCTTCAAGGAGGTCGCTGATTTTACCTGGTCAAAAAATGGTGAATTACTGGCCTTCAATGTCATCACTAAAGATGCACAAAAAGATGCACATAAAGATACAGCGCGCGAAGGTGTTTACCTGATCAGCCCGCAAGACCCGACTCCACGTACTATCATGGCAGGTGCGGGCAGTTACAAGCACATGAATTTTGATGAGGCTGGCCGTCAACTGGCTTTTGTCAGCAACCGTGATGACCTGGCAAAGAAAAATGTGGAAGCCGAAAAGTCCGGCAAGAAAAATGCTGACGCCGACAAAGCTGACAAGGCCGATAAATCTGATAAAGCCGACAAGGCTGAAAAAGAGATTACTGCTTTCAATCTGTATTACTGGCGCGCTGGTGATAGCGAAGCCAAAGCTGTCGTTACTGCAGATACCGCTGGCATGGCGGCAGGCTGGTTACCCAGCGAACACGGTAGCCTGAGTTTTAGCAAAGATGGTCAGCGCCTGTTCTTTGGTACGGCAGAGCTTGCCAAGGCCGATCCCAAGGATGCACCAGAACCTTTCAAGGTTGATCTCTGGCACTGGAAAGACCCTGAGCTGCAATCGATGCAAAAGGTCAGGGCAGAGAAAGAAAAACAGCGCAGCTATAAAGCGGTCTTCCATATTGCCGACCAACGTTTGGTCCAGCTTGCCAACAAGAGTATCCCGAATGTATTGATCAATGATAATCCGCGTTTTGCCATGGGTGCCAGTGATGTGCCTTACAAGATGCAGCAATCATGGGATGCCCTGTATCACGATGCCTATGCCGTAGATTTGCAAACCGGCCAGGCGCGTTTGCTGGCGCAAAAATTGCGCTATGTGCCCAGCCTGTCGCCAGGCGGTAAATACGTCATGGCCTTTGATGCCAATAGCAGCATCTGGTATTGCTGGTCAACCGCGGACGGCAGCAAGATCAACCTGACAGGCAAAATCAAGGCACGCTTTGAAGATGCCAAACGCGATACGCCAGAAGTCAAGGATGCCTATGGTTTTGCGGGCTGGACAGAAGATGATGTCAGCGTAGTCTTGTATGATCAGTTCGATTTGTGGGAAGTCAATCCGCAGACTCAGTCCAGCCGTAACGTGACGGCTGGCTATGGCCGCAAGCACAACCTGGAATTGCGTTATGTTCCCGTGGATATGGAGAAAAAACCACCTGCAGACGAACCATCACCAGTGGCCGAGGCCAAGGCTTTGCCGACAGACTCATGGATACTGGCAGCCACAAATGAGGGTAATCGCTCTACCGGCTATTATCAGCAAAATCCAAAATCTGGCGAGCCGGTAAAACTGATACATGGCGATAAATTGTTTGCTGGCTTGATTAAAGCCAAGAAGGCAGATACGGTCTTGTTCACCCAGCAAAGCTTCACGGAATTCCCGGATTTGTGGAGCAGTAACCTGGCTTTGCAGAATCCGCAAAAAATCAGTAATGCCAATCCCCAGCAAGCCCAATTCAACTGGGGCAAGCAGGAAATGATTGAATACACCAGCCTCGATGGCAAGAAGCTCAAAGCCTTGCTGGCCAAGCCTGAGAATTTTGATCCGGCAAAAAAATATCCGATGATGGTCTACATCTATGAAAACATGTCGGAAAGTTTGCATAAATATGTCCCGCCTGCACCTAGCCAGAATATCAATGTCACCCGTTACCTGAGTAATGGTTATATCGTGCTGCGCCCGGACATCGTCTATAAGACGGGGCATCCGGGTAAGAGTGCCTATAACACCGTGGTGCCTGCAGTACAAAAAGTGCTGGCGCAAGGCTATGTCGATCCTAAACGTGTGGGTATACAAGGCCATAGCTGGGGTGCTTACCAGATCAATTACCTGATCACGCAGACCAATATGTTCCGCGCGGTGGAAGCGGGTGCATCCATGGCGAACATGATCAGCGGTTACGGTGGCATACGCTGGGGCACAGGCATGAGCCGCGCCTTCCAGTATGAGAAACAACAAAGCCGTATTGGTGGCGCGCCCTGGAACAAGACGGCAGAGTACATAGAAAATTCACCGATATTCTTTGTCGATAAAGTGCAGACGCCTTATCTGACCATTCACAACGATGATGATGATGCAGTGCCATGGTATCAGGC
The DNA here is from genome assembly GCF_049340385.1 of Undibacterium sp. Ji83W. Taxonomy (NCBI): domain Bacteria; kingdom Pseudomonadati; phylum Pseudomonadota; class Betaproteobacteria; order Burkholderiales; family Oxalobacteraceae; genus Undibacterium; species Undibacterium sp. Ji83W. Next base: position 737 of record NZ_JBMPOZ010000016.1, on the reverse strand, counting down.
CATAGAGTTTTTCACCGCCTTGCGCCAGTTGGGCAAGGAAGCCTACTGGTTCAATTTCAATGGTGAAAAACATGGTCTCAAAGAGCGCGACAATATGAAGTTTTATACCGTGCATATGGCCGAATTCTTTGATCATTATTTGCTCGGCAACCCTCGTCCTGAGTGGATGGACACGCCTGTGCCTTATCTGGAGCGGGGCAAGCGGGATGTGATGGGGCAGTTCAAGCCTGCTGCAGCAAAGGCTGAGTGATTTTTGGGGAGTCGCTTGTGGCTCCTCGCTAGCTGCCAGCGTTTCAATTATAAGATAAACGGCAATCTTAAATTCGTCGCTCCAGCGTAGGCTGGAGCCTAGTGGCGTTCGTTGCAAATTTTAGTTGTTGATAATACGATTGTCCTCCGTGGATACAAGCCGGGTCTCGGCCCGGCAGCCGAAATACTTTCTTTGCGTCGCCAAAGTAAGTATTCAAAGAAAGGCGACCCAGGCGTAGCCGCCCCTACGGGGTTCCTGTAGTGGTCAAGTAAATCAGGACAAAGAAATAGGAGAATTTACAGCGTAGTGACGTTCGAAGACAGAGGGAGATAAATATCCCAATGTGGAATGCAAACGTGTGGTGTTGTAGAAATTCGTTATATAAGCAACGATGTCCTGTCTTGCTTCCATTTTATTAGCATAGCTGCCTTGCCAGACGCGTTCCATCTTCAAATTAAGGAAGAAACGCTCTGCAACAGCATTGTCC
>NZ_JBMPOZ010000015.1:0-153713 GCF_049340385.1 Undibacterium sp. Ji83W | reverse complement strand
CAAAGTCGTGACGTGACCAGCGGCATTCGTCACCGTACTAAGGTTACCGAGGTTGTCGTAGGTGTAGGTGGTTTTATCGACGACGTCGGTACGGGGGCCGGTGACGGTCAACACTTGACCTATGGTGTTGTAGGTGTAGGTCCAGGTTCGGGCGTTGCCGACAACCGGGGCACTGGCACCCAGGCTGCCATTGGTGTCGCTGGTGGCTTGTTCTGTTTTAGTGAGAACGTTGCCTTGGGTGTCGTGGGTGTAGCTTGTTTTGAGCAAGGGGGTGTTGACCTGGACCGGGATGCGGTAATTGGCGTGCCAGGACGTGGTTGTGGTTTGGGATTCATCCCGTCCCCAGGCTTCGATGCGCTCAGTTTCCAGGTTCCGGGGGTTATAAGTGTATTTGGTGCGTTCGCCTCTGAAATCAGGAGATATAGATAAATTGCCGTTAGCATCAAATGTCTTTTCCTTATAGGAAACTAATGCCCCGGCAGTGCGCTTCTCAAGATTGAGCTGCAACTGATTTAATATAGTGGTGTAGCCGAACATGGTACTGACACCCAATGGATCAACAAAAGTGGGGCCTGGATAATCTTCATAGCCACTGAAGGTGTATTTCTCGACACCGCCAGCATGTTCCGAACTGATGGCGCGGCCAAGATTGTCATAAGTCCAGGTAGCGAAGCGCACACCGTTTTCATCCGTGATGCCAGTCAAAGCAAAAGGCAGGTTCGCGCCACCAGTCTTGTCCTGTTCGTTATACCAGTAGATGCGTTTTTTATTGTCCGGGTAAGTCACGGAAGTGAGGTTGCCGGACAAAGGTGCGCCCAGAGCCAATATAGAACTAGCTTCATCGTAGGCATAATTGGTCACAGCACCAGCAGGATCTTTCATGGTTGACATACGACCTTGAAGGTCATAGGTAAAATTGAGTTGCTGACCAAAATGGTTGGTTACGCGTATGAGCAAACCAGCTTTGGGGGCAATTGACATTGGCGTACTTGCATCAGAGTAAGTCAATATTTTTTGTGTGCCAGTACGTTCGACTACCTTGATCAATTTGCCGCTCAAATCAAAATATTCAGTCGAATCATTGCTGGCGTTATATACAGACCAGCCTGTAACATTGCCACCGGAATCCTGTACTTTGCTAACACGATCATTAATATTTGCAGGTGGATTCAAATTGCTTGAATTGCCGAATACATTCAAGCGACTATGCCCACGCCTTAGCACAAACTCATTCATGGCCGTGCCAGTCACCTTGCCAAATGCGGGTGATATCTGCGAAAAACAGTATGACTCTTTAAACTGCCTATCTATACCATTCACGCAAGGCAGTTGTGCGTATAGCCCCCGTGTTGCAGAGAAAGATCCGGCACCACCTATATCAAGCCCCGATACTGCGAAATTATTAGACCAACCCTGACGATTGCTCTTGTAGTGACGAATAAATTCAAGACCAGGGGCACCTTGATAATCAAGTGCTGATTCTGTCTTGGCCCCGGTTGAAACTGAGACAGGATTGGCTTTCTTATCCTCGCAAGCCTCGCAAGGTTCTGGCTTATAGCATATAGCGTAAAAATCCGGGCCATTTATATTGCCGGTCCCAGAGTATTGCAATAAATCAAAACCATATGGACAAACAGGAGTGGTAGAAATAGCTTGCCATTCTTGCTCCACTGGGGGGATGTGCAATTCATCAACAGCCTTTTGCGTAGGCATGACCCATACAGAATATGACAGAGGCTCTCCGTTCAGGGTCTGAGGCTCAGTTCTCCCACGCACACCAAGATAAATATAATAATCAGCATACTTGCCATTTTCGATACTATCTGCATATCGCTGGGCGCCTGCCGCATCTAATGTTCTGAATGGTACTCTCCAGTTATAAACAATCCTGGCTGCAACAATTTCTGCATGGGCAGGCCAGGAACTAAAGGTGAACACCAGCATCAGCAATGCTGACAGGCGCGAAGAAAATGACTGCATAGACTTCATATTGGATAACTCCATCAGAGCGTTACTCACCATTGGCAGGCGCAATAGGCTCATTGTTTTTAAAATGAATGACTTCTTGGTGAGGACATACAGAAAAGCCTGTATCTCCTAGATAAACTGCTCAGAAATACATAGCGCAGCAAGCGACAAATGGAGGAAGGTTTGGACTAAACCGGACTTTTACTTGCAACCATGTACCCGCGTCATTTATCACCGTTTTTTTAAGTAAAAGACGCAATCTCGTTGCAACCAATGCATTATTCGCCAAAATTAGTTAACATTTGACAAACGTTATTGTTTCGACCATTTAATTGGCCTAGAGTAATAAAAATGCCCGGATTATATTATAAGAATGCATTTATTGTAAAATACTGTTACTTCATCTATGTAAATTACAAGCATTTAACCTACCGTTTTGATATACAAATTGAAGTTTGGATTGATATTATGCAAGGTCGGTATAGCAAAAAATAAAAAAGCCGCGCAAATCTTTGCGCGGCATATTTTTTAGTGTCTATCCAACTTACATACAAACGTCCTCTTAGCGAATACCCGCCAAAGCCAGTTGTGTTGCTGCCGTCTTGCTCCCCTCTTCCGCCTGAACAGGCGCAGTATCAGCAGGAATAGCCAACTCATAAGTCATGTGCAAACCGGTATCCACTTTTTGCAGTGGCGCTACTTGTTCCACCGCAGCTGTCTTTTGGCTGACTGCACGGGAAGCGGCTGTGCCATTCAAGGCAAAACTATTGAAGCCAGCAAAACCTGCAATACCAGCACACAATAACAAACCAGCAATGACAGATGGGCGCAAGCGGAAGCGTTTTTGTACCTCGTCTTGAGCGACTGTCGCATCGTAAGCCACTGTGATCGGTGCTGCTGCCAGCATTTGCTCAACCTGCTGGCGCCATTCTTCTGATGTTTGTCTATTGGTCAGCAGTTTGGTGATCAGGGCTTGAGCCAGTTGTTCTGCTTCCTGATGCTCAGCTTCCAAAGTTTGTTTTGCCATTTCTGCCTCAGCTTGCAATTCTTCTTGCTGTTGCTGTATGTGCAGTCTGTTTTGTTCTTGCCATTCTCTGGCAGATGCCAAAGCTTGCTCAATGAAAGCCTGGGCTGCAGCTTGTTGCTCTGCGCGTTGTTGTAACATGGCTTGCAGTTCTGCTTCGTCGGCAGTTTGTTTTTCCAGCTGTGCTTGCAAGGCTTTTTCATCAGAAATGCGTTTTGCTGCAGCGTCTGCCAGTGCTTGTTGTTTTTGCTGAGTTTGCGTTTCAACCGCGATCAGTTGCTGTTGCAGTTCTTCTTGCAATACAGCTTCCAGTGACAATTGTTCTTCCAGCTTAGCTTGCAGTGCACTTTGCTCTTGCGTGCGTTTTGCGATAGCCGCATTGAGCGCCTGCTCTTTTTGCAAGCGTTGTGCTTCAGTAGCTTCCAGTTTGGATGTCAACTCAGCCTGCAACACGGCCTCTACTGCCAATGCCTGTTCAGCTTGCTTGAACAAAGCATTTTCTTTTTCCATACGTGTAGCAAGGCTTGCGGCCAGAGCTTGCTCTTTTTCCAGTCTTTGTGTTTCAGCTACTTGAAGCTTGGCTGCAAATTCGATCTTGAGTTCTGCCTCTGCTGCCAATGCCTGCGCTGCGTGGGCCAGCAGCGTGTTTTCTTCTTCAACACGTGCGGCAATAGCTACGGCCAGGGCTTGTTCTTTTTCCAGTCGCTGTGCTTCCAGGGTTTCAAGCTGGCTTTCTTCCAGTAATTTGGCGCGCAGTTCTGGCAGTGCTTGTTCATCAGCGGCTATTTGCAGGGCTGTGGTTTCTGCAATTTCACGCTCCAGCGACAGTTTTTCTTGTTCCAGTGCGTTGGCGATCAACAGTTGTTCTGCGCGCTGTTTGCTTTGCTCTGCCAGTTCTGATTCCAGACGTACGCGTTCTTCGGTGGCTGTAATGACCAGACGCTCGGCTTCCATTTTTTCTTCAATGAGGCGCAAGGCGTCCTGTGTCATTTGCAGACTATCCATCTCCATCTGCTTTTGCTGCTGGATGGTGATGATTTCGCGCTGTGCCAGTTCTGCACGTTGTTGTTCTGCCTGTTGCAGAGTAAACAATTCTTCAGCACGAGCCTGAACTGCTTCAGTGGCTTGCTGCTCAGATATTGCCAGTGCATTGGCGAGTTCAGTTGCTTCTTTTTCGCTTTGCAGTCTTGCCTGGATGGCGACATTCGCATCTTGCTCTGCATTGGCGCGGATTTCGCACAGGCTCAGGTATTCTTGCTCAGCCAGTTTGCGTTGTTCAGCTTCCTGCGCTGCTTTTTGTTCAGTAGCCAATTTTTGTTGCACCAGGCTCAATGCTTCAAGTTCGCTGGAGGCGCGCTGGTTTTCAGTCATCGTCAGAGCTTCTGCTTCGCGCAATCTGGTTTCTGTCGCTTCTGCTGCCAGTCGCTGTGCTTCTGCATGTTCTGCAGAACGGGCCAACAAAGCTTGTTCTGCATTGGCAAGGCGCAACGTAGCTTCCAGTGCTTCTTGTTCTTTATAGGCACGTTCGCTTGCCGCTTCTGCAAATTCACGTTCTATGGACAGCTTGGCTTGCAGGGTGATTTCTGCGGATTCTTCTTGTTCCAGCTTGGTTTTCAGTTCCGCGCTGATTTGCTGTTCAACGGCGATTTTTTCCTGGCTGGCGCGGCTCAATTCCAGCAACAAGGCGGTTTTCTCTTCAAGTGCGACGGCTGCCTGGCGTTTGATCAGTGCTTCTTGAGCAGCTTGTGCCAGCCATTGTTTTTCGGTTTCATTGAACTTTTCTGCCAGTTCACGTGCTTGTGCCTCGGTAGCCTGGCGCTCTGCGATCAATTTATACTGCGCTTGTTCTGCTACCAGGCGCGCTTCCGCTTCTGCTGTGGCTGCCAGTTCGGCCTGTTGCTTGGCAGTCAGACTGGCTAATACAGCTTGCTCAGCGGCGACGCGTTGTTGTTGCGCAGCCAGCAATTCTTGCTCTTGTTGCAGACGCTGTGCCAGCAATTCAGCCATCAGGCTTTGTGCATCGGCATGGGCAGCCAGTTCCTGGAACAAGGCTTTTTCTGATGCCAGCGTTGCTTCAGTTGCTGCGCGGATGATTTTTTCTGCACGAGCGCGGGCTTCGGCAAATTGCTGTGCTTCGGTTTCGCTGGACAAGCGACTTTGTACGTCTTGATGTACCTCTGTTTCAGCTTGCAATTTGGCTGCTGTGGTATCCAGCAAAGCCTGATCATCCGCCAGACGTTGTTGCAAGACAGCGTCAAGCTCAGCAACTTTTTTATTCTTTTCAACGACCAGCTCATGCGCTTTGTGTTGGCTGGCAGCATAGGCTTGTGCCTGGATTTGCAATGCTTGTTCAGCTTGCAGCTTGGCGGCCGTCAATTCGTTAGCTTCTTGCTCTGCCCTGGCCCTGACGGCTGCGGCCTGAGCAAATTGCTGTTCTGCTTTGGCTCTGGAAGTGGCGGCTTCTGTAGCAATTTTTTCTGCTGCCAGTTTCTCTGCTGCTGCTTTTGCTTCCAGCTCAGCAGCTTCAGCTTTTTGTTTTTCCAGTCTGGCTTGCTCTTCCAGCGCCTGGGCTACCTGTTGTTGGGACTTTGCTTTTCCCTGTTCAAGCTGTACCAACTGGGTTGCGGCTTTTACACGAGCTGCTGCAGCAGTTGCTGCTTGCTGTTCAGCCTTGGCTTGTTGATTGTTTTGTTCCAGCAGTTTTTTCTCTTCAGCGACCTTGCTTTCCATGGCAACGCGCAAAGCTTGCTCAGATTGCAAACGGGCCAGATGCTGGTCGCGTTGCTCTTGTTCTACTGCTGCCTTGGCTTGCAATTCTACTGTCAGGCGTTTTTCTGCTTCCAGTTTTTGCTGGACCAGGTTCAGGGCTTTTTGCTCGGACTCTGCACGCAAACGCAAAGTTTTACCCAATTCTTCGGCTTCAACTGCCTTGGTTTGTGCCAATACTGCAGACTGCTTTTGCAGATCTGCATGTTCCTGCATTTTTTGCAGACGTACTTGCTCCGCTGCGATCATGGCCTGACGTGCTGCACGGGCTTCTACCTCTTGTTGCTGGCGTGCATTCAAGACATTAGTATGCTCACGATCAGCATGAGCGCGAGCGATGACTTGCTCGGCAGCTGATTTTTCTGCTTCCAGTTTGTCTTGCGCGGCCCTGGCTGCCTGCTTTTCTGCCTCCAGATGCATTTGCTCTGCGCGTGCCATTTCTGTGGCTTGATGGCTAATCAGCAAAGCGACCTTGGCTGCCTTGCATTGCGCATCTTTTTGCAACTCTGTTTGTTCAAGAGTAGTTTTTTCTGCGTCGAGTGTGGCTTCCAGCGCCAGTCTCTCTTCGCGCTCAGCTTGTTCCCTGGCGACGGCTATTGCCTTGGACTGTTCTTCTGCGCGCAATCTGGCTTCTGCTTCTTGCTGGGCAGCTTGTTCGAGTTGCAGTTTTTCCTGTGTCGCCTTCAGCACCTGTTGCACTGCATTGGCACGGCGACGTTCTGTCTGTAGTTTTTCTTCCTGAAGTTCCATCGCTTTCACCTCATCATTAGTGCGTTGCTGTTGGACGCGCAGAAGTTCGCTGGCATCTTGATTTTTTCTGGCAGCGGCTGCGGCCATTTTTTGCTGCAATTCCACCTGTTCCATGGTTTTTTCCAGGCTCAGTTTTTCTGCCACACATTCAGATTCCTGTGCTATGCGACGTGCATGCTCTGCCTGCTCTTGCATGCGCAAAAGTTCAGCGTGAGACGATTCAGCTTTTGCTAAAGCTTCGGCTTCTTCTGTCATCTTGCGTTCGGCAGTCAATTTTTCCTGCAATGCAGCGGCGGCTTTTTGCTCAGCAGCAGCGCGCATTTTTTCAGCGACCATCAATTCCTGGGCTTTTTTGGCTTTGTCTGCGGCTGCCAGGTTGGCGCGTTTCAGCAACTCAGCCTGGAAGGCGCTGGCGCTTAAGGCTTGTTGTTCAGAATCGGCTTTTTCGCGGGCATCTTGTACTGCCTGTTTTTCGATTTCCAGGCGCTCTTTAGCCAATTTGGCAGCACGTTGCTCTTCAACGACACGCTGACGGGCATTGTCGGCAGCTTCTTGCTCAGCCAGACGGCGTTGACGGGCTTCTTCTGCCAATGCTGCTTCAGCACCTTGTCTTGCCCGGGCTTGCATGTCGGCTTGCTGTTCGTTTTCTATACGCGTCATGGCTGTCGATTGCAGTTCGCGCTCTGCGCGTATGCGTGACTCGGTCACCATGCGGATTTTGTCTTCTGCTTCGCGACGGGCCTGCGCTGTCGCAGCAGCAATTTTTTCTGCCTGTTCTCGTTTGTTGGCGGCAATACGCAAGTCTTCTTCTGACTGCATGCGCAATTGTATGGCTTCTGCTGCCTTTCTTTCAGACTCCATCCTGGCCTGGGCAATTGCTTCTTGCCCTTGCTCAAGAGCAACGCGCGCCAATGCATCTTCACGGGCGCGCAGTTCTACCGGCGCGCGGTTGATGGCATATTCCAGCGCCATGGCTTCTGCCTGGTCGCGTTCTTTGCTGATTTGCAGGGATTCGCTACGCACTTTGGCCAGCATTTCTGCCGTTTCACGGGCTTCGCGGTCGCGTTTTTCGCGTTCGCGTGCCAGTTCAGTGATACGTGCATCGGCACGGGCGCGTTCTTCTGCCTGTTGACGGGCGGATTGTGATGCGGCAAAGCGTTCTGCTGCCCAGTTGCGGGCATTGGCAGTTTGCGTTGCGAGTTTTTCTGCTTCGGCATGGGCTTGCGATGCCAGTTCTGACTCTGCCTTGAACTGGTGCTCGGCTTTTTCTATGGCTTGTTGTTCGAGTTTGGCGCGTTGTTCTGATTGTTCACGGGCCCGTGACTCTATCAGTGTGCGTTCTTGCAGATTCCTGGTTTCTTCGGCTGTGGCGGCGATTCTGGCCTCACTGGCAGCACGCGACTGGCGTTCAGCCATCAATTTTGCCTGTGTACCGGCAACGGCTTCTTGTTCCAGTGCCAGTTTGCGCTGGGCCAGCTCGGCTGATTCTGCTTCTGCCTGCGCCCTGGTTTCTGCCAATATTCTTGCTTGCGATTCAGCTTTGAATCTGGTTTCTGCTGCTACGGTGGCTCTGGCTTCTGCTTCTACCCGCGCAATGGCTTCACGAATACCTTTCACATCGATGCGGGTATTGGACTCAATTGCCTCTTCTGGTGGCAAATAATCGTCCTTGCGATCGCCATGGCGATCGAGGGAGTAATCTCCCAGAGATAATTTATTTAACAACGCCTGATTGCTGTCCATTCTGCACTCCTGATCTGATAGTCGTTCACCGTCATTGCGGGCCCTGCCATGCCGGAACTTCTTATATTGAATTATCAATCAAGAAAAATTTGACGATGGCTGGAGCAGAAGTGGAAAAACACCTCAATTCCTGATTTATCCGTTTCCCTTAATGCTGGCAGGGACGTAAAATAGCGGTCAACACAACATTGCCGGAGAATTACCTTGAACGAACTCGTTACAGAAATCAGACACCCACTGGTGCAACACAAGCTGACACTGATGCGCAGCAAGGACACGCCGACGGATAATTTCCGCCGCCTGTTGCGTGAAATCAGCCAGATGCTGGCCTACGAAGTCACCCGAGACCTGCCTATTGAACTGGTCAAGATCGAAACACCGATCACTACCATTGATGCGCCGACCATCAGCGGCAAGAAGCTGTGCGTGATCTCGGTATTGCGCGCTGGCAATGGTATTTTGGATGGCATGCTGGATTTGCTGCCAAATGCACGTGTAGGCCATATCGGCCTGTACCGTGACCCGGAAACACTGGAGCCAGTTGAGTATTACTTCAAGGTGCCGGAAGATATCGCTGACCGCCTGGTAATCGTGGTTGACCCTATGTTGGCAACTGGCAACTCAGCCGCTGCGGCCATCACTCGCCTGAAGCTGCGCGGCGCAACAACGATCAAATTCGTGTGCCTGCTGGCTGCCCCTGAAGGCATCAAGGTCATGAACGCTGCCCATCCTGATGTACCTATCGTCACTGCGTCTATCGATGACCATCTGAATGAACATGGTTATATCGTGCCTGGCTTGGGCGATGCCGGTGACCGTTTGTTTGGCACTAAATAATCACTTTATATAATAGCTTTATAGTTTTTGAAGAGTTTCACTGATGACGACCACTGCCCGCTTCGTTCCTGTTTCCAAATTACCCGAAGTGGGCACCACCATCTTCTCAGTGATGTCTGCCCTGGCGGCCGAGAAAAAAGCGGTCAATCTTGGCCAGGGCTTCCCTGACTTTAGCTGCGACCCTGCCCTGCCTGCCCTGGTGGCGCAAGCCATGACAGATAATTACAATCAATATCCGCCCATGCCAGGCATGCCGCAATTACGCGAGCAGATAGCCGCCAAGATCAAAAGCATCTATGGCCACGCTTATGATGTGAATACTGAAATTACAGTCACAGCAGGTGCCACCCAGGGTATTTTGACGATATTGCTGGCTTGTGTGCATGCAGGTGATGAAGTCATCGTCATTGAACCAGCCTATGACAGCTATGTATCGAGTATCAAGCTGGCAGGTGGTGTGCCGGTGTTTGTCAGCATGGAATTGGGTGCAGATGGCTATACCATCCCCTGGGACAAGGTAAAAGCCAGTATTACGGACAAGACCCGCTTGCTGATGCTGAATTCACCGCACAACCCTACCGGATCGGTACTAAGCGTGAATGATATTGGCACCTTGAGCGATATCGTGCGTGACACCAAGGTCTTGATTGCCTCTGACGAGGTATATGAGCACATGGTGTTTGATGGACAGCGCCACGAATCACTATCACGTTACCCTGAACTGGCAGAGCGCAGCTTTATCATTTCCAGCTTTGGCAAGACTTATCATGTGACTGGCTGGAAGGTCGGCTATGTGACTGCACCGGCAGCACTGATGGCAGAATTTCGCAAAGTCCATCAATACAATGTCTTTACCGTCAATACACCTATGCAGGTGGGACTGGCGCAGTATATGAGCAAGCCTGCCCCGTATCTGGAGCTATCGGGCTTTTATCAAAAGAAACGTGATCTGTTCAGGGCTGGTCTGGCCGACTCTCGCTTGCGTCTGCTGCCATGTGCCGGAACTTATTTCCAGTCGGTTGATTATTCAGCTATCTCCGACAAGACGGAGCTGGAATTTGCCCGCTGGCTGACAACTGAGATTGGCGTGGCAGCCATCCCGGTTTCCGCTTTTTATCAGCAAGGCAAAGAGTCTGGCATTGTGCGTTTTTGCTTTGCCAAGCAGGATGCTACCCTGCGAGACGCCTTGCAGCGCCTGCAGAGCATTTAGTTTTCCTCAAAAGGCCTGGAAACACTAAAAACGTGTTGACGATCTGTAGCGAGCGAGCGTCAGCGGGGTCAGGGTAACAAACGCGCAGCGCAAAAAGCGGAGTGTACTTTAGTACATGAGCATTTTGAGCGGCACATGAGCCCCGATCACGCTTGCGCAGTAAGATCGTAAACAGGTTTTCAGGTCTTTGCCTTATCTTCCGAAATATTCTTCAGCAGGGACCACACCATCCCACCCAATAATAACAAGCCAATACCCAATGCAGCCCACAACCATGGCTTGTGTTCTTTGCCAGGAGTTTTCTCAGCGACTGGTTTGACCACAGCCTGAGGCGCGACATAGTCGGCAATTTCTACACTGGCGATATCAGCCTGCACTGGCTTGCTCAAATCCATTTTGGGGATAAGTGTTGTCAAAGGTATTGCAGCACCCTCTTTGTTCTCCACTCCCCATTCCAGCTGATAAGGCGGCTTACCGCGCGCCAGAAAAACCAGCCTGCGCGGTAAGCTGGCGATCTGTATCTCAGGCAGGGTTTTGGCCAACTTACTGAACGGACTATCGGTTTGCAAGCGCAAAGTTTTATAACTGGCACCATCCATGAGTAAATCAGGTGATTTGACTTCGCCATTCTGCAGATTGATTTTATAGACCAGGCTGTCATTCAACCAGACTTGTTGATCTACCACCTGCACTTCAGCATTGCGCTTTTGATTCCTTAAGACATGCAGAGGATATAGCGGACTATGCCTGTGATGATACGAGGACACCGGCGCAGTTGTTGTAGTCACCTGTGCCAGTACCGTAATATGTAGCAGGGTGTTAGGCTCGCCGACCAGCAGGCGCAGGCTGTCTATCGGTGTGTTGTCCGGGATGGAGTAATCACAGTAATTTGCAGCACAGGCTTTCACAGCAATTGGCTTACTCCATTGCAAAACTGGTGGTGTGTAGACTTCTTGCTGGCTGTCTATACTGACATTGCCCAGCCAGGGCGCATCTGCTGGATTAGTCCAGCGCAGGCGCAAATACTGTGCGCTGACATGGTGTAGCCTGATACCAAGATTCTGCAGCACTGAGCCCTGATGACGCAATTGCACCAATTGCTCGCTACCCAGCGATTGCCAGTTTTTCAGGTCATTACTGCTTTCCAGTGTGAAGCCAAACATGCCGTCTACCTGCTCGGCAATGCTGAACCTGGCTTGCAATAACTTGCCCTTGATCTTGCTGACATCAATAATCCAGGCGGGAACAGGATTTTGCCTGGTGATTTTCACTTGCGACAAGGCGGTCAGTGAGCCATCTGCATTTTGCCGGAAACTGCTGAAGCTGCTGCTTTGTATGTCTTTTACAGGAAACGCACTGACCGTAGCACTCTCAAGCTTGGCACTCGCCGTTTCTGCGTCTGCCCAGGCAAAAGACAAGAGATCACCATCTGCATTGCGCACACGTACATCATGCAGATCAGGATGCAGGCTGCCAGGGTAAATACTGGTTGGTATATCCAGTTGAAAATACGGGCCCGCTCCAGTGCTGGAGATGACTGCGTGCTTTAGCTGCGGAGTAATCGCCTGTGCCAAGACCACATTGGAGGCAATTGCACAAGCAGCCAGCAATAACAGCTTCGATTGTAATTTCAGGTTCAGCTTGTTGATACGCTTGTTGATACTCATGATGCCTTCCCCTGATCTTCTGGTGCATCACTATCCTGTGCCAATGTCGCTTGTGGCTCTTTGTGCTTGACGGGCACTGGTGCAAAATAACCAACCACCAGCACCAAGATACCAACACCGATGAAAGAGACGATACGGTAAACGTCGCCACGGTCTGCCAGTTCTATCAAGAACAGTTTCACTACCACGACGCCCAGAAGGGCAGCACCGGCTATCCAGGTACTGCGTGACATGCGGCGATTGCCAAACAACATGACAGACACGCCGCAAATTGCCCAGGTGATGGAAACGGCAGCCTGACTCAGGCGCGAAGCAAACAAGGCATCTGCATCCCAAGGCACTCCGGCAAAATGGTGGCAGCTACGCAAGACCATGCCCGTCAATAAGACCAGGGCTGTAGCGGCTACCAATGCTGTCGCAGCATGTTTGGTGTCTGTTTTGAGTGCAGCCACAGGTAAAGCGCGCCACCAATGCAATAAGGACGCCAACACCAGCCATTGCCCCAATTCCAGCGGGTTCAGCAAAGGGAGATAAGGCAAAGGGCTGGCATCACCTGCACTGAAGGCATTGGTCAACCAGCACCATGCCAGCAAATACAGGGCGACAGGCGCGCATGCCTGCTCTATATAGGCTTTACGGTAAGAATTAAGCGGCCACCTGACTGCCAGCGGTTTGGCACCAATGAACCAGAATACCAGCGCAGGAACCAGCACCCAACCCAGCAATGGCCAACTCGACCAGGTATCAGCCAGTGGCGCAAGGCGTGCCTGCCCTTCGCGCGCAGCCAATAACAAGAAGAACCAGAAACCGGCGATATGCGTCAGACTCAGCAGTCGCGGCCACGCTGCCATCCAGTTTTGCTGCTTTTTCAGTATCTGCAAATGCCAGGCCAGTGCCAGCGGCCAGGCCAGCCAACCCAGGTTTGCCGATGGCAAGTACAGGCCATCCGCACTTACAGCACCGATCAGACCAGCAAAAACCAATAGCGGCAAAGTGACGATAGTAGCAAAACCCATTTGCGGCCATTTGCGCCATGCTGCCAGTGCTGCCATCAAAACTGAACTGCCCAGACCTATCACAATAGCGACAGTTGAAGAATATGCACGATGATCTGTGCGTATCAGAGTCTCCAGGCTTTCAGGGAACCATGCACTCAACCACCATGCCAACCCCCAGACAATAGGCAAGCCCAGAGCAGGCTTGCTATTGCACCAGGGATTAAGCCAGACCGATGGCAGCTTTTTCTCTGAACTGTCAGCAGCGGCATTGCCAAATCCACTCAAATCCAGCAACACGGCGCGCATCCTGACTGCTTCGGCACGGATAAAATCTGCACTGAACCAGGCTGATACAGCCAGCGACAAAGGTACAAAAAAGCCCAGATGTGCAAAGGCTGTGCCCTGATATTTGCCAGGTTCCACCAGGCACAAACCAGCAGCAATGATTTGCAAGACGGCAGCAAAGCCTGCCAACGCGCCATGTGACATGCGCAAGCCCACCCACAGCAAAAGGCAGGAAGTTAATGGCCAAATCAATGATGCTTGTGTCAGGTTGATGGCAAACAGCATGGCCAGATGCAGCAGCGCACTGCCGCTGATGATAGCCAGCTGGTTCCAGATTGACCAGGCCGGAGGCAAAGATTGCGCCTGCGCTGCGCGCTTGGTCGCCACCATGGAACGCCCGGCACTAAACAATATGCTGCCAGCGATAATAAGGGCAGCCAGGCCACCCTTCCAGCCATCTTCCAGCGCGGCATTGCCACTGGCAGCGGCATGCAGGGTCAGCATGAATGACGCCAACGCGGCAGCCTGCAAAGTGGCAGAGATATGTTCAAAAGCCTTTAGCGCATAGCGACGGGCAATTGCCGATACCAGCAAGGCCATGACAGCCATTGCCGCTGCTGCAAATTGCGGGATCAGCAACATCCATGGCAACAAGGCCAGTGAAGCAACGCCAAGCCACGGCAAAGCGGCATTTGGTGTAGCTTCCCAGCTGGAAATACTTTCTGGCTTTGCTTTTCTATGCAAATTCCAGACGACAAAGCAGCTTACTGCCAGTAAGACTGGTCCCAGCAAACCGCCCTGCAACAGTGGGCCGCTGGCCTCGGGATTGATGTAAATACCATGCAAAAGCTTGTAAGCCGCACCAACCATGACAACATAGGCGAAACCTCGTGCATAAGGCCGTTGCTGGCGTATACCCAGCCAGTACATGCCTGCACCCTCGATAGCCCAGGCAGCACCTGTCCATGCCCCTTCCAGCCCCAGCGGTATCGCCAAGGTGGCAAAGATGGCGGCCACAATGACATAGGCCTCTGCCAGCAAAGCCAGGCCTTGTCTGGCTTTCGAAAACACAAACCTGGCCAGCAGCAAATAAAAGAAACCTACCGCCAGCGCAGAAAAGGCTGCGCCAAACTCGGTATGCTTGACCAGCATGTACTGCATGCCAAAGGCGGTGATGGGATTACCAAATACCAGGGCGCTATCAACCCGCCCTACCCGCTTCAGGGTAGCCAGCGGGCCTTCTTCAACTTCCGCCTCTTTCAAGGTGCGACGTGCAAACAACAGACCTATCAGGGCAAACAGGACAAAGAAGAAAATCAGGAAAGGCTGAACTATGCCGTACTGACTATCGGTATAGCTACGCTCTGCCCAGCCTATTGCCAGAGTGAAGGTACCAACGAAACCAATCAGGTTCAGCACACGCCAGGCATTGAACCAGGCGACCACGAAGATACCTATATCAAGCACGGCCATGTAAGTGAACAAACCGAGCGGACGGTTTTCACCAGTGGAAATCAAAACAGGCGTGGCAAAACCTTCAATTGCGGCAACGATGGCCAGGACAGGCGCATTTTGCAAAACCGCGAGAATCGCACTCAGGACCGACACCATGAACAGGAAGCCAAAGCCGACTTCAGGGGTGATCAAGGCATGCAATTTCATCGCTGACAGTGTGGTCAGATAAAACACACCTATCGCCATGCCTTGTAATATCAGGGCATAGTCGCGGCGTTTGCTGCGCAAGAACCAGCCCAGCGCCAGCAAGACCACGCCAGACAAAGCCACGCCTGCATAACGCAATTCCACTGGTACCGTGACCCGTTCTGCGGTATAGCGTAGCAAGAAAGCCAGGCCCAGGAACAAAATCAAGACCCCGACTTTGACCAGGGCATTGCCACCAAAGATCAATTTCGCCAAGGGTGCTGGCAAGCTTTCTCTCAAAGTTTTTGGCGGTGGTGGTGGCGGACGCTTTGCTACCGACGGCTTTACTACAGGTGGTTTTACTAAAGCAGCGTCTGCTACTGGCGGATTTGTTATTGCAGGCACAATAGGTTCGGCAACGGTTTCCCCTACAATAACTGCTGGTATTGGTGCGACTTGATCAGTGAAGACTTCTGGAGCTTTTTGGAGAGGTGCAGCATCTTCCAGGGGATTGACGTTCAGATCCAGTTCTTCCAGTTCCGCTTTCTTCTGCGTAATTACTGGCACTGCCTCTGTTTGTGCGCCAAACTCTGTCGTCAGCGGAACCGCCACACTCAGGCTGACATCATAGGTTTTTGCGGCAACAAGAGATACTTGTGGCTCTACCTGTGATTTTTCCTCTGTAACTGGCTGGCTTGCCGATTGCACTGGCGCGTCTGCCCCCTTAACGAAAACGCCTCCAGCTTTCAGTTCTGCCATTTCGCGTTCCAGCGTTTGCAGGCGATGTTCTAGCGTGAAGATCTTCTGGCGCATGTCTGCCATTGCATCAACTGGCTTACCTGATGCAGGTTGGGACACTGGTTTATTCGCCGGCGGCTTGATATTAGCCTTATTGCGTGAGCTGCCTATCAGATGACCGACAAAGCCGCCTGTCAAAGCAAAAAAGAACATGGCAGCACCCGAATCGGTCGCCACGCCCAGAATAAAGCCTATGATTGCGCCCACAAACCACATATATCATTTCCTTGGATTACAGTATGCCAATGCGGCTAACGCCAGACTGTAAGGAAATTTTTAGAGACTTGCAATACTTATATCGCGGTGAGTGAAACAGAATCACTACTCTATCCTTGCCACAGGTGCCGGGCCAGGATAGCTTTTAAGGATAGGCGAGACAAGCGCAGGAGTGATAGCCCGGGCAAAATGCCTGAATCCGGGGCTGCACCTTCAAATACCATCATCTGATACTAAAAAAGGCTTACAGCCAGTTACAAATCAAATGGAGGATTATGGTTTGGCCTGACGTTGTTCCAGCTCTTTGTCGAGTTGATCTATGCGCAATTTACGCTGCAAGGCCTTGGCTTCAAGTGCAATTCTTTGCAAGGAAACGATGTACTGACGACGATGTTGTTTGACATCATTAAGGCAGTCGTTGACAAAAAAAGTCTGGTGACAAGCTCGTTCTGACTGCTCATACCAGCTTTGCAAACGTAATTGTGCTGCGCTACTTTCTTTCAAGGCAGCTTCAGCTTGCTCTGCGCTGTTGATACTGCCAGCGACATATCTTTGATCAAGACTGGCAGCCAAATTTGCAATTTGAGCAAGTTCACTACTACCAGGCATAGCCTGGGCATATGTAGCAACAGTCATTTGCACGACCAAGGCTATGCAAATGAAAAATAAACGATTCATTAAGCAATATTCTCCGCAATTTGGCGTTGATCAGCATCCATGTATTCTTTTGATTGCATTTCTATAATACGGGATACTGTTCTGTGAAATTCATTAGACAAGGTACCGTTGGTATAAAGTTCCTCAGGCGGGACTTCAGCCGACATAATTAATTTGACCTTGTTGTCGTAGAACACATCTATCAGCCAGGTAAACCGCCTTGCCTCAGACGACATGGCGGCAGACATGCGCGGTATCGTCGACAAAACAACGGTATGAAAACGGCTGGCGATTTCCAGATAATCATTTTGTGAACGTGGGCCACCACACAGCGTGGCAAAGTCAAACCAGATCACACTACCAGCACGGCGCAGGGACTTGAGTTTACGGCCTTCGATATCGACATGTGGGTCTTCATCGCTGGTTTCTGCCACGCGGGCAAAAATATCACGCAAGGTCTTGTCAGTCGTTGCATTCAATGGTGTCAGGTAAGCCTGGACCTGCTCCATGGCGCGTTTGCGATAATCATTGCCAGAATCCACATTCAGGATATCAAGTTTCTCCTTCAGCAAGGCGATGGTCGGTAACATGCGGTCACGGTGCAAACCGTCCGGATACAAAGTATCAGGCTGGTAATTGGATGTCATGACGAAGGAGACGCCATTTTCAAACAGGGCATTCAGCAAGTTATACAGCAACATTGCATCTGCCACGTCAGAGACATGGAATTCATCGAAGCAAATCAGTCGGTATTTCTTGGCGATTCTGCGCGCCACTTCATCCAGCGGATCTGCCATCCCTTTGAGCTCATCAAGTTGCCTGTGCACGGCACGCATGAATTCGTGGAAATGCAGACGAGCTTTCCTGACGACCGGTACGACGGAAAAAAAACTGTCCATCAAAAATGATTTGCCACGCCCTACCCCGCCCCACATATAAACGCCACGCGGCACTTCAGGACGGGTAATCAGGCGGGTGAATTTATTTGCCCGCTTCCCTTTGTACTCTACCCATTCTTCATAGGCAGTCTGCAAGCGATCAACTGCACGCTTTTGTGCCTCGTCGGCCTGAAAACCGCGCTGACTCAAGGCATCCTGATAATACTCTATGACATTCATGGGCTAGGGATACTATCTTTGCTGGCTTGCCTGTGTATGGCAAGCGGGTAAAAAGCGACGCACCCTACCCCAATCAAACTGAGGACAGAGTGCGCTGCCAATGCGGGCGAATGTGGGCGCATAGTGCGCCCCAAGCTTAAACAAGCGATCAGACAGTCGACCTGAATCAGAAATTCAACGAACGCTTGTCAACTGCCAATGCTGCTTCTTTCGTTGCTTCAGACAGGGATGGATGTGCATGGCAAATACGGGCGATGTCTTCTGCCGATGCCTTGAATTCCATCGCCACAACTGCCTCAGAAATCAATTCAGATGCCATAGGACCAACGATGTGCACGCCCAGGATTTCATCTGTCGTTGCATCTGCCAGGAACTTGACCATACCTGAAGTATCACCCAGCGCACGCGCACGGCCATTCGCCATGAATGGGAAAGTGCCGGCTTTGTAAGCCACGCCGTCAGCCTTCAATTGCTGCTCAGTACGGCCTACCCATGCGATTTCCGGAGAGGTGTAGATGACCCATGGGATGGTATTGAAGTTGACATGACCATGCTGACCAGCGATACGTTCAGCAACAGCAACACCCTCTTCTTCTGCCTTGTGCGCCAGCATAGGACCACGTACCACGTCGCCCACTGCCCAGACATTCGGCAGATTGGTTTTGCAATCACCATCAACCGCGATGAAACCACGTTCATCGAGTTGCAGGCCAACAGCTTCTGCATTCAAACCATTAGTGTTAGGCGTACGGCCAATGGAAATGATCAGTTTGTCGAACACCGCTTTATGTTCAGTGCCCTTGTCGTCAGTGTAGTTGACAGTCACATCTTTGCCGCCATTGACGATTTCGCCAATCTTGACGCCCAGATTAATGGACAGACCTTGTTTGACGAACAGTTTGTGCGCTTCTTTAGCGATTTGTTCATCCACAGCACCGAGGAAAGTTGGCAATGCTTCCAGCACTGTCACTTCAGCACCCAGACGACGCCAGACGCTACCCATTTCCAGACCAATCACACCAGCGCCGATAACGCCAAGTTTTTTTGGTACTTCAGCAATCTTCAAGGCGCCGTCATTCGAGAGGATAGTTGTTTCATCAAATGCTGCACCAGGCAATGCACGTGCATTCGAGCCAGTCGCCACGATGATGTGTTTGCCAGTAATGGTTTCTTCTGTCTTGCCAGCTACCTTGATTTCATACCCAGCAGCATCAGCTTTTACAAAAGAGCCGTGACCGTGGAAGAAAGTGACTTTATTCTTTTTAAACAGAAACAGGATACCGTCGTTGTTTTGCTTGACGATGGTGTTCTTGCGACCCAGCATCTTGGCAACATCCAGACCCAACCCTTGTACATTGATACCGTGGTCAGCAAATGCATGGCCAGCATGCTCATAATGTTCGGAAGACTGCAACAGCGCTTTGGATGGAATGCAGCCTACGTTAGTACAAGTACCACCTGGAGCAGGGCCACCTTTTTCATTGGTCCATGCGTCGATACAGGCAGTAGAAAATCCCAGCTGGGCAGCGCGGATTGCGGCGATGTAGCCGCCAGGGCCACCACCGATAACGACGACGTCAAATTGTTTGCTCATGAAAATATCCTGATTTTATGTATATGAATTTAGCGCTGAATCTGGCCATAAGTTTAGCCGTGAAGTTCACTCTTCGCTTTGTGCTTTTCAGCTCTCTTCAGGTATGAATATCCAGGCCAGCAGATAGGCCACTACGCCGGCACCAAAGTAAAGACTGAAGAAGACAAACATCAAACGCCAGATCCAGGAATCCAGGCCAGTAAATTGGCCCAGGCCACCACAGATACCACCCAGCCACTGGTCACTTTTTGACCGGCGGAACTGGTTCAAATGGTTGAAACCCTGACCCTGTTGGTTGCCAGATGCGGAAGTGTCGCCAGTTGCCAGCAATCTGGCTTTGGCTTGTGCAAATTCTGCATCAGACAGGGCTCCTGCCTGATGCAGTTCATGCAGACGTTTGATTTCGTCAGCGATATTCACGGAATGATTCTCGCTTTGCGGTTGAACTTGAATTACAGATCAAGCAACAGGCGGGCTGGATCTTCCAGCGCGTCTTTCATTGCCACCAGACCCAGAACAGCTTCACGACCGTCGATGATGCGATGGTCGTAAGACATTGCCAGGTAATTCATAGGACGGATAACGATCTGACCATTTTCAACTACAGCACGGTCCTTGGTCGCATGTACGCCCAGAATTGCGGATTGTGGAGGGTTGATGATAGGCGTAGACAACATGGAACCAAAAGTACCCCCATTCGAGATGGAGAAAGTACCACCAGACAAATCATCCAGAGTCAGCTTACCGTCTTTTGCCTTGGCACCGAATTCGCCGATTTTCTTCTCGATTTCAGCAATTGTCATTTGGTCCGCGTTGCGCAGGATAGGCACTACCAGGCCGCGTGGGGAACCAACAGCGATACCGATGTCGAAGTAACCGTGATAGACGATGTCGTTACCATCAACAGAAGCGTTGATGATAGGATATTTCTTCAATGCGGCAACAGCAGCTTTGACGAAGAAAGACATGAAACCCAGTTTCACGCCATGTTCTTTTTCAAACTTGTCTTTGTACTTGTTACGCAAGTCCATGACAGGTGCCATGTTGACTTCATTGAATGTCGTCAAAATTGCATTAGTGGATTGCGATTGCACCAGGCGTTCAGCGATACGTGCACGCAGGCGGCTCATTGGTACACGTTCTTCCGGACGGTCACCCAGGCTGGCGATAGTTGGTGCAGCGACTTGTTGCAGCGCTGGTTTGCCAGCTGCAGGAGCAGCCAGAGGTGCGACTACTGGTGCAGCAGCAGGCTTGGCAGCAACAGCTGCCAGTGCATCACCTTTGGTAACACGGCCATCTTTGCCAGAACCGTCAACTTGCGCAGCAGTCAGGTTGTTTTCTGAGAGGATTTTTGCTGCTGCTGGCATTGCTACGCCGGCAGAAGATTTTGCATCAGCAGCAGGTGCAGATGCTGCAACTGTTACTGGCGCAGCGGATACTTCCATAGGGCTTACTTTTGCGGCTGCATCAGTATCGATAATCGCAATGATTTCGCCAGCAACAACGGTGCTGCCATCGCCCTTGATGATTTGTGTGATCACACCAGCGTCAGGCGCTGGCAGTTCCAGTACGACTTTATCTGTTTCTACGTCGATCAGGTTTTCGTCACGGCCAACTGCTTCGCCCACTTTTTTGTGCCAGGACAACAGGGTTGCTTCTGCGACGGACTCAGATAACTGAGGAACTTTTACTTCGATAATTGCCATTTTTTACTCTCCGATTCGGGTAGCCAAATGCGACATCAGCTTCTGATGTCGCATCGCGTCATTATTTGGTCAGGACAAAGCCTTTGAGTTTGGAAAACGCCGTTTCCAGCAATGCTTTTTGTTGTGCATAGTGCTTGTCGTAATAACCGACAGCTGGCGATGCACTGGCTGGACGGCCTGCATAAGCAAGTTTTTGGCCTTCTTCCAGGCTTTCAAAAATATTGTGCTGAATCTGGAACCATGGCCCCTGATTTTGCGGCTCATCTTGTGCCCAAACCAATTCCGCCATGTTCGGGAATTTTTTCAGCTCAGCGACAAAGCTCTTGTGCGGGAACGGATACAGTTGTTCAACGCGGATAATCGCTGTATCTGCCTGACCACGCTCTTTACGGGCATTGACCAGGTCGTAATACACCTTGCCTGAACAAGCGATAACGCGTTTGACTTTCTTCGCATCGATCTTCTCGTCAACTTCACCAATCACCGTGTGGAAGCTGCCTTTGGCCAGGTCGGACAATGGCGAACCAGCATCCTTGTTACGCAGCAAGGACTTCGGTGTCATGATCACCAAAGGCTTGCGGAACATGCGTATCATCTGACGACGCAACAGATGGAAAATCTGGGACGCAGAAGTTGGCTGAACCACTTGCATATTGTTGTCAGCACACAGTTGCAGGAAGCGTTCCGGGCGAGCAGATGAATGCTCAGGACCCTGACCTTCATAACCATGCGGCAGCATCATGACCAGACCGGATGCACGGCCCCATTTCACTTCACCAGAGCTGATGAACTGATCGATAACGACTTGGGCACCATTGGCGAAATCGCCGAATTGTGCTTCCCAGATAGTCAATGTATTTGGTTCTGCCGTGGAGTAACCATATTCAAAGCCCAATACCGCTTCTTCAGACAAGACGGAATCGATGACGGTGAATGGCGCCTGTTTGTCAGAGATGTTTTGCAGAGGGATATAAGTACCTGCATCCCAGCGTTCGCGGTTTTGATCATGCAAAACAGCATGACGGTGAACGAAAGTACCACGGCCTGCATCCTGGCCAGTCAAGCGGATAGCATAACCGGAAGATACCAGGGATGCGTATGCCAGATGTTCGCCCATGCCCCAGTCCAGGTTCATGTCACCACGACCCATGGCTGCACGGTCACCCAGGACTTTTTCTACCAGACTATGCGGCTTGAAGCCTTCTGGTACGGTAGTAATGCGTTCAGCCAGACGCTTCAATTCAGTTGCTGGCACTGCTGTGTCAGCAGCATCTGTCCATTTACGGTTGAGGAAAGGAATCCAGTCAACAGCGTATTTGTTTTTGAAGTTGGAGATCACCGGATCATGGGTATGCTTGCCAGCATCCATGGCATCACGGTAAGCCTTGATCATTTGATCGCCACCATCCGCAGGGATAGTGCCTTGTGCAGCCAGTTTGTCAGCATACATGCGGCGTGTGCCAGGATGCTGAGCAATCTTCTTGTACATCAAAGGCTGGGTCAATGCTGGTGTATCTTGCTCATTGTGGCCCAATTTGCGGAAACAGATGATATCGACCACGACATCTTTCTTGAATTCCATACGGTAATCCAGAGCGATCTGGGTAGCCAGGACAACGGCTTCTGGATCATCTGCATTGACGTGCAATACCGGCGCTTCGATCATCTTGACAACGTCGGAGCAATACAAAGTCGAACGTGAATCGCGTGGATCAGAAGTCGTGAAACCGATCTGGTTATTGATGACGATATGCACGGTACCGCCTGTACCATAGCCGCGTGTTTGCGCCAGGTTCAGGGTTTCCATGACGACGCCCTGCCCTGCAAACGCGGCATCGCCGTGTACCAGGATAGGCAAGACTTGTGAGCCATCCTTGTCGCCACGACGGTCCATACGCGCTTTGACAGAGCCTTCAACCACTGGGTTAACGATTTCCAGATGGGAAGGATTGAACGCCAGCGACAAGTGAACCGGGCCGCCAGGGGTAGAGATATCAGACGAGAAACCTTGGTGGTATTTAACATCGCCCGCGGGCAAGTCATCACCATGTTTGCCTTCAAATTCAGCAAACAAATCTTGAGGCATTTTGCCAAGAGTATTGACAAGTACGTTCAGACGGCCACGATGGGCCATACCGATAACGATTTCTTCGACACCGCGCTCACCGGCGCGCTGGATAGTCTCATCCATGGAGGCGATAAAGCTTTCGCCGCCTTCCAGGGAGAAGCGCTTCTGACCAACATATTTGGTATGCAGATAACGTTCCAGACCTTCAGCCGCAGTCAGGCGGTCAAGGATGTGTTTTTTCTTTTCAGGAGAGAAAGATGGTGTGGAGCGTATCGCTTCCAGCTTTTGTTGCAACCAGCGTTTTTCAGTCGGATCACTGATGTACATGAACTCGGCACCGATGGAACGGCAATAAGTGTCACGCAGAGCATTCAAAAGATCGCGCAATGATGCTGTTTCTGGCCCGAAATAAGTATTGCTGATATTGAACTGTATGTCCATATCGGCATCGGTAAAGCCATAGAAACTTGGTTCCAGCTCAGGAATACTTGGACGTTCCTGGCGTTGCAGCGGGTCCAGATTGGCCCAGTGACTACCGAGAAAACGATAAGCGGCGATCAGTTGCTGGGCAGCGACGCGTTTGCGCCCCATTTCAGCATCAGCAGTCGCATTGACAGTGCGTATTGGGCCTTGTTTGGCACGTTCAGCAAAGGAAGCAATAACGGGTGCATGGGCGACGTCGGGTTTGGCAGAGCCATCGACGGCAGGCACGTTTTGCATGGCGTCAAAATACGCGCGCCAATTATCAGGAACAGAACCGGGATTATTCAGGTACGCTTCATACAGTTCTTCTACATACGGCGCATTGCCGCCGAACAAGTACGAGTTAGCGTTATATTGTTGCATCATCTTGCTCACCTTTCTTCGCGTTTCGCGAGATTAGCGGGTTAATCTAACCTTCCGCGACACGGCCTGACCGGTTAGCGGATTGCACATCAAGTTGTGGGGAAGGGCTTAATTCAAACTATCCTCGTGATCAAATCAAAAAGCATGTCATTTAAATATGTTTTTTGATTAGATCGCGAAAGTTATTCCTAAAAATCACTTTCGTGGCGAAGCATAGCATAATTACCGCAGAAAAAAAAAGCGAGTCACAAAGACTCGCTTTTTACAACAACATGTATAGCTAAAACATTAATACCTAAATCAATATTTTATTAACGCTTGTCGATTGCTGGCACGTCACGCTTAGGCGCACCAACAAACAACTGGCGTGGACGACCGATTTTTTGCTCAGGATCAGAAATCATTTCTTTCCATTGAGCGATCCAGCCTACTGTACGCGCCAGGGCGAAGATACCAGTGAACAAGGCAGTTGGGATGCCCAGCGCGCGTTGTACGATACCGGAGTAGAAATCAACGTTAGGATACAGCTTGCGGCTGACGAAATATTCGTCTTCCAGCGCGATTTTTTCCAGAGCCATGGCCAGCTTGAACAATGGATCATCTTGCAGACCCAGTTCTTGCAATACTTCATAGCAGGTTTCACGCATCAATTTGGCGCGCGGGTCATAGTTTTTATAAACACGGTGACCAAAGCCCATCAGCTTGACGCCAGAGTTTTTGTCTTTTACCTGAGCGATGAAAGTAGGAATATTGTCGACACTGCCGATTTCTTCCAGCATGCTCAATGCAGCTTCATTCGCCCCACCATGGGCAGGACCCCACAGGCAGGCGATACCGGCAGCGATACAGGCAAATGGATTGGCACCTGAAGAACCGGCCAAACGGACGGTTGATGTCGAAGCATTTTGCTCGTGATCTGCGTGCAAGATCAAAATACGATCCAGCGCACGTACCAGCACTTCGTTGGTTTTGTATGGTGCGCATGGTGTAGAGAACATCATGTGCATGAAGTTCGCGCTATACGACAGATCATTGCGTGGATACACAAATGGCTGACCGATAGAATATTTGTAGGCCATCGCAACCAGTGTAGGCATCTTGGCGATCAGACGTATCGCCGATACTTCACGGTGATGCGGGTCATTGATATCCAGCGAATCATGGTAGAACGATGCCAGTGCACCGACTGTACCTACCAATACCGACATAGGATGCGCATCACGACGGAAACCGCGGAAGAAGAATTGCATCTGCTCGTGCACCATGGTGTGATTGGTGACGGTCGCAACAAATTCAGTTTTTTGCGCTGCATTTGGCAATTCGCCATTCAGCAACAGATAGCAGGTTTCCAGGAAGTCGCCGCCATTGACTGCCAATTGTTCGATAGGATAACCGCGATACAGCAATTCACCCTTGTCGCCATCAATATAAGTAATGGAAGAATTACAGGCTGCCGTGGACATGAAACCTGGATCATAGGTGAACATGCCGGTAGAACCATACAACTTACGGATGTCGATGACATCAGGACCAATTGAGCCCTTGTAAATTGGCATTTCCAAGGCTGGTGAGCCATCGGAGAATGATAGGGTGGCTTTTGTTTCAGAATTTGTCATGGCTCTTCCTTCAGATAAGAGGTGAGTCGTTAATCAAAAAAACACAAAAAATCAGTTTAAAATCAACTTTCTTTACGCCGTTTGCAGGCGCAGCAATAAAGCGTGGACATGAGGCAGATCGACTTCGGCTTCGGCTTGTTTCTTGGCCATTAGCAGATCCATTAATGTATTGTCCGGCAATTCCATCAGGCGGCTAAAGGCATCCACTTCCTCATCTGTCAGGGATTCTTCATTGGCATCCAGAAAACGCGTCAAGATCAGATCGTTCTCAAGTAAACCACGCCTTGCCCGCCACCGCAAACGTGCCCGCTTTACCGGGTCGTTTTGATGGGATATAGCTTGTGACTCAGACATAATTAATTCTCTTCCATACTGACTATTTCATGCGGCTCTCAGCTTGCCTGGAAAACCGCATGAAATAGCAGCGATGCCCGGGGACATCGCTGATATCAACTTAAACAGCCAACTTAGACTGCACGACGGACCATCAGTTCTTTAATCTTACCGATAGCACGGGTAGGATTCAGACCTTTAGGACAGACGTCCACACAATTCATGATGGTGTGGCAACGGAACAAACGGTACGGATCTTCGAGGTTATCAAGACGCTCGCCAGTTGCCTGATCACGTGAATCAGCAATAAAGCGATAAGCCTGCAACAAACCTGCCGGGCCAACGAATTTATCCGGATTCCACCAGAACGATGGGCATGAAGTAGAACAACATGCGCACAGGATGCATTCATACAGACCATCCAGTTCTTCACGTTCAGCAGGAGACTGCAGGCGCTCTTTTTCCGGAGGAATGGAATCATTCATCAGGTAAGGTTTGATGGAATTGTATTGCTTGAAGAATTGCGTCATATCCACGATCAGATCGCGAATGACTGGCAA
Source organism: Undibacterium sp. Ji83W (assembly GCF_049340385.1). Classification (NCBI taxonomy): domain Bacteria; kingdom Pseudomonadati; phylum Pseudomonadota; class Betaproteobacteria; order Burkholderiales; family Oxalobacteraceae; genus Undibacterium; species Undibacterium sp. Ji83W. The sequence continues at coordinate 127,312 of NZ_JBMPOZ010000015.1, read as the reverse complement.
GCCAGGCAAAGGACGCAAGACGATAGGCTCGCTCAATTCATTCAGGTTAGTGGTACAGGCCAGACCATTCTTGCCGTTGATGTTCATCGCATCAGAACCGCACACACCTTCACGGCATGAGCGACGCAGCGCCAAAGAATCATCGACGTCAGATTTGATGCGCTGCAAGGCATCCAGCAGCATCTTGTCAGTGTCTTGCAACTCTACGGTCAAGTCTTGCATGTAAGGCTTGGCATCCTTGTCCGGATCGTAGCGATAGATTTTAAATTTAAGTGTACGTGCCATATCGGTATCTCTTTAGAATGTACGTGGTTTCGGCTTGAAGGTGTCTACAGTCAGCGGCTTGGTCACGACCGGCTTGTAGTCAAGGCGATTTCCTTCGGAATACCACAAGGTATGCTTCATCCAGTTAACGTCGTCACGCTCCTCATAATCACGGTGTGCATGCGCACCACGAGATTCTTTACGGGCGGCGGCGGATGTGATCGTTGCCTTGGCAGTTTCAATCAGGTTATCCAGTTCCAGCGCTTCTACGCGTGCTGTATTGAAGACCTTGGATTTATCTTTGAAAGAAACATGCTTGCGACGCTCATCAAGCTCCATGATTTTCTTGTAGCCGGTTTGCAGCAATTCATCAGTACGGAACACGCCACAGTATTGCTGCATGCTGGCACGGATATCATTGGCAACGTCTTGCACACGCTCGGTACCAGTACTGGTTTCCAGCTTGGACAAACGTGACAACGCCAGATCTGCTGCATCAGCAGGCAAATCCTTGTTGCTGCGCTCTTTAAGCTTGCTGGCAACAACATGGTTACCAGCTGCGCGGCCAAACACCAGCAAATCGAGCAGAGAGTTAGTACCCAGGCGATTGGCACCGTGTACGGATACGCAGGCGCACTCACCGATTGCATACAGGCCATTGACGACTTCACTGCCACCGTTTTTCGGCGCAACAACCTGACCGTGGATATTGGTCGGGATACCACCCATTTGATAGTGAATCGTAGGAACCACAGGAATCGGCTCCTTGGTCGCATCCACGTTGGCAAATTTGTGAGCGATTTCGAGAATCGATGGCAAACGTTTTTGTATGGTGTCAGCACCGATATGACGCAAATCCAGCATGACGTGATCTTTATTTGGACCACAGCCACGACCTTCTTTGATTTCCTGATCCATGGAACGGGAAACAAAGTCGCGTGGAGCCAAATCCTTGTAGGTAGGAGCATAGCGTTCCATGAAACGCTCACCCTGACTATTGATCAGAATACCGCCCTCACCGCGCACACCCTCAGTAATCAGAACACCCGCACCAGCAACACCGGTTGGGTGGAATTGCCAGAACTCCATATCTTCGAGTGGCAAGCCAGCGCGTGCAGCCATACCCATACCGTCACCGGTATTGATAAAGGCATTGGTAGAAGCTGCCCAGATACGACCAGCACCGCCAGTGGCAAATATCGTGGTCTTGGCTTCCAGCATCATGACTTCGCCGGTTTCCATTTCCAGCGCAACGACACCCAGCACATCACCATCTGCATCACGGATCAGGTCAATCGCCATCCATTCAACAAAGAAATGGGTACGGGCGCGCACATTACGTTGGTACAGGGTATGCAACAAGGCATGACCAGTACGGTCAGCCGCTGCGCAAGCACGTTGTACTGCTTTCTCGCCAAAGTTGGCAGTATGACCACCGAATGGACGTTGATAAATCGTGCCATCAGCGTTGCGGTCAAACGGCATGCCGAAATGTTCGAGTTCATAAACGACTTTTGGTGCTTCGCGACACATGAATTCGATCGCATCCTGATCACCCAGGTAATCAGAACCCTTGACCGTGTCAAACATGTGCCAGTACCAATTGTCTTCCGACATATTACCAAGGGAAGCACCGATGCCACCCTGCGCAGCTACTGTGTGAGAACGGGTAGGAAATACTTTTGACAGTACGGCTACATTCAGACCAGCTTCTGCCAATTGCAGCGAAGCACGCATGCCAGAACCGCCGGCACCGATGATGACCGCGTCAAAACGGCGGCTAGGAATTGTGGATTTAATTGCGGCCACTTTTATACTCTCCACAAAATCTGTGCAGCATAGCCAGCACAAGCAATCAGCCACAAAATAGTGGCAACTTGAAATACCAGACGCAAAAATACACTGTGCGTCACATAATCCATCCAGATATCACGCATACCGACCCAGGCGTGATACAACAGGCAAACGACAACAGAGAACGTCGCCAGCTTGAACCATTGCATGGCGAATATGCCAGTCCAGCCAGCCTGATTGAAATTTTTACCTGTCAAAAACAAACCAAGCAAAATCACGGTGTACAGTGCCATCACGATGGCAGTCACACGTTGCGCCAACCAGTCACGCAAGCCGTAACTCGCCCCCACGACCAGGCGCTTGGCGCCAATATTATTATTTGCCATTTAGAAAACTCCGAACAATTTCAGGGCGATCAGTGCCGCCAGTACGAGACTGGTCACCAACACACCAACAGCTGATTGACGAGCGGTATCCTTGTCCAGACCATAGTGCAGATCCATCAACAAGTGACGAACACCCGCGCAGAAATGATGCAGATAAGCCCATGACAAAGCCAGAATGACCAACTTGACGAAAACACCAGATGTCAAAACCTGCAGTTCGGCAAATGTCGCTTCCGATGTCAAACTCTTATCAAGCAGATACAAGATGAATGGCAACAACAGGAACATCAGCATTCCACTTGCCCGGTGCAAGATGGAAACGAAGCCTGCTAGCGGCAGCCGGTACCCGGTTGCATCTATCAAGCGCATTACACCAAAGCGTGGCTTGGTTTTTACTACTTCAGACATAAATAATCTCCCCATTAACTAGTCTGTACATAAACCTTGCAATTTTCGCTCATTTTGGTGCATTGCACCAACAAAAATCATCACGATTAACAAAATATCGCTATCTTAAACCTAAAGCCCAACAGACGCAGAACCTGCAAACATGCACGCCCAAGGACTGGACACACCTAAAAACCACAGCAAATCAGCTACCCAATTGATTTAACTCAATTCATTTCTGTAATGATGATTCATCGTCAGATACAAACCGCGACGCAATTCAACCGGCTTATCACCATACGTAAACGAAACACGTTCGACATTAAGCAAAGGCATGCCGACATCAACACTCAGCAAACCTGCCACGGCCTCGTCGGCACAAACGGCGCGGATTTGCTCAGACGCCCTGATCATGTGCGTACCAAATTCAGATTCGAACAAACCGTACATGGGACCCTTGTATTCATTCAGGCGCTCGGCCGTCAAGCCTTTGAAGATAGAGCCAGGCAACCACAAATCATCAAGAATCGTGGGCACACCGGAAAAAGATTGGACACGGCGAATAAAAACAACGGAGTCACCAGATTTGATATCCAGCAAACGCGCCACTTCTGCCGGCGCACGCATGCGCTTGACTTCAATGATGCGGTTTTCAGGATAATGCGGGACGCCCTCATCAGGTGCCAGCCTCAAAAAACGGAATTGCGAACGCGCCTCATGGTGCGTAGCAACGAAAGTCCCCTTCCCTTGTCTGCGCACAACCAGATTTTCTGCCGACAACTCATCAATTGCCTTGCGCACCGTACCCTGGCTGACCTTGAAACGACTGGCCAATTCCATCTCACTGGGGATCAACTCGCCCGGCTTCCATTCTCCAGATTGCAGGCTCTGGGTAATCAGGGCTTTGATCTGTTGATATAATGGACTGAATGTGGGAGATGCATTCAAGGACGAAGCAGACGAAGCGCCAACACCAGCACCTGGCGTAGTCGGGGCAGCAGTCAGATTATTTGCGGTTGGTATGATAGAGTTCATAGGCTGCAATTTCACCACAAAACTACCCGCCACGTCCAGAACAAACTACTAAGTGATATGTCTTATATAAGACATAAGATATTGATTGACACTTAGCTCCGCACGACCTAAACTCCCGTACAAATAGTTGGCGTCAGCATCAGGCTGGCATCAGCTATTAATCTGTCACACACAGCTGTCACACCAAGCAATATAGTTCGAACGCTTTCAATGTAAAGGACGAAAACATGTTTGCAGCGGATTTTGGCTGACTGACAGGGCTTTCAACGGTATCATTAAGTGTTTTACATAGCGGCCTATCAGTCGCTGCAATTGTTTGAACATCGTTTTCACACCACTTCGGAGATGCATCATGGCGAAATCCCCTATGCGCGTAGCTGTAACCGGCGCCGCAGGCCAAATTGGCTATTCCCTTCTGTTCCGTATCGCCAATGGCGACATGCTGGGCAAAGACCAGCCAGTGATTCTGCAATTATTGGAAATTCCTGACGAAAAAGCCCAGAAAGCGCTGAAAGGCGTAATGATGGAAATCGACGACTGCGCATTCCCGCTGCTGGCAGGCATGTCTGCTCACAGCGATCCAATGACAGCGTTTAAAGATATCGACGTCGCACTGCTGGTTGGCGCACGTCCACGCGGCCCAGGCATGGAGCGTAAAGATTTACTGGAAGCCAATGCGCAGATTTTCACTGTACAAGGCAAGGCACTGGATGCAGTAGCATCCCGCAATGTTAAAGTTCTGGTAGTTGGCAATCCAGCCAACACCAATGCTTACATTGCCATGAAATCGGCACCTTCCCTGCCAGCCAAAAACTTCACAGCGATGCTGCGCCTGGATCACAACCGTGCCCTGTCTCAAGTCGCTGCAAAGGTTGGCAAACCAGTTGCTGCAGTTGAAAAACTGTGCGTCTGGGGCAATCACTCCCCAACCATGTACGCTGACTATCGCTTCGCGACAGTTGATGGCGCATCCGTCAAAGACCTGATCAATGATCAAGTCTGGAACAAGGATGTATTCCTGCCTACAGTTGGCAAACGCGGTGCAGCGATTATCGAAGCACGTGGCCTGTCTTCTGCAGCATCTGCAGCGAACGCAGCAATTGACCACGTACGTGACTGGTTGCTCGGCACAAATGGCAAATGGACTACCATGGGCATCCCTTCCGATGGCTCTTATGGCATCCCTGAAGGCACCATGTTCGGCTTCCCTGTGACAACAGAGAATGGCGAATACAAAATCGTTGAAGGTCTGGAAATCGACGAGTTCTCCCGTGAACGTATCAACATTACTCTCAAAGAATTGCAAGAAGAGCGTGATGGCGTCAAACACCTGGTAGGTTAATCAGGTAAGGGGGCAGATTCTGGCACTCGCTGGAATCTGCCTTGGTTCACGATGATATTTTAAGTAATGCACCCATCTACAGTACTTTTTCAGGATCAAATTCAACCGGTTATATTGCCGGTCTGCGACCATTACGCCGGATCTGAAAAATTGATGCGCAAATCGATTGCGCTACAGCAGGAACTGGGTGGAATTTTCGATATCACTCTCGATTGCGAAGACGGCGCAGCCGCTGGCAACGAGAGCCATCATGCAAAACTGGTCGCCACACTAGTCAACAGCACAGACAATCATTACCAACGCCTGGGCGTGCGGGTACATGATGTACACCATCCCGCATTTGAGCAAGACCTTGAATTAATACTTTCCGCATGTGCTGACAAGCTCGCATATCTGGTTTTGCCAAAAATAAATAATGCCGCCGAGCTACTGGCTGCACTACAGCGTATTAATCACTTTGGCAAAAGAACTGACAGCCAATTAATCCCGGTTCACGTCTTGATAGAAACCCATGGCGCACTGGCAGAAGTGCAGCAAATTGCCGCCCTGCCCCAGGTTGAATGCCTTTCATTTGGTTTGATGGATTTTGTGTCCTCCCATTTTGGCGCCATACCTGCTACTGCCATGCGCTCTCCCGGACAATTTACCCATCCACTGGTTTTGCGCGCCAAGCTGGAAATCGCCGCAGCCTGCCATCATTACGGCAAAGTTGCCTCGCACAATGTCAGCACCGAGATAAGAGATGTAAGCGTCGTGACGAATGATGCCCACCGTGCAGCCAGCGAATGCGGCTATACGCGCATGTGGAGCATACATCCGGACCAGATACGCCCCATCATTCAGGCATTTTCACCCAGTGATAATGAAATCCAGGATGCAACCGCCATCCTTACCCAAGCCAAAAATCAGGCGTGGGGACCAATACAATGGCAAGGGCAGTTACATGACAGAGCCAGTTACCGCTATTATTGGACAATTTTAAGAAGGGCCCAGTCAGGGTCATTTGTTTTACCGGCAGCAGCACAAGAGTTACTTTAGGAGACACCATGAAATTACTTTCTTTTATCAGCCTGGCATTTGCAGCATGCGCCATCCTTGCAGCCAATGCCAATGCGGTGGAAGCACCACGCAGCAAGATTAAATCCACAGCAAAGGCTGCGAAACCTGCCGCTGCACAGGCAGCAAAAGAAGATGACGAGCCAGAACCGGACGTGGCCTTGCACAATAATTTCGACTATAAATGCGAACTCGGCAACTCCCTGACCATGTACACCAATCCTGAGGATGCTGAACATGTGGCCATGCGCTGGAAAAAAAGGCTGTACCGACTGACTAAAGTCGATACCACGACAGGTGCAGTACGTTTTGAGAACCGTAAGGCTGGCCTGATCTGGATAGGTATTCCAGCAAAGGGTTTACTGCTGGACTCCCATAAAGGTCAGCAACTGGCCAATGAATGCAAGACAGAAGCTGCGTCACTGGCAGAAGTGAATAGCAAGGATAGTAGTGCGGCGCAAGCCAAATAAGTTTTAATTTAAAAACAGGCGATTACCGATTTCACCCCTGCCACAATTTCTGGCTGAAGTAAGTGGCTGTGAAAGGTGGCATGTCGTCTGCTTTGATTATTTTTCGATCGTTGATTTTTGTAAATAAGAGGAAGAGCCATGAGCCAAAATGCGTACAAAGATGCATTCAAAACCCTGAAAGATTTTAAAATTTCGGATACCAAGAAAGGCAAGTTCTTTTCCCTGCCGGCATTGGAAAAAAATCTCGGCGTAAATATCTCGCGCCTGCCAGTGTCCATTCGTATCGTTCTGGAATCGGTGCTACGCAATTGTGACGGCAAGAAAGTAACTGACGAACACGTCAAGCAATTAGCTAACTGGAGTGCCACTGCGGCCCGCACTGACGAAATCCCTTTCGTGGTTTCTCGTGTGGTACTGCAAGACTTTACCGGCGTCCCTTTGCTGGCTGATCTGGCTGCCATGCGCAACGTTGCCGCCAAACAAGGCAAAAACCCAAAAAATATCGAGCCTCTGGTTCCGGTTGATCTGGTGGTTGATCACTCCGTACAAATCGATCATTTCCGCGAAAAGAAAGCGCTGGATCTGAACATGAAACTGGAATTCCAACGCAATAACGAGCGTTACCAGTTCATGAAATGGGGTATGCAGGCATTTGACACGTTTGGCGTGGTTCCTCCAGGCTTTGGTATTGTCCACCAGGTTAACCTGGAATACCTGGCTCGCGGCGTACACAAGGCCAAAGATGCCAAGAAAAATGAAATCTACTATCCTGACACACTGGTAGGTACCGATTCCCACACCACCATGATCAATGGTATCGGCGTCGTTGGCTGGGGTGTTGGTGGTATTGAAGCCGAAGCTGGCATGCTCGGTCAACCAGTCTACTTCCTGACACCAGACGTTGTCGGCGTCAATCTGACTGGCGCATTGCGCGAAGGTTGCACAGCAACGGATCTGGTATTGACGATCACTGAATTGCTGCGTAAGGCAAAAGTCGTTGGCAAATTTGTTGAATTCTTCGGCGCAGGCACACGCTCTTTGTCCCTGACAGACCGTGCAACGATCGCCAACATGGCACCAGAATACGGCGCGACCATGGGCTTTTTCCCGGTTGATGAAGCAACAATAGATTACTTCAAAGGCACAGGCCGTACCAAGGCAGAAATCGACGCATTCGAAGGCTATTTCAAAGCCCAGAAAATGTTTGGCATTCCTGACGCTGGCGACATCGACTACACCACGGAAATTTCTCTGGATCTGTCCACAGTTGCACCGTCCCTGGCTGGCCCTAAGCGTCCGCAAGACCGTATCGAAATCGGCAACGTCAAATCGACATTTGCAGACCTGTTCTCCAAGCCAACAGCAGAGAATGGTTTCAACAAAAAAGCAGAAGACCTGAATGCGGTTTATACCAATACTGATGGTGTCAACGTCAAAAACGGCGACGTCCTGATAGCTGCAATTACCTCCTGCACCAACACATCCAATCCTAGCGTCTTGCTGGCAGCGGGTTTGCTGGCCAAGAAGGCAGTTGAAGCTGGTTTGAAAGTTGCCCCGCATATCAAAACGTCGCTGGCCCCTGGCTCCCGTGTTGTCACCAAATACCTCGAAGCAGCAGGTTTGTTGCCTTACCTGGAAAAACTGGGTTTTGGCGTGACAGCTTATGGTTGCACAACCTGTATCGGCAATGCCGGCGACCTGACACCTGCGATGAACGAAGCAATTGCCGCCAACGACATCGTGGCATCTGCCATCTTGTCTGGCAATCGCAACTTTGAAGCACGCATACACCCGAATATCCGCTCCAACTTCCTGGCCTCCCCTCCTTTGGTGGTTGCCTACGCCATCGCTGGTAACATGACCAGAGATTTGATGACAGAGCCAGTTGGCCGCGTTAAAGGCAAGGATATTTTCCTGGGCGACATCTGGCCTACCAGCGCAGAAATCAGCAAGCTGATGAAATTTGCGATGAATTCCAAAACCTTCAAGGAAAACTACGCAGACGTTAAAGGTGCTCCAGGCAAACTGTGGGAAAACATCAAAGGCGTGGCCGAAGGCGACGTCTACAACTGGCCTACTTCCACTTACATCGCTGAACCACCATTCTTTGCTGACTTCACGATGGAACCAAAAGCAGCCGCGACTGGCATCACTGGCGCACGTGCCCTGGGTGTGTTCGGTGACTCCATCACGACTGACCATATCTCCCCAGCTGGTTCCATCAAGGAATCCAGCCCTGCAGGTAAATGGCTGAAAGAAAACGGCGTACTGAAAGCCGATTTCAATTCCTACGGCTCACGTCGTGGTAACCATGAAATCATGATGCGCGGCACATTTGCCAATGTGCGTATCAAGAACCTCATGATCCCTGCCAAAGAAGATGGCTCACGCGTTGAAGGCGGCGAAACCCTGTTCCAGCCAACTGGCGAACCTATGGCTATCTATGACGCAGCAATGAAGTATGTTGCTGACGGCGTGCCAACCATGATTTTCGGCGGCGAAGAATACGGTACAGGCTCTTCCCGTGACTGGGCAGCAAAAGGTACGCAATTGCTGGGCGTTAAAGCCGTGATTGCACGCTCTTTTGAACGTATCCACCGTTCCAACCTGGTTGGCATGGGCGTATTGCCACTGCAATTCCTCGGCACAGACAGTGTTGATACTTTGGGTATCACTGGCAATGAGTCTTTCGACCTGAAAGGCATAGAAGATGAAATCAAGCCACAGCAAGAAGTGACTCTGGTGATTCATCGTGCCAACGGTGAAAAGAAAGATGTCAAAGTCTTGTTGCGCATCGATACACCTATCGAAGTTGACTACTACAAACATGGCGGTATTTTGCCATTTGTATTGCGTCAATTGCTGGCAGCTTAAACTACAGAAGCAAACTCATCCCTGCTCGCAGGGGTGAATTAAAAAAGAGTGAATTTCAATTGAAATTCACTCTTTTTCTTTTTGTCGCGGCCTTTAGTCTTTTTGTTTAAATCAATGTTGCCAAGGCTTGCTCTATATCGGCAATGAGGTCTTGCGTGTCTTCAAGTCCAATATTGAAACGCACCAATATCCCGGGCTCAGACCAGTTTGTGCGCATATACTGCATGCGATAGGGTATGCACAGGCTATGCGCACCACCCCAACTGAAACCTATCTTGAACAATTTCAGGCTATCGACAAAACGGTCAGTTTGCTCTTCGGTATATTTTGCGTCAAACAAGACTGAAAATAAGCCACCAGCACCGGTAAAGTCACGCTGCCAGATATCATGTCCTGGGCAGCCTAGTAACGCTGGGTGCAGTACTTTGCTGATTTCTGGCCTGTCGGTCAGCCATACGGCAACTTTGCGGGCACTTTGATCATGCGCGTTAAAACGCAATTGCAGCGTCGGCAAATTGCGCAAGACCAGATAGACATCATCCATACCCACACCAAAACCCAGGCGCATATGCGCCATCTGCAAACGGGTATTGAGTGCCTTGTCGCGGGTAATGACTGCCCCCATCAAGACATCTGAACCACCGCTCTGATATTTTGTCAGCGCTTGCATGATGATATCTACACCGTGCTCAAAGGCCGCAAACGCAACACCCGCCGACCAGGTATTATCCAGAGCCACCAGCACACCCCGCGCATGGGCTGCTGCGCATATCGCTGGCACATCCGGCACCTCCATCGACACAGAACCAGGTGCCTCCACCCAGATAAGGCGAGTATTTTCTTCTATCAAGACGGCGATGCCAGCGCCGATCAAAGGATCATAATAGCGCACACTGATACCAAAGCTGCGCGACAGCCAGTCAGCCTGATCACGGCTGGGGCCATACACATTATCAGGGATCAATACATGATCACCGCTTTGCAGTAAGGCCATATTCACCAGCGTGATCGCGGCCAGGCCACTGGGCGTCAACAGGCAATGCTCACCCTTCTCTATTTCTGCCAGTCTGGCTTCCAAGGTAAAACTGGTGGGCGTGCCGTGCAAGCCATAGGTATAAGCCGATTTATCCTGCCAGCTACGCTCACGCATGGCCGCGACATTGTTGAACAAGACTGTGGACGCATGATATATGGCTACAGGAAAGGCGGCAAAGCCTTCTGGTGCAACATACTCGCTATGCATAATGCTGGTATTAAATCCTGGTGTTGCCTTGCTTTTGTCTGACATACTGATTCCCGATCCATAAGCACTTAAAATGTGTTGATTGCATGAGACACATGTTAACGCAGAAGCGGTATTCGCATTGAGGTCGACATGACGGCAAAAATAGAAAAAGGCGCCACCTCAAAACCCTAGCGCCTTCCCATGTATCTTTTTCTGTCTTTCTTTCGCTGCCATACAGAGTCAGAGATATAACTGGCCAACAGCTATTTTTTTGAGAGCTCGGCTATCAATTCATTTTCGGTAATTCTGATATTGCTGACGGGGCCGTCATCCAGCAGAATTTTCCGGGCGATAAGATCGTTGCCCGGAGCTAAAATCGTAAAATGAGTTGCCCCGCTTACCGGCAAGAATTTAATGAATGGGTTCCTGGACTTGCTACGCATTAACTCTAAAGAATCAATATTGCCATCTACACCCTCAATAATGAACAAGGGACTCTGTACGGATGGCAACCAGTAATACGGCGCGCGCAACCACTGATCCATGTCACTCATCTTATCAAAGTTAACTGGCATTAAGCGCCCATAGCTCCGCAAATTAGCGACCGGGCCAAACGAAAAGACTGCTCTGAAACGCTTGCTTGCTTCAGCTGTCATCAATACCAGAGTGCCGCCAGTGCTATGCCCGCCAAGATAGATCCGCGCTGGATCAACCCACGGTTGTTGAGCCAGATAATCTGCCGCTGCCAATACATCATCAATCTCACCAAAGTGAGCTTCATGCTTGCCCGGATTATCATTGCCACCACGCAAAGTTGGAAACATCATCACGATACCGACTTTTCGATAAGCTGCCGCAGATTGATCATTTGACCTGGGCTTGGCCATGGACAAAGTTTTTCCATCAATTGAATTACTATCACCGCCAGTAATCCAGATAATAGCTGGATGCTTTTTCCCATCTTTAGGATCTGAAGTCAGCATGGCAACAAGCGGCCCCACTGCAGACTGATAGCGCACCGACTGAAATACATTATCCGGTGAATTGCCTGCGGGACTACGATCGTCACCTTCATAGCTCACCTGAGTCTTGAACTGCTTGCGCAAAGTACCAAAAGATGCGGGATTTGGCGCGCTATCGGCAACTGCAAATTGAGAAACTGACACCGACAACAAAGCAAGCACACAGAATTTTCGTATCGTAAGCATTTTTAATGAGTCAGGAAAAATAATGTCAGGATTTTAGCACTTGAAACTTAGCTAAATCGCAAACAAGAAAAGAGCTACAAAGAATTTGATCAGGACTGATTTATGAAAAAATCATACGGGAACTTACCCAGCATCGCAGACATGAATTGCAGATGTCCATTGCAGACATACTACACGCCTGCAATTATTTGATGAATCCGCTGACAGCGCATGAATAAAGCACCAAAGCACCAACTTATTTAGTTGAGGAAGTTTTGACTTTCTTTGCTTTGGAAGGCAGCAGCAATTCCAGCACAAACTCTTTGCTGACTTTACCGTCGTCCGATTGCCAGACGCCGCGTATGACATTGTCCTTGAGTTCGCCATCCCATTGGCCGGACACATCTACACCGTCTTCGGATTCTTCCATGCTGAGCTTGTTTTTGCTGACTTCACCAGCCAGTAAAATTTTCTTGCCCTGATTGCGCTTGCCACCCGCCACGATATAAGAACCTTCGACACTGTCGCGGTCTTCAGTTTTGGGCTGTATGTGCATGCGGATTTTGTCACTCCCCATCGTGCCACGCAATTCAATTGCACCGGCAAAAAAGGGATTAGACATGGGCGCAAAACCTGGTTTCACTGCAGGAGCTGGCTCAGTTATATCCTGAGCCTGAGCTAGAACTGCAAACCCTGAAAGCAGAGTCAATGGCAATAAAATTAAACGTAAAAATCTCATCAGACTGCTTCGCCCCACAGATCATGGGCATCAGCTGCAGTGATTTTTACGTCGACGAACTCACCAACCTGGAGTTTGCGATGTGGCTCAAAGGGTGGCTTGACGTAGACGACGCCATCAATCTCCGGCGCGTCGGCAGAACTACGGCCTACGCCACCGCTACGATCGAGAGAGTCGATCAGTACGCGCATGGTTTTACCTATCTTGGCTTGCAGGCGTTTTTTGGATATACCTTCCTGCAATTCCATGACGCGACGGCGGCGGTCTTCACGCACCTCATCTGGCAATTGGTTGGCGATTTCATTGGCGGTTGCGCCTTCAACCGGCGAATAGGCAAAGCAACCCAGGCGGTCAATTTCCGCTTCCTTCAGGAAGTCGAGCAGGTATTCAAACTCTTCTTCTGTCTCACCGGGAAAGCCAGCGATGAAGGTAGAGCGTATCGTGATCTCCGGACACATTTCACGCCATGCCTTGATGCGCTCTATATTTTTCTCGCCGCTGGCTGGACGCTTCATGCGTTTCAACACATCAGGGTGAGCATGTTGCAAAGGCACATCCAGGTAAGGCAGGACATGACCATTGTTCATGAAAGGAATGATCTGGTCGACATGCGGATATGGGTAGACATAATGCAGGCGTACCCAGGCATCATGCTGCTTGGCCAGCTCGCCCAAGGCCTCTACCAGTTGCGTCATGTGGGTTTTGACTGGTTTGCCATTCCAGAAGCCCATACGGAATTTAATATCCACACCATAGGCACTGGTGTCCTGCGAAATCACCAGCAATTCCTTGACGCCAGCCTTGAACAGGTTTTCTGCTTCCATCATGACATCGGCAATCGGGCGCGATACCAGGTCGCCACGCATGGATGGGATAATGCAGAAGCTGCATCGATGGTTGCAGCCTTCAGATATTTTGAGGTAGGCAAAATGCTTGGGCGTCAGTTTCACGCCTTGTGGCGGCACCAGATCCATGAAGGGTTCATGTGGCTTGGGCAAATGCTTGTGCACAGCAGCCATGACTTCACTCACTGCATGCGGGCCGGTCACTTCAAGTACCTTGGGATGGATGGACTGTATCATGTCCTTGCCATCAGCACCTTTTTTAGCGCCCAGGCAACCAGTCACGATGACCCTGCCGTTTTCAGCCAGCGCCTCGCCTATTGCATCCAAAGATTCCTGCACGGCGGCGTCAATGAAGCCGCAGGTGTTGACGATGACCAGGTCTGCACCATCATAGGATTTGGCGGTGTCGTAACCTTCGGCACGCAATTGAGTCAGGATTTGTTCGGAATCGACAAGCGCCTTTGGACAACCCAGGGACACAAATCCCACCTTGTGGGTAGCAGGCATTTCTTGACGACGAATTTCTGAGATAGACATAGAGGGCAATTAATAGCAAATAAGAGCAAAAAGGGTACAAAAGCGAATCCGCTATTGTACCCTTTTTGCCAGCCCAACTTGCCGCATCTGCGATTAATTTCCTGAAGAATCAGAGGCTTAAGTCAGAATGAGAACCTGTTCAAGCTGTATTTTATATATTTTTTATTTACTTTTTATTCACATCTTCAGGATTGAACGGGAAGACATTGAACATATTTTTTGCCTGACTTTGCATTTGTTCTTGCATTTGAACAAACAAATTCTTGCTCTGTTCTATGTAGTTGCCCATCATGCCCTGCATCATCGGGCCCTGCACATTCATGAACTGTGTCCACATTTCAGGGCTGAAGGGCTTGCCTTCATAGATGCCCTTGGAATTCTCGGCCAGCTTGTTCTGGATATCGATAAAGGCCTGGACGTTTTTCTCCAGATAATTACCCATCATGCCTTGCATGGCATGGCCATAGTAACGAATGATTTGCGACAAAACGACGCTGGAGAACATGGGTGAACCACCCGCCTCTTCCTCCAGAATGATTTGCAACAGTATGCTGCGTGTCAAATCTTCGCCAGTTTTTGCATCGACTACCGCGAAATCATCGTTTTCCAGTACAAACTGTTTGACGTCTACCAGCGTGATATAGCTGCTGGTTTGCGTGTCATACAGACGACGGTTAGGATATTTCTTGATCAGATGCTGTGTTGATTTTTTTGCGCTATTCATTGAGATCTCAGTTAACACTTCGATATCCTGCCACTTTATGAGGATCACTCTTCAAAGTAGCACAGACTATTCACGCAAACATGATTTCTTGTTCCGGCCTGGCCAAAACAGCTTTCATGTTTGTCCCCTTTTTTATGCATCTTGTATTTTGCAGCCTGCAAAAGATATGCCCATCGAAATCTTGCGACTCTGATGGGCATATTTTACCGCACTGCAGAAGAAAGACAGCAATCAGGGAGGCTAAAAAGCCAATTTAAAAAATTTATTCTAATTTCTGGCCATTCCTGAGTTCTCGCGGCGATTAACCCATGTGCAAACCACCATTGATGGAAAAGTCTGAACCAGTAGCATAGCCGCCTTCATCAGATGCAATCCAGGCAACAATAGAAGCAATCTCTTCAGGCTCGGCCAGACGTTTGACGGGGATGCCGGCAACAATCTTTTCCAACACGTCAGGGCGTATGGCCTTGACCATGTCTGTACCGACATAGCCTGGGGAAACCGTATTCACGGTCACGCCCTTGGTTGCCACTTCCTGTGCCAAAGCCATGGAGAAACCATGAATACCCGCTTTTGCAGTCGAATAGTTAGTCTGACCAAACTGGCCTTTTTGACCATTCACAGAAGAAATATTGATGATACGACCCCAACCGCGGTCAACCATGCTGTCAATAACTTGCTTGGTGACGTTGAACAGGGAATTCAAATTGGTGTCCATGACGGCATCCCAATCTGCCTTGCTCATCTTGCGGAACTGGCCATCACGGGTGATACCGGCATTATTCACCAGCACATCCACTTCACCAATTTCTGCCCTGACCTTCTCAAAGGCTGTCTTGGTTGATTCCCAATCAGACACATTACCTTCAGAAGCATGGATATCCAGGCCTTCTGCGCGCATATCGGCCAGCCATTTATCCTTGCGGGCTGAATTTGGACCACAGCCAGCGACAACAATATAACCATCTCTGCACAAGCGACGGCAAATTGGAGTTCCAATACCACCCATACCACCAGTAACATAAGCAACACGTTTTGACATATTTGTTCTCCTCATTGAATTTTAATTACTTAACAACAAACCCTCAATCTGCCCTTACCTTCACGTAACGTCCCGGTGCGGCTTCAATTGCAGGAAATTCTGTATTTCCAGGTGTGGCCGGCACTTTCACCATCTTGCCGCCATGCTCACCTAAAAAGGCTGACCATTCTGGCCACCAGCTACCAGGATGCTCAGTTGCACCAGCGAGCCAGCTTTCTGTATCCAGGCCAACCTGTTCATTCGTCCAATAACTTCTTTTCTTCTTGGCGGGGGGATTAACCACGCCCGCAATATGACCGGAAGCACCCAGCACAAAACGGTTACGGTTTTTATGACGTGGATTGAGCAAAGCCGTAGAGGCGAAAGCCGCCTGCCAGGGAACAATATGATCTTCGCGCGAACCATAGATAAAGCATGGTGCATCAATTTTACCCAGATCAACCTTGCTGCCTGCAACCGTCAGCGCACCTGGCTGCTTGAGTTTGTTTTCCAGGTAGGTGTTACGCAGATACCAGCAAAACATCGGGCCAGGCAAGTTGGTGCTATCGGCATTCCAGTACAAGAGATCAAATGGCGGCGGCGCTTCACCTTTAAGGTAATTTGACTGTACATAATTCCAGACCAGGTCATTCGCCCTCAGGCTGGAGAAGGTACTGGCAAGGTCTTTGCCAGGCAAGATACCTCGCTGGCCTATCGTTTGCTCGCGCATCTTGACTTGCATTTCGTCGACAAATACGTCCAGCACACCGGTCTGCGTAAAGTCGAGCAAGGTAGTCAGCAAAGTCAGGCTGCTGGCCGGATGCTCGCCACGTGCCGCCAAAACTGACAAGGCAGTAGAGACGATGGTGCCACCTACGCAAAAGCCAAATGCATTGATCTTGTCTTGCTTGCTGATCTTTTGTGCGACTTTGATGGCTTGTATGGCACCGTCTTCGATATAGTCATTCCAACTGATTTCGGCCATGCTTTCATCGGGATTTGCCCAGGACACCAGGAACACTGTGTGCCCCTGGTCGACGGCATAACGCACGACCGAGTTCTCTGGCTGCAAATCCAGGATATAGAACTTGTTGATACAAGGCGGTACCATCAACAAGGGACGCTGATGCACGGTCTTCGTGGTTGGCTGATATTGAATCAGCTGGAACAAATGGTTTTCATAGACCACAGTACCGGCTGAAGTGGCGACGTTTTTGCCAACTTCGAAGGCGGATTCATCTGTTTGAGAGATGCGGCCTTTTTGCATGTCGGCCAGCATTTGGGTAATGCCCTTGGCCAGGCTCTCACCTTTCGTCTCTATCAGCTTGCTTTGCGCTTCAGGATTGGTGACCAGGAAATTGGCCGGAGACATGGCGTCAATCATTTGCTGCACTGCAAAACCGATTTTCTGTTTTGTCTTGATTGGGGCCTGCACAGACTCTGCCATGGCCATCAAAAATCGTGCATTCAGCAGATAAGATGCCGCACTATAAGAGTGCATGGCATGGTTATGCCAGTCCGGAGCAGAAAAACGCCTGTCATTCAAATCAGGAATTTTGGATACGGCAAAGTCTTGCCATAACTTGCCAAACTCTTGCATATACTCCGTTTGCAAGCGCGTCATTGTGGCGGGGTCTATCTGTGCCCCCAAATCCTTCAGCATGTCCGCTGCTGGCATGGGGTTCATTGTTGCGGCAGGTTTCATCCACTCCTGCCATTTGTCTTGATTCACTAGCTGTGACATCCACTCGGAGTACATAGCTTGAGGATCGAAAGTCTTCATGCGTGCCTCCTGATTTTCGCGTATCGTTTCGAAATAATTTTAAGCTTTCTTTCCCTGATTAAATAAGCCGCAATACTAAGCTGCAATACAGTTCTCACTATTGCATGCCCGTAAATACCCACATCAAGCATTCACAATAATAAGTAACAAGGTTTCTATGCATATCGTTGCAATCGCCTGGATTTATGTCGTACTGATGATGTCGATCACAGAGCACTCCGTCATCGCAGGCATCATGACTTTCCTCATGTATTGCGTTTTTCCTTTAACAATAGTTTTATACCTGATGCGCACACCACAGCGCAAGCGCGAACGACTGGAAAAACAAGCTGCACTGCAAAAACAATCTGAAACTCCAACAGTTTCAGAAGATCATCAACCAGCCGAAAAGAAAGCGGATTAAGCTGAAAACCTTCAATCTGGTGCTATCCAGATAAGGCTGGCCATTCTTCCGCTGACTCCGTCACGTCGATAAGAATAAAACTGTCCCACTTCGGTTACCGTACAGCGCTCACCACCAGCAACCTGACTAACGCCGATGTCATTTAGCAATTTTCTTGCCAGCCCGTACAAATCAGCCAGATATTTTTCCGAACCATCCTGGCTGGCTTTCGCCTTGAAATAAGTCTGCATACCAGGAACCTGCGCAGCAAAAGCATCCAGTACATCGCGCCCTACTTCAAATTCTTGCGGCCCTATTGCCGGGCCAAGCCAGGCAATAATTTCTTGCACCCCCTTGTTACGCATAGCTGATACGGTATTTTGCAATACCCCGCCAGCCAGTCCACGCCAGCCCGCATGCGCTGCAGCGACAACCGTACCGGCCACATCAGTAAATAAAACCGGCAGACAATCCGCAGTCAGCACGGCGCAGACTTGCCCTGCTTGCGTACTGAGGACAGCATCACCAATATTGGTATTGCCAACAACGAGGTCAGCCGCATTCAGTATTATATTGCCATGCACTTGTGATAAGAATATGACATCCGAAGGCAATTGGCGATTTAATTTATCCCGATTCTGTTTTACTGCGGCCAGATTGTCGTTGACATGGTCGCCAAGATTGAGACCAGCGCTGCCAGTCGCATCTCCATAAGGGCCAAGGCTGACCCCGCCGTGACGGGTAGTGGTGAACGCCCGCACGGTGGCAGGCGCGTGCTGCCAACTGGGCAGCACTACCGGGAAAGGAGCAAGAGCAGTTAAGTCCTTGCTGTCTGGTTTCATACTGCCTGTATGCCGGCCTGCAGCAGCAATGCTGCAAAATCATCAGCCAGCGGGATTTCCCACTCCACATGCTCGCCTGTGGTCGGATGCGTGAGACCCAGCTTACGCGCTTGCAGCGCCTGGCGATTAAAGAAGCGTGCCAGATGCTGTTTGCCATATAAAGGATCACCAACCAGAGGAAAACCCAGTGACAGCATGTGCACGCGTATCTGATGGGTGCGGCCAGTTTCCAGTTGGCAGGCAACCAGGCTGACAGGGAATTTTTCCAGCATACCAGCACCCACGCGCTGGAAATGCGTGACTGCAGGTTTGGCGAGCATGCTTTGCGAAACTGCCATCTTGATGCGGTCACGCGGATGTCTGGCCATAGGCGCGTCGACCGTGCCTGACAAATTAGGCGTACCCCACACCAGCGCATTATATTCACGCTTGACTGTCCGGTCCTGCAACTGGCGCACCAGTTCAGTATGGGCAATCAGGGTTTTGGCGACCACCATCAGGCCGGAAGTATCCTTATCCAGCCTGTGTACGATGCCAGCGCGCGGCACACCCAGCAAAGCAGGCCAGCGATACAGCAAGCCATTCAGCAAAGTACCTGACCAGTTACCCGCTGCCGGGTGTACTACCATATCAGCCGGTTTGTTGATGACCAGGATGTCGTCATCTTCAAATACTACGTTCAAAGGGATGTCTTCGGGCGCATAAGCACCTTCGTCAGGCGCTGCCTGCGGCTCTATGATGATCTTTTCATCACCCAGCATGGTCATCTTGCCACGACCTGGCTTGCCGTCAACGCTGACAAACCCGCCTTCTATCCATTGCTGGATGCGGCTTCTTGAATATTGTGGAACCAGTTTGGACAAAGTCTTGTCCAAACGCTCACCACAGGCTTCTGAAGTGAGCTTTAATTCTATATTTTCTACTACAAGGGCAAAATCTTCGTCCACTTCGGTGGTATCGTTCAGCCCTTCTAATTCAGTGTCCAGGTCGGAATCTGACAAAATCACTGTAGTAGTTTGTTTCACATTTTTTGCCATCGGCTATAATCCGTAAATTGTTTTCATGCTCACGCACAAATTTATGCACATTAAATCTTTGAAATTGCTGGTTCTGGCTGTTGCCGCGTCCTTAAGTTTAAGCGGCTGCGGGGTGTTTGGTGAAAAAGGCGATGAGACCAAAACCTGGTCAGCATCAAAATTATACGCTGAAGCAAAAGACGAAATGTCCAGTGGGGGTTATGAAAAGGCAATTCAGTACTTTGAAAAACTGGAATCACGCTTCCCTTTCGGTACTTACGCTCAACAAGCGCAGATGGAAACTGCCTACGCTTATTTCAAACAAGGTGATCAGGCCCAGGCACTGGCCGCTGTTGAACGCTTTATCAAGCTGCATCCAAATCATAGCCATGTAGACTACATGTATTATTTGCGTGGCGTGATCAACTTCAATGATCAGGTAGGTTTGTTCAACTTCCTGGCAAATCAGGACATTACTGAACGCGACCCTAAAGCTTCCCGCGATTCTTTTGACGCTTTCAAACAACTGGCAATCCAGTTCCCAGACAGTAAGTATACGCCAGACGCGATCTTGCGCATGAAATATCTGGTAAATGCCCTTGCACAGTATGACGTACACGTGGCACGCTACTATCTGCGTCGTGGTGCTTACCTGGCTGCGGCCAACCGTTCACAGTCAGCCATCAAGGAATATCCAGATGCGCCAGCCATTGAAGAAGCGATGTTTATTTTGATACGCTCTTACGATGCCATGGGTATGACAGAGCTGCGTGATGATGCGAACCGCGTCTTCTTGCAAAACTTTCCAAAAAGCGACTACCTGAGCGGCAAAGCCGGTTCGCGTAATGCATGGTGGAAATTCTGGTAAAATCTGATGTCACGTCAGGACATGCTTATGTCCTGACGAATTAGCATTAAATTAGAAAATCAGATGGGATTGAATAATCACATCTACTCTTCGATCTTTCGTCGAAATACCCAGTTAGTCTTGGTAGACTCCTCTTCGCAATAGGTATACCCCTCTTCAGCAAAGGCTTTCAAGTCATTTGCCTTGCGTATGCCATGCTGTGCGTTGTATCTGGCCATCAAGCCCCTGGCGCGTTTGGCATAAAAAGAAATAATCTTGTATTTACCATTCTTCCAGTCCTGAAAGACAGGAGAAATCACAGGCACTCCCACAACCGTGGTCCGGACCGCCTTAAAGTACTCATCTGATGCCAAATTCACCAGTATCTGCGATTTGTGTTGCTGAATAGCATCACTTAACTGTAAACTTATTTTATCGCCCCAGTAGGCATACAGATTTTTACCACGAGGATTGGCGAGTGTCGTCCCCATTTCCAGTCGATATGCCTGCAAGGCGTCAAGAGGACGCAGCAAACCATACAAGCCAGACAAGATGCGTACGTGACTTTGCAGGTATTTCAGTTGCGGAGAAGTCAGGCTACTGACATTGAGTCCCTCGTAGACATCGCCATTAAATGCGAATACTGCCTGTTTCCTGTTGCGTGGCCTGGCCTCCAGCTCCCAGTCCGCAAAGCGCTGCACATTCAATTGCGCCAGTGCAGGAGAGATATCCATGAGCTCGGCCAGTTGCTCAGAAGTATATGTTCTGGCGATTTCTACCAATTCCTCAGCCTCTGCGAGAAAATGTGGAGCAGTCATTGTTTTAATCTTTACGGGTGTTTCAAAGTCCAGACTCTTGGCTGGAGATAATACAATGAGCATAAAATGAATTTAAAAGACCAAAATGACCGACATCATACCTAAGCGCGTGATTCTTGACACCAATGTGTGCCTGGATTTATTTGTATTCAAAGACCCCAGGTGGTCAGTTTTGCTTGATGAACTCGGCAATGGACAACTACAGGCTCTGACCCGCGCAGATTGCCGCGATGAATGGCTGGCAGTACTGAGCTACCCTCACCTGGCAGCAAGGCATGAAAGCGCCGAAGCGGTAACCGCCCTGTTTGACGCACACATCAATTGCCTGACTCCCGTTGTTAATGGATACAAACTCCCGGTCTGCAGTGACAAGGACGATCAAAAATTTTTAGAAATTGCACGTGATACTCAGGCCGAGGTTCTTATCACCAAAGACAAAGCCTTACTCAAGCTCGCCAGGAAAATGAAGCAGGCTGGCATGTTCAGGATAGAGACGCCTGAACAATTTTTGCGAACTTACGTAAAAGAATGTGACAAAACTGCATCGGGAGTAACAAAAGAATGACAAATTTTATTACTCTGAGTTATTCTTCGGTAATGTCCTGCTACTATGAACAAGAGCAAAAAGCAGTCTTGTTCATGGATAAAAATTACACCTTGATTTAAGTAAAATAAATCAGGAAAAAAAACCGGAGTCCATGCGGAAACGTGGTATCTGAATGGCAGCAACACTCAGAACATTTCTGCATACTCTCGCTGACACACCGTGACATTTGTGAAGTTTTACACAATGATCAATGCGATTATGGAGAACCAAGGACTATGACCGATTCAGCAGATGATCTGGACGCATTGTTTGAAGAAATGGCCAATCAGCGCCTGGAAACCAATGTAGAGTCCCCCTCTTCCCCACCTGTGAGTAGCGAACCCGTGCTGCCAGAGCCTGTTCCTGCCAAATTCAATTTTCACAGTGATGATGCGGATGCCACCAAGCCAATTTTTGACCGCTTGGGTGGCATCGTCAGAATGCTGCACGACTCCATGCGCGAGTTGGGCTATGACCGTTCATTATCAGATGTTGCAGTGCAGATTGCAGATGCCCAGGGCAGGCTTGAATATGTCGCCACCCTGACCGAGCAGGCCGCCAACAAGGTATTGAACGCCACGGATCTGGGCATGCCAGAACAAGATGAACTGGCCAAGAAAGCCAAGGCCATGGATGCGCGCTGGACAGACCTGTTTGATGGCAAACTCAGCGTTGATGAATTCAAGTCCCTGGCGACTGACTCCAAGACTTTTGCCAATAATGTGCTGACTGCCACGGATGCTGAAAAAGCGCGTTTGCTGGACATCATGATGGCGCAAGACTTCCAGGATCTGACTGGTCAGTTGATCAAAAAAGTGGTTGCCATCAACAAACGTGTGGAACATGAACTGACGCAAATTCTCCTGGACAATGCACCTGTAGAATTGAAAGAAAAAGCAGTAGAATTGATGGAAGGCCCTTCCGTCCCGAACGCAGCGTTGGAACAGGATGATGTAGATAACCTACTTGATAGTCTGGGTTTCTAATGGATGACATGCTCAAAGAATTTGTCGTCGAAGCGCTCGATCTGGCGACCAATGTAGAAGAACACTTACTCTCACTCGAGCGCAATCCGGGCGACATGAATACGCTAAATGCCGTATTCCGGTCCTTCCATACGATCAAGGGTGGCGCAGGCTTCATGAATTTGAGCGCCATGGTGTCGGCCTGCCATTTAACAGAGAATCTTTTCGATGCCTTGCGTACAGGACAGGTCCCTGTCACGCCTGAAGCCATAGAAGCAGCGCTTGAAGCCAGTGGTTTTGTCGCCGATCAGCTTACTGCCCTGAATAATGGCACTGAGCCAGACAAGCTTTCGACTATGCCCAAGTCACTGGAAAAAATGCTGACTGATGCCATAGAAATGAAAGGCGTCAGCAAAAAACCGGCGGCGACTAAAGCGAAGGCAGTTGAAGCGCCCAAGCCTGCAGAAAAAACGCCAGAGCCTGCAGCGAAAAAAGAGAATACCGGTGAACTTGACTGGGAAGCCTATTTCCGTGCAGTGACGCCAGCAGGCACATTACCAGAAGCAGTAGCAGAAACTGCAGAGCTTGCTGAAGAAGAAACCGAAGCTCCGGCACAAAGAGAAGAGACTGAAGCTGTCAAATCCTCATTGTCTGGTGGCGAAGTCAAACAGAGTGCCCCGGCAAAAGAAGAAAGCATACGTATAGATGCAGTCAAGCTGAATGTCTTGCTGGAAGTTGCCGGTGAATCAGTGCAGGCAGCCAATCAGGCAGCCGTACTGCTGGAAAAATTGTCACAATTCAAGTTTGATGGTCAGGCTGCACCACTGATGTCTGCCCTGACTGAAACCCTGACACGTGCATCCCGCTATTCGACCGAGCTGCAACGCGCCACACTGGCAACCCGCATGCAGCCTGTAGGACGCTTGTTCCAGAAATTCCCAAGGCTGATCAGGGAATTGGCACGTGACCTTGGCAAAGAAGTTGACTTGAACATTGCCGGCGCAGAGACAGAAGTGGATCGCGTCGTCGTTGACAGCCTGTATGATCCATTGGTGCACATGTTGCGCAATGCGCTTGATCACGGCATAGAAACCGCCGAAGAACGCATTAATGCCAACAAGTCACCACGTGCCACGATTTCATTGAAAGCCTGGCAGGAAGCCAGCAGCGTCATGATAGAAGTGACGGATGACGGCAAAGGCATGGATGCACAAAGACTGCGCGATAAAGCTGTCTCCAAGGGCTTGATCAACATTCATGATGCCCGTACCGATGACGAAGCTTTCCAGCTGGTGTTTTTGCCAGGTTTTTCTACCAAAGAAGTCGCTTCAAGCGTGTCTGGCCGCGGCGTAGGCATGGACGTGGTAAAAACCGCTGTGGAACGCCATCGCGGTGCGATACGCATAGCCTCTCAATTGGGAACAGGTACTACCTTCCTGATTCGTTTGCCAATCGAGCTGTCTATCGTACCAACCATGCTGGTCCGTACTGATGGTGCGTCGCTGGCATTGCCAATGGCAACCGTACAGCGGGTGGTTGAATTACCAGAAACCTTTGAAAGCGTTGGTGGACAACCTGTTTTGCGCGATCTTGGCCGGCCTTTGCCAGTCAAATCATTGGGCAAGATACTGGGTTATACGCCAGCGTCTGAAAGAGTTGGTATCGTCATTGCCGCCCCTAGCCCTTACATCTTGTCTGTCGATGCGGTTGATGGCACAGCCGATCTGGTCATCAAACCGCTGACCTGTATCAGCACACCAGGCATTACCGGCACTGCCCGCTCTGCTGAAGGTGAGCTGGTCCTGGTAATCAGTCTGTCCTTCCTGATTGATGGCTGCAAGACACGGGAACGCATTACGGCCTGAGTTCCACTGCCAATATTTTAGCAAATCACCTGATAAACGCATTTTGACCAAATCTGTCAAAATGCGTTTATTCTTTTTACAGCTCCATGGCGCGTCATGACCACTTCCCCACTCTCTCTGCAGGAATTCATGCTGGAGAATAAGTTTGCAGATCTTCCCCCGCATTTTTTTACCCATCTTTCTGCCAGCCCCATAGATAAACCTTATCTGGTAGCGGCCAGCAATGAAGTTGCGGCGCAATTGAACCTGGATCAGGCTAGTTTGGATACTCCTGAATTCCTCAATTATTTTTCAGGTAACCAGCTCATCCCCGGCAGCAAACCTTTGGCTGCTGTTTATTCAGGACATCAGTTTGGTGTCTGGGCCGGTCAATTGGGTGATGGTCGCGCATTACTGCTAGGCGGCAGGTCTCACAATGGACAACATCTGGAAATACAGTTGAAAGGCGCAGGTATGACGCCCTATTCGCGCATGGGCGATGGCCGGGCAGTATTGCGCTCATCCATACGCGAATTTTTATGTTCGGAAGCGATGGCGGCGTTGAACATACCGACATCACGCGCACTCTGCGTTATCGGTTCAGACCAGATGGTTTTTCGCGAAACGCCGGAGACCAGCGCAGTCGTCGCCCGCATAGCACCCAGTTTTGTACGCTTTGGCTCTTTTGAGCACTGGTATTACAACGACCGCATGGATGATCTGCGTCAGCTTGCCGATTATGTCATCGCGCATTCTTACCCAGAACTGCAGACAGGAAATAATCCATACCAGGCATTGCTCGCCGCCGTCACCACGCGCACTGCCGAACTGATGGCGCATTGGCAGGCTGTCGGCTTTATGCATGGCGTCATGAATACCGACAATATGTCTATCATCGGCCAGACTCTGGACTATGGCCCTTTTGGCTTCATGGAGGCTTATGACGAAAAACATATTTGCAACCATACCGACCAGCAAGGACGCTATTCCTACCGCATGCAGCCAGCCATAGGCAACTGGAATTGCCAGGCTCTGGCGCAAGCTTTGTCGCCGCTCATAGGCAGTGTCGATGAAACCAATGCCGCATTAAGCCATTATCCAGCCATTTATCGCCAGAAATGGGCAGCACTTATGCATCAAAAGTTTGGCTTGACGACAGATCACGAAGCTGATCTGGACTTATTTGCTGGCTTTTTCACTTTGTTACAAAGTAATCATGCTGACTTCACCCTGAGTTTTCGCCATTTGAGTAAGCTTTCGAATCAGAAATCGACCAAGGATGAGCTACTGCGTGATTTATTCCTGGACAGGGATAGTCTGGATGCATGGTTGGTCAATTACCGGGCGCGCCTGAGCATGGAACAAAGTGATGAACAGGCACGTCAAACCAGCATGTTGTCAGTCAATCCCAAGTATATTTTAAGAAATTATCTTGCGCAGGTCGCTATAGAAAAAGCGCAAAAGAAGGACTTTTCAGAAGTCAGGAAATTATTGCACATTCTGGAAAATCCCTATGACGAACAAGAAGAACACGAAGACTATGCAGAATTGCCGCCAGACTGGGCCAGGCATCTGGAAGTCAGCTGTTCATCCTGAGATGAATAAGAAATGAAGAGGAAATCATGAGTAAAATCGTAAAATCAGACGCAGAATGGAAAGCACAGCTCAGCTCCATGGAATATGAAGTTACCAGGCATGCAGCTACCGAGCGCGCCTTCACCGGCAAGTTCTGGGATCACCATGAGGCAGGCATCTATACTTGCGTCTGCTGTAACACGCCTTTGTTTACGTCTGATGCCAAGTTTGACTCCGGCTGCGGTTGGCCCAGTTACTTCAAGGCAATCAATCCGGCCAATGTCCGTGAAATAGTTGATACATCTCATGGCATGACGCGCACCGAGATATTGTGTAATATCTGCGACGCCCATCTGGGACATGTATTTCCAGACGGGCCACCACCCACAAGGTTGCGTTATTGCATTAATTCCGCCTCCTTGAAATTTGACCCTGCAACCTGAGTTGTCTGTAAATGAAATTTCTTTTTGACATGTTTCCGGTAGTTTTGTTTTTTATCACCTTCAAATGGGGTGAGAAAAATCCAACTGTCGCGCAATCGCTGGTGTCCGATTATTTTTCCGGCATCGTCTCTGGTGGCGTAACAACTGCTGAACTGGCCCCCATATTATTTGCTACAGCACTTACTCTGGTTGCGTCTGTATGCCAAATCGGTTACTTGCTTATACGCCGTAAAAAAGTCGATGCCATGCTGTGGATTTCCTTCATCATTATCATGGTGTTTGGTGGTGCCACTCTGTATTTCCAGAGCGAATCCTTTATCAAATGGAAACCCACTGTGTTGTACTGGTGCTACTTTGGCGCTTTTGCTTTGGCTCAACTTGTTTTCAGGAAAAATCTGATTCAAATGGCAATGGGGGAGCAAATCAAACTGCCTGAGCAAATCTGGACCCGTCTTAGTTATGCCTGGATGCTTTATTTCTTGCTCATGGGCTTCGTTAATCTGTATGTGGCATTTAATTTCTCCACAGACACATGGGCAAACTTCAAATTGATAGCTGTGGTTGCCATCATGCCGGCGTTTATCATTATCCAAAGCCTGTTTTTGGCTAAATATATGGAAGAACCGGCCCAATGACACGCCAGGAAAAAATATTAGCGCGCTGGATGGAAACCTTACAGCCAGTTGAATGTCAATTAACAGATGACTCCGAAGCACATCGCGGCCATGCGGGCGCTGCTGGCGGCGCTGGTCATTACAGTGTAAGAATAGTTTGTCAGCAATTTGAGGGATTAAACCGTATTTCCCGCCATCGACTAGTGTATGATGCCGTTGGCGATATGATGCAAACGGAAATTCATGCCTTGAATATTGTGGCATTAAGTCCGTCAGAGATAGCGACCTAAGCAGTTTATTTATAATCCGTTTTTTTTATTTTGTTATTTAGGAACAGACAATGACTTTTAAACCTGCTCATTTGCTGGTAGTACTTCTTGCAGCTGCCCTGCCCGCAATGGCTCAAAATCTGGCTACGGTTAACGGCAAGGCTATTCCAGCCAGCCAACTCGAATTATTAGTAAAACAAGCAGTAGCGCAAGGCCAGCAGCAGGATACGCCTCAGTTACGTGCACAGATCAAGCAAAGCCTGATCGCCAATGAAGTATTGATACAAGAGGCAGAAAAATCTGGCTTGGCAAAAAATTCTGAAGTAAAACAAGCCATAGAACAGGCTCGCCAAACCATTCTGGTTCGCGCGATGATGATCGACTACCTGAAAAAGAACCCTGTGACGGATGCAGAAGTTCAAGCTGAATACGATAAATTGAAGGCTCAGGCAGGTGACAAAGAATATCACCTGTATCACATCATGCTCGATACCGAGGATGAAGCAAAAGCCATGATTTCCAAATTGAAGGGTGGCGCTAAGTTTGAAGAGCTGGCCAAGCAATCCAAAGATCCTGGCACTGCATCCAAAGGCGGCGATCTGGAATGGTCCACACCAAATAACTGGCCACCAGCATTTACTCAGGCATTTACCAAACTGCAAAAAGGTCAATTTACAGAAACTCCTGTAAAACTGACTGATGGCCAAGGCAAAGACAAGTTCCACATCATCAAACTGGATGACACGCGTACAGCGAAATTCCCTACAGTTGAAGAAGTAAGGCGTGAATTTGTTGATGGTATTTCTCAGCAACGTATCCAGGCTTATCAACAGTCCTTGATCAAAAAAGCTAAAGTTCAACCGTAATCAAGTCATACGGTACAAAAACAAATGAGGCGCATTGCGCCTCATTTGCATTTCTGAAAGCTACTTAGAGAGTTCTACTGATATTTATTGATAATGCTGCTTAATTTGCCACTACGCTGCAATTCTGCCAAACCCTTATCCACTTGCTCTATGATTTGCGCAGCTTGAGGATGGTCCTTGCTGATTCCAAAATGCAGTGGATATTTTTCAGTCTGTGGCAGGTTCAATATTTTGTAAGTACTCATGTCCAGCGGCAAAAGACTCAAGCGGGCAAAGCCCCATAGTACTTCCTGCATATCCACCACGATATCACAGTGACCTCGCTCTATTTTACGCATGAGGCTGGTATAACTCGTTGCGCCACTTTCAATGGCAGATGCAGGCAAACGGGTATAAAAAGTCGATGAACCATGCAAGGAGCAAACCTTGTATTTCTCCAGGTCACTGAGGACTTGCAGTGGTGGCTGCGAGAAACGTTTAGCCGAATACAGATAGGAAGGTGTAAGGCTATGATAATTGCGGGAAAACAGGTAAATCTTTTCGCGCTCAGGGTTCTTGAATACCGACATCACGATATCGAAGCCCTCACGCGCCTGCACTTCAGCCAGGCAACGCGCCCAGGGCCTGAGTTCTATTTTGGGATCAGCAAAGATATTTCGCAAAATATCTGCTGACAAACCCTCAACTGGCGTTCCTGCAGCCTTGATATACGACATGGGCGGCCAATTGCTATCTCCGCCGCAGGCACGCAAACGCTCCGCTGCACCAGCATTGTGCAAAACAAATAACACGGCAAAGAATAGCAAATATCGCATTTATCTAGAGAAAGTTTCCCTGGCGATTCATTATAAGGAAAGCTGCATACCTCAAACGCTTTATTCTGGATTCAAAATGTAAATCATCTTCATAAAGAGCAGGTCAAATAAAACGGGCGAAATCATTTCCATGATTTCGCCCGTCAGAACAATTCTGCAAATGCTAACCAGCTACCGTTTAGCCAAGCAAAAGATCAGCCAACAAAAACGCGCGCATTGCGGAACATGCGCATCCATGGAGAATCTTCGCCCCAACCATCTGGATGCCATGAATGCAGGACTGAGCGGAATACACGCTCCGCATGTGGCATCAATACCGTAAAGCGACCATCTTCATTGGTGACCGAGGTAATACCTTGCGGCGAACCATTCGGATTGTAAGGATAAGCTTCCGTCGCCAGGCCAGCGTTGTTGATGAAACGCATGGCAACCTGCGCCCTGGCTATATCACCAGTTGTTGAGAAGTCAGCAAAGCCTTCGCCATGCGCAATAGCGATAGGTGTTTGTGTGCCAGCCATGCCCTGGAAGAAGATGGACGCAGACTCAGCCACTTCCACCATGGCAAAACGGCCCTCGAATTGCTCAGATTTGTTCTTCGTAAATTTAGGCCATGCCTGCGCACCAGGGATGATGGATTTCAAATTACTCATCATCTGGCAACCATTACAGATACCCAGGCCAAAGGTGTCATCGCGATGGAAGAATTGCGAGAATTGATCAGACATCATGGCATTGAACAAAATAGTTTTTGCCCAGCCCTCACCTGCCCCCAGCACGTCACCATAAGAGAAGCCACCAACGGCGATCAAGCCCTTGAAGTCAGACAGCTTTGCGCGACCGGCAATCAAGTCGCTCATGTGGACGTCTACCGCTTCAAAGCCTGACTTGTGCATGACATAAGCAGTTTCTACATGCGAGTTCACGCCCTGCTCACGCAGTATGGCGACCTTGGGACGCACGCCAGTTGCAATGAATGGCGCTGCCACGTCTTGCTGCGGATCAAAACTCAGTTTAGGCTGCATGCCTGGATCATTGGCATCCACGATGCGTGCATATTCTGCATCAGCACCTGCAGGGTTGTCGCGCAGGCGAGCGATTTGCCAGCTGGTTTTGCTCCACAACTGGTGCAATACAGTTCTAGGCTGCGTATAAATTTGCTTGGCATCGCGGGTAAATTCGATGATGCCGCTATTGTTTGGCTTGCCGATGATATGGCTGCAGGCGCCCAGATTAAAGCTGCGCAAGACATCCATGACTTCCGAGCGCTGTTCAGTACGCACCTGTATCACCGCACCCAGTTCTTCATTGAACAAGGCGCGCAAGGTCATGTCATTACGACGTTCAGATACCTGACTGGCCCAGTTCTTGGCATCACCCTGGTCTGCTGCATGCTCGCTATCCATGGTCAGGATATCGAGATTGACGGACAAACCAGCGCGACCAGCAAAAGCCATTTCACACAGGCTGGCGTACAGGCCACCATCAGAGCGGTCATGGTAAGCCAGCAATTTGTCTTCACTATTCAACTGCTGGATAGCAGCGAAGAAAGCTTTCAGGTCTTCTGCACTATCGACGTCAGGCGCATCATTGCCGAGTTGCTGCATGACTTGCGCGAAACAGGACGCACCCAGGCGATTCTTGCCACGACCCAGGTCGATCAGGATCAGGCTGGTATCGCCCTGGTCCAGACGTATTTGCGGTGTCAATGACTTGCGCACATCATAAACAGGCGAGAAGGCAGAGATGATCAGCGATACTGGTGAAGTCACCGCCTTGCTTTGACCTTCATCCTTCCAGGTTGTACGCATGGACAGAGAATCTTTACCCACCGGGATACTGATACCCAGCGCCGGGCACAATTCCATGCCAACCGCTTTGACCGTATCAAACAGAGCCGCATCCTGGCCAGGCTGGCCACAGGCGGCCATCCAGTTGGCAGACAGTTTGATATCCGAAATATCCCTGATCGGTGCAGCAGCGATATTGGTGATGGCTTCACCGACAGCCATACGACCCGATGCAGCAGCATCAATCACGGCCAGCGGTGTACGCTCACCCATGGACATTGCCTCGCCGAGATAGCCTTCCAGGCTCATGGTGGTCACGGCACAATCAGCCACTGGCACTTGCCATGGACCGACCATCTGGTCACGTACAGAAGTAGCGCCAACTGTGCGGTCACCAATGGTGATCAGGAATGATTTATCAGCAACCGTAGGCAAGCTCAGAACGCGCTCGGCAGCAACTTGCAGGTCGATGCCCGTCAAATCAATTTTTGGGAAATCATTGCTGACGTGGGCAACATCCCTGTGCATTTTTGGCGGCTTGCCTAGCAAGACATTCATGGGCATATCCACTGGCGAAGTGTCGTTCAGCGGATCGATGACGCGCAATTGACGTTCTTCCGTCGCGGTACCTACCACGGCAAACGGACAACGCTCACGTTCGCAGAAATGGCGGAACAGCTCCAGGCTTTCTGGTGCGATACCCAGGACGTAACGCTCCTGCGACTCATTACTCCAAATTTCTTTCGGTGCCATGCCGCTTTCTTCCAGCGGCACTTTACGCAAATCAAACAGCGCACCCCGTTTGGCATCATTGGTGATTTCCGGGAAGGCGTTCGACAAACCACCGGCACCTACGTCATGGATGGACAGGACAGGATTATCATCACCCAACTGCCAGCAGGAATTGATGACCTCTTGTGCACGACGTTCCATTTCAGGGTTGCCACGCTGCACAGAATCAAAATCCAGATCTGCCGTATTGGTGCCAGTCGCCATGGAAGAAGCGGCACTGCCGCCCATACCTATGCGCATGCCTGGGCCACCCAGTTGTATCAACAGCGTGCCTACCGGCAGATCATTTTTCTTGGTGTGCTTGTCCGAGATATTACCTATACCACCAGCAATCATGATTGGCTTGTGATAGCCGTAGACCGTGCCACCGACGTTTTGTTCGAAGGTACGGAAATAACCACCCAGAACCGGACGACCAAATTCATTATTGAAAGCGGCACCGCCCAAAGGCCCCTCTATCATGATCTGCAGTGGTGAAGCAATGCGGTCTGGTTTGCCATAGGCATCGTCACTGACTTTTGCAGTCAGGCTGTCGCCAGCATTTTCCCAGGCCTGACGTGCGCCTGGCAACATCAGATTGGACACGGTAAAGCCCGTCAGGCCCGCTTTTGGACGGGCACCGCGGCCTGTCGCGCCCTCATCACGGATTTCACCACCAGCACCAGTAGAAGCACCAGGGAATGGGGAAATGGCGGTTGGGTGGTTATGTGTTTCCACCTTCATCAGGGTATGGGTCAGCTCTTCTGTTACCTGATATACCCGGTCTTTACCGGAGGGGAAGAAACGATTGACGACCGCACCTTCCATGATGGAAGAATTATCGCTATAGGCAACGATGGTGCCTTTGGGTTGCAACTCATGGGTATTCTTGATCATCTGGAACAGGGATTTATCCTGTTTCTGACCATCGATAGTCCAGTCTGCATTGAAAATCTTGTGGCGGCAATGTTCGCTGTTCGCTTGCGCAAACATCATCAGTTCAACGTCAGTCGGATTACGCTTGGCAGCGGTAAAGGCATCGACCAGGTAATCGATCTCGTCATCGGACAAAGCCAGACCGAGTTCGGTATTTGCGTGCAACAGGGCGGCCTTGCCACCTTGCAGTACATCGACATGTTCCAGTTCTTTAGCAAGCAGTTCAGAGAACAGTGCTTGCGCTTGCTGCGCATCGGCCAGCACCATTTCTGTCATGCGGTCGTGTAAAAGAGCTGCGACTTGCTCACGGCTGCCATCAGCAAGCTTTTTGGCGCCGCCCAGCAAACCAGTCTTGACCTGCACGTAGTAAATAATGCCGCGTTCCAGGCGATGGATATGCGTCATGCCGCAATTGTGAACGATATCCGTGGCCTTGCTGGCCCAAGGAGAAATCGTGCCAAAGCGCGGGATCACGACAAATACATCGCCATCGCTACTGGCAGCAAATGCATCGCCATACACCAGCAAGGCATTCAGGCGATCAGCATCTTCCTTGAGCAGTTCAGATGTCGTATCGACAAAATGAACATAGCGCCCGCTGACGCCGACAATATTGGCATCAACAGCTTGCAAACGGGAGAGAAGACCGGAAGTACGAAAAGCAGACAGGGCGTTGGAGCCTGGCAATATCAACATGGTGAGCGAGGTAGTTGAGGCAATGTACACAAAACCTGCCGTGCACATATGCTGGTTGGATCAGAAAGCGTGATTATACCTTGATGCCCAACCCGACTCCAGACGCAGGCAGGAAGAAATTGACTTGGCTGCCAAACTCAGTTCATAAACAGGGTGCTACGGCCAATTTTTTTACTGTTTTTGAATTTATGTGCATATCTTTTATCATTAAAGCCTGCCAGATCCTCATCCAGCACAACCAAACTGACCAGTTGCTCATTAGTAATTTTATCAAAAGCAGTATCTGAAACGACAATATCGTTCTTATGCAGTTTAATTCCCCAAAACAAATCACTGCTACGGCTCTCGACTACCCGTACTGGCCGCTTTAAATAAAATGGCAATGAAGATTGATGTTCAAACACCTTGAATAAAAATACTTCCCGCTTGTTGAGCGCGGCATTTAATTCAGTCACCAATGGTTGAGTAGAAGTCCACTGGGCTGAAGCTTGCAAAACACCGATAAATGCCAGCAACATCAGTGCCGGCAAAGCGACGAATGGAAATATCCCGGCATCAGGTTTGCGCCAGACAATAACAGCGACGCATACACTCAGTATGCAGGCTGATGCCATAAAGGCTTGCAAAAATTGTTTCCCATCTAAACCATAAATCATCAGGGAAGATATCTGATGATTCACCTGCTTACCCACCCACCAGGCGGCAACGCCAAACAAAACTGCCAAAGCCACACCCACCAGCGCCCTGCCCCAGGCTGCGCCAAAGCTTCTGTCCTCTAAAGCGATGGCTAATTGCAGCGCAGCCAATGGCATGACAACCACCAGATAGTAATTTGCCTTGGCGCTGGATAAAGAAAAGAACAAGACTGGCATGATCCAGGCGCAAGCCAGGAAGAAATGCAGCGTTCGCTGCGTTTGCTGGCGTGACTTGACAAACAAAAGCACAGGCAAAAAGAAAGACCAGGGGAAGAGATAGATCACCATCCTTGGCAAGTAATACCACCAGGCACCGGCATAGTAGTCATGTGGCTCGCGCTTGCCCAAAAAACGCAGCACATGCTCATTGATAAAATAAAACCAGGCAAATATAGGCTCAGCCAGGATGGCGGCAATATGCCATGGCAAGGCAATCAACAAAAAAATACCAATTGCCCTGGCATTAAACCAGGCCAGTATTCTCTTGAAAAAATCACCTGTCGAGCTGGAAAACAGGATGGTGAAAACGAATGTCACGGCCACAAACAAAATGATCGCTACAAAGCCCTTGGCCAGCAAGGCAAATGCAAGAAATCCCAAGGACCAGTTAAGCTTCTTCTTTTCACCAGAAATGCTGTACAGGTAGCCGAACATCAGGGCCCCTGTCAGAAATACCGTGAGCAGCATATCAAACATCAGGGTGCGCGACATTGCCATGACACCCAAGCCACTGATAAACATCAAGGCAGCCAGCCGCGAGGCAGCAACACGCGCTATCTGGCGTCCGAACCACAAAATCAAAGCTACGCATGAGAGTGCAGACATGGCCGGCACCAACCGGGCTGCCCATTCATTCTCACCAAAGATAGCAAAAGAAATCGCCGTCAGCCAATACAGCAAGGGCGGTTTTTCCATATAGGCCAGACCATTCAGATGTGGAATGATCCAGTGATGCCAGTCGCCGGAGGCCAGCATCTCCCTGGGAATTTCTGCATACAGGCCTTCATTATTGTCCAATATCGGATAGCAACCGAGGCCATAAGCCAAAAAGAAGATGGTAAGTAACCATACCAACCAGGCAGGTATGGTGGGTTGACGCACTTCAGTATTGACTTGCACAACATTCATAGATGGAACGATTTATTTCCCACAAAAAATGGGACTTGTCTCAATTTAATTTTCAAGTAGCGAACTTTATCTACTCTTGGTAAATAAAGCAAAAAAAAGACAAGCAGAACTGCTTGTCTTTTTGATTAAAGTACAACTTGATCAGGCTACAGAAGCAACATTTTTTGCCCAAACCAGAGCGGCCATATGTGCGGCATTCAAATCTGGAGGGGTAATCTTCAAAGATTCTGCCAGGGAACCGACCAGCATACTATTCAATTCGCATGCTTCAGCCAGCGCCAGGAATGGCCCATAAGTGCCGCCACGGGAGATCAATGCCTCCGTGACTACTTCAGGCAATTGTATTGATGACAGTACTTCTTCCATGGGAATACCCAAGAGTCTGTCCAGCAAAGAGAACATGCCTGCCACGAACAGATTTTCAGCTTCACTCTTGGACATTTTGCCTTGTCCCAAAATTTCAGCGAGGCGACCGCGGATGATGGCAGTTTCCAGCAATACCGGAGAATAACCACTGGTGCTGGCCGTTGCCAATAACAGTGTGAGCCATCGATATAAAGGGCTGTAACCCAGCATCTGTACTGCATGCTTCAAAGATTGCACTTCAGAGCGCAAACCGAACCCGGCAGAGTTAATGTAGCGTAAAAGCTTATAAGCCAGAGTCGCATCGCGCTTGACCACGGCTTCCAGCTGCTGGATATCGGCATTTTTCCTGACCATTTCCATCAACTGCAAAATAGTCGTTTGTGAGGTATTTAAAGTCTTGGGAGCAGTGCTTGGCCTTGGTGTCAAATGCAATTTTCCGACAAAACTGTCCAGACCCAATGCTGAACATGCATCGAAATCCTGCCAGGCAGTGACATTGCGTGCCACCATGCGCACAGTCGATTGCTTCAATGTCGCATACACCTTGGCTTGCGATGCAAAATTGGCTGCATTCAATTTCACTTCAAGATGGGTGATTTGCGCAAAATAAGCGCGCTCCAGCGTTGTTACTTCGGCGCCACGCAGGCATATGCCATAACCTAGTTGACGCAATTCTGTCACCGCAGCAAGCGTATCTGGATCAGCAAAGTATTTTTTATGGAGTATCAGTACGGTATTCTTGGCAGGTAGAAGCTTCAAACCTTCTGCATGCAATAACTCGGGTACTGCTTCGAGGAACAGCAGGCTATCGCCAAGCAAGAAACCCTTGTCGTCGTCATGCAATTGCACGGCAACGAATTCAAGCAAGGCACTCAGGCTTTCCGTGCTTGCCTCTGCATTCTGATCCGGCTGTTGCCATGAAAATTGAAAACCAATGACTCGTTGCTTAGGATCGAGTAAGGGTTCCCTTACGATGAAGCTTTCTTCTATCATCTTAGTATTATTTATGTTGGATTAATATGATTGAAAAATTCAGAACTCAAGGCTGCTAGCAAATCATCAAACTGATTCTGATTTGAACAAACCCGGCATTGCCTTGTATATAGATTTGAGCACTCGTCAAAATAGCACTCTCAATCTACCGTCGACTACCATCAGCCGACTAATCAATCGTTCATTAAATTGCGCGAACCACCTAGCCACAAGAGTGGATATCTGCTCTGCATCTTCTGAAATTGTGGCAGCAACGCCAAGGCAATAAGGCTGATTTTGCGCATCCTCGCCCCCATACTTTGAGTGCTTGCATAAAACCAGACTGTGCACGTTATTCTGCAACAGCCTGTCCATGTGCCGAGCGCTACCCAGGAGATTTTCTGCTTGAGTATCTGGATTGACGCATAGACTCATTTTCCTCTCCCGGGAAAGCCGATTGCCCTGCTATTTTCCTAATTTTTCGAAAATCTTTGTCAGTTTTTCATCCAGCGTGGCCGCAGTAAATGGTTTTACTACATAGCCATTTGCCCCCGCTTGCGCTGCGGCAATGATGTTTTCTTTTTTTGCTTCGGCAGTCACCATGAGTACCGGCATTTTTGACAAAGCTGGGTCAGCACGGATGTGCTGCAACATCGTCAATCCGTCCATGTTAGGCATGTTCCAGTCTGAGATGACGAAATCGAAATCACCATTCTTCAGTTTTGCCAGTCCCATTGCACCGTCTTCTGCTTCATCGACATTGGAATATCCCAATTCTTTCAGCAAATTCCGCACTATGCGACGCATAGTAGAAAAGTCGTCGACTACTAAAAATTTGAGATTTTGATCGGCCATGAATTACTCCACTATTTCTTTAAGGACAGTTATTAGCATTATCGGACAAATTGAGATAAAACGGTGGTGAAATTGCTGTAACACATTAAATTCTATCAAAACGTCACACCCTGAGGGCTCTGCTGCCATGCGTAGCAAGGTAATGCAGAACCTTGGTGGGCAATTCATTCAAAGGGCCAACCTCATGTGTCGCGCCAATTGCAATTGCTTCACGCGGCATACCAAATACTACACAACTTGCTTCATCTTGGGCAAAATTGTATGCACCGGCATTTTTCATCTCCAGCATACCAGCCGCACCATCCTTGCCCATACCCGTCAAAATCACGCCGACGGCATTTTTGCCCGCATAGATAGCTGCAGACCTGAACAGGACATCTACTGAAGGCCTGTGGCGATTCACTGGCTCACCCTGGTCCAATTGAGTCACATAGTTTGCACCACTGCGTCCCAGCAACAGATGTGAATGACCAGGAGCAATGTAGGCATGGCCAGGCAAGACACGCTCGCCACCGGCAGCCTCAGATACCGAAATTTTGCACAAGCCATCCAGACGCTTGGCAAAAGAACGGGTAAATCCTTCTGGCATATGCTGGGTAATTAATATCCCCGGACAATCCGAGGGCATTTGCACTAAAAAATTCTTGATCGCTTCAGTACCACCCGTAGAGGCGCCGATAATAATCAGTTTTTCACTACTGGTCAGGGGATTGCGCACTTGTGGCAATACACCAACATTCGCTTGTCCGGCAGCTGCTACTGGCGCACTTCTGGGTCTGATTCTGGCTTTGGAAGCGATCCTGATCTTGTCCGTGATCAGTTCCATGTACTCAAGCATGCCACTTTGTATCGATAACTTGGGTTTGGTGACAAAATCAACCGCGCCCAACTCCAGAGCACGCATGGTAATTTCAGACCCGCGCTCAGTCAGCGAAGACACCATAATGACGGGCATGGGGCGCAAGCGCATCAAGCGCTCAAGAAAATCCAGGCCATCCATCTTTGGCATTTCCACATCCAGTGTCAGCACATCTGGATTGGTCTGCTTGATCAATTCGCGCGCAACCAGAGGATCAGGAGCCACGCCGACCACTTCCATATCGGGTTGGCTGCTGATGATCTCGCTCATGACGCTCCGGATCAGCGCAGAATCGTCAACAATTAATACTTTTATCTTCATTCGCAAATACTCCGCGCTCAGTCTCGACTACCGACGTCACACAATCAAAATAACTAGAACAAATCGACTTCGCCACCAACTGAAGTCGTCTTGAGCCTGCTGGCATAATCCTGTTCACGCCTTCTCAGGGTATCGTTATGTTCCACTTTGAGTTTCTTGACCAGTACCTTGCCCGTTCTTGGAAAGAAATACACTTTGCGCGGGTAAATATCATTCAGATCTTCAGCGATTACGCGCATTCTTTCAGCCCGCAAATAGTCCAGTACAAATCTGGCGTTGCGCTCACCGACATTGATGGCGGTAAAGCCGCGCAAGACATTGCCACCACCAAATACCTTGGCTTCCATGTTTTCGCGTTTGGCACCGGCTTTTAACAATTCATTGATCAGCACTTCCATCGCATACGTGCCATAACGCATCGAAGCAGATACCGGGTTGTCTGCATCACCACCACTATCTGGCAGCATAAAATGATTCATCCCGCCGACACCAGAAACGCGGTCACGTATGCACGCAGAAACGCAAGAACCCAGCACCGTAACGATCAACATGTCCTTGTTGGTGAAATAAAATTCACCAGGTAATATTTTGGCGGCATCACAATCGAAAGTTCTGTCGTAATAGACATTCGTTGCAAAATGCTCTTCACTTAGCTGGCTCATGGATTACCCTTTTTGCAAATTGCGCAATGTCGCTCTGCTGCCTGACGCATGGGATTTACCCAGTTCATAAACAGTTTTCCCTCTCAGCTTGAAGTCATCTGAGACATACAAGAAATTTTCTGAGTGACCGGCAAACAACAGACCATCTGACTTCATCAAGGGAACAAACTTCTTCAAGATTTTGCCCTGCGTAGGCTTGTCAAAATAAATCATGACATTCCGGCAAAAAATTGCATCGAATTCGCCACTCAAAGGCCAGCTATCTTCCAATAAATTCAACTGTTTAAATGTGATCAAGTCGCGCAATTCTGGCCTGACACGCACCAGTCCCTCCTGAGCGCCCTTGCCTTTCAAGAAAAATTTTCGTGTTCTTTCTGCCGATAATTTTTCGATGCGGTCAAGATTGTAGACGCCACGGGATGCCGTTTCCAGGACATTGGTATCGATGTCTGTGGCAATAATGTGTGCAGGGGGGCGCAGGGTTCCAAATGCTTCGCACAATGTGATGGCAATGGAATAAGGTTCTTCACCAGTTGAACTGGCAGAGCACCAGATATTGACTGTCTCTTTTTTCTGGGCGATGTGCTCAGCAAGAATGGGGAAATGATGTTCTTCCCTGAAAAATGAAGTCAGGTTGGTGGTGAGCGCATTGGTGAAGGCTTCCCACTCAGACTCAATCTGATGACTTTCCAGACCATCCAGATATTCAGAAAACGAGTTGATACCAGTCGCCCGTAAACGACGCGCAAGCCGGCTATAAACCATTTCCTGCTTACTATCTGCCAGTGAAATGCCAGCTCGTTTGTAAATCAGATCCCTGACACGATCAAAATCCTTGGAGTTAAATGTAAACTCCTTTGAAGTGTCTGATCTGGCTTTATCGATGGATTTCGTCATTCAATGCTTTCCTAAACTTTCCCCATCTTGTTTTAGAGACGAAAGCTGATTTCAAATAAAAATCCAGATAATCAAGATTACAAAGACATTTTGCCAGACTGAAAAATATTTACTGTTAATTAAGTTAAATTACAAGCGTCTTTCATAAGAGGCCAGGACGCTTGTTACATGTCAATCGCTTTGATATCCAGGTATCCAAGCTTTAAGCCAGAAATCATCGCTTCCTGGCTATACCTTACAGGCCTAGCCTTAAAATTCTTCCCAGTCGTCGTCTGCACGCTTGCCTGGTTCAGCAACTGGCTTGCTGGCACGTGCACCAGCTCCAGTAGATGAAGGACTTGCACGGGTCGCTCTGGGCAATGCCTTCACTTCTGACCTGGCACTTGCAGCAGGCTTATTATTACTCACTGCTTTGTTGACAACTGGTTTAGTTTGCTGACTTACTTGCGCCGCATTTCCATTCAGTTTGAATACACTGACTGCCTGTGCCAATGCAACGGCTTGCTCTTCCATGCTTTCTGCCGCTGCTGCTGCCTGCTCAACGAGCGCCGCATTCTGTTGCGTCATTTCATCCATTTGCGTAATCGCCAGGTTCACTTGTTCTATGCCTGAACTTTGTTCCTGGCTGGCTGCGGTGATCTCGCTCATGATGTCGGCCACATGCTGTACGCTGGTGACAATCTCGTCCATGGTCTTGCCTGCCTCATCCACCAGCTTACTACCCTGATCGACTTTGTCCACCGAATCGCTGATGAGGGACTTGATTTCTTTGGCGGCACTGGCACTGCGCTGTGCCAGGTTGCGTACTTCTGCAGCGACCACGGCAAAGCCACGGCCCTGCTCACCTGCACGGGCAGCCTCTACCGCTGCATTCAAAGCCAGAATATTGGTCTGGAAGGCGATGCCGTCAATGACGCCGATGATGTCAACAATCTTGCGTGAGCTTTCCTTGATCGAGCCCATGGTACTGACTACTTGGCCAACCACAGCACCACCTTTGACGGCGACACCGGATGCAGACACCACCAGTTGATTGGCCTGGCGTGCATTGTCGGCATTTTGCCTGACGGTACTAGTCAGTTCTTCCATGGAACTGGCTGTTTCTTCCAGGGAGCTGGCTTGCGATTCTGTA
This sequence comes from Undibacterium sp. Ji83W, assembly GCF_049340385.1. Taxonomy (NCBI): domain Bacteria; kingdom Pseudomonadati; phylum Pseudomonadota; class Betaproteobacteria; order Burkholderiales; family Oxalobacteraceae; genus Undibacterium; species Undibacterium sp. Ji83W. The sequence continues at coordinate 85,684 of NZ_JBMPOZ010000015.1, read as the reverse complement.
CGACTGGACAAATCGGCGTTGCCAGAGGCTATTTCCCGGGATGCGACAGTGATGGTTTCTGTACCTGTCCTGACCTGTCCAACAGTCGAGGCCAGATTATCGTTCATGTTCTTTAAGGCTTGAAACAGAGAGGTTACTTCGTCATGACCAGATACTGTCACCTGACTACGCAAATCACCTTCTGCCACAGTTTCTGCAAGACTCAGTGCCTCTTGCAAGGGTTGTGTAATACTGCGAGTGATGGTCCAGGCGAACAGAGCACCGACAATAACGGCTGACAAGAGAATGACATACAGCCAGATTGTCAGTTTTGCGCCTGCGGCTGCAAAATTTTCAAAAACCAGTTTGGATGCAACATCCTGCAAATCAACCAGTTTATTCATTTCCAGTATGGACTTTGAACTTAATGGGTCAATGACTGTGGCAATAATTTTTGCGGCACCTTCTGCATTAAATGCCAAAGCCTGACCTACTGCATCCTTTAATGGCTTTTCTATTTCCTTGTCAACCTTGGCAATGTCGCCAAGGATTTTCTTTTCTTCCTCACTCAAGCCAAGGGAAGCAATTTTTTCTTTTGCCTCTTCATATTTTTTTCTTTGAGTCTTGACCTTGGTTTCTTCCTTTTGCATTTCACCGACATCAGACTGTATGCCGATATTGCGCATGGCTATACCGCCTTCAAACAGTGCACTTTTCATGGCATTGGCCAGAACCTGTTTTTGAGCAGCCATATTCAAGCCATCTATCATGGCCTTGCGGTTGTTGCCGCTCAAGGCGTTGACAAACAAAATTACGGAGATCAGGCCTACCAGAATCAGTGCGAAGCCGACCCCTAAACGGGTACCAATTTTAAAATTTCTCAGATTCATAGTGTCTCCTAATTATTTTTTTGTTAGCGTCTATGTCTACATTTTTTATCAGTAGCCACTTAGAGAAACCAGAACATCATGCAGCTGTATCGACCAGACCCATTTCTGGGCTGGACATCAATTTATCGATGTCCACCAGTATCAACATGCGGTCATCAAGTGTACCCAATCCAATCAGGAAATCAGTGCTGAAGGTAGTTCCCATTTCAGGAGCAGGCCTGACTTGCTCAGGCAACAAAGTCGTCACGTCAGAGACGCTATCAACTACCATGCCAACAATACGCCCTTCAATATTTAAAATAATGACGACCGTGAACTGATCATAAGTAGGTGTTCCCAAGTTGAACTTGATACGCATATCAACCACGGGAACAATGATGCCGCGCAAATTGATAACACCCTTCAAAAAATCCGGTGCGTTGGCGATTCGCGTAACGGCTTCATAGCCGCGTATTTCCTGGACCTTGAGTATGTCGATACCATATTCTTCATTACCCAAAGTAAAAGCAAGGAATTCATGCCCGGCAATATCAGATTTAGCCCCGTCATTCGAAGCATGATCACTACCCTGTGAAATTTGCGCCATTTCTTTTTCCTCGTCTTAAATTTCTGATTCAATCTTCATCGCGCAGTACGCAAAACGGCAGCGACATCTAAAATAAGTGCAACGCCACCATCACCCAGGATAGTTGCGCCAGAGATCCCGGGGACCTTCTTGTAATTTGATTCTATATTTTTCACGACAACTTGCTGCTGCCCAACCAGATCATCAACAAACAAAGCAGCTTTCTTACCATCTACTTCAACGATCACAACGATGCCATCAGATGGGTTCGTATACTTAGGTTCAATATCAAAGTACTCGTACAAAGGTACCAGTGGCAGATACTCGCCACGCACTTTAACCACTTTACCCTTGCCACTGATTTCTTTAATATCTGCCTGGGCTGGCTGCAGCGATTCCATCACAAAGCCCAGAGGCAAAATATAAATTTCGTTGCCAAATTTAATCGACATACCGTCAAGAATGGCCAGCGTCAATGGCAGGGAAATGGTAATCGTCGTGCCATATCCCATTGCTGAGCGTATGTCGACCACACCACCCATGGCCGCGATATTACGCTTGACCACATCCATACCGACTCCGCGACCAGAAACATCGGTTACTGTCTCTGCTGTAGAAAAGCCTGGCGCGAAAATCAACAACCAGACTTCACTGTCGCTCATGGAATCGGAAACCGTCAACCCATTTTGTCTGGCTTTGGCAAGAATTTTCTCTCTATGCAATCCACCGCCATCATCACTGACCTCGATCACAATATTGCCACCCTGGTGTACTGCCGACAGGGATAATTTACCAGTCTCACTTTTACCGGCCTGCGCTCTGGCCGCCGGCATTTCTATACCATGATCAATACTGTTTCTGACCAGATGCGTAAGGGGATCAACAATACGTTCTATCAAGCCCTTATCAAGTTCGGTTGAAGCACCATAGGTAATGAATTCGACTTTCTTTCCCAGCTTGCTGGCCAGATCCCTGACCATGCGCGGAAAACGCGAAAAGACATAATCCATGGGCATCATGCGTATGGACATAACGGCTTCTTGCAGGTCGCGGGTATTCCTCGTCAAATGAGCGACGCTGCTTAACAGACGTTCATTGGCAATCGGATCAAGGTCCTGCGTACGCTGCTCCAGCATGGCCTGGGTAATGACCAGTTCACCGATCAGGTTAATCAGTTGATCAACTTTTTCTATACCAACCCTGATGGTTGAAGACTCTTGGGAAGTGGCAGCCTTTTCCACTTTTTTCTCAGCTTGTTGCACCTGCTTTTCAGCGACAACAACATCCACAACTTTTTCAGCGACAGGCTCGGCCTTATTTTCTTCTGGTGGAAACATGGAGTCCAGAGGTTCAAAGAACCCATACCCAAGCTCATCCTCTGTCGGTTCAGCTTTACTTGCAGGTAAACTGGTGATCTGTTCTTCTGTAATTTTCAGCGTATCAGGATTCAGAATGAAAGAGCAAATCGATATGATATCGTCCTTGCTTTCATTGGTGCGCAAGGCCAGGACCACATTCTTGCCATTATTATCCAACCGTGAAATCGCACCTAAAAGCCCAAGTTCAGACATGATGGCAGCAGCATCAGTTTCTGATACGTCTGGCATTTCAATTTTGTATGCCGTTTTAAATACGACATCAGCGTGATCCATGCTGGATTGATGACTGATAAAACTTGCAGCAGGCGCAGCAACAGGAACCGCATCCTGTGACAAGGATTGCAGCAACATTCTTACATCGGCGACAGCGTCCTGGTCAACCGGCGTGCCCAATCTATGGCCATCCAGCTGCATCTTTAAAATATCTTTGGCGATAAGAAAAGCGTCTACGTGCTCGCCAGTCAGCGCCATTTCTCCCTTGCGTATTTTATCAAGCAGTGACTCGAGTATATGGGTCACTTCTGTCATATCTGTCAGGCCAAAGGTCGAAGCACCGCCCTTAATGGAATGAGCTGCCCTGAATATGGCATTCAAATCCTCTGGATCTGGCGAAGAGATATCGACGGCAAGTAACAGTTTTTCCTTCTCGGCAAGAAGCTCTTCCGCCTCGTCGAAAAACACTTGGAAAAACTGACTCATGTCAATCGTCATTATTAAGCTCCGTGATTTACATTTGTTTGCCCAGACACCAGGCCATTAATTCAGCCAATCACTTTTTTAACTACTTCAGTCAACTTCTGTGGATCAAAAGGTTTTACCAGCCAGCCATTTGCACCGGCTGCACGGCCTTTTGCCTTCATATCGTCACTTGATTCTGTTGTCAGCATCAGGATGGGTACACGTGCGTACGAAGGCAGACCACGCAAAGACTTGATCAGGGTAAGACCATCCATACGTGGCATGTTTTGATCTGTCAGCACCAGGTCCACAACCTGATTACGTGCCTTTTCCAGACCGTCCTGGCCATCCACTGCTTCTATTACCTGATATCCAGCTGCTTTTAAACTGAACGCTACCATCTGCCTCAGAGAGCCAGAATCATCCACAGCTAAAATTGTCTTGGCCATATTTACTCCGTTATACGAATTGTAGGCAGCTTCTGCTCGCTACCACTTGATTTAAAATAACTCAATGTCACCGCTATCCATATGCTTTTGATGCACTGCTTTACGTAACAAATTCTTCAGATCCGCGCTTTGCTTTTCCAGGCGCACGGTAGTCTCGCGCAACAACGCCGTCAATTCGTCTGATTCGCCATCATGTTCAATATCATTACCTAATACACCCAAAGTCCCCAACACTTCGCGCAAACCTTCACATCTTTGCAGAGTTCGTGAAATTAATTGACTGGTCAAATCCTGAAATTGCAAGCTGGTCACAGCCGAACTGATATGTTTGGCGATATCTTCCTGTATAGCCTTGAGTCGCAACACACTGTCATCTGAAACATTGCCAGAACTGACAATCAAATTAATTTCTTCCTGCTCACTCGATATTGCTGCATGCAGCGCCATGAAGCTGACGCCCAACTTCTCTATCGCCTCACCCAAGAGTATGGTTGTTTGCGCAAGGTCAGTCTCAACCTCCAGCAAATGTGCATTTCCGTGATCAGACACACCTGATAAAAGTTGCTTAACCTGAGAACCCAACAGTTTCTTTTTGGACATCTTAAGCATCCTATCTATGCATATTGACTTAATGATGCTGCGTCTTGCTTGTATTTTTGCTTGTATTTTTTCTTGTCTTTTGCTGATATCTTGCTTCTATCAAGGTTTGACTGAAATTTCGGCACTTGAGTCAGACTGATTTGCGACCTCGATGGAGCCGCCGTCCTGTGAAGCAGACTCTTCTGCTTTTTTGTTCATGACGATGATGCTGATTCTGCGATTAATCGGATTCAAAGGATCCTGCTTATCAAACAGCACTGAAGAGGAAAGCCCAACCACTCTTAACATCTTGGACTCATCCATACCGCCATAAATCAGCTCTCGCCTGGATGCATTGGCGCGGTCAGCCGATAATTCCCAATTGCTGTAACCGCGCTCACCACTACCATAAGGCGCAGCATCGGTATGACCAGACAAACTGATGCGGTTAGGCACATCATTGAGCGCTTTACCGATCTCGTGCAAAATTTCTCGGGTGTAGGGCTGCAAATCTGCCTTGGCCGAAGCAAACATAGGGCGGTTTTGCTCGTCCACCATCTGGATGCGCAAGCCGTCAGTCGTGATATCAAGCAAAAGCTGTTTCTTGTATTGCTTCAGTGTAGGGTTGGATTCGATGGCGGCTTCAATTTTAGACTTCAGGCCTTTCAGCCTTTCTGCTTCTACTTTTGCCAGAGCAGCCTCTGCAGCCTGCAAGTTGTAGGTTTTCTTTTGCGTTTCTATCTCGCCCTTACGGCTTTGACCTTCACGCGCACTCAGATCCTTACCACCACCCTTGATCACGCTGGAACTATCACCGCTGCCATCACCACCAGCCATCGCCACCTTTAAAGGCGTCTGAAAATACTCGGCGATGCCGTTCAAATTACCTTTGGCAGTAGAGCCTAGCAACCACATCAACAGAAAAAATGCCATCATCGCCGTCACAAAATCAGCGTAGGCAATTTTCCAGGCACCTCCATGGTGGCCACCGGCCACCTTCTTGATGCGCTTGACTATAATTGGTCGTAATTCTTCGCTTGCCATCATCAATCCAGTTTTTATTATTTAGATTTCGATTGCTTAATGTGATCTTCCAATTCAGTGAAAGTTGGCCTTTCAGTTGAATACAATACCTTCCTGCCAAACTCCACCGCCAAAGCTGGTGCATAACCGTTCAAGCTGGCCAGCAAAGTCACTTTGATGCACTGAAAAGTCTTGGATGACTCATCCAGTTGCTGCTCCATCAAACCAGCCAGTGGCCCGACAAAACCATAGGCCAGCAAAATACCCAGGAAAGTACCGACCAGGGCATGAGCAATCAAGATACCGAGCTCAGATGGAGGAATACCGACAGACTCCATCGTGTGCACCACCCCCATCACCGCAGCCACAATACCAAAAGCGGGCAAACCATCACCTAACTTGGCAATGAAATGCGCAGGAACCGCACCTTCGTGATGATGCGTTTCCAACTCATTGTCCATCAGATTTTCAATTTGAAAGGCATCCATATTCCCTGAAACCATCAGGCGCAAATAATCCCCTATAAACTCCATCATATGATGATCGTGGACAATTGCAGGATATTTACTGAAAAGCGGGCTTTCTTCCGGGCGTTCAATATCACCCTCGATAGACATCAGGCCTTCTTTGCGCACCTTGGTCAGGACATCGAACAGCATCGTCATCAGCTCCATATACAAAGCTTTTGTATATTTTGAGCCTTTCAGGACACCTGGAAGTGCCTTCATGGTGGCCTTCAGGGTTTTCGCATTATTACCAACCAGAGAAGCGCCAACTGCAGCGCCGCCTATCATCAGCAACTCCAGTGGCTGAAACAATACCGCGATATGCCCACCGGACAAAACAAAGCCACCAAAGACTGAGCCCAATACGATGATATAGCCGACGATAACTAACACGAGCTTTTACTCCTTAGAGAGGATTTTTTTATAATATCGACTACACTACCTCAGACCTGAAGCATTCACCAGAAATGGAAGGTTAAATATTGCTTCAGGAATACATTTCACTATATGCATTATATGCGCCAGACATAAAGAACGGGGTCATTCGCATTGCTTTTTATAGTTAAATCCGCCTCAATGCCAGGCACTTTGAACTCATAACTCATGAATTGCGTACCTGGTCGCATCTCATTACTGATTTTTTCCCACAAGTCAGGCATAGCCGCTGGTGAAAGATAAGCAAAGACCACATCAAACTCAGCAAAATCCAGTTGCAGATAATCTTTTAAATAGAAGCGAACCCTGGGGCCCACCCATTTAGCTCTGAACCAACTGACCAGCCACGGAAAAGGTGCCACCTCGACCCCAAAAAAAGATTGTTGAGGCCGTAGCCTGGCAAGGCTGACAGACACACCGCCAAAGCCACTACCAATATCAATAAAGGACAAATCATCATGCGCAGGTAGTTGCTCAAGAATACACGGCAACAAACTGGATTTGGAAGGAAAATATGGAACTTGTGTGCGGTAAGTTGACCAAAACAACAATACCATCAACACAAAGATCGCCAGACTCACGCCCGGATGCAATTGAAAAACCAGAGATGCTACAACTGCAAAGGGAAAAATGAATTGTATGAGCCACCACCACCAACTCATGCGCAGCAAGAAACTGAGAACGGCAGCCAGGCTGGCGTGAACGATGAGTAGTAAATAAGGGGAAAGTATGCCGCCAAACTGCCACCGGTCGGTCGCATACAGCACATAAGACAGGCCAAATGCAAGCAGTTGTATGAGCAAGGCCAAAAAGACAGGCGAAGAGAAGACTCCGTCATCCGGTAGGAGTTTGCCTTTGCGGGTTTTTGATGATGCTACCTCCAAGGCTCCTCCTGAATTTTATGCCACCAATTCCAGCGCGGCCTCCGCATCTTTTGCTTTTTTTGTTTTACCTGCCCGTGACGGGACGTGGCATAAACCACAAGCATAATCATCATGCAAATCCAGACTATGCGCAACAAAATGCCCTCCGCATTTGCAACATTTTGCAAAACTCAGCATTTTTCCTTCAAAGAAGCGCACCAGGGTCCAGGCACGGGTCAGTGACAAGACCGGCTCCTCACCCGCAGGAACAGGCATTTGCTCCAGATACAGGCGGTACGCCTTGATGACAGCTTCAATACCATCAACGCCTGCATGTTCACGCAGATATTTATGGATATTCATGAACAGCGAAGAATGAATATTTGGCTGCCATGTAATAAACCAGTCAGCAGAAAAAGGCAGCATGCCTTTGGGTGGAGATACACCCTTCAATTCCTTGTATATCTTCAGCAGACGCTCACGCGACAAGGAAGTCTCTGATTCCAGCAATTGCAATCTGGCGCCCAGATTGACCAACTCAATTGCCAATTGAATTTCGTGAGCTTCATTTACTACACTTTTGCTTGCCATGATTTTTCTCCATCCGCCTTGATTTTAATGCCCGACAAATTAATGGATTTCTTCTACTGGTTGACCAGCCATCAAAATCGCAGCATGGGAATGTGCAAGCGCACGTTCCTTGTTGTAATTTGTCAACATACACAAAATGGAGCTATCTTCGAAGCGGAAGCGCGCCAACATCATATTGGAGCCAGCCAATTTCAAAATCTGGGCATTATTCAAACCTTCGATCAGGTCTGCAATTTCTTTGCCTATGCCTAAACGGAAAATAGCGGTCGCCTTATCAGCGCGAATCATTTGTTGTGCCAACATCAAATAACTCAAATTGGCATCCCGAATCTCGGCCATCATATCGTTCTGCGTCATTTTCCCACCCTCCAGTTTTGTTATCAGCGGCATGTTTGCGTTGCCAGTGAGATACATTGTGCAGGCTGCTGAAAAGCGGCTGTATAAGCAGGATTCCGTATTTAAACCAAGAAAAAAACGAGGACATGCCGTAGGAAAATATCCTACAGGCAAATTTAGGCATCTACAAAATGAAATTTCGTAGAAAACAGATTTTTATTTTTCTCAATCAGCAAAATTAGCCAATTCAAAAAACATTAATGAAAACAAGGGCTTATGGAAAAATCGATCTTTTACCACATCGTCTTACAATCATTAACGGCAGTACTTTAGAAAACTTTAGGGAAAAATTAAAAATATTTTCGATTTATTTTCTTATCCCTGTAACGGCAACAAATTGTGAAATCTTTAGGGTTAAGCGCAAAAAAAACCAAAAAAAAATCACCTGTTTGCAACAGGTGATCCTTTTAGTACCGTTTAAATGGCTATTTAAGCTATTACTCCATGCATTTGTTGCACTTAATGCACTTCAAATTAAAGGGGCTTCAGCTTATTTCTTACAAAGTCGTATGCCAGATGCATTTATCTTTGATTTGCTTATCCAACCCTGCCAGCAATGTTTCATGCTCGCTCATTTCTTCTTTTGTTGCCATTAATACCGCAATCTCACCAACGGGCATATCAAAGGCCACGACTTCCTGCACTTTTGGTGCGTCGTCTTCTTCAATGTCGATTTCAAAACTGTTCTGCCCGCGTGACATTGCCAGAAAAACATCTGCCAACAATTCAGCATCCAGCAAAGCGCCATGCAATTTGCGGTGCGAGTTTGAAATCTCATAGCGGGTACAGAGCGCATCAAGAGAATTACGTTTCCCAGGATGCAATTCTTTTGCCTGAACCAGGGTATCTATGACGCTGGGACAGTACTCAGTCAATGCGGGTAAATTCAGACGCGCAAACTCGGCATTCAGGAAGCCCACGTCAAAAGGTGCATTATGAATAATGATTTCTGCATCTTTGATATATTCGCAAAATTCTTCGGCTATCTGGGCAAACTTGGGCTTATCACTTAAAAATTCGGTGGTTAAGCCATGAACTGCCAAAGCGCCTTCTTCAGAATCACGCTCTGGATTGATATAGCGATGGAAGTTATTACCGGTCAGCTTGCGGTTAATTAATTCTACACAACCAATTTCTATGACGCGGTCGCCATTACGCGCGTTCAAACCTGTGGTTTCGGTATCGAGGACTAGCTGCCTACGCATATTCAATATTCCTATAAGACGACAACAAATACTTATTCAAAATTAATCACTGTTGATCACTGTTGATCAAACACCCAGCGCAAAGAAATGCACGTTCCCGGCTCAGCCTGGCAAAACCGGCTCTGCATACCGACGCCTGCAGCAAACAATAAATCCTTGCCAATAGAGACATATGGTAAGCGCTCCCGTTGCCAGAAAGGTATCTGCAAAGACTGATAATGGCTCTTCATATCGCGGGTAGAGCGGTTTTCTGCCAGCTTCAGTCTCTCCCCTCCTCTGCGCAGATGCAAGGAAAGCGTTTGCGACTTTAGCCAGGATGCACCCAGTCCACGCTCAGCCTGGTCAAAATACAGGCTACCAGCAAATTCAGGAAAGTGGATATGCGCCTGTCCTTGCCAGACAAATTCACGTTCGTTGTCTTCCTCAGCCATCTCAGCTTTTTGTGCAGACAAATAGACGATGTCTTTATAGCGATGTATCGCAATGGTATCGTGACGGATAGTAATACGCGCATCTTCACGCCCGTCAAATAGCTGGTATTGCATTTCCTTCAGCCGCGAGGTCGTGGGCATACGTACACCCGCCTTTGAAAACCAGTAACGGAACAAGTTATCTCTACGTGCAGGACTCAGTGCACGCATGGCAGCAATACCCAACCCCGTTTCAAAGGAACAATTGGCTAAATCCTGCTCTGCAACTTCCAGCAGTAAATCTTGCGCCGCTTGAAAATGGGTGGCGGAACGGGCTATACGTTCTGAGTAGCCGGGCGATAAGCCTTCAAGCACCGGCATTACACTGTAGCGTATGGCATTGCGCAGATAACGCTGGTCAGTATTTGACTCATCTTCGATATAGCTTAAACCCCGTTGGCTCGCATAAGCTTCCAGCGTAGTTCGCTTTTCGGTCAGCAGTGGCCGCCCCAGCATGACTTCATCATGGCCAAACAAATTAGGTGCACGGTGACAGACATCCATGCCTGACATGCCAGCCACACCACTACCTCGCAATAACTGCAACAACAAGGTTTCCGCCTGATCGTCCTGATGATGAGCTGTCAGAATCAAGGAGGTGCCGGTATTTTTCGACATCATTCCCAAAGCCTGGTAACGCCCCTTGCGAGCAGAAGCTTCTACCCCGTCGCCGCTGTCTCGGGCAACCTGGATACGCTCAGCATGAAAGGCAATATCATCAGCAATGCACGCAGCCTGGCAATGAGCTAGCCAAGCATCAGCATTCGGACTTAAACCGTGATGTACGTGAAAAGCATGCAATGAAATTTTGGCGCGGCGGCAATAATTGATTGCCAGGTCGAGTAAAACCGTGGAATCCAGACCGCCGCTATAGCCTACTGCGAGGCCATTTTGCAGATTTCCTTCACAGAAATCAGCAATAATGGCATCGAGTTTTTTTGAGAATGCTTGCTCAAGACTGGAGCAATGTTGATCTGGCCTCATTCAGCGAGTTTCGTTTCCTTAAACTTGCCGTAGCTCATTAATTTTTCATGGCGGGCAGCCAGCAAGTCCTTGGTTTTGACACCCTGGAATTGACGCAAGGTATCTGCCAGTGCACGTTTTACCAAAGCGCACATCTGTTTCGGATCCCTATGTGCACCACCCAAAGGCTCATTGATGATCTTGTCGATGAGACCCATGGCTTTCAGTCTGTGCGCAGTCAAACCCAGTGCTTCCGCAGCATCAGATGCGCGGTCAGATGTCTTCCACAGGATAGAGGCACAACCTTCCGGCGAAATCACGGAATAAGTCGCATATTGCAACATCAGCACAGCATCGCCAACCGCCAGCGCCAATGCACCGCCAGAACCACCTTCACCAATAATGGTAGTGATCAGGGGGACTTTCAATTCTGCCATGACATACAGATTGTGGCCAATGGCTTCAGACTGACCGCGCTCTTCAGCATCTATACCAGGCCAGGCACCGGTGGTGTCGACAAAGGTAAATACGGGAATATCGAATTTTTCAGCCAGTTTCATCAGGCGCATGGCCTTGCGATAACCTTCTGGCTTGGGCATACCAAAATTACGCAGAGCGCGTTCTTTGGTGTCGCGGCCTTTTTGGTGGCCCATGACCATGCATGCCTGACCATTGAACCTGGCCAGACCACCAACGATGGATTGATCGTCAGAAAAACTGCGGTCACCATGCAACTCGTGGAAATCAGTAAACATCTGATTCACGTAGTCCATGGTATATGGACGCTGGGGATGACGGGAAATTTGCGACACTTGCCATGGGGTCAACTTGGCGTAAATATCCTTCGTCAACATCTGGCTTTTCTTCGACAGCCTATCTATTTCTTCAGAAATATCGACTGCTGAATCATCCTGAACAAAACGCAGTTCTTCTATTTTTGTTTCCAGCTCTGCAATTGATTGTTCAAAATTTAAAAATGTCGTTTTAGTCATCGTGCCTCCTTAACATCACACGAGTTGATAAAAAAATCCAATTTCATTCTGGCGCGGACGCAATGTTTAATTGAATAATGTGTCGCTCTGCCTAGCGTACAAAAGAACCATTTAGATGATTTTTTTGCAAAATTCGTATGCATACATAATGGACTTATTGTCCTGACGGAGCAGATTAGATATCAAAACTGGTCTCGCTGTCCAGTGTTCAGCACTTTTTGCTTGAGTCCAGACAATAGAAATCAGCAAGCAAATACTTGTTGCCGTTGCCAAAACCACTGGCAAAATGCTGCTTACTTGTCAAAGTCATTGTCAAACACCCATAGTCAGCAACTTATTTGATAAGATGGCGCTTTGCTCATCAGCCAGTATACCATTGCAGCTTACATGTTCTGCCAAACTCCTATAAATCCAAGACCGAACACCATGCGCCACATTTTAAAGAATGTTCTTACCTTATCCAGTCTGTCATTGCTGTTGATGTCTGCTTATGTCCGGGCAGATGATGCGGCTGACGTTGGCAAATTGCTCAGATCTGGTCAGATAAGTGAAGCCTTACAAAAAGTGGATGCCGCCCTGGCGCAACGCCCTAAGGATGCGCAGATGCGTTTTCTCAAGGGATTGATACTGACAGAGCAAAACAAATCAGCAGAAGCCATTACTGTTTTCTCGAAGTTGACTGACGATTACCCTGAATTGCCTGAGCCCTACAATAATCTGGCGGTCTTGTATGCATCATCCGGCCAGTACGACAAAGCCCGTGCAGCCCTGGAAATGGCAATCAGGACCAATCCAACTTATGGCACGGCACATGAAAATCTGGGTGATGTATATGCAAAACTGGCCAGCCAGGCCTATGACAAGGCTTTGCAACTCGATTCCAGCAACAATACTGCCAAATTAAAATTGACCCTGGTCAAGAACCTGGTCGGCAATACCACGGGTGGCACCAATCCCAAGACAGCAATGGCGTCTCCTGCACCTGCGGCCAATACCGCTGCTCCAGCCAAAGCCAGCGCTGCAGTAGTTGCGGCAACGAAGCCTGAGGCTGAAACTGCCAAGCCTGAACCCAAATCCAAACCTGCTCCTGCGGCCGTAGCTACTGCAGCTAGTGACAAGACTGAAGAAGACGTGCTGAAGGCGGTAGAAAACTGGGCCAAAGCCTGGAGCAGCAAAGATACCAATGCCTATCTGGGGCATTATGCAAAAGATTTCCAGACGCCCAAAGGTGAGTCCTACAAGGCCTGGGCCGAAGAACGTCGCAACAGGATAGAAGGCAAAGGCCGCATCAACGTCAAAATTGAATCTGCCAAAATCGATGTCGATGGCAACACAGCCACGGTCAAGTTCCGTCAGATCTATACCTCTGACCAGTTGACTGCCAATAGCCGTAAAACCTTGCATATGGTGAAGCAGGATGGCAAATGGCAGATCAAACAGGAGCGTGCGGGTAGCTAATGTTTTTCGCTGTCAATTCTGATACTCCGGCCGCAGTCAAAGTCGGAAAATCACGCATTTTTGCTATTCTTGCTCTGACATGTCTGGCGCATATTGCTTCGCCAGCACTCGTCATGGCCAAATCACGCCCGAATAAAGTCGCACCGGCTGAAATTAACCCCAATGCCCCCGACCCGGATGCATTATTAATTGAAGTCTACAAAAACCTGGCCGCAAATAATCTGCAACAAGCGCAGACCAAGATAGATGCGCTGGTAGAAGCCTATCCGCACTTCCAGCTGGCACATTTGATACAGGGTGATTTGCTGCTGATGCACACCCGTCCGGTGCGCAGTTTCGGTGTCGGTGCCTTGACGCAACCCGATAAACTGAAAGACCTGAGGGATGAGGCAGCGGCGCGCATACGCTCTTATCGTGAACGCCCCGCCGCTGACCTGATCCCCAGAGCCATTTTGCAATTACGTGATGACCAGAAGCAGGCCATCGTCGTCGATGCAAAAAAATCGCGCCTCTATGTATATGAGAATGTTGCAGGCCAACCGCATCTGATCAATGACTTCTATATAAGTCAGGGCAAATTTGGTATCAACAAGATCAAAGAAGGCGACCAAAAGACGCCGATAGGCGTGTATTACATTACCAGCCGTCTGGCTGGCACCAAGCTGCCGAGTTTTTATGGCCCTGGTGCCCTGCCATTGAATTACCCGAATGAATGGGACAAATTCAATGGCCGCAACGGCTCTGGCATCTGGCTGCATGGCATGCCGCCTGAAAGCTTCAGCCGCCCGCCCCTGGCATCAGATGGTTGCGTGGTATTGACGAATCCGGATTTTTTAAAAATCTCGTCCATGGTGGACATAGGCAAGACACCTGTCATCATCAGCGAGCAAGTGGAATTCGTCAGCCGCAATAAATGGATACTGGACAGAAACTTTGCCGAAAAACTCGTGGACGACTGGCGCCTGGACATGCAAAGCCAGAATGCCAACCGCATTCTGACAAATTATTCGCGCAATTTTAAGACGACGCAGGGCGACAATCTCAACACCTGGTTTCCCAAACAGCAGCAAAGCTGGGATAACTGGCATAATCCTGCTATTAAATTAAAAGACGTAACCCATTTCCGTTACCCAGGCAAAGACGAGCTGATAGTCAGCACCTTTACCCAGGAAACCAGCAATGGGAAAACCAAAGCGGCGATTCGTAAACGTCAATACTGGCTGAAAGAAGCCGCCAGATGGCGCATAATTTACGAAACCACCGTTTGAACCTTTGTTTACTCTTAATTCATCAACCAATAACGTATGCTGAATATGAAAATTTCAAAATCCGGACTAAACAGTATATTGCTGGGTACCTGCCTGATGATGGCAAGCGCCTTTAGTTTTGCCGAAGGGCAACCCAAGGTTTCCCTGAAAACCAATATGGGTGAAATCGTCATTGAGCTTTACCCGGAAGCAGCCCCAAAAACCGTAGATAATTTCCTTAAATATGTCAAAAGTGGGCATTACAAAGGAACGATTTTCCACCGTGTCATTGATAATTTCATGATACAGGGCGGCGGTTATGACAAGGATATGAAAGAAAAACCGACGAATAAATCCGTCCCCCTGGAAGCGCGTGAAGCACTGGAACATGGCTTGAAAAACGACCTGGGCGTGGTTGCCATGGCCCGCACGCAAGACCCCAATTCAGCTGGCGCGCAGTTCTACATCAATGTCAAAGACAATGAATTCCTGAACCATCAAGTCTTGCCTGAGGGCGATCCGGTTGAGTTTCAATACCGTGGCAACACTGTGACTGAAAGACGCGCCAGGGCACTGGCAATGACCGCTGGCTATACGCCTTTTGGCAAGGTCATCAAAGGCATGGAAGTCGTCGAAAAAATTAAAGTGGTAGAAACTGGCGAAGCTAAAATGATGCAAAATGTACCAAGCAAACCAGTTATCATTCAATCCGCTACCTTATTAAAATAAACACATCACTAACCTTTTAGAAATGAAGGACTATCATGGCCGTTATTCTGACCACCAACTTCGGTGACATCAAGATTGAACTGAACGAAGAAAAAGCCCCAAAAACTGTTGCCAATTTCCTGGCCTATGTTGAATCTGGTCACTACAACGGCACTATTTTCCATCGCGTGATTGATGGCTTCATGATACAAGGTGGTGGTTTTGAGCCAGGCATGAACCAAAAACCTACCAATGCACCTATCGAAAATGAAGCCAAAAATGGCTTGAAAAACGAACGTTATGCATTGGCCATGGCCCGTACTGGTGATCCGCATTCTGCTTCAGCACAGTTCTTCATCAATACCGCAAGCAATAGCTTCCTCGACTATCCAGGTCAGGACGGCTGGGGCTACTGCGTATTTGGCAAAGTCGTAGAAGGCATGGACATTGTCGACAAAATCAAAGGCGTGAAAACTACCCGTACTGGCATGTTCCAGGACGTACCGGTAGAAAACGTGCTGATAGAAAAAACGCAAATCGTTTAATACCATTTAGTCTATCTCATGATCGCAGACCACCACGCGAATCAGACAAAAGCGCAACCTGAACTGGTTGCGCTTTTTGTTTCTGACACACATTTAAATCCTGCCCTGCCTCTTACTACTGCAGCTTTTTTAAGTTTTCTCGACAAGCAGGCCACGCGGGCCAAGGCCCTGTATTTACTAGGGGACTTGTTTGAATATTGGGTGGGTGATGACAATATCGAGGATGTCTATAACTTATCGATCGTTCAGGCATTGCGCAAAGTCCGTGATCATGGCGTGCAACTTTACTGGATCGCTGGTAATCGGGATTTTTTGATAGGCAGTGATTTTTCTGTAGCGACCGGTGCAATATTGCTGGATGATCCCAGCGTCATTGATCTGGCAGGCAAAAAAGTAGTGATAAGCCATGGCGATGCGCAGTGCACCGATGACCATGCCTACATGAAGTTCCGCGCGCAAGTCAGGCAAACAGAATGGCAAAAGACTTTCCTGGCCATGCCGCTTGATCAACGCAAAAAAATCATTGAAGGCTTGCGTACCGAAAGCAAGATGGAACAAAAACAAAAATCTGTCGCCATCATGGATGTCAATGCAGATGCCATCGCCGCATTGTTTTTACAAACCAGTACCAGCATCATGATACACGGCCACACCCACAGGCCTGCGATACACGTTGATAATGGACAGACCAGATATGTATTGCCGGATTGGGATTGCGACAGCCAGGACAAACGTGGTGGCTGGCTGGCAAGCTACAGTGATGGCAGCATTCAGGCTTACAACTGGGACGCAAGCCTGAAGTAAATTATTTTGCCATCAGGCGTTGACTGTGTCTGAGCGCAGATGACCGGCACTGATGGTCAGTACCCTGCCACATCTGGCCGCGATTGACAGATCATGTGTCACGAGAACCAGGGTCGAGCCACGCTCGCGGTTTAAAGTGAACATCAAATTGATGATTGCCTCACCCGTAGTAGCATCCAGGCTGCCGGTAGGTTCATCAGCAAAAAGCAAAGGTGGTTCAGTCACAAAGGCTCTGGCCAGCGCCACCCTTTGCTGCTCACCACCTGACAAAAACTTGGGATAATGCCTGAGCCTGGAAGCCAGCCCGACATGCTCCAGCATTTTTTCTGCCTTGGCACGCGCCTGCTTATCGCCACGTAATTCCAGTGGCAGCATGACATTTTCCAGCGCATTCAGGTGCATCAGCAATTGAAAGGACTGAAATACAAAGCCCAGATTCTCTTTGCGAAATTGCGCCCTGCCATCCTCAGTTAAATCAAAAATATCCACGCCATCGAGCAAGACCTTGCCTTCTGTTGGCGTATCCAGCCCAGCCAGTATGCCCAGCAGGGTGGACTTGCCTGAACCAGAGGCACCAACAATTGCAAGCGTCTGCCCGGCTTGCGCGGTAAAATCTATGCCATTCAGTATGCTCAGCTCGCCAGTCGCATCCGCTACGCGCTTGGTCAGATGCTTTACTTCTATTGCCGCTTTGTTTGATTCCATAAGGTCTTTGCGTATGCTCTTTACTCAATTGTCAGGTCACGTCAGCAGACTATTAAAACAAGCCCTGGTGCTCGTGATGTTTGCGATTACTGCTTCACCTGCTTATTCTGCATCAAAAACCATCCTTGTGCTCGGCGACAGTTTATCAGCCGAATATGGACTGGCGCGCGGTAAGGGCTGGGTAGCTTTGCTGGAACAGCGATTACAGCAAAAAAAAATACCCGCTAATGTGATAAATGCCAGCATCAGTGGCGATACTACCAGCGGCGGCAAAGCCAGATTAACCAGCCTGCTCGAGCGTCACCATCCGGATGTGGTGATCATAGAGCTTGGTGGCAATGATGCCTTGCGTGGCTTGCCGCTCAAAGCGTCAGAAGGCAATTTC
Organism: Undibacterium sp. Ji83W; assembly: GCF_049340385.1. Classification (NCBI taxonomy): domain Bacteria; kingdom Pseudomonadati; phylum Pseudomonadota; class Betaproteobacteria; order Burkholderiales; family Oxalobacteraceae; genus Undibacterium; species Undibacterium sp. Ji83W. The sequence goes on along the minus strand of NZ_JBMPOZ010000015.1, from coordinate 67,869 downwards.
AAAGCGATGATAGACATGGCTCAGGCGCAGCATAGTAAAGTTTTACTGGCAGGTATGAGGATTCCACCCAATTATGGCCCTGATTATTCTGAGCGTTTCTTTTCACTTTACGAAAAACTGGCCAAAACCAACAAGACTGCGTTGGTGCCGTTTCTACTGGAAGGCATAGCAGAGAAAGAAAACCTGTTTCAGGCTGACCGCATCCATCCCATCGCAGAAGCTCATCCAACTATCCTCGATAATGTCTGGCCACATTTACTTCCCTTACTAAATAAGAGCAAGTGAAAACACGTAGAAACAAGCAAATGCCATCATGAAATATCCTCAACTGCTGGATTTTCCAGAAGTCTTCAAGCGACGCGCAGAATTTGACGCCATCATCGACGTGCGTAGCCCAGCCGAGTTTGCCGAAGACCATATTGCCCACGCCATCAATTGCCCTGTATTGGACAATGAAGAACGCATTATCGTAGGCACCATGTACAAGCAAGTCGGTTCATTTGAAGCCAAGCGCCTGGGTGCAGCCCTGGTCGCAAAGAATATAGGACGACACATAGAAAACCTGTTTCAGGACAAGCCACGCGACTGGAAGCCTTTGATTTATTGCTGGCGCGGCGGCAATCGCAGTGGTGCCATGGCACATATCTTTGCCAAAATAGGTTGGCCAGTCGTGCAATTGAATGGTGGCTACAAGGCATACAGGCAATTTGTTAATCTGAGCCTGGGCACGGAATTGCAGCATTTTAAATGGCAGGTTTTATGTGGGCCAACCGGCAGTGGCAAGAGTCGTTGTCTGCAAACTCTGGCAGAAATGGGCGCGCAAGTACTCGATCTTGAGGAATTAGCGGCCCATCGCGGTTCGGTATTGGGAGACATTCCAGAACATGCACAGCCATCACAAAAACAATTTGAGAGCCATATTTTTGAACGACTACAAGGGTTTGATGAACAGAAAATAGTTTACGTAGAAGCAGAGAGTAAAAAAATCGGCAACCTCAGAGTACCCGAAACCTTGATGCAAGCCATGCGTGCCTCAGGCTGCATACAAGTTAATCTGCCCTTGGAAAAAAGAGTGGAATTTTTGGTCAAAGAATATGCTCATTTCATGCGCAACACAGAAAGCCTGAATCAGCAATTGCATTTCCTGACCGCACTGCACGGCAAAGAAAAAATTTCTGACTGGAAGCAAATGGCTGAAGCTGGCAAACTCACACAGTTGGTCAAAGAACTGCTGGAACATCATTATGACCCAGCCTATGGCAAGTCAATCGCGAGAAATTTTGTGGGATACAGCAAGGCCAGACAAATAGAACAAAACGATATTGGAGAATCGGACTTCCACGAATCTGCCCTTCACATCTTGAGTTTTGCGCGTCAAAATCCCATTGATGCCTGAGCATATTTTAAAAACTCAGCCATCCACATCATCGACGATTCTTTGCCCTTCGTCTTCCAGACCATCAAACTGCTTGTGATTGACTGCCCACCAGAATACCGCACCAATGGCAAACACCAGAACCAGGCTCAGCGGTATCAGCAAATAAAGTATGTCCATAATTTCTTGCGCTACTCTTTATATCAGTCCTGCATCAGATAGACGGGCTGTGGCAATAAATACAGGCGCAGGGCATTCAACACCACAATCAGCGAACTCAACGACATACCCAGTGCCGCATGCCAGGGCTCAAGCCATCCGCACATGGCAGCGGGTATCGCCAATAAATTATAAAACACAGCCCATGCGAGATTTTCGCGTATCAGTTTATAAGCCTTATTGGCTACCGTCATGCCAAAATCCAGGTCCAGCAAGCGATTCGACATCAATAATACATCACTGCGCGATTGTGAAATTGGTGCGCCCTGTCCCATCGCTACTGACACATCAGCCAGTGCCAATACAGGCCCGTCATTCATGCCGTCACCCACCATGACCACTACGGCACCGTTAGCCTGCAGCTTTTGCACCATTTCATATTTACCTGCTGGGCTCAGCCCAGCATAGGCTTCGTGAATATCACATTGCGCAGCAATTTTATTGACCACGTCCAAGCGGTCACCGGATAAAAGCAAGATTTTCTTGCCCTTGCTTTTTAAGTTCCTGATCGCTTCAATTGCATCTTCACGCAGTATGTCATCAAGTGCGAACCATAAGAGATTGCCATATTCATTCGCCAACACAGTCAATGTTTGTCCTGCAAAACCGACGGGGATAGATATTTCCTGAGCATGCAATTCACGGGCAAATTCCACACTGCCCAGGCGATAAATTTGCCCTTCACATTCAGCTTCGATGCCACCTCCTGGCACCTCTCTTACTTTATTTAAGCCAGGCATATCTTGATTCGATTTTTTTTGCGCCAGATAATCGCCAATTGCTTTGGATACAGGATGCGTAGACTGACAGGCCAGTGTCATGGCAATTACTGCATTGGCGGGCGCATCATCAGCAGACAGCATTTCCCTGACCTGCAACTTCCCCACTGTTAGCGTGCCGGTTTTATCAAAGACAATATGCGTAGCTGATGCCATGGCTTGTATGGCTTTTGATTTCGCCAGCAAAACACCATTTTTGGCCAGGATACCTATGGCAGCCGACATCACTCCTGGCGTTGCCAAAGACAAGGCACATGGGCAAGTCACCACGATGATGCTGATGGCGATCCACAGAGCACGGCCAGGATCTATTTGCCACCAGACGATGCCGCTGACAAAGGCAAGCAGCAGTATGATGATTAAAAAACGACTGGCATGTTTGTCTGCCAGTAAAACCAGTGATGGCTTTTCCAGCGAAGCTGATTCCATCATGCCTATCAGGGCCGACAATTGAGTCGCGCCACCTACCTGTTTTGCCTGCATCACGAGGGCACCGTAAATATTTACCGATCCCGCCAATACGTTACTGTCTGTGGTTTTGCAGACAGGTAGAGATTCGCCCGTCATCAGGGCTTCATCACAACTGCTATCACCTGCAATGACCAAGCCATCCGCAGGAATATGTTCACCGGCAGCGACCAACAGATAATCACCTGTCTGCAAGGCAGCTACATCAACAGTCTCTAACGCCTGTTGCGGATACGCGAGATAACGTTGCGCCTTCGCCGGAGATAATTGCGTCAGTATTCTTAATGCTGCCGTCGTGCGTTTTTGCACTTTGGATTCAATCAATCGCGCGCCCAGCAAGAGGAAGATGAACATGATGGCAGAATCAAAATACACCGCACCGCCATGAAACGTCGCCCAGACGCTGGCAAAAAAGGTCAGCAATATCCCTAGAGAAACCGGTACGTCCATGCCTATATGGCGATTTTTCAAATCACGCCAGGCAGAAGAAAAGAAAGGTGAAGCTGAAAAACCGATGACAGGTACCGCGATGATCATGCTGGCCAGCTTCAGCAACTTGTCGACATCAGGCGTCAAGTCACCATCAATCTGTGGCACAGGAACCAGGTAGGCTGGAAAGGCATACATCATTACCTGCATCATGGCGAAGCCGGCAACGAACAAGCGCCAGAGGGCACGCTTGCTTTCTTTTTGCTCAAATTCATCTGGGGACTGGTTGGCAGGTAAAGCGCCATAACCCAGGTCGGTGACGGCAGCCAAAATACGTTTGAGCGTCAGGACTTCAGCATCCCAGGAAATATCGGCACGATGACTCGCAGTATTGATCTTGAAGGCAGTGACGCCCGGCAATTGCCTGATACGAAATTCTATCAATTGCACACAGGCAGCACAGCGCATGCCTGAGAGATTCAGTTTCTCGCTGACAAGCCTTTGCTGTTGGGCTATTCCATTGACGTCTGGCACTACCTCGTTCGCATTTATCATGGCTTTACCCAGACAGCGTCTGGCTGACTTTATTCTTCATATACTCAGCCACCAGCTTATTTTGCTCCACCGTACGCAAAATCGCCATGCAGCCATGGCAGCACACTGGCTGCATGCGGCCATCAAATGAGGTAGTCAGCGCATTGCTTTTGCGCATTTTTTCACCGCAATGAAAACAGTCTGTCTTTTCACTTGATTTAAAAGCGAAAAACTTGGTCTCAAAAAGCGCTGAAAATACAAATGCCATGGTTGAAGATAGAGGATAAAGAATAGAAGATAAAGAGTAGGTGCGGCGATCAAATCGCTTTGATGTTACAGGAGAGAAAATAACGACACTTGATTCAAATCAAGTATGTGAGAAGAAAAACAGGCATAAAAAAACGGTAGCGTTGCACTACCGTTTCTTTTACTTCATGGATGCTAATGGCTACTTTATGGCTACTAATATTACTACTGCTGCTAACTTAGCGAGGGTTCTTAGAAACCTCAGGTCCGTGAACTAAACGGATGGGTACTTCACAAATTGTAGACTATCCACTTCATTAATAACCGGCACACAAGACACCGGAGCTCAAATTCAATCCGCCTTGGATACAAAAAATATCTTGTATATCGACCTCCTTCTTTTGAACCAGTTACGCCCCTAATATATGCCAACTCGATAACGAGTGGAAGAAAAAAATAACTATGCAAGCAGCCAACAGGATTAAGAAAATCAACCAAACAAAATGGCTAATTAGCGCATGCTAGGAGTATTTCCCTTCAACATCGTAGTTGCGGCACTAGCCCCTATGGAAGCCCCAAATTTCTTCAAGACACGCTCAGGCAAACCTTCTTTTTGAGTGTAGTCGACGATGTTTTCTACCTTGATGACATCGCGTGCGACAGAATCCACAGAACCAAAGTCATCTGCCAAGCCCATTTGCACAGCCTTGCTGCCTATCCAGAACAGGCCAGAAAACATTTCCGGTGTTTCTTTCAAACGCTGACCACGCCCAGCACGTACAGCATCAATGAATTGCTGGTGAATTTCATTGAGCATGGTTTGCGAAAATGCTTTTTGTTTTTCTGTTTGTGGCGAGAATGGGTCCATGAAACCCTTGTTTTCACCCGCTGTCATGAGGCGACGCTCTACACCCAGCTTATCCATGAGACCGGTAAAACCAAAACCATCCATCAGTACCCCGATAGAACCAACGACGCTGGCTTTATTGACGAAAATTTTATCTGCAGCAACGGCAATGTAATAACCGCCGGATGCACAAATCTCATCCACCACGACATACAGTTTTTTGTCTGGGTATTCTTTGCGCAGCCTGCCAATTTCATCATTGATCATGCCAGCTTGGACAGGACTGCCCCCAGGGCTATTGATACGCACCACGACAGCGACTGAACCCGGATCAGCAAACGCCCGGTTCAATGCCGGGATCACCGTGTGCGCACTGCCTGCGCCTTCTGACTCTATGGTGCCGTCAATTTCTATTAGTGCTGTGTGATGCCCCAGATTTTCCATTTCAGTACTTGCATAATCGCTGAAATAGTAAAACGCGAAAATAATCACCGACAAAAATGCGAACCTGAAAAAGATACTCCAGCGCCTGCGCAAGCGTTGCTCACGCAAGGAGTCTGTCGCCAGTTTTTCCAAAAGCTGACGTTCCCAGCCAGTTTCTTTTTTGTCGCTTTCGCTCGCTGGCGAACTCGGAAATTGCTCATTCATAATTTTTCCAGAAATCAGGCAATGACAGCTTGTATATAATCATCGGGATGCCAGTAAATCTGCCCTTCTTCTTCACTGACATTAATTTTTCGCAGGCGGCCGCCGCGGCAAGGTCCGCCCGTGCAATAGCCAGTGTCTGGCTGATAAATGGCACCATGGGTGGCGCACATGATGTAAAGACCACTGGATTCCAGGAATTCACCTGGATTCCAGTCCAGCTCCACCGGCACATGGGCACAGCGATTCAAATAACCATGCACTGCGCCGTCATAGCGAATCACGAAGCCAACAGCGTCGTCACTGCCAGCGGTGACAGGAAAGCGCACGCCTTTGCCACCTTCTATCAACTCATCTGACTTACATACAGAAATTGACTTCATCTTTATCTCTTATCTGTCACTTATTTACAGCTGGTGTTCAGGCGTTTTCACGCAGCCATTCATGCAATTGCGCAACATCTTTTGCAGAAAATATAGGCTGCATGTTTTGCAGTGCAAGCACGTCATGCGCACCATATTCAACCGCAATCGCTGCAGCCCCGGCATTATTGGCCATCTGCAAGTCATGAGTGGTGTCGCCTATCATGACAGTGCGGCGCATATCCTGACCCAGTTCACGCGTCAATTCTTGCAACATGGCGGGATGTGGCTTGGAAAATGTCTCGTCGGAACAACGAGTTGCATCAAATAACGAGGTCAGCTTGGCTGTATGCAAAGCGCGGCTCAAGCCAACCCTGCTGGCACCGGTTGCCACTGCCAAAAAGTAACCCTCTTGCGCTAATTCGGCCAACATTTCCCTGACCCCTTTAAACAGGGGCAACTCATGGTCCTTGGTCAGGAAGTGATGGCGAAAACGCTCAACTACCCTGGGATAGAGTTTGGGGTCTATGCCCGGCATGGCCACCTGTATTGCTTCAGGCAAGGCGAGGCCAATGACATAAGAAGCGATATCTTCTTTGGGAACCGGCAAACCAAGGTCTTTCGCTGCGGACTGCATGCATTTGACGATGGCAGCTGTGCTGTCCATCAAGGTTCCGTCCCAGTCAAATACAATTAAATCAAATTGCTTTTTTGCCATATATTCAATAAACGCGCACACATCAGCATGCGCGACATGTTTCTCATCAATAACGGCATCATACCATTACTAAACCATTAAGACTTTTCCGGGTCAAGGCACTAAGCCAGGCTTTTCAGAAAATCTTCACATTCTTTAGGCAAGCCCGCATTCACCGTCACGGTCTTACCCGTCTCAGGATGAACGAAGCTGATCTGGTGCGCATGCAGGAACATGCGTTTCAGTGCGCCACGCCCATCACCTGGCTTCAACAAAGCACGATTCAGGGAAAAATCTCCATACTTGTCATCGCCTGCGATAGCAAAACCACTGGCCGACAGATGTACACGAATTTGGTGGGTGCGCCCGGTTTTGAGTTCGGCCTCAAGCAAGGCGAAATCTCGATATTTTTTCTGCAAAGTAAATACCGTATGCGATGCCATGCCATCCGCCTGCACCCGTACACGGCGCTCACCTTCCGCAGTTGTATATTTATGCAATGCCAGTTTGACATGCTGGCGAGCATTCTTCCAGTCACCATGCACCAGGGTCAGATAGCGCTTGTCAGTAACACCATCGCGCATCTGCTCATGCAGATTTGTTAATGCACTGCGTTTTTTGGCCAGCAAGAGTATCCCTGAAGTCTCCCGGTCCAGCCTGTGCACCAGTTCCAGGAACTTGGCATCTGGCCTGGAAGCACGCAATTGTTCAATCACGCCATAACTGATGCCTGAGCCACCATGCACTGCTACGCCAGCCGGTTTGTTGATAATTAACAAATGATTATCTTCAAATAGTATGGGAAATTCATGCTTGGGCACGACCTGCTCGATGACTTCCGCCATGCGTATTGGCGGGATACGAACAACATCGCCCTCTACCAGACGGTACAACTGGTCTATGCGCCCTTTGTTAACACGCACTTCGCCAGAACGTAAAACCCGGTAGACATGGCTTTTTGGCACACCTTTACAGATGCGTAGCAAAAAATTATCAATGCGCTGTCCCGCCTCTTCTTCCGAGATCGTGAGCATCTGAACTTTGGGTTGGGAGGCCGAAGGCTGCTGAGGGGAAGGCTTTTCCATCTGAATTTGATGTGCTCCCCTATTAATTGTCGCTAAGTCCTTCATTTTGAATATATAATCATTTTCGCTTCAGCATTTTATGCTTTAGCAGTGTAAGAGGAATAAACGCCTATTTTACACAGGGGCATGTCCATCGGCCTCGCCTGTTTGCAAATTTGATGGAAAAGATGTGTATGCAGCGTCATTTGCAGGTCAAGGTAGCAGCCAATTGTTGTTATCGGGCGTAGACAAATGAAGTTGGATCAGAGAGTTTGAATTGTAAGGATATTAGTCTGGCAAGAGGCGCGGGTTTAAATATGAACCAGCGAGCTTGCCGGTTGATGGTTGAGGTAATAGGGTCGATTCCGCCAGACACAACACAATAAGATGGTCTGGCACCAAAGTTGCGCATCGCCTGGCGTTGTACTTGCTTGTTCAATCAATAAGCAAGTCAGTCAACGCGGGGGACATGTGCACTCGAACTTGATTTATCTCGATTGTCCGCGCCCAACGCAAAACAGATGGCCGTATTGCCATATCATCAGTTCTACTTGGCTTTTCATGGCCATATAGGCTCCGCCCTGTTTTGCTTCAGGCATTTCCCTCCCCCTCAAACACTCCGCTCCCGCATACATCCCGTATCAGCACAGTTGCCCCTTCAATGGATGGCAACACAAGATGACCACCAGGTCACGGAGTAAAACATGAAACGTATGCTGTTCAACGCGACGCAGCAAGAAGAGTTGCGCGTTGCCATTGTCAATGGGCAAAAACTCATTGACATTGATATCGAGACTGCCGGTCGCGAACTACGCAAGTCCAATATCTATAAAGGCGTGATCACTCGTATCGAGCCTTCCCTTGAAGCCTGTTTCGTCAACTACGGCGAAGAACGTCATGGCTTCCTCCCCTTCAAAGAAGTTGCCCGCACCTACTTTAAAGAAGGTGTGGACGTACGCAATGCTTCCATTAAAGAAGCGTTGCGCGAAGGCCAGGAAATCATGGTCCAGGTCGAAAAAGAAGAACGTGGCAACAAGGGCGCTGCCCTGACCTCGTTCATTTCCCTGGCTGGCCGCTATCTGGTTTTGATGCCTAACAACCCGCGTGGTGGTGGTGTTTCCCGCCGCGTCGAAGGTGAAGATCGCCAGGAATTGCGCGAAACCATGGACAAACTGGACTTGCCTGGCGGCATGTCTGTGATTGCCCGCACTGCAGGCATAGGCCGCAATGTTGACGAATTGCAATGGGATTTGAATTACCTGATGCAACTCTGGCGCGCAATTGAAGGCGCTGGCAAGTCCTCTCCAGGTGCCTTCCTGATTTACCAAGAGTCGTCCCTGGTTATCCGCGCCATCCGCGATTATTTCCAGCCTGACATTGGTGAAATCCTCATCGATACCGATGAAATCTACGAACAGGCTCAGCAGTTCATGAGCCACGTGATGCCTGACATGGTGCATCGCGTTAAACGTTATAGCGATGATGTACCCCTGTTCTCGCGTTTCCAGATCGAACATCAGATTGAAACAGCTTATTCCCGTACCGTACCACTGCCATCCGGCGGCGCGATCGTTATCGATCATACTGAAGCCCTGGTATCTGTGGACGTCAACTCGGCCCGCTCTACCCGTGGTGGCGATATCGAGACAACCGCTTTCAATACCAATCTGGAAGCCGCTGAAGAAGTAGCCCGTCAATTGCGCTTGCGTGACCTGGGTGGCTTGATCGTGATCGATTTTATCGACATGGAAAACGCCAAAAACCAGCGCGAAGTTGAAACCCGCCTCAAAGATGCCCTGCGCTATGACCGCGCACGTGTACAAATGGGCAAGATTTCCCGCTTTGGCCTGATGGAATTGTCACGCCAGCGCCTGCGCCCTTCGCTGTCCGAAGGCAGCCATGTGACTTGCCCACGTTGCAACGGCACTGGCCATATCCGTGATACCGAATCTTCTGCCCTGCAAGTCCTGCGTATCATCCAGGAAGAGGCAATGAAGGAAAATTCAGCAGCTATCCACGTCCAGGTCCCTGTCGACGTTGCCGCTTTCCTGCTGAATGAAAAACGTGGTGAAATCCTGAAGATAGAAACGCGTCACCGCGTGACTGTCATCCTGATCCCCAACAAGCATCTGGAAACCCCGCATTACAAGCTGGATCGCCTGAAAACAGATGACCCACGCCTTGAAGACCACCATGCCAGCTATGCCATGGCTGAGCAGGCCGACACCGACATTGGCTACAGCAAGCGCCAGAAAGAAGACGTCAAGCCACGCCAGGAAGCCATGGTCAAGAGCATCACGCCTGAGACCGCCCCTATCGTGGAACGCAAGGAAGTCGCCCCAGTGGTCGTTGCACCAGTTGCAGCCCCGGCAGAACCTGGCTTCTTTGGCAAACTGTTTGGCTTCCTGTTTGGCAAGTCCGAACCAGCAGCCCAGGTAGAAGTACCAAAACCGGCTGAAGAAAAAACTGGCGAGCGTGACCGTACTGCACGCGGTCCACGCAATGGCAACGGCCAGCGCAACCGCAATCGCCGCAACCGCGATCGTGACGAGCGCGAAGACCGCCCAGCGAAGGCAGAAAAGGCAGAAAAGCCAGAGCAAGAAGCAGCCAAACCTGCGGCAGCGGAAAATCCACGCCCACCAAAAGCACCCAAGCCGCCACGTGAAGAACGTGAATCTCAGGAAACCCGCCGCGAACGTCAGCAACGTCAACGCGACGAACGCAAGGATAACCAGGCGCAGGAAAGCAAGGAAGAGCCTATCCACAAGCATGTAGACCCAGTGCCTGTCGATGTCATGCCTGCTGCACCACAACTGGAAGCACTGGAATCTGGCGCTGAAAACGACAACAGCGAGCAAGGTGAAGAACGCCGCCGTCGTCGCCGTCGTGGTGGCCGTAACCGCAACCGCCGCGACCGTGACGGTAACGAGCTGGTCAATGAGCAAGGTGAATTGCCAATTGATGGCAGCGAAGCAGTTGATGCCGATGCAGCCAGCAACGAGGCAGTAATAAATGCACTTGTAGCCACACCTGCAGTTACGCCACAGGAAGTGACTAATAATGCAGTAAGCCTTACTGCAGAAGTCAGTCAGCCTGTCGCTTTTGCAGAGACAGCAGTAGCTGTAGCGCCTGAGCTCGCACCAGAGGTAGCCACACCTGTTGCAAATGCAGCTGATGCCGTTGTTGCACCTGTCGTTTCAGCACCTGCGCCAATAGTCCCTGCTCCGCAGGAAGTCATCAGTGCACCAGTCACTATTGAAGTACCTGTGGTGGCTGAAACAGCAGCAGTGGCCGTAGAGGTGAGCACACCTGTAGAAGTTACAACTGCACCAGCACCTGAAGTTGTCATTGCGGCTCCTGCAGAAGTGGCATCTCAAGTTGCGCCTGTTGAAGTAGCCGCAGCTCCGGTAGCCCCTGCTCATGTAACCCCAACTCCTGCAGCTCCAGTTCAGGTAGTCAATGCTCCAGCAGCAAAACCGCTGGATGCAACCATGCCTTTGGAAACCCTGCATAGCATGCTGAAAGAAGCCGGACTGGAATTAGCCAGCACCGACCCTAGCAAGTTGCAAGCAGCCAAAGCGGAAGCAGAAAAACTGACAGCACCGGTACGCGTACCACGTGAACGCAAACCAGCACCAGTCGCTGCCGATGAACCATTGGTGATGGTGGAAACACGTCGTTCATGATGTTGATGAATAGCCTGCAGGCAATCTTTAGTACGGACTGATTTGGACTAAACTACAGGCTTAAAAAAAACCGGCTTTCTTTATGATTGCCGGTTTTTTTTGTGTGTCATTAAATAAGCAATAATATGCTGGCACAATGTTTGCAGACAAAATACTGAAAGCTGAACCTTGCCTACGCATGAGATTACCCTGAAGCTAGCTTTTCTTTACTGGCTCAAGCTGGGATTCATCAGCTTTGGTGGGCCTGCCGGGCAAATTGCGCTGATGCATACGGAACTGGTGGAAAAGCGCCGCTGGATATCCGAAGCGCGCTTTTTACATGCCCTGAATTACTGCATGCTCTTGCCAGGACCTGAAGCGACCCAGCTCGCCATTTACATAGGCTGGCTCATGCACAAAACCAGGGGCGGCATCATGGCGGGCATGCTGTTTGTTTTGCCCGGGCTACTGATCTTGATCTTGCTGTCCTGGATATACATGGCTTTTGGCGACAATACTGTCGTCCAGGCAATCATGAGTGGCATCAAACCTGCGGTAGTCGCCATCGTGCTGGCTGCTGCCTGGCGCATCGCTCAACGCACCTTGAAGACCGGCGTACTGATTGCAGTCGCACTCGCGGCCTTTGTTGCCATAGCCTGGCTACACCTCCCCTTCCCTCTGGTCATCATTGCTGCAGCATGCACAGGCCTGATTTTTCGCAAATTCTGTAACACAGCACAATCTGCCCACCAGCAAACTACGCATCAACAACTGCCTGCGATTATTGATGACGACACGCCAACGCCAGAGCATGCGCGCTTTTCCTGGTTAAAACTGCTCATCACGCTGGGCTTGGGCATCTTGTTTGCCGCTGCGGTGTGGTTGTTGCTTGCACTCAGCTTTGGCCTGCCTCACCCTTTAACTGATATGGCCAGCTTTTTCACCAAGGCGGCCATGCTCAGTTTTGGTGGTGCTTATGCAGTGCTACCGTATATGGTGCAGGCAGCAGTTGAACAATACCATTGGCTGAGTACAGCACAAATGATGGATGGTTTGGCGCTGGGTGAAACCACTCCCGGACCATTAATCATGATCGTTGCTTTTGTCGGTTTCATTGGCGGCTGGAGCCATGCTTTTTTAGGCGGCGATCACTTATTGCTGGCAGCAAGTCTGGGGGCCTGTGTTGCCTGCTTCTTCACTTTCCTGCCTTCATTTATTTTCATTCTGGCAGGCGGACCATTGGTTGAATCCAGCAGGAATAATTTGCATTTGAATGCACCGTTGAATGCTATTTCAGCAGCAGTAGTTGGCGTTATTGTCAGCTTGGCCTGGATGTTTGCCAGCCATGTCTTTTTTAAAGATCCGGCAACTTTGGATATTCAAGCCATAGCACTCACTGCCCTGGCCGGTATCGCCGTATTCAAATTCAAACTTTCTACTGTCAAGCTGCTGGCAGCCTGCGCCCTTGCTGGCTATATCCTCTCGCTATTAACTTAAATTCAATAAAAACCTTAACAGTCACATGAGATTTCAAGTCGTGCTATTGTTCATTATTAAGCTTAAAAATTACCTGCCCTAGCCATGACGGAAAAATTCATTCCGCTATCAGAATTAAAACGATTTAGTCCTGCATTGTCTGTTCCTGAAGTATTAAAAACACCCGATGGTCAATTGCAGGATGCTTTGTCACGCCCCCTGCATGATCTGCGTATCTCAGTAACTGATCGTTGCAACTTCCGCTGTGTGTATTGCATGCCCAAAGAGGTCTTTGATAAAGACTATCAATACCTGCCGCACAAGTCGCTGCTGAGCTTTGAAGAAATTACTCGTATCGCCAGCATATTCGTGGCACATGGCGTAAGAAAAATACGCCTGACCGGTGGCGAACCGCTACTGCGCAAGCATCTGGAACGTCTGGTAGAAATGCTGGCCAAGCTCAGGACTATTGATGGCAAGCCGCTGGATCTGACACTGACGACGAACGGCTCGCTGCTGGCGCGCAAGGCGCAAAGTTTGAAGGATGCCGGCTTGACCCGTGTCACAGTTTCACTGGATGCTTTGGACGATGCGATTTTCAAACGCATGAACGATGTGGATTTTTCTGTCAATGAAGTGCTGGAAGGTATCGCTGCCGCCGAAGCCGCCGGGCTTGGGCCAGTGAAAGTGAACATGGTCGTCAAAGCAGGTTTGAATGATCATGAAATCATTCCCATGACCCGTTACTTCAAAGGCAAGCCACATATACTCAGATTCATAGAATATATGGATGTCGGTGCCTCGAATGGCTGGAAACTGGATGAAGTCATCCCTTCTTTGCAAGTCGTGCAGCGCATACAGGACGCTGGTATGCCGCTGCTTGCCATGGATGCCAACTACACTGGCGAAACTGCGGCCCGCTGGCGTCATGCTGATGGCAGTGGCGAACTGGGTTTCATATCCAGCGTCACCCAGACCTTTTGCCATGACTGCAGCAGGGCCAGGCTATCAACTGAAGGCAAGCTCTACACCTGCCTGTTTGCCAGCCGAGGCCATGATTTGCGTGCCTTGTTACGTGACACGCAAGAACACTCAGACCTGGCCATCGCCAATGTAATATCCCACATCTGGCAACAGCGTACAGACCGCTATTCTGAAATGCGCAGCCAAAATACGCCTGGTCAGGAGAGAAAGAAAATAGAAATGTCTTACATAGGCGGCTGATAACAGTATCATAAGTACTTTAGATTTCAGCAAGCCGATTTTCGTGTCAATTCCCAACACCCCCTTAAACAAAAATCTCATCACCGGCCTGGTATTGGCTGGTGGCCGTGGTACACGCATGGGTGAGGTAGATAAGGGCTTGCAATGCCTGCACGGCAAAGCCATGGCTTTGCATGTCCTGCAAAGGCTGACAACGCAAACCGCCACTGTGATGATCAGCGCCAACCAGAACATAGGCATCTATCAGGAGTTTGGTTTTCCAGTCTTGCCAGATCATATGCCAGGCTTTGCTGGCCCACTGGCAGGCATACAAACCGGCCTGCTGCACTGCATCACACCCTACCTGCTGTGCACATCCTGCGATTCACCATTTCTGCCGCTTGACCTGGCAGACCGCTTATCATCTGCGCTATTGCAGAGTAATGCTGAGTTGGCCGTAGCAGCAACCTGGGAAAACAGGGATGGAATACAGCAAAAACAAAGCCACCCAGTATTTGCCTTGATGAAAACCAGTGTATTAGCGGGAATTACAGCATATCTGGATAATGGCGGACGCAAAATGCAAGCATGGCATGCCAGCCTGCAAATTTGCGAAGTCTTGTTTGAAGACAATGCGGCGTTTCGTAATATCAATACACTGGAAGAATTACGGGAACTTGAAAACTGATATGAATACCTCGCCAGCATCTGACAGGAACTTGCAGGGCATCACCGGATGCCTGTCTGATTACGATCCTGAAGCCCTCAAAGTGCAACAGGCGCAAGATATCATGCGTGAATATATCCAACCCGTTTGCGGCATGGAAAAACTCACCATACGCCAAGCCCTGGGGCGCGTGCTGGCAACCGACATCATCTCCCCCATCAATGTGCCTGCCCACGATAATTCAGCCATGGATGGTTATGCCTTGCGGGGCGATGATTTGGTAGACGTGCAAAAGCTGAGCCTGGAAATCATAGGCACTGCCCTGGCAGGTGCAGCATTTATGGGCGCGGTCATGCACAATCAATGTGTACGTATCATGACGGGTGCGGTCATGCCTGCAGGTTGTGACACGGTCGTACCGCAGGAATTCACAAGCAAAATCAGCGATACCCAAGTCAAATTAAGCGCAGGCAATTTACATGCAGGAGATAACCGCCGCCTGAAGGGCGAAGACCTGGCAATAGGCAAAGTCGCCATACGCAAAGGAAAAATACTCAGTCCAGCCGACCTTGGTTTATTAGCCTCACTGGGCATCCCGGAGATCACCGTGCAGCGGCGCTTGCGCGTCGCCATTTTTTCTACCGGTGACGAATTGCGCTCTTTGGGGGAAGCACTGGAAGCAGGCTGTGTCTATGACAGCAATCGTTATACCTTATACGGCATGCTGACACGCATGGGTTGCGATGTGCTGGATATGGGTGTGGTCCGGGACAATCCTGAGGCATTGGAAGCCGCGATGCGCAGTGCTTGCGAAAATGCCGATGCGATTATCACCTCAGGTGGCGTCTCTGTCGGTGATGCTGATCATACCCGGCAAATGATGCATCGCCTGGGAGATGTTGCTTTCTGGAGCATCGCCATGCGCCCCGGTCGCCCTATGGCATTTGGTAAAATCACATCGGCAGGCAAAAGCGCTTATTTATTCGGCTTGCCTGGCAATCCGGTTGCCGTCATGGTTTCATTTTATTTTTTTGCTCGTCAGGCATTGCAGCAACTGATGGGAGCCGATGTACCGCCCTTGCCGCTATTTAATGTCAAATCGAACGCAGACATACGCAAGCGCCCTGGACGTACGGAATACCAGCGCGGCATACTGGCCATGCGCAACGATGGCGAACCTGGAGTCAGTATCACCGGTTCACAAGGATCTGGCATTTTGCGTTCCATGTCAGAAGCAAACTGCATGATCATCTTGCATCATGATCAAGGCAGTATAGCTGCTGGTGAGAAAGTAAGTATTTTGCCGTTTGAAGGCCTGATTTAAGAAAATACGGTCACAATTGTATAGAAATCGTAACAGCTTCAGACTTGATGATAAAAACAAGGATAAGCAAAGTAAAATACCCGCATTTACTTAATTTTGGAGAACAGTTTGAAAGCGACAACATGGCTCTTGGGTGCCTGTGCATCTCTAGTATTACTCAGTGGCTGCGGCGGTTCCAAGTCGGACACAGCTGCAGTAGTACCTTCCGTAACAAAAGTCACGACTGACCAGGTAGTTTATCGCAAGGTCACCAATTTCACGATTACCGGTCAAAATCTGGACAAAGGCTATAACGCCAGTATTCCTGCCTGTCTGACCATTACAGAATTGGCTGGCGGTACGGCTACGCAACGCGTTTTATCCTGCAAACTGGTTAACGTTGGTTCAACCACTTATTCCATTACAGCAGCAAATGGCACAACACTTTACTCAGGTTTAGTTAATCTGACACTGCCAGCACAGCCACAAGTCACCATGACGACCAGCCTGGGCACTATCGTATTGGAGCTGAACCCAGCTAAAGCCCCGATTACTGTCGACAATTTCCTGAACTATGTCGAAAGTGGCTTCTATGTAAATAAAATTTTCCATCGCGTGATCAAGAGCGCCATCGTTCAGGGCGGCGGCTTCACCGCTGATTTGCAACAACCAACGACACTGGCTGCTATCAAGCTGGAAACGCCAAATGGTCTCAGCAATTTGCGTGGCACTATTGCCATGGCGCGCACCAGCGATGCCAACTCTGCAACAGCGCAGTTTTATCTGAATGCGGCTGACAATACCGGTTTTGACGGCCTGACAGCTGGCACTGGTTATGCAGTATTTGGCAAAATTGTGACAGGTCTGGATATCATGGACAAGATCAATGTCGTGCCAACTACAACAGCTGGCGGCATGTCTGATGTGCCTGTGACACCAGTATTGATTAATTCGATGGTACAAACACAATAACATGCTATGCTGCACTTAGCAGCTCTCATGAACGTTGTTAACAACAGGAGCCTCGTGCTCCTGTTTCACTTTTGGGATGGGGTAAAGATGAAAAAACAATGGCAGGCAATCTTGTTGGCTACTGTGCTGACAGCAATGGCAATGGGCACAGCAACAGCCGCAGATGCGTCTAAAAAAGCATCAGCGAGCGTCGCTGCTTCCAGTTCGGCTTCAGCCTCCGCATCGGCGTCGGCGTCAGCCAAAACCGAGCTCATGGATTTGAATAGCGCGACAAAAAAAGAATTGGCAACCCTGCCTAAAATTGGTGATGTACGTTCAGACGCGATTATCAAAGGCCGCCCATATAAGGGCAAGGATGAATTGCTTAGCAAAAAAATATTGCCTGAAGATGTATATAACGACATCAAAGATTTAGTGATCGCCAAACAAAAAACTGCAGCAAAAAAATAAAAATGTAAACCCGTGTAGTGTCTGTAAAATCTGATTACAGACATTGCACAAAATAGCTTGCCCTTGATCGTGTAGCACTTTGCCGTGGCAGTGAGGTTCTATGTCAAGCAGGTTTTCACATCTCATTCTATGCATCAGCATGTTCACTCTGGCAACACGGGTGCATGCGGCAGACGACAGCAAGCCCTTCACCATCAGTGGTTTTGGCACACTTGGTGTTGTGCACAGCAACACCCGCAACGTCGACATAGTCCGCGACCTGACACAAAATGATGGCGTGGGCTTTACCAGGCAAACTGATTTTGGCATGGATTCCAATTTCGGCATCCAGGTCAATAAGAACATCAATGACAATATCGACGCAGCTTTGCAAGTTGTCAGCCGTCGATCTGCAAATAAATTTCAGCCAGAAATCACCTGGGCATATGCCCGCTACCTCCCCAATGACAATCTGCAACTGCGTGCAGGCCGACTGGGATTTGATGTCTATCTGTTGGCTGACTCCCGCAATGTAGGCTATACCTATCAATGGGTAAGGCCACCCATCGACTTCTTTGGCAGTCTGATCATTTCTTATTTCGATGGCACAGACTTGGTACTTTCCAAACCGCTCGGCAGTGGTCTATTGCGCGCGAAATTTTTTGCAGGTGTGGCAAGAGAAAAAACTTCGACTGGCAGCCCCGATGATTTTTTATCCCTGAACCGTTCACGCCTGCTTGGCGGGCATATTGAATACCAAACCTCAAACTGGATATATCGCCTGGGTTATAGCGAACTTAAATTCAAAAATGAATTTCCACCTTTGCAGACATTGCTGGACAGCCTGCGCTCGCCTTACCTGAATGCATTTGTCCCCAGCGCGGCCGGCCTGGCAAATGACTTATCGCTGACTGACAAAAAATTCACCTATTTATCGGCTGGTATAGCCTATGACCAGGGGCCCTTACAGGCACAACTGATGCTCAATCAACTCAGCTCAGAATCCCTGCTTTTCCCCACCAACAGAGCTGCCTATCTGACCGTGGGTTATCGTATAGATCAATGGACCCCTTATTTCACTTACTCGGCATCCAGACCGGTAAATAAAAATACAGCCAGTCGATTACCTGTAGGACTCAGCCCAGATCTGGATATGTTGGCGGCAGCTTTCAACGGTGCCATCAATAATCAATACAATCGCCAGACCACTTTTTCTGTCGGCATACGCTATGACCTGACTGAGAAAAGCAATTTGAAATTGCAAGTTGACGACATAAAAACAGATGACTATTTCCTGGTCCGGAATAATCAGCCGGGATGGAATGGCAAGGCCAGGTTGATCAGTATTGCCTACAATTTCATCTTTTAAGAGAAAATGATGAAAGCCCTTTGCCACCTTCTCTTGTACCTCAGCTTCTGGGGCTGTTGCCAGGCTGCGCAGGCAGACCTGGTGGTGATTGCCAATCCACAAAGCGGCATAGAAAAATTAAGCAAGGATGAAGTCATCAACCTCTACATGGGAAGAAATCGCAAGCTGGCATCCGGCATCAACGCCATGCCGCTGGACCTGACAGCAGCGAATACTGAGAAGGCGAAATTTTACGCATTGCTGGTCAATAAAAATTTGCCTGAAATTAATTCTTATTGGGCCAGATTGATGTTTTCTGGCCAGGGTTCCCCACCCATGCAAATAGAATCTGTGGATGAAGTCCTCGATATAGTCAGCAGCAACAAGGCAGCAATTGGTTACATAGAACGCAAGAAACTGGATAAGCGGGTAAAAATGATCTATGACCCTACACAGTAAGTGATCCCTGCATGTTAAGACTACTACGTACCAGCATCGTCTATCGTAGCGCATTCATTGTGCTTGGTATCGCTCTGCTCGTAGGTATATTCTTTGCATTGCTCAGTTATCACTTCTCGGCACAATCCGAACAAGAGCAGGCACGCCAACGCATGCTGGCCTCTTTAAGTACGGTTGAAAATACGGCCAGCATAGCCTGCTTTGTACTGGACCAGAATCTGGCGGCAGAACTTGCGCGCGGCTTATTGAAGAATGGTGATATCAGCCGGGTACAAATATTCTCGGAAGGCAAAATACTTGCCGAGGCTGACAAAAAAACCAACAAAAGTAGTGATCAGTCTACGCTTGCCATACTGCCTGGCATCAGTGCATCCAATCAACTGGTGCATGAAGTTTATTCACCATTTAATCCCAAAGAAAAAGTATGCGAAATTCACCTGGACCCGAATCTGGATTTCATCAGGGACCAGAGCACTGCCAAGGCCCGCTTCATCGTCTATCTCTTGCTATTGCAGGCGCTGGCAATGGCTTCGGCGGTGGTCTATGTCGTGCTGACCATGATTACCCGCCCCATCAAAAATATCTCGGACAGATTGCATACGCTGGCACCTGAATCAGGTGACAAACTAGGCCTGCCAGATGGTAACGAGAAAGATGAAATAGGCCAGCTAGTACGCGACGTCAATACTCTGGTCGCCAGCTTGCTCAAGACACTTAATGAAGAGCGGACCTTACGTATTCAGCATGCAATCGGTGAGAAAAAATTCCAGACCATTTTTGAAAATGCTGAAACCGGTATCTTTCAGCTCAATTTTTCTGGTGAATTACTTTCTTATAATCCGGCCTTTTTACGCATGTTCAGCCTGGATGATCATGGCGGCAAAGCCATCATTGCCAATGCCTTGACATCATTATTGGAAGGCCAGGAATTGCGCCTGCATCTGATGATAGATGCAGCCATCAATGAAACCAGGATCATGTCTGATGATTTTTACATACAGCTGGGAAGCTCAAGCCACAAGAAATGGATCAACCTCGTCATCAGCCCGGCAGAAGATGGCATCTTGCAAGGCTTGGTGAATGATATTACCGAACGCAAATCCCAGGAAGAAAGCGCCAATCAACTGGCCGTCACGGACCATTTAACCGGCATTAATAACCGTCTGGGATTTGAAAAAGAAATCAGCCGCCTGTCCAAGGAATATGCCAGCGGCAATGCACATGGTTTCTTCCTGCTTATGATAGATCTCGATAAGTTCAAGCAAGTCAATGACAGCCATGGCCATACTGTTGGTGATCAGGTGCTCATACATTTTTCCGGGCTGGTCAGCAACACGGTCAGAAGATCAGACTTCATCGCCCGGTTGGGTGGGGATGAATTCATTATTCTTTTAAAAGATTTGACGCATCTTGAAAAAGCTGAAGAAATTGCGCAAAAAATCATTACGCTGGCCAGTCAACCTATCATCATCAATGAAAATCTGTCTGTGCAAATCGGTGCCAGCATAGGTATCAGCTATACCGGCCCGAACGAATTCGATGCCAATGACTTGCTCAGACAAGCAGATGCCGCCATGTATGAAGTCAAGCGTACTGGCAAAAATGCTTATCGTGTTGTACATCTTGATAGTGGCAAGCATCAACAGGCAAATGATTCAATTTGAGTCCCCAGCATTTCCATGACAACCATTTGATAAAGCAGATTTGGCCGCAGACTGATTTCCAGAGCGCAGGTATAGGTCAGCTTGATAACGTGATCATCATTACTCTCTTTCGCTCTGGCAAACAAGTCAGACCATGAGCAGAGTTGCCTGTGTTTTGCGCGCATGTGGCTTTCATAAATGGCGGCATCAATCACCGCTGGAGCACCCACTGAGACATAGGCGACACATAACGCTATCCATAACTCCTGCAATTTACTGGCAAGCGTTTTTTGATCTAGATAAGCTATTACCTGCCGCGCCGCATTGACACCAGTAACAATATGCAAAATCGTAAAATCCCTGGTCTGCCCGTAAGCTGAAATCGCCCACAGAGCCAGTTCATCCAGCAAATTTTCAGTGACTGGCATTCCCGGCAAGTTCTCGAGAAATTGTTCATCATTGACAACTGCCCGCATTTTTTCTGCAATCATCCTGCCTGGATAGGTTTTCCCTCTCATACTTTGCGATAATTTTTGAAAACCTGCTGCTACTGAATTTGCAGCTTGTCTGCCTTGCATGTCGATATCGATATCAAAATTGGCTGCTACCAGAGCAGCCAGGCTGGCAGCTATTTCCCCGGCATGTTCAGCCTGCAAACCATAGGCAAGTCGTATCAGTGCATGGAATGCCGTAGTCGCAGGAGCAAATGGGACAAGGGCAAATACTTCCTTGATGACTTCGCTCTTCCCGTGCTCAGCAAGACGAATGGCAAAGCAGGATTGCAGATCAGCAAAGTTTTCTCTCTTGCCAAGATAAGCCTGAAAATCTTCATACCTGATCGCCTCAGTAAGGGGCAAGGCTGGCAAGGCATATGTATCGCGCCAATGCGCAAAGAAGTCCTGCAAACGCCTGTCATCTGCCCCCATGCCTGCAAGCGCGCACAGCGCCATGGGGCAGTGATTGGTGGTCCCTTTGCCATTCAGGGCAAAGTCCCTGTTCTTGTCCAGCAAGTCTTTGAGAAGCACATTGCTACACATTGCAGTTGTTGAAGCCGTCATTTGCATTCTCCATCAGTGATTGAATTTGTTGTAGTATGCAAGTTCAAGTTAACTTGAAGTCAACCACTTTTTTTCATATCTGGGAGAGGAAAGATGACTGATGCAAACAATACAAACTTGATCAGCATAGGTGAGCTTGCTAAACGCTCGGGCATCGCAGCGAGTGCCTTGCGCTTTTATGAAAGCCGGGGCCTGATTACGAGCGTACGTAGTCTGGCACAGCGTCGCCACTTCCCACGCGAAGTATTGCGCCGCGTTGCTTTTATCAAGGCTGCACAAACTGCAGGGCTGACACTGGAAGAAATAGAAAACTCTCTTGCCAGCCTGCCCGGCCAGCGGACGCCAACAAAACAGGATTGGGAAAGACTATCAAAATCATGGTATTCCCTGATAGAAGAACGTATCAGGGCATTGGCAGCCTTGCGTGACCAGCTAAGCTCCTGCATAGGCTGCGGCTGCCTGTCGCTCAAATCCTGCGCGCTATACAATCCACAAGACATTGCCAATACCAGAGGTACCGGGCCGCGTTATTTGATGGGAGATAAATCTTCCGACCTGGTTTAATCAGGTCGAAGCATATTCATTCAGTATCTGCATCACCAGCATCAATGCTGGTACCCAGAAGGCTTTGCGCAGTATCAGCAGGTAAGGCTTCAACGCTTTTGAGTTTGCGTGTCATTTGCCGCGTCCTGACTTCTGCCTGATCGATATTTTTTGCCGCTTTTTCCAGCGCAATTTTTGTCGCAGTCAGCACATCGGCAAACTTGCCAAACTCTGTCTTGACTGCACCCAGCACTTGCCAGACTTCTGATGAGCGCTGTTCCAGCACCAGGCTGCGAAAGCCCATTTGCAGGCTATTCAGCAAGGCTGACAAAGTAGATGGGCCAGAGATGGAGACGCGGCAAGTGCGTTGCAATTCATCAGCCAGGCCAGGCCTGCGCATGACTTCGGCATACAGCCCCTCAGTAGGCAGGAACAGGATGGCGAAATCCGTCGTCAACGGTGGCGACAGGTATTTCTCGGAAATGGTTTTAGCCTCAAGGCGTATAGCTCTTTCCAACTCTTTGCCAGCCTGCGCTACGCCTTCTGCATCGGCACGTTCTGCGGCATCGATCAGGCGCTCATATTGTTCTTTGGGGAATTTTGCATCAATCGGCATCCATACCGGGGCCCTGTTTTCTTCCTTGCCTGGCAATTTGATGGCGAACTCTACCCGCTCGCCCGAGCCGGGTATGGTTTCTACATTCTTGGCATACTGGTCTGGCGTCAGCATTTGTTCCAGTATCATTTCCAGTTGCACTTCACCCCAAGTGCCACGGGTTTTTACGTTCGTCAGCACGCGCTTGAGATCACCGACACCTATCGCAAGCTGTTGCATCTCACCCAGACCCTGATGGACTTTTTCTAGTCGGTCAGAGACCAGCTTGAATGATTCGCCAAGGCGTTGTTCCAGCGTAGCATGCAGCTTTTCATCGACAGTCTTGCGCATTTCTTCGAGCTTGCCTGCATTATCGGCCTGCAGTTGCTGTATTTTTTGTTCCAGCGTTGCGCGTATTTCATTCATGCGCTGAGCATTTGATTCTGTCAGTGCAAGCAGAGTTTGATTCAGGCTGTCACCAAAGCGCTTCAGGCTTTGGCCTTGCTCGTCACGGGCAACCTGCCCTTGCAGGATGAAAGCCTGCCTGAACTGCTCCAGTTGCTGGGCATTGGTTTCATTGAGTTTCACCAGTTGCTGGGAGAATGCATCTATCTGGTTATTTTGCAGCGTTGCCACGCTGGTCAACTGGGCAGCCAGGTTTTGTTGCAACTGACCAAAGCTACCAGCCAGTTCCTGGCGGCCAGTCTGGGCTGTCAATTGCACCTGCTCTCTTAATGCGCGCTCACTGCGCTCTTGCGACATTTGCGACTGCTGCTGTGTCTGGCGCAGTTGTTCCTGTATGGCGAGGATGCCGGCCACGTCTTGATTACCCGTCTTGCGCAGCAAAAGCACAATATTCAAAACCACGGCCAGCGCAGCCAGCAAAAGTATCAGTACCTCAAACAGGCTCATAGAAAAATATTCAGGTGAAAAAGGGATTTCAAACTGCGAAGCCTGGAAACTCAGCCAGGACGGTTACGCATCCAGTCAGCCGTCTGATAAAACGATTGCATCAAATGCTGCTGCAAATCTTCACTGACACCGACATCCTGCATGGCCCAGGCCATGCAACGCAGCCATTGGTCGCGTTCGCTGCCGGCGATTGTGTACGGAAGATGACGCGCGCGCAGGCGCGGGTGACCAAACTGCTCTATATACAGATCGGGGCCCCCCATCCAGCCAGACAAGAACCAGAACAGTTTGTCACGCGATCCATCCATGGGAGTGGGATGCAGTGCGCGTATGCCGGCAAATTCTGGCTCCAGCTCCATCAAGTCATAAAAACGGTCAACCATCTCACGCAGTTTTTCTGCGCCACCCAGCAATTCATATAAATTGACCTGGGCTTCTTCATTATTTTCAACTTCAGTATTCATGATCGGTGCTAAATTCTTTACTACTTAGAGTGCTGGTCTTGCCTGATTCACCCACAATTGCACTGCAGGCCTTTGCCATTGCTGAGCTGCGAATCGGGCCAACTTTTCAGGGACATGGTCGCCATGCAGCGCCAAACGATTAATCATCAAGGCGAGATCAAGGTCAGCGACAGACCAGTCGCCAAAGAGGTTTTCAGCATTATCTGGTATCAATGATTCACCCACGAGGAACAATTGCGCAGCTGCTGCCCTGGCAGCATCAGACAAGGGTTCCAGCTTCTTGCCATAGAAGATGACCTGGGTATTGCGCTCCACCCGGATCGGCATCAGGGCGCTGCGTATCCAGGCTTGTACCTGCCTTGCCCTGGCTCGGGCGTGCGTGTCTTTGGGATAAACAGCTTGTTGTGGAAATACTTCTTCCAGATACTCGGTAATCGCTGAAGATTCGGACAGAGCAAAACCATTGTGCACCAGGGTAGGCACACGCTGCGTCAGGGACGTGGCGGCATAATCTGGCGCATGCTGGGCATCTGCTTCCAGGTCTACGGTCAGCAAATCAAAGTCCAGGCCTTTTTCATGCAAGGCGACGAATACCGACATCGCATACGGACTGGTAAATTGTGAATCTACATAAAGCTTGATGTCTTGTTTTTGCAAGATATATCCTTTTAAATTAATTCAGCGCGCTGCCATCAAGCCTCACGCAGGCTTTGCAAAGGTGGCTGATTCAAGACATTGCGCAAACCCAGCCAGCCGCCGACCACGGCGCAAGTGGCACCAACAACCAAGCCTGCCAGCCAGACCAGCGGTGAGAAAGTCCATTCAAAATTGAAACTGAAGCGTGCCAGTGCCCAGCCTATGGCGGACGCACCCGAAGCTGCCAATACGCCAGACAAGCCACCTATCAGCAAGAATTCTATCCACTGTGCCTGCGAGAGTTGCTTGCGGGTTGCGCCCAGGGCACGCAAGAGCGCAGCCTCACGCATGCGTACATCTTGCGAGCCAGCCAGCGCTGCGTATAACACCAGCACGCCGGAAGCCAGCGTGAACAGGAACAGGAATTCTACTGCCGTGATCACCTGGTCCAGCACATCCTGCATTTGCTTGATCATGGCACCAACATCCACCACGGTCAGGTTAGGAAAATCACGCATGAAGCGATTGACGAAAGTTTTATCTGTATCAGGCAAACGGAAAGCCGTGATCCAGGTCTGCGGCATATCGACCATGGCTTTAGGGTTGATGATGACAAAGAAGTTCACCCGCATCGAACCCCAGTCCAGCTTGCGCAGACTGGTGATAGTCGAAGTCACCTGCTGGCCTGCGACATCAAAAGTCATCTTGTCACCCAGCTTGAGCTTCAGGGTTTTGGCTATGCCCTCTTCTACTGAAGCCTCGGCCCCGGTGGCCTTGCTATCGTCATACCAGCGACCGGCTGTGATCTTGTTCAGCGCAGGCATGTCTGCCATGGTCGACAAATTGAATTCGCGATCGACCATGCGCTTGGCCTGGTCTTCTGCATAGGTGTCGCCAGTGATAGGTTTATCATTCAAGGCGATCAGGCGACCACGTATCATGGGGTAAAGTTCAGGTTTGCCAAAAGCCTGTACTTGCCTGGCAATATCTGCCTTTTGATCTGGCTGTATGTTGATGACAAACTGATTTGGTGCATCTGCCGGGGTAGCTTTTTTCCACGCAGTGATCAGGTCACCGCGCACCACAGTCAATAACAACAAGGCCATCAAACCAAGGGCCAGGGAGACGACTTGTACGATAGTCGCACCAGGCCGTCTTTGCAAAGCAGTAATGGCAAAACGCCAGGCAGAATGCGCAAATAATGTACGCATGCGCTTGAGAGAAAACATGCCCAGCCATGCCACCAGCGCAAACACCAGCAAACCAAGCAAAAAGCCAGCAGCAGTCATCAGACCCAGCTTGATATCAGCCGTTTGCCACAGCAACAAGGCCACGAACATGCCAAGGCCGCAGGCATAAGTCACCAGCGTCATGGCCTTGGGCGCATCTTGCTCGCGCCGTATGACACGGTTATGCGGCACATTACGCAATTGCAAAATCGGTGGTAAGGCAAAGCCTACCAGCAGTAATAAACCTGTGGCGATGCCCTGCACGGCAGGCAAGAAATTCGCATCTGGCAAATCCTTGGCAACCAGCTTGCCCAACCATTCGAGCAAGACATAATGGCCTGCATAACCCAGCAACACGCCAGCGATACTGCCCAGCAAACCCAGGACCAGGAATTCAATCAGATACATGGACATGACCTGGTTTTGCGTCAAGCCCAGGCAGCGCAACATGGCGCAGGCATCCAGATGGCGCAGCATGAAGCGGCGCGCTGCCATGGCGATTGCAACTGCAGCCAGCATGGCTGACAACAGACTCACCAGCGACAGGAACTGATCTGCCCTGTCCAGCGTGGCGCGCATTTCCGGGCGACCTGATTCCAGTGATTCCAGGCGTATGCCTTTGAGTTTTTCACCATCTATTTTGCCCTGCAACTCTTTTTGATAAGCAGCGATGCGTTTGGCATCGCCCGCCATGAGCAAGCGGTAAGTCACGCGCGAACCATTTTGTATCAGTTTGCTGGCGGGTATATCCGCCAGCGATATCATGGCACGTGGCGCAAAATTCATGAAACCGGCACCACGGTCAGGCTCTGTGCCTATGGTCTGGGTCACCGTCAGTTGCAGCTCACCCAGCTTGATTTTTTGACCTACATTCAAATTCAGGGCCGACAGCAAGGCTGGATCTACCCAGACTGTGCCTGATTGAGGGACGACATCAGTAGCAACTTCTGTTTCGCCCTTGTTCAGCTTCAACTTGCCACGCAATGGGTAATCGGCACTCACGGCTTTTAAAGAGACCAGGCGGGATATCGCTTCATCACCCTCGCCAGCCAGCGCCATACTGGGGAAGACTACCGTCTCTGCAGTCTTGAAGCCGCGCTTTTCTGCTTCTTGCCGCCATTCTGGTTTGATAGGCTGATCAGCCGCGACCAGCAAGTCAGCGCCTAGCAACTGATGGGCATCGCGGTTGAGGCCGCTACGCATCCTGTCGATAAAAAACCCGACCGAGGCCAGAGAGGCCACGGCGATCATCAAGGCAATCAGTAAAAAGCGCAGCTCACCAGCACGCCAGTCACGCATCGTCATACTGAGAGAGAGTTTGAACATAGTTAGCTTGCCAATACAGAAATTAAAATCGAATACACGCAAAATGCAGCACCATCCGACACCCGAGATAGTAGTGTTGCAAAAATGGCTTTAGTTCAAAATTCGCCTTGCTTGTTTACTCAGCTACCAACGCATTCGCAAAATCATCCAGCAAATCCTGGGTATCTTCTATGCCGACGGAAACGCGTATCAGGGAATCGGCTATCCCCATCTCGGCGCGACGTTCAGCACCCATCTCAAAGAAAATGGTGTGCGCAACCGGAATAACAAGGGTGCGGGTATCACCAAGATGGGTAGCATTAATCGCCAGCTTCAGGCGATTCAGGTAATCAAAGCAATCTATCTCGGGTTTTAGCTCAAAACTGAACAAGGCACCGTAGGCAGTAAACAACTCTGTGGCCAGGACATGTTGGGGATGGTCTGGCAGGCCCGGATAATGAACTGCTGCTACACGCGGGTCGGCAGCCAGCATTTTTGCCAGCGCCAAAGCGTTCGCACATTCCCTGTCCATGCGCAGAGCGATGGTTTCTGCACCTACGGCAACCTGGTGTGCTGCTTCTGGCGACAGCGAGGCACCAAAATCACGCAAAGCCTTGGCCCTGATTTGTGCCAGACCCTGCATCTTTGCGGGTTGTTTTCGGAAGTTGGCGGCAATATTTGGAAATGCGCTCCAGTCAAATAAGCCAGTGTCCGTCAAGGCACCACCGAGTACATTGCCATGACCGGCTATGGATTTAGTGAGCGAATTGATCACGAGACCTGCATGCACAACTTTAGGCTGAAACAGATAAGGCGAAGTCATGGTGTTATCAACCACAAACAGGATGCCTTTTTCACGGCACAGCTCACCTATTTTTTTCAGATCGGCGATTTGCGTGCGTGGATTGGCGATAGTCTCGACAAACACCATGCGGGTTGCTGGCGTCAGTGCGGCTGCGACATGGCTTACATCAGTGGCATCCACCAAAGATACATCGACACCCTGAGCGGCAACGGTTTGCCACAGGCTGTTGGTATTACCAAACAAGAATGAAGAAGACACCAAATGATCACCCTGGCGCAATAATGCCTGGAACACTGCACCTATGGCTGCCATGCCAGTCGCAAATGCGATGGTGGCCAGTCCACCCTCCATCTTGCTGATTTTTTCCTCCAGCGCCGAGACAGTAGGATTACCCTGGCGGCCATAGCGGTAGCCAGATTGTTTATTCTGGAACACCGCTGCCAGATCACGCGCGTCGCTATAGCCATACATGACTGAGGTATGGATGGGTTTATGAACAGAGCCGTGCTCTATGTCTTTTTGTCTGTCGCTATGCAGGATAGTGGTGGTGAAACCGTATTTGGGTGATTGAGGTGTCGTGCTCATAATGCCGGGAAATGAATGAGAAAATAAAAAGCGAGTTTTGGGAGTTTAACCCAGAACTCGCTTTCTCATTCTTGTACCGAGGTAGGCTGAGCAGCTAAATCAATCTTTCAGCAAGAATGCCTCTATCAAATCTGCCAATTTCTCAGGCTGGTCATGGTGCAGCATGTGCCCGGCATCGAAAATCATCTCTTTTTGTAGCTGCGGTATATGCTCCAGGCGCCTGTCTATTTCTACACGTGCTTCTTCTTTTGGCCCCATCCAGTGCCAGACATTGGTGTCATCTGCCTCCATCCACAATACTGGAGCAGTGATTTTTTGCCAGCAAGCCATGACCTCTTCAACCCGGTATAGGAGCGGACTGGTTTGCTTGTGGGCAGGGTCACCCAAAATTTCCCAGCAACCGGGGCTGGTTTCCTTGGCCCAATGTGCAGAGAGAAATGCCGCTCTTTCGTCTGACAAGCGTGGATTGGTTTTTTGCAAACGGGTGGCTACTTCTGCTTGCGAAGCATAAGTGCGCAGGCCAGCCTGGTTTTCCAGCTCATCCAGCCATTTCCTGTAACGCCCGGGTGCCTGCTTGGGATGGGTCACCGGCATGCCAAAGCCTTCAAGATTGATGAACTTGCGCACTCGCTCAGGGCGTACACCTGCATACAGGCCAGCGACATTCGCGCCCATGCTGTGTCCCAGCAAATTCACGGGCTCATCCGGCGAGATATGCCTTAGTAGCGCATCGAGGTCACCCAGATAATCCGGGAACCAGTAAGTATCGACATTGGGCGATTCAGTCAATCCAAAGCCGCGCCAGTCAGGTGCAAGCACTTGCCAGTCTTGCTTGAGGCAATCGACGACGAACTGGAAAGAAGCCGAAACATCCATCCAGCCATGCAGCATGATGATTTTGGGCGCATCTTCCCGCCCCCAACTGCGCACATGGTATTGCAGGCCACGGATATCAAGAAAGGACGTGCGTGAAGGCTTGAATAGAGTATTCATAAGAATTTAATATTTTTCATCTGGAAATACAGGCAAACGCCAGCCTGTACAGCGCATTATCAAGTAGCATGATACTAATGCCTCAAGGCACTTGCAGCACCACCACACAATAGCACGACCGTTCGATTATTATAACGGAGACAGGATGAAGCAGTTGAACAAACTCAAAGACAAGACTATAAACGATACAAAAGCTGGGCAAGTTGATCAAGTTGACCATTATGAGCAGCTTTACCACGAATTCAGATGGGATGTACCCAGCAATTTCAATATTGCAGAAGCCTGTTGTCACCGTTGGGCAGCAAAGCACAAACATGCAAAGAAGACGGCCATCCTGTATGAAGACAGCGAGGGCAATAGCAACCGCCTGACTTATCTGCAATTGCATGAGCAAGCCAACCAGCTTGCCAATCTGCTCTTGCAGGAAGGCATACAGCGTGGTGACGTGATCGCCTGCATCTTGCCGCAAAGGCCAGAAACCGCCATCACCATCATGGCTTGCCTGCAAATTGGCGCCATCGTCATGCCCTTGTCCTTTTTGTTCGGACCTGAAGCGCTGGAATACCGGCTGCAGCATAGCCAGTCCATCGCCATCGTTCTGGATGGCAGCGGCATCAAGGCATTTGAAGAAATACGCAGCCGCTGTCCCGACCTGAAAACCGTCATTACCGTAGATTGCGATACCAGTGACGACATGCCACCCTGCATAGACTGGGAAACCCATGTACCCAACATGCCTGTCACTGCCCGCATTGCCGACACCCGCTCCAGCGATCCGGCCATTTTGATTTACACCAGCGGCACTACGGGCGCACCCAAAGGTGCGCTGCTACCGCATTCTGCCATTATCGGTAACCTGACTGGCTTTGTGGCTTCGCAAAACTGGTTCCCGCAAGACGAAGATGTATTCTGGTCACCGGCTGACTGGGCCTGGACTGGCGGCTTGATGGATGCATTATTACCCACCCTGTATTTTGGTAAACCCATCGTCGGCTACCAGGGGCGTTTTACTGCCGAGACAGCCTACTACTTGCTGGAAAAATACCAGGTCACGAACACCTTCCTGTTCCCTACCGCCTTGAAAATGATGATGAAGGCTGAGCCCAAACCCAGGAAAAAATACAAACTCTCCCTGCGCGCTATCATGACTGCGGGTGAAGCTGTCGGTGACGCCGTTTTCAACTGGTGTGAAAAAGCCTTGCATATCACACCAAATGAAATGTTTGGCCAGACTGAAATGAACTATATCGTCGGCAACAGCCATCAATTGTGGCCCGCCAAACCTGGCAGCATGGGGCGACCCTATCCCGGGCACAGGGTGGCCGTCATTGATGATGATGGCAATGAAGTGACGGATGGTGAAACAGGTGAAGTTGCCATGAGCCGCTATGATACCTACGGCCATCTTGACCCTGTATTCTTCCTGGGTTACTGGAAAAATGACACGGCAACTCGCAATAAATTCACTGGCGACTGGTGCAGAACGGGCGATCTGGCCACCCGCGATGCCGATGGCTACCTGTGGTATCAGGGTCGCGCAGATGATATGTTCAAGGCTGCTGGTTACCGCATAGGTCCGTCAGAAATCGAGAATTGCCTGGTCAAGCACGCAGCAGTGGCAAACGTCGCTGTCGTGCCGAAACCGGACAAAGAACGGGGCAATCTGGTCAAGGCATACGTGGTCTTAAGCCAGGGATTTCAGGGTGACGATACGCTGATCAAGGAATTGCAAGACCACGTGCGTGGCAAACTGGCACCTTATGAATATCCCAAGGAGATAGAATTTATCGACGCCTTGCCTATGACCACCACCGGCAAAATACAGCGGCGCATATTACGGTTGCGTGAAGAAGAGCGCGCAACAAAATAATTCAGTACAAGTCAGAGCCGCTCAGTGCTGCGCCATCACCGTGGCACTGACCAGGCTCGCAACCTGATCCAGCATATCGCTGATGGTCTTGCCATACAGAGTGCTATTGAACGCCGCACCATCAAAAACATGCTCCCGCCCTACACTCACATTACCCGCAACGGCATTTGAGAATTCCTGCTGCGCCAGCAGTTGACCAGTACTTGCGTCATAGATGCGTACCTCCAGTTCTATGGCACGGGTTCTTTTTTGCGTCAAACCGAAAAGGTTGGTATCTATCTTGGTACCCGCATTGCGAATCTCACCGGAGACGATGTAGCGACTGGCATAAGTCTGTCCCAGTTGCTGCAAGAGATTCACTGGCGGATGATCCTGCTGCCAGTCAAACGACAATAAATCAGGCGAGATGCGCACCTGCACTTGCCGCTCACGCATGAGCCTGCGGGCAATGGCCTTGGGGAAACCCTGTGAAGCGTCATCAATATCCAATACCTGCACAGGCTTATTGACAGCAAAACCTGTCAATACCAAGGCCTTATTGGGTGGCAAATTAGGCGGCAAACCAGGATCGGTCATTTGTGCGATGGAGTGCGCAGAAAAGAATACGCCGAGTAAAATTAACGCGATCCGGTTTACCATTGAACTTATTGATCCTAGGTGTGTGGTCATAACATTCTTCACTGCAAGTGGTTTATCTTGATTACGACAGTAACAGCAACAACTTTAAGCATCCATTACAATCCTTCATTCACCAACCAGCTTTGACACCATATCCATGAGTTCATCTCTGATCATTACGTTAGTCAAATCCGATGATGCCGCTGCCGTACTCGCATTTGAACAGGAAAACCGCGACCATTTTGAAGAATGGATAGCCAGCCGTGGCAATGACTTTTATTGCCTGCCAGAAGTGCGCTCCAGCCTGGAGCAGGCACAGTACCTTGCCAAGGCCAAGCGCGAATACCACTACCTGGCCTGGGTAGAAAACGAAGTTGTCGGACGTATCACCCTGCGCGGCGTTGAACAAGATCAATACCATAAAGCATTTCTGGGCTACCGCTTCAGCCAGCGTCATGGCGGGCATGGCTATGCTACTGCAGCGGTCAATGCAGTGGTCAGCCAGGCATTTGAAGAGCTCAAACTGAACCGGATTGAAGCAACCGTCATTATCGACAACCTGCCATCCCAGGCCATCATGCGCAAATGTGGCTTCAGGGAGTATGGTCACTCCCATGCATCTGTCTTTCGCAATGGCCTATGGCTGGACATGCTGCACTATGAAAAATTGAATACAGTGCGCCCAGCCTGATTACGGCTCATCCCCAGAATTTTGCAGTTCATCGCAAAGCGTGGGCAGGCAAGAACAAAATTGGCAATACTGGCACCAATGCAAACACCTTTCATTGGAGAAAACCATGCGCCACATCTTGTTGATCGCTGCCGTGCTGCTCAGTTCTACCGCTTTCGCTGACGAACAAACCCGTAACCTGCCCGCCTTCAAGTCCATCAAGACCCGCAGCGCTTTCAGTCTCGTGGTTGAAGTCGGCAAAGCGCAGTCTGTACAAATCAAGGGCAATGAGAGGTTCGTCAATAATGTCATTACTGAAGTCATCGGCGATGAACTGGTCATTTCATACAAAGAAAAGAATTCCATCAAAATCAATGACAACTCCCAGGTCATCATCAGCATCCCTGAGATGAGCCGGTTCAAGATGGAAGGTGCAGGGAAAACAGTACTGAATAATCTTTCTGGCCCCCACTTTGCCTTGTCTTATGAAGGGGCAGGCATGCTCGTAGCGAATGGCAAGGTCAAATCATTTACCCTTCGCGCCGAGGGTGTGGGGCTGGTAGAAACCAAGGACCTGATTGCCGAGCAGGTGGATGTACGTATAGAAGGCATAGGCTCGGTATCGGTCAATGCACGCGACAGCCTGAATGCATCAGTACAAGGCATAGGCAGCCTGACTTATTATGGCCGCCCACGCAATGTCAGCAAATCAGTGGATGGCATAGGCTCGGTACGTGCTGGAGATTAAACACGATTTACTAACATACTAAGCGTTTGCCGCTTCCTGCAGGGCCCTCAGCTCATCTTCATCAAACCCTGCAGCCCTCCTGCCTTCCAGGTTAAAAGGTCCCCGCACTGGCGGGGCTTTGTATTTGCGGGTCATCTCGGCATATGTCGAAATGATATCCAGCCCCTGCTCTGCGCAAAGCTTCTTGTACCAAAAATTACCGATGGCGACATGGCCGATTTCATCATGCAAGATAATCGCCAGAATATCGGTGGCAGCCTGGTCACCTGCCTGTGCCAATTTAGCCATGACGGCAGGCGTGGCATCCAGGCCGCGCGCTTCCAGCGTGCGGGGCACAAGCGCAAGGCGAGCCAATAGATCGCCCTTGGTTTTCTCTGCCATTTCCCACATGCTGTTATGCGCGGGGAAGTCTCCATAAGCAAAACCCTGGGTATGCAAATGTCCGACCAGCAATTGGAAGTGATAAGCCTCTTCCTTAACCACTTTCAGCCAGTCCAGGTAAAACTGCTCAGGCATGCCGGCAAAGCGCCAGATGATGTCTGCTGCCAGATTGACTGCATTCAACTCTATGTGCGCCAGTGCATGAATCAGCACCGCCCTGCCCTCTACCGTAGTCATGGCGCGACGGCCTACTTTACCCGGCGGCACCAGCTCAGGCTTGCTCAATCGCCCGGGTATGCCTTCCGGCTCTGTAAAAACTACATCAACATCCAGCAAGGAATCCTTGAGAATTGCATGGATAGCCTCACATTTACGATGAGGATCTGGTTCCAGTACTGCAGCCAATGCGCATGCTCTTAACTCATTAATAACTTTATCTTTCATATACGTGTGAAGCCAGGCAAGCAAGCCCGCTGGGGTTTACAATACTACTTTAGCTAAAAAAGCGTCATTTTACGGAATAACCATGCCCATTTACCAATTCGGTGACCTAGTACCTGAAATTGATGCATCCGCCTATATTGCCGACAGTGCCAACATCATAGGCAAAGTCAAAATAGAAGCCAATGCCAGCATCTGGTTTGATGTCACCATACGCGGCGATAATGAATTGATTACCATTAGCGAAAACAGCAATGTACAGGAAGGCAGTATTTTACATACTGATCCTGGCTATCCCATGGTGATAGGCAAAAATGTGACTGTCGGCCATCAGGCCATGCTGCATGGCTGTACCGTAGGTGATGGCTCATTGATAGGCATACAGGCGGTAGTACTGAATGGCGCAAAGATAGGCAAGAACTGCCTGGTTGGTGCTGGCGCACTGGTCACGGAAGGCAAGGAATTCCCGGACAACTCCCTCATCATAGGTTCACCCGCCAAAGTGGTCAGGACACTGGGCGAAGCAGATATTGCCGGCCTGCAGCGCAATGCCGACACCTACGTAAAACGTGGGCAAGCCTTTAAAACACAACTCAAACGCATAGACTGATTTAGCGATAACAATGACTGATACTCTACAAAAATTCATGTTCGAACATGCTGGTGTACGCGGCGAAATGGTTGAACTGACCCACACCTGGCAACAAACCCTGGCACGCAAGACTTATCCGGCTGCAGTACAAACCATACTGGGCGAGTTGTTGGCCGCATCTGCCCTGCTATCAGCCAATTTGAAGTTTGATGGCACCATGATCATGCAAATCCATGGCGATGGCCCGGTCAAGCTGCTGGTGGTGGAATGTGATGCTGAGTTGAAAATGCGTGCCACTGCCAAACTCAGTGAGCATGCCGATATTGCGGAAGATGCCAGTCTGACGGACCTGATCCATTCGCATGGTAAAGGTCGTTTTGTGATTACGCTCGACCCGAACAATAAATTGCCAGGCCAGCAGGCTTACCAGGGCATAGTGCCATTGGATGGCGACAGTATCGCAACTGTCATAGAAAACTATATGCAGCGTTCAGAACAGCTCGACACCAAGCTGTGGCTGGCGGCAGACGACCAGGTCGCACGTGGCATGCTGCTGCAAAAATTGCCAAAAACCGGTGGCGCTGAAGCCCAAGTAGAAGATGAAATTGAAGCCTGGAACCATGCCGTCATGCTCGGCGATACCCTGAAACGCCCAGAATTGCTGAGTACAGGCATAGATATACTCATGCACCGCCTGTTCTGGGAAGAAACCATACGCGTATTCGACCCTTTGCATCCGCAATTCCAGTGCAATTGCACGCGTGAAAAAGTCGGTGACATGCTCAAAATGCTGGGTGAAGAAGAAATACAGTCAGCCATCGCTGACCTTGGCACACTGGATATCAATTGTGATTTTTGCGGCAAGCATTATGGTTTCGACAAGGTGGATTGCGCGCAGTTGTTCGTTGCCAGCACACTGACCGAAGGCACGCTGGCAGCTCCTGAAATCAAGCATTAATGCCTACCAGTCTGGTGACTTTGCGTCGCCAGACCATTTCCCTATGAAATTCGTCTTGAACTCATCACTCTGCAAGACGATTTGATCACATAAGCCCATTCAAATTTTTATTTTCTGCCATTGTTGAAAACTCATTTTTCAGGAGATTTTCATGATTCAGCAATGGTATAAAGTAAATCAAGCAAGTCCAGCCAAGCTGCACCGGGGTATGGATATCGTGCGTATCGGTGTCGCATTGATTATTTTGATGCACCCTTTGCATGGCTACACTCACCTGGCGAATATCCCGCTCTTTGGCGAGTTCCTGACCGAGCTTGGCTATCCCTTTGGCACTGCCCTGGCATGGCTGGTCTTGCTATTGCAAACTGCCTGCAGCCTGGCGTTGCTGGCCAATCGCTTTGTCGTGCCTGCGTGCATAGGCCATATCATCGTGATTTGCTTTGGATTGATCCATGTTCACTCCCACTATGGCTGGTATGTTGTCGGTGCAGGTACCGGCGGCATGGAATGGGGCTTTATTTTGCTGAGCAGCCTGCTTGGTGTAATGTGGGCATATTGGCCACAGCGAGATAAAAAAGACAAATAAATCCGACAAGGAAAATATTTTCAAAAAACCTTTGACCCTGACATTAGGTGAGGCTTTATAGTCTCCCTCATTGAAGGAGATCAGGTATGTTATTGAAAATCGGTGAACTGGCCAGCCGCACTGGCCTGACCATACGCACACTGCATCATTACGACAAAATTGGCTTGCTCAAACCATCTGCGCGCTCAGAGGCAGGGTATCGCCTCTACGACAGGTCAGACATCAAACGCCTGCATCACATACAAGCCCTGCGCCGTCTGGATTTATCGCTGGCAGAAGTGGGTGATGTCATCAACGGCGCTGGCAATGATTTGCACTTCGTCATAGACGAACAGATTTCTGGTCTGGATCAGCAAATAGCACAAAGCATGGAATTGCGTGACAGGCTGCAAGAATTGTCAGGCTTATTGAAAGCCAATGACGAACCCAATCTTGAATACTGGCTGTCGACGCTGGAAATGATGAGTCTGATCGGCAAATATTTCAGCCGTGATGAGATTCTGGATATGCGCGAACTGGAATCACAAGCGCAAAGCAAGATAGAGACGCATATGGCCCCATACGTCAAGGCTGCCAGGCTTTTGCTGGACCAGAAAATATCACCACTTGACACACAAGCCAAACAACTGGCCAAAGAATGGGTACTGGCCATGAGTCAAATCATGCCTGATCCCAGATTGCTCAGCAAATTCACGTTGATGCACCGGAAAGAGCCATCTCTACAGTCTTTAAGCGGTGTCGATGATGAGATGATGGATTTCATCACCCGTGCATCCGTAGAAGTCAGATATGACATTTACAGAAAATACCTGAGCGAAGAAGAACTGAAGTATTTTCGCGCCTCATTTTTCAGAAATGCAGAATCATGGACGCGCATCTTTTCTGAAGTGAAGCAAAAAATGGCTCTAAACCTGCCACCTGACCATCCCGATGTGCAAGCCTCTTTAATCAAATGGCGCGAGCTGTTCATGGATGCATGGGGCAATCATTTGCCCACCATGCTCAAAGTCAGGAGCATCCATGAAAAAGAACCAGAGCTAAGCATAGGCGGAGGTTTGACACTCACCATCATTGCCTACGCCCGTCAGGGAATGGCAATCCTGGAGAAAAACTCTCTTGAAAAGCCGCAAGAAAAAGTAAGGAAAACAACATGAACAATATAGATACAAATAAAACTGGTGATACGCCCAAAGGCATATTCAAGGACAGTAATTTCCTGTGGATGATAGGCGGTGGCGCCATCTCCATGCTGGGTGACCAATTCACTTTGATTGCCCTGCCCTGGCTGGTGCTGAAGATGACTGGTGACACCCTGATACTCGGCATCGTGCTGGCACTGATCAGCGTGCCGCGCGCATTATTGATATTACTGGGTGGAGCAGTGGTCGATCGTTATTCACCCAAGACAGTGATGATGCAAACCAAGTACATCAATACGCTGTTGCTGGGCATATTGAGCGCCCTGATTTTTTACGGCAAGCTGGAATTATGGATGGTGTATGTCCTGGCATTAGGACTGGGAATATCGACCGCATTCAGCATACCTTCAGGTACGTCGATGTTGCCACGTGTAGTCGCACCAGCCCAGTTGCAATCTGCGAATGGCACCATGCTGGGCATGCGACAGTTGACCATGTTCATCGGCCCTGTGCTGGCGGGCTTATTGATTGCCTTGTTTGGCACACATGAGCAAGGCATGATCAAAGATGCTCAAGGATTGGCAGCGGCTTTCTTTTTTGATTGCTTCACTTACGCTTTTTCTGCCTGGACACTGAGCAAGGTCAGGATGAATGATGGCAAGTCTGCACTGCCTGGCTCAGGTCCTGAAGGGCAAAAACCAGCACTGCTGCAGTCCCTGACAGAAGGCTTGCGTTATTGCTGGAATGAGAAGCAACTGCGTAGCTGCTTTATCTATTGGTCCGCAATCGCTTTCTTCATCATGGGGCCAATACAGATTGCCTTGCCGGTGATGGCAAATCAACTCAGTAATAGCGCCAGTGCGCTTGGTTTGCTGGCAGGTTCGCACGGTGCAGGCACTTTATTGGGGATGGCATTGGCAGGTATGAAACCTAATCTGCGCTTTGGCAATCTGGGACGCACCATCTTGCTGGTCGATTTTATTGTGGGCATCTTGTTTATCCCCATGGGCCTGATCAGCGCCAGTTGGCAAGGTGCGGGCATACTGTTAAGTGTGGGCATATTGGGCGGATTTTTGCATGTGGCAGTATTTACCTGGGTGCAAAAACAGGTACCGCCAAATATGATAGGCCGCGCCATGAGTATGTTCATGTTTATCTTCATGGGCATAGGGCCGGTCTCGGCAGCATTCACCGGTTGGCTGCTGCGCGGCATCACTATTCCGCAATTATTCATGGGCAGTGGCAGCCTGTTGATACTGATCGTCATCATGGCAACACAGGTCAGCCCTATCGCCACGGTGACAGACAAGAGGCTTACTGCATAAGTCTTCGAACATAAGTCTTCGAACAAATGACTCAGGCCGACAATATCTGTGACACCAGGCCCGAGTCATTTCTGCTCCGCCCCAACATCACGGATTTTCAGAATTGGTCCTGGCCTCAAGCTCCATCCACGTAGCACATCACAAACAGCATGTAACCGTGTACCGTAGCGCATACTATGTTGCACCTGCCTCCGCACGACCGGTAAAATCCCATTCAAATTCCGCTTGCCTGTGAGCAGACATCCGTAGCTGTCCATACTTTCTGAAAAACAACAATTTCATTGTTAAATCGGGTTAATTTGAACAACAATTAACTTTTATTTGACTTATGTTTGCCTGCTTTCACCCTATCATACAAAATCTGATACCGGTTGTATCTCTTCAGGTGCTGCCAGAACAAGGAGACCAGCATGAAAAGAACTTGCTACGCTTTGGTTCTGGGATTGCTTGTCAGCGTTCCACTTCAGGCAATAGCCGTAGAAAGAAGCACCGAAGCTGAAGCTCTTGCCCTGATACAAAAAGCCCAGGAATACATCAAGACGTATGGCGCAGAGAAAGCCGTTATCGAATTCAACCGGCTGGAAAGCCCCTTCAACTCTGTCAGTGAAATTAATAAAAAAGGTGACCTTTACCTTTACACCCTGGATCAGAAGGGATATCAGTCTGTACATGGCAAAAACCCCAAGATTGTTGGCAAAGTCATGCTCGACATGCGTGATCAGGATGGTGTTTTCCTGATAA
This sequence comes from Undibacterium sp. Ji83W, assembly GCF_049340385.1. Lineage (NCBI taxonomy): Bacteria > Pseudomonadati > Pseudomonadota > Betaproteobacteria > Burkholderiales > Oxalobacteraceae > Undibacterium > Undibacterium sp. Ji83W. The sequence continues at coordinate 27,845 of NZ_JBMPOZ010000015.1, read as the reverse complement.
GGGAAATGGTGGAGAAATGTTTCTCCAAAGGGAAAGGATGGGTGAACTACCGCTGGCCCAACCCGGTCACCAAGGACCTGGAAAAGAAAAGAGGTTATGTTGAAAGAGTTCCCGGACAGGATTTTTGCCTGGGGACAGGGGTATACTATTGAGGCATGTGACACCAACATTCTGTCTGATATAGCTGCGTCTATGAGGCAAACAAAGAATACTTATACAAAGACAAGGACCAGACATGGCGGCACCAGCTGAACGACCCAGGCTTGCTGGTGTCATTTTCCTGCTGCTTGCAGCTCTGGCAATTGCTGCCATTATCTTACAAACTTGGTGGGCTATCTCGCAAGACCGTAGCGTCACGTTCAAATCTGAATATGAAAATGGCATGGTGACCGTTCGCTTGCTGGAAGAGCATGCAACCCAGACACTGCTCGAGGCAGATGGCAACCTGAGCACAGTCATCAGTGCCATACGATCCATGAGCCGCGAGCGTGAACTCAATGACGACATCATCCGCGAATTGATTGCCAGGGCACAGCCCTTCAACAAGGTATTAAAAGCACTGCAGTACGTCAATCCATCGGGCAAAGCTTTTGTCAGTACCATAGACTATCCAGCCTATCAGGTCGATGCAGATGAGAGAACTTACATTCCTCTCTTGCTGAAACATCCTGAAATCCGGCATGCCGTTATTGGCCATCCCTTCCAGCGCTTTTACGATACCGAACTCGTTGTCCCCATCGCCCGCAACCTGTTTGCAGACAATGGCAAGCATCTTGGCATTATCAGTACTGACATCAGTGTTTCCTATTTCAGCGCTGTGTATGCCAGGGTTGCCAAAGACAGCAAGGCCATGGTTTCTTTATTCACTGAGGATGGCACAGTCATCGTCAGATTTCCGTTTGACAAAGAATATGTAGGTAAACAAGTCCCGCAATCACCGCTGATCAAGGATATGCTCAGGCAGGCGGTTGAAGGCAGTTTTATGGATAGCCAGTTTCTTGATAAAAAAAACCAGCGAGAGCGCCTTTACACTTATCGCAAAATCGCTGGCTTCCCTATCGTTTCTGTGTTTGCGCGTGACAGTGATTCCGTCCTGGCTGCCTGGCGCGACCGCACTCGTGACCGCATCGTGTTTTCAGGGGCGACCATATTATTACTGAGCACGCTGACATTTTTACTATGGCTGCACATACGCCGCCTGCACCGCTCCGAAGATTCCCTGAAAAAATCAGAGATGTCGCTACGCATGAGCGAAAATAAATTCGTCAATTTATTCAAGTATTCCCCGGTCCCGCTGGCCTTGATCAGCCTCAGCAATGACAGGTTTGTAGAAATCAACGATAGCCTGGCCAGGCAGGCTGGCTACAGCCCCAGTGAAATCCTCGGGAAGACGCCGCAAGAATTGCAACTGTGGGAAGATATTTCCTTACGATCTACCTACCTGAAATTACTCAATGAACAGGGCTTTGTCGATCAGTTTGAAATGCGCTTTCGCTACAAGGATGGCAGCATAGCGACTTGCCTGCTATCTTCACGCTTGCTGGAGTCAGATGGCGACAGAATGGTCATTTTTACGCCTATCGATATCAGCCGTATCCGCGGCATCGAAAACGAAATGCGCCAATTGAATTCCGAACTGGAAGAACGCGTGGGGCAACGCACCTACAGCCTGGAAAAAACCAATGAAGAGCTGTGTGTGGCACTCGACAGCTTGACAGCCATGCAGGACGAGTTAATACGTTCAGAAAAAATGGCAGCCCTTGGCTCACTGGTCGCGGGCATCGCTCATGAACTCAATACCCCCATAGGTAATAGCGTCACCGTTGCCTCCACCATGCATGATCATGCAAGCAGCATGGAGAACGAATTATCAAGCAGCCAGCCACGCCGTTCCATCCTGGCGCAATTGGCCCAGGAAACCATCAAAGGCGCAAATATACTGGTGCGTAACCTGGATAGAGCAGCCCAGCTCATTGTCAGTTTTAAACAGGTTGCGGTGGATCAATCAGGCAATCAAAGACGGCGCTTTAACCTGAGTACCACTCTGAATGAAATCCTGACCACTCTGGAACCCATGTATAGCAGGAGCAAACATCACTTGCATATTGAACTAGCACCTGAGGTCATGATGGAAAGTTATCCGGGGGCGCTGGCGCAAATTCTCACCAACTCTGTCAATAATTCGCTGACGCACGCCTTTGAGCATCAAGAGCATGGGAATATGTATCTGAAGACCAGGCTTTATGGAACGAATCAGGTAGAGATTATCTTCAGTGATGACGGTAGCGGTATTTCGCCAGAGCATCTGGCTCGCGTATTTGACCCCTTCTTTACGACAAAACTGGGGAAAGGCGGATCAGGTCTGGGTATGCATATCGTCTACAACCTGGTAACTGATGTACTGGGCGGTAAAATTGAACTCAATAGTGAGCCAGATCATGGAACAACGTTAAGCTTGCTATTGCCACTGGTTGCGCCCGTTAAACAAACTGACAGATTTGCGGCATAGAAAACGCTGATCCATGAATCTACAATTCATTGGCAATAGTATAGATAGACTGGGAAAATTAAAACAAGAAGTTGGCGAGCCTGATCTGCGGCACTTGCGGTAAGTGACTGTGGCTGCTTCGTTCCCGACCTGACCAGATTGGCCACGCCGCAATGCGCAGGGGCCCGCCAAACAGCATTATATCGCATCAGACACGAACTTGCAGCACTTTGGCCATAATAAGCCTGACAAGACGCCGGGCTCGCTCCAGGCAAATCAGTTCAATCCGCAATTTCTTGCTTCCATCCTGGCCTACGCCCGTTTCATCGCATCTTTCCATTTGCGCATTCCATTTACATAAGATATATCTGCAAGCGCTCGCCGCGCAAGAAGCAGTTCAATCACAAAAGGGACAAAAGCATGGAACTTCGCATACAGCAGCTCTCAAAACAGTATAGCAATGGCGTACAAGCACTTAATGATATCAACCTGACCATACCTGCCGGCATGTTTGGCTTACTGGGGCCAAACGGTGCAGGCAAATCTACCCTGATGCGCACGCTGGCGACTTTACAGGATGCTGATTCAGGCACTGCGCTGCTCGACAATATCAATATCCATGAACAAAAGGACCAGATACGTCGTTTGCTTGGCTATCTGCCACAAGACTTTGGTCTTTACCCCAAGGTCAGCGCTTATGACTTGCTGGATCACTTCGCTGTCTTGAAGGGTCTGGATAATCGCAAGCAACGCAAAGAAGTGGTTGATGCCTTGCTGCATCAAACCAATCTCTACAATGTCAGAAACAAGCATCTGGGTGGTTTTTCTGGCGGCATGCGTCAGCGTTTTGGCATTGCTCAGGCGCTGCTTGGTGATCCTAAACTGATCATCGTTGATGAACCCACAGCAGGCCTGGACCCTGAAGAACGGGTACGCTTCCACAACTTGCTGGCTGACATAGGCGCTGAAAAAATCGTCATCCTGTCCACCCACATCGTGGAAGACGTGGCTGACCTGTGCAATAACATGGCTGTCATCAATAAAGGCCAGGTAATACTGACCGGTCAACCACTTTCTTTGATCGCGCAGATACAGGGCAAAATCTGGAAACGGTTTATAGAGAAAACTGAGCTTGCTGCCTGCCAGCAAAAGTATCAACTCATATCCAGTCGCCTGACCTCGGGTCGTACACTCATCCACGTGTATGCAGATACGCAGCCAGATGACAACTTTGAAACCACTCAAGGTAATCTGGAAGATGTGTATTTCGCTGCGATGGCAGGCTTGCTGGCTGGCCCTGCTGCCTTGCCAGTTCAACGCGCAGCCTGAGGAGTCGTCATGTTAGCGATACTCATGTTTGAGCTGCGTCAAAAGGCACGCAGCCTGTCCATTTATGTCTATTTTCTGGTTTTCTTTTCCCTTGCTTTGCTATGGATGGCGGCTGCCGGTGGTTTATTTGCTGGCGCATCTATCGGTTTTGGCGGCAAGGTTTATATCAATGCACCTGTAGCAATTTTCCAAAGCTTCACCTTCCTTGGCTATCTCGGCATCGGCACGGTTGCGGCATTGATGGGACAAGCAACGCATCAGGATATAGAACACCACACCTGGCATTTTTTCTATAGCGCGCCCATCAGTAAATTTCAATACCTCGCCGGGCGTTTTCTGGGGGCTCTGCTGACCAGTATCATCATCTTTTCTAGTCTTGGTCTGGGTGCATGGCTGGGCTGTTATTTGCCGGGCATAGAAGCAGTCAGGTTGGGCGCAGTACAGCCCTTGTCATATGTCATGCCCTATCTGTACGCGATATTGCCGAATTTTATAATTTTTGGCGGCATCTTCTTCACTCTTGGCGCACTGACACGCCGCATGATGCCGGTATATGTATCCAGCGTGCTCTTGATTATCGGTTATCTGGTTGCCCGTTCATTGCGGGCTGATCTGGACAACAAGACTATCGCTGCCCTGCTTGATCCCTTTGGCTCTTCTGCCATCAGCTTGACGACTGAATACTGGAGCATAGTCGACAAGAATACCCGCCAGATTGCCCTGGATGGCGTTTTCCTCATCAACCGCCTGATATGGCTAAGCCTTGGTGTTGCCAGTCTGGGGTTGTGCTACTGGCGCTTCAATTTTGCAACTGTCAACACTGCAGGCAAGCAAAAAAAAGAAACGCTTGCGACGTTCCCCAACACAATACAACTGCAAAAAGTCACTCCCAATTTCTCGAATAACAGAATTTTGAAATTACTGTATGCCGAAAGCATGCTGAATTTGCGCGAGTCAGTAAAAAACGTGTATTTCATCGTCATGCTACTGGCAGGTGTTTTGTTCATGTTTGCGATTTCCAGCTCCATCACGAAGATGTTTGGCACGCCCACTTACCCTGTGACCTATGCGGTGCTGGAGATTCTCAGTGGCAGCTTTAGTATCTTCATGCTTGCCATTACCACCTTTTACGCCGGTGAACTGGTATGGCGTGAACGGGATGCCCGCATTGCGCAATTGCTTGATGCACTGCCCATTCCCAACTACCTGCCATTCACTGCAAAGCTGATCGCGCTGATTGCCTTGCAAGGCATCATGCTCTTCGTATTGATGTTGTGCGGCATCCTGCTACAGACGATCAAAGGCTATACCAATTATGAGATAGCCCAGTATGTACAGCAGCTGTTTTTGATGCAATGGCCAGAATATGCCTTGTTAGCCGTGCTCGCGATTTCCTTGCAAGTCATCGTCAATCACAAGTATCTGGCTTATTTTTTAATCGTGCTGTATTACGCTGCCACGATAGCCTTGCCTGCCATGGGTATTGAACATCCCATGTTCCGCTATGCAGTGACACCATCCATCACTTACTCTGACATGAATGGCTATGGTCACATGCTGGCTGCCTCCCGCTGGTACTTGAGTTACTGGACCGGTGCTGCCCTGATCCTGGTCAGTCTGTCCTTGATGATGTGGGTGCGTGGCACCACCACAGATTTTCGTCTGCGCTTGCGCCTCGCAAAACAGGCTTTCACAGGGGGTAATTCGATTTTACTGGCGGCTGGCACCAGTATCTTCTTGCTGACCGGCGCTGCAATTTTTTACTTTACAAATATTCTTAATCCCTACCAGAACCAGTTTGCACAACAAGCTGACAATGCCCGCTATGAAAAACTTTATAAACAATATGCCAGCCAGACACAACCACGTATCAGCGATGTCAAACTGAATGTAGACATCTATCCTGAAACACGTAGTACGCATATCAAAGGAAGCTATCAGCTGATCAATCACAGCAACCAGGCGATACAAGAGATTTTTATTACGCAAAAAGAAGATGTAGATATCATCAAAATGGAATTGGATTTTGCCAATGAAAAAAATATAGCTGATAGCAAGCTGGGATTTCATAGCTACAAACTAAAAAAACCTCTGGCAGCAGGTGAGAAATTGAATCTCAATTTTGAACTTGATATCAAACCCAAAAACTTTCTGGGCATGAGCCAGGGTAGCCCTCTTTACTACAATGGCAGCTTCTTCAATAGCATGCTGGTGCCACATATAGGCTATCAGCCAGCAATGGAACTCAGGGAAGATAAAACCCGGCGTGAGCATGGCTTGCCTGAAAAAGAAAGAATGGCGGAAAGGGATGATCCCAAGGCATTGGAAAACAACTACATTGCCAATGATGCCGACTGGATCAATTTTGACGCAGTCGTATCAACCTCTGCAGATCAAATGGCAGTGGCCCCAGGCACTTTAAAACGCCAGTGGCAAGAGCATGGCCGCAACTATTATCACTACGCACCAGAACAGCCTATCTTGAATTTTTATGCCTTCCTGTCAGGTCGCTATGAAGTGAAGCAAGCGCAGTGGCAAAACATTCCCATAGAAATCGATTACCACAAAGGACATGAATACAATGTAGACCGCATGGTGAAAGGCGTACAAAAGTCACTGGATTACTACACTAAAAACTTTGGTCCTTATCAGCATAAACTGGTCCGTATCATTGAGTTTCCACGCTATGCCAGATTTGCCCAGGCTTTCCCCAACACCATACCTTTTTCAGAAAGCATAGGTTTCATTGCCCGTGTCGATGACCATAATCCCAAGGAAGTTGATTACCCATTCTATGTGACAGCACATGAAGTCGCCCATCAATGGTGGGCACATCAGGTCATCTCTGGCAATAGCAAAGGTGGCACCGTGCTGGTAGAGACGCTGGCGCAGTACTCTGCCCTGATGGTCATGAAGCATACCTATGGTGATGCAACCATGCGCCGCTTCTTGCAATTTGAACTGGACAGGTATTTGCAAGGCCGCAGCCAGGAAAGGAAGAAAGAACTGCCACTGGCGCAAAATGAAAATCAAGACTATATCCACTATGCCAAAGGTAGCCTGGCCATGTACTTGCTGCAAGACCAGATAGGTGAAGATAAAGTCAATCAGGCCCTGCGTGAAGTCATTGCACGCCACGCCAACAAGGGAGCGCCTTACCCTAGCAGCACGGCATTGACCAGGGCATTGCGCGAAGTCACGCCGGCTGAACTGCAATATGTGATTGATGATCTTTTTGAATCCATCACCCTGTATGAAAATCGCGCCATTTCAGCAAGCGCCAAAGCCTTGCCGGATGGACAGTACGAGGTAACACTCAAGGTCACCAGCAATAAACTCAAAGCCGATGAACTGGGTGCAGAAAAAGAAGTCCCCCTGAAAGACTTGATGGATATAGGCATAGACGACAAAGATGGCAAACCCTTGCTACGTCAGCGCCAGCTCATCAACAAAAAAGAAATGGAGTTCAAACTCATTGTCAAAGGCTTGCCTGCCAAAGCAGGTATAGATCCGGATATCAAATATATTGATCGCAAACCGGATGATAATTTGATCAAGGTGGAATTGAGTAGTCAGTAATTTGTCCTCATAGGCACAGCAAGGACACAGGAAGGCGAACCAAGGTTCGCCTTTCTCGCACATACGTGCTTTTTAGCATTCAAAGCTGCTGTATGCATACCAGTACGCTTTACTGCACTTCAATTATTTATTTGGCAATACCAGATGCAGGATATGGTAAATATATTTCCAGATTGGCTTTTCATTTGTGAACTTTCAGACCAGAATATGGCCTCAAGTACAGAGGCAATATGACAATACTAAAAAGTATGTATATCAAATAAACAACAAGCCCTTGCTTCTGTATTTGTTGCACATCCATTAATCCAAAAAATCCAAACTGGACCACTAACCATGCATAAACATCTTGTTCGCAACTTGTTCGCTGTTGCATTGACCCTGCCAAGCTTTGCCTTTGCTGCTCACCCCAGCGAGACGGAAGCAGACCGCTGGAATTTAAATGACATGTATCAGACCAAGGCTGATTGGGACAAAGATGCGATGACGCTGGAGGTGCAGTTAAAACAGTTTCAAACCTGTAGCGGTCACCTGGGTGACAATATCGCGCGCTTCAAGACTTGCCTGGATTTAAATGCCGACTTGTCGAAGCGTTATGCCAAACTGGCCAGTTATGCCTTCCAGTTCCGCGATCAGGATACTGGCGACAATGCTGGCATGGACCTGGGTCAGCGCTCAGACATTCTGGGGAGCAAAGTGGAAGAAGCAACGTCTTTCCTCAGGCCAGAAATTTTGAGTATAGGCGTCAAAAAAATACAGGCTTTTCAGGCCAAAGAAAAGGGCTTGAAAATCTACGCCCATCAACTCGATGATATCTTGCGCTCTGGCCAGCATACCCTGGATAAAAAAGGTGAAGAAATTGTTGCCACCTTTGGCATGGCAACCAATACGGCCAGCGCAGTGTATTCCACCTTGTCAAATGCTGACATGCCCTGGCCCAAGGTTAAATTATCAACAGGTGAAGAAGTACGCATAGACCAGTCCGCCTATACCAAATACCGCGCAGCACCCAACCGCGCTGACCGTCAATTGGTATTTGATGCATTCTGGGGCAAATGGAAAGAGTTTGAGCGCAGCTATGGCGTCACGTTCTACGAGCAGTTAAAACGCGATTCGGCTTATGCCAAGATACGTAACTATCCCGATTCACTGACGCAGGCACTGGATAACAACAAGTTGCCACGTGAAGTTTACGACACTCTGGTAACGCAAACCCGTGCCAATCTCCCTACCCTGCACCGCTACTTCAAATTGCGCGCCAAGCTCCTAGGCGTCAAAGACCTGCGTTATTTCGATATCTATCCACCACTGGTGTCTGGCGATTTCAAATATCCTATCAAGGATGGCATCAAACTGATGCTGGAGTCAGTCAAGCCGCTTGGCGATGACTACACCAAGGCAATGGCAAAAGCCACAACTGAACGCTGGATGGACGTGTACCCACGTCCACGCAAACGTTCAGGCGCTTACATGAATGGCGCAGCCTATGACGTGCACCCATACTTGCTGTTGAATTACAACGACGACTATGAGTCTGTCTCTACCCTGGGACATGAATGGGGTCATGCCATGCATTCCTACCTGGCAAATAAGCATCAACCATTCATCAGCGCTGACTACCCTACCTTCACGGCAGAAATTGCTTCGACCACAAATGAAGTCTTCCTGCTCGACCATATGCTGAAGATCGCCAAGAGCGATGACGAGCGTTTGCTGTATCTGGGCTCGGCACTGGAAAACCTGCGAGGCACATTCTTCCGCCAGGCCATGTTTGCCGACTTTGAGCGTGAAGTTCATGCCAAGGTGGATAAAGGTGAATCGCTGACTGGTGAAGCACTGTCGAAAATCTATGGCGACATCTTGAAAAGCTATCACGGCGACAAAGAAGGCGTCATGAAGATAGATGATACTTATGCCGTAGAATGGGCGTATATTCCTCATTTCTACAATCGCTTTTATGTATTCCAGTACGCCACGTCCATCGCTGCCGGATCCATGTTTGCAGATGAGATTTTGAAGGGCCAAACTGGTGCCAAAGATAAATACCTGAATATCCTGAAAGCTGGCGGTTCTGCTTACCCTTATGAACTGGTCAAGAGCGCAGGTGTTGATCTGGCCTCACCTGCGCCTTATCAGGCAGTGTTTGTGCGCATGAATAAAATCATGGATCAAATTGAAGCAATACAGGCGAAACGTTAAAATGCCAAGTAGTTCAAACAGAAATTAATAAAATTCCTGAACATGAAAAAACCCTGCCTCTTCCTGTAACAGGGAGAGGCAATTTATTTTCAAAGTAATGGAAAAACTATGCAAAAGAAATTCTTATTTCTAAGTCTGGCAATTCCTGCCCTGTCCATGGCGGCAGAAGGCATGTGGACCATGGACAATTTGCCGACCGCCAGACTGCAAACAGAATACGGCTTCAAGCCCACTGCAGAGTGGATCAAGAACACCATGTTAAGCTCAGTCAAGCTACCTGGCTGTTCTGGTTCTTTCGTCTCCAAAGATGGCCTGGTCATGACCAATCATCATTGCGCATCTGGCTGTATAGAACAGTTATCGACAGCCAAACAAAATTATGTAGAAAATGGCTTCCTGGCGAAGAAACGTGAAGAAGAACAAGTTTGTCCAGCGCTGGAATTAAACCGCCTGGAAGATATCAGCGATGTGACAGACGACATCAAGAAGGCCACTGCAGGTCTTGAAGGTGCAGATTTCAAACAGGCACAAAATGCCATCTATGCCAAACTGACGTCCGCCTGCGTAGGGGACGACAAAGAAAAAACGCGTTGCGATGTCGTCGATCTTTATCATGGTGGTCGCTACCATCTGTATAAATACCATCGCTATGCCGATACCCGCCTGGTATGGGCACCAGAAAAATCCATCGCTTTTTTTGGTGGCGACCCGGACAATTTCAATTTCCCGCGCTATGACCTCGACATCACCATGTTGCGCGTGTACGAGAACGGCAAACCGGCTGAAATCAAAAACTTCTTCCCTTTCAGCAAGACCGGGCCACAAGAAGGTGAAATGACTTTCATCACTGGCCACCCTGGCTCCACCCAGCGTCAATTGACCATCGCCCAATTGAACAGCTTGCGTGATATTGGCCTTATCGACAACTTGCAACATTTGGCAGAATTGCGTGGTGTGCTCACGCAATACCGCAAGACCAGCGCAGAAGCAGCGCGCACGGCAGATCATCTGTTATTCAATACAGAAAATAGCTATAAGGCTGGCATCGGCAGACTGAAGACCCTGCTGGACCCGGAATTCATCGTCCGCAAGCAAGCAGAAGAAACCGCCTTGCGCCAGTTTGTTGATACCAGGCCAGAACTCAAGGCAAAAGTCAGTGGCGCCTGGGATGCGATTGCCAAAGCGCAGGAAAACTATCGCCAGTTGCACAGAATCTCCAGCATGACAGAAGGTGCAGCGGCCTTCTCAAGCGATTATTTCCGCATCGCCCGCAATCTGGTTCGTGCGGCAGATGAAAAAATAAAAAACAATGCTGATCGCTTGCCAGAATTTACCGATACGCGCCTGCCTGGCGTGCAGCAAATGGTGTTTTCAAAAGCCCCCATTTATCCGGAATTCGAAAAAGTCAAACTGACACACTCCTTGACCAAGATGCGTGAAGACCTTGGAACCAATCACGCATTCGTCAAGCAGGTATTAGGCAAACTCTCACCCGATCAACTGACAGAAAAACTGGTCAGCAAAACCCGTCTGGCAGATATTGAATACCGCAAAACCTTATGGAATGGTGGCAAGGAGGCCATTGCGCAGTCAGATGACCCATTCATCAAACTGGCCTTGGCAGTCGACGCTGAATCTCGTAGCGTACGCAAGCGTATGGAGCAGGAAGTGCAGACAGTCGTGCAAAAAAATTCAGAATTGATTGCACAAGCCCGTTTTGTCCAGACCGGCACCAGTGCGTACCCTGACGCCACTGGCACCCTGCGCCTGTCTTATGGCGAGGTCAAAGGCTGGCAGTCTGGAGAAAACACCGTCAAGCCCTTTACCAATTTTGCAGGGGCGTTTGAGCATGAAACAGGTGCCTATCCATTTGCCTTGCCTGCATCCTGGCATGCAGCCAAAAGCAAACTGAACCTGCAACAACCCTACAATTTCGTGACCAATAATGACATCATAGGCGGCAATTCAGGCAGCCCTCTCATCAACAAAAATGGTGAAATTGTCGGCCTGGTCTTTGATGGCAACATCCATTCTCTAGGTGGTGCCTTCTGGTTTGATGAACGCAGTAATCGTAGTGTCGCCGTACACAGTGGCGGCATACTGGAAGCCATGGATAAAATTTACCATGCGCAGGAATTGCTGAAGGAATTGAGCGGCAAGTAATATCCGCTGCATCAAGAAACAAGATAGCCACGCTGGCACCTGCCTGCGTGGCTTTTTTACCATTAATCTCATCACAGGCCAGCACTTTTGATCCTGATCAACAGCTCCCTCCCTTTGCCAAAGTAAAGTAAGGAAAAGAATAGCAAGGAGGCTCTTCATGTCAGTCAGAAATATTTACCCTGCTTCGCTGCGCATCATTCAGGATGAGCATGAGCACCTGTCTTCTGTCATACAAGGCATGCGCTATTTTGTCCGGCAAATAGAGAGCGGTGGCAATGCGCCTGATTTAAAGGTTTTCCGTGCGATGCTGTACTACATCATGGAATATCCCGAAAAAGTCCACCATCCCAAGGAAGATCAATACCTTTTTGCCAAAATCAAGGAAAGAACACATCAACTCGACAGCGAGCTCGAGACTTTAAGCGAACAACACAGCAAGGGTGAGCTGATGGCGCACAAACTGTCTCATGCATTGCTGGATTATGAGTTTGGTGGAAAACCTGCTTTCGCACAGTTTCGTGATCTGGTAGAGCAGTATGCTCTTTTTTACTTTACCCACATGCGGGCAGAAGAAGAGCGCATCATGCCTGTAGCCAGGCAAGTATTGAATGATGAGGACTGGAAAGAAGTGGATGCGGCATTTCTGGAAAACCGCAAAATGCTGGATGATGCTGGCAATCGTTATAAATACGAGCAACTGTTCTCACTTATCGTCAATATCGCTCCTGCGCCTATCGGTGTTGGAGATCCTATTTAAACTGAGAATTTGACAACAAACCTAGCGTCGTGAAGACAGGAAAATGCCACCAACAATGCACATGAAAGCCAACGCATGAAATACATGTGGCGTTTCCCCCAGAAATGCGGACGACATCAGGGCTGCAAACAAGGGCGTCAGGTTATTGAAAAAAGCGGCAATATTGGGCCCCACTCTTTGCACACCCAGGCCCCAGCAACGAAAAGCAATCACTGCCGGGCCAACGGCAACAAAAGCCAGGGCTGCGAATAGCATGGGGCTCCAGTGTATGGTCGGTTTGGTCACCGCCCATTCAGTCGCAGAAAACAGGCCGGACCACAATACACCAAAGCTGACTTGCGCCAGTAAGAAGTCAGCCCAATGATTACGTAACTCACCGTCATTACCACGCGTCAGCAACCAGCTATAGATTGACCAGGTGATGGTGGCAATGATCATGAAAATATCACCAGGAACCAGATGCAACGACAGCAATTGCCTTATTTCACCACGACTTAAAACGATCAACACGCCAACTATAGACAATACTGCGCCAGCCAATTGCCAACGCGAGACCCTGGCCTGGAAGAACAAGCTACCGACCATCATCATCCACACTGGCATACTGGCGGCAACCAGGGTGACATTGATCGGTGTAGAACTCTGCAAGGCCAGGTATTGCAAGGCATTGTACAAGCCCACACCCAGCAAACCCAGAACGGCAAAGCGCCGCCAGTTACGCCACAACATGCTGTCACGACGATAAATGTGGAAAGCCATGGGCAAGAGTATCAAAAACGCCAATATCCAGCGTATGAAATTCAGTGTGATCGGCGGCACCATCTCATGAATCATGCGCCCGACGACAGCATTGCCCGCCCAGAGCAAAGGCGGTATGACAAGCAAAAATATCGTTGCGGGGTTCAGTTTATGATTCATGAATTTCAGCAGGCTTATAAAAAAAGCAGGCAGTATCAGGTGTATTAACCTGTCTGCCTGTCCTCAGCATACAACAAGCAAACAAGCTTTGCCTGCGGCCACGCTATTACTCATTTTATTACTCATTTACTGGTGATCTATTTCTTGACGGCTATCGCTGCAAACTTTCCCACACTTTTTGCAGACGCTTGACGGACACCGGCATGGGAGTACGCAGTTCCTGCGCAAACAATGAAACCCTGAGTTCTTCCAGCAACCAGCGGAACTCCAGCAATTTGGGGTCTGCATCAACTCCCGTCTTGCGAGGATGGCGTTGCCAGGCCTGGGCCACACTATTCCATTCAGCCAGCAGTTTCTGGTCACGCGCCGGATCGGCACGTAGCTTGTCCATGCGTACCGTGATCGCCTTCAAGTACCGTGGGAAATGCGACAACTGGGTGAAATCATTTTCCGCGATAAAGTGCTTGGTCACCAGTAACTGCAATTGCGCCTGCATATCAGCCGCAGCTTGCGCATGCGCCTTGATGCCTTGCAGTTTCTTGGGCAGGCCATGGAATTCGGCCAATATTTGCGCGGCTGTACGGGCAATTTCATTGGCCAGCAAATTCAACCTGGCTTTACCTTCATCCCGGCGTTTATTGAACTCACCTGAATTAGCAGGTAAAGGATTTTGTAGAAACGCACTTTCTATGGCGACCTGGATAATCTGGTCACGCAATTCCTCCTGCGACCCCAAGGCCATGAACTGCATGCCCATCTGCTGCAAGCCAGGGATATTTTTTTCCAGGAACTTGATCTGCTCTTTTAACTGCAAGGCAAACAGGCGTCGCATGCCTATGCGATGTACACGTGCGGCCTCGTCAGGATCATCAAACACTTCAATATGGCAATGCGTGAGTTTGTCCACCAATGCCGGATAACCGATAAGAGTTTGCTTGCCCTGCTGGACTTCCAGCAGTTCGGGCAGACTGTCAAAAGTCCATGCGGTCAGATTCTCCTGTTTGAATGCAGGTACTGCGGCATTCGTCTGAATGCTCGCGGTTGCAGGTTTTCCAGCATTGCGGACTGACTTGTCTTCTGCGACAACAGCCTGTTTGGTCGCAACTGGATTGGTATCCAGCAGGGCCAGTTTTTCAGCGCTGGCAATACGCTGAAAACTCTCGCGTGCCTGGCCACCAAATTCTGCCCGCAGGCTGGCCAGGTTACGGCCCATTTCCAGTTGGCGACCATGCTCATCGACGACTTTGAAGTTCATCGTCAGATGCACGGGTACAGTCTCGAATTTGAAATCCGTGGTCTTGCACAGCAAGCCTTTTTGCTCGCGTATGTCAGCAACCACGGCATCGAGAAAATTACCTTTACCAAAATCATTGCGCTCGCAAAAACCAGCAGCATATTCCGGGATGGGCACACAGTGACGACGTATTTTTTGCGGCAAGGACTTGATCAGCAAATGCACTTTTTCTTTCAGCATGCCGGGCACCAGCCATTCACAGCGGTCTGCCGACACCTGGTTCAGAGAAAACAAAGGCACAGTCAGGGTAACACCATCGCGAGGGCTGCCTGGCTCAAAGTGATAGCTGAGCTGCAAAGCCACACCTGAGACTTGCATGGTCTTGGGAAATAAATCCGTAGTAACGCCTGCTGCTTCATGGCGCATCAACTCGTCCTTGTTCAGGTACAAGAGCTTGGGATTGGCCTTGGTCGCTTCCTTATGCCATTCTTCAAACAGCACGGCGTTATAGACGTCGGCTGGCAAGTGCTGATCATAAAAAGCCACGATCAGTTCTTCATCCACCAGCACATCCAGGCGGCGTGATTTGTGTTCGAGGTTTTCGATCTCGCGCACCAGTTTCTGGTTATACGCAAAGAAAGGGGTGCGGGTGTCAAACTCGCCTTCGACCAGCGCATCGCGGATGAACATCTCACGCGCCTCTGCAGGATGCGTCAAGCCATACTGGGTGCGGCGCTGGCTATATACAACCAAGCCATACAAAGTGGCACGTTCAAAGGCAGATACCTGACCTGCACGCTTTTCCCAGCGCGGCTCACCGTAGGATTTTTTCAGCAAATGCTCGCCGATTTTTTCCAGCCATTCAGGATTGATCTGGGCGATGCAACGGCCATACAAACGTGTGGTATCCACCAGTTCAGCCGCCATGATCCAGCGCCCGGCTTTTTTGACCAGGGTAGAACCTGGCCAGATATAAAACTTGATACCACGCGCACCAAGGTAATGCGCCTCTTCATCTGACTTGTAGCCGATATTTCCCAGCAAGCCCGTCAATAGAGATAAGTGCAATTGCTCATAAGTGGCGGGGGCTTCATTCAAACGCCAGCCCTGTTCCTTGACGATGGTCAACAATTGCGAATGCACTTCACGCCATTCACGTAAGCGCATCTGGCTCAGGAAATTGGCACGGCAATTATCTTGCAACTGGCGATTGGTTTTCTTGTGTTCGATGGCATCTTCAAACCATGTCCAGATTTTCAGGTAAGACTGGAATTCGGACTTTTCATCGGCAAATTTCTTGTGCGCCATGTCCGCCGCAGCCTGCGCCTCCATGGGACGGTCACGCGGATCTTGCACCGACAAGGCAGCAGCAATAATCAACACTTCCTGCAAGGCCTGATTGTCGCGCGCTGCCAGGATCATGCGGCCCACGCGCGGGTCCAGCGGCAGTTTCGCCAACTGCCTGCCAACCGGCGTCAGCTGATTGACTTCGTCCATCGCCCCAAGTTCTTGCAGGAGTTGGTACCCGTCAGCAATCGCCCGGCCCGGTGGCGGCTCTATGAAGGGGAAAGTTTCAACATCCGTCAGACGCAGGGACTTCATGCGCAAGATGACGGCTGCCAGGGATGAACGCAAAATCTCTGGCTCGGTAAATTTTGGCCTTTGCAAATAATCCTGCTCGTCATACAGGCGTATGCAAACACCGGCGGCAACACGGCCACAACGACCGGCACGCTGGTTGGCTGCAGACTGGGCAACCGCCTCTATCTGCAATTGCTCGACTTTATTCCGGTAGCTGTAACGTTTAACACGAGCCAAACCGGCATCAACGACATAGCGTATGCCCGGTACGGTCAACGAGGTTTCCGCCACATTCGTAGCAAGCACGATGCGGCGTGCATTCGAGATCTTGAATACCCGCTCCTGCTCTTGCGCCGACAGGCGCGCAAACAAAGGCAAAATCTCTACATGCGGCGGATGATGTTTGCGCAAGGCTTCAGCAGCATCGCGAATCTCACGCTCACCGGGTAAGAATACCAGTACATCACCAGAACCGACGCGACACAATTCATCAACGGCATCAGTAATAGCCGTCATCAAATCGCGCTCTTTATCTTTTTCTGTGTCCTGTATCGGGCGGTAACGTACTTCTACCGGGTACAAGCGACCTGACACTTCGATCACGGGCGCGGGCTTGGGCTCTGCTCCCCTGGTATCGGCAAAATGATTGGCAAATCGCTGTGCATCTATCGTGGCTGAAGTGATGATGATCTTCAAGTCACGGCGCTTGGGCAGCAATTGCTTGAGGTAGCCGAGCAGGAAATCAATATTCAGGCTGCGCTCATGCGCCTCATCGATGATGATGGTGTCATATTGTTTTAACAGCGGATCAGTCTGGGTTTCTGCCAGCAAGATACCGTCGGTCATCAGTTTGACGGATGCGCCCTTGCTCAGGGTATCGGTAAAACGGACTTTAAAGCCAACATGCTCGCCCAGTGGGGAATTCAATTCTTGTGCAATGCGTTTGGCGGTAGACGACGCAGCAATACGGCGCGGCTGTGTATGGCCTATCATGCCTTTTTGCCCACGCCCCAGCTCCAGGCAAATTTTGGGTAATTGGGTGGTCTTGCCTGAGCCGGTTTCACCACAGACGATAATGACCTGGTGCTTTTGTAAAGCTTCGGCAATTTCCGCACGCTTGCCGGATACCGGCAACTCTTCAGGATAACTTATCGCAGGCAAAGGATTGCGAAACGGCAAAGCAGGTTCTTCCCTGGCTGGGGCAACTGGTTTTTGTTGCTTGTTTTCCCTGCTGTTTTCTTTACCACTGGCACGCCCCGGCTGAGCGGCAGCTCGAGGCGTAGTGGATTTTTGGCGAGGTGCTTGCTGCCGTTCATGCTGCACTTTCGGCACACGAACTTGTACAGCACCACTGACGTCCAGCGGTTTGTTTTCCGGTACTTCAGACTTCGCGGTGGCCTCACGCAATTGTTGTCGAAGCTCTCGCAATCCCGATAAACCATCTATCGCACCGGGCATTGCTTTTGGGGGGGAGTTTTTTGGTGTTTGATTTGAAGACATAGCATTGCAGATTATCCCAGATTTTTAAGCCGAGCAGGAAATGTTGCATTACCTGCCATCATCTGCACATTCATTTGCTGTTTTCGCATGAGCAAAATGCCAATGGATGCTTTTAACAACAAGCGTGAATTCATATAAATAAATCCCTACTTTATTTATCCTATAATGAAACGGACGCGTATCTATGCTGCGCCTAATGTCAAAATCAAGCTACGCGGGGGAGACAAAAATGAAAACCTGGATAACGCTGTTCTTCACTATTTTGCTCACTGCCTGCGCCAGCCAGCCCAGCCAGAAAATAAGCCGCCTGCAATTAAATGATCAAGGTTTTACCCCGTCAGCAAAGACAGTCAATATTGACGAGGTAATGACGCTTAGCAATGAAATGCGCTCTTATCTGAAGAACGACATTAGCCCCCAATTACGGATTAAATCGCCACAAAGAGCCTTGTTTGACGCGCTGTCCACCAAAGGCCAGATAAAGCTTGAATATGATGCCGAAATCACACGCAATGCAGCACAGGCATTCAGCGCGCGCTCAGGCAATTGCTTGTCGCTGGTATTGATGACTGCGACATTTGCAAAAGAACTTGGTATGGACGTGCAATATCAAAATGTACTTGTTGATGAGTCATGGAGTCGCAATAACGACATCTATTTTGCTGCAGGACATGTCAATATCGTATTAGGGTACAAGTCGGCATTCAAAGGCTTTACCCAGGAATATTCACAAGCCATGGTGATCGATTTCCTGCCACCTAAAGACCTTAAAGGACAGCGCTCTGAGCTGATAAAAGAAGCAACCGTCATCGCCATGTATTTCAATAACCGTGCGGCAGAATCATTGGCACAGCAGCAGGTCAACGACGCTTACTGGTTTGCCCGCGCGGCCTTGATGAGTGACCCTGATTTTACTGCTGCCTACAATACGCTGGGTGTGATCTATAGACAGCATGGGGATTTGGAACTGGCTGAAAATGTGTTCAAACAGATACTGGGCAAAGATGCAGAAAATATCATGGCACTCAGCAATCTGGTGGAGGTGTTACGCAAAACCGAACGCCGCGCTGAAGCAAAGGTTTACCTGAGTCGCCTGGAAAACTTGCAACCCTATCCCCCTTTCCATTTCTTCAACAAGGGTCTGGCCGCCATGGAGCGTGGGGACTATGCAGAAGCTAAAACCCTGTTTAAACGTGAAATCAGGCGCGATGCCAACTATGATGAATTTCATTTATGGCTGGCACTGGCGCATTTAAGACTGGGCGAAACCTCGGATGCAGTAGATGAACTGACGCTGGCCAAGGCCAACAGCACAACGCGTAAAGCGCAAAATCTTTACGCCAGCAAACTGGAAAAAATCAAGGCAACTTACTCGCATAATTAAAGCATTACCTATAACTCATGGTGCGCAACCGACGGCTCCTGAACTGAGGTCACTGCAGCGACGACAACAATGTGGAAATCCGACCACGTTGTAATCCCATGCATTTTTGCGTCTCAGATTATAATTGGCGGATGGAAAATCCCGTTCAATTCGTTCAATGGTTGCGTTCAGTCGCGCCCTATATTCATGCCTTCCGTGGAAAGACCTTTGTGGTCGCCTTTCCCGGTGAACTGGTCATGGCAGGCGCCCTGCCAGTTCTGGCGCAAGATTTATCACTTTTACATGCACTTGGCATCAAGATAGTCATCGTCCATGGTTCACGACCCCAGGTTGCAGAACAACTGGCTTTACGTAATGTAGAGGGCCGTTTCCATAATGGCATACGCATTACCGATACAGCAGCGCTGGAATGCTCGAAAGAAGCTGCCGGAGAGTTACGCCTTGATATTGAAGCCGCATTCAGCCAGGGCTTGCCAAACACGCCTATGGCCCATTCGGCGATCCGTATCATTTCTGGCAATTTCGTCACTGCCAAACCGATAGGCATAGTCGGTGGAGTGGATTTTCAGTTAACTGGCATCGCCCGCAAAGTGGCGTATGACACCATCCATCGCATTCTTGATGCAGGCAACCTGATCTTGCTTGGCCCGCTGGGTTTCTCACCAACTGGCGAAGCATTTAACCTGACCATGGAAGACGTGGCGGTATCGACTGCCACTGCCTTGCGTGCTGACAAGCTGATTTTCATCTCTGAAACACCAATGATGGTGGACCAGGACAATGATGAAATCCGCGAATTGTCTTTCATGCAGGCTGAGCTTGAATTAAAGGCTGGCTATTTGCCGCTGGATTCTGCGTTTTACCTGGAACATGCGATCAAGGCTTCCCGTGGTGGTGTGCCACGTATCCACATCGTGCCTTATCAAATGGATGGTTCTGCCCTGCTGGAACTATTTACCCATGATGGTGTGGGTACGATGGTATCTTCAGAAAACCTGGAAAGCCTGCGTGAAGCTACGATTGAAGACGTAGGCGGCATCATCAAACTGATAGAACCGCTGGAAGCTGACGGCACCCTGGTCAAACGTGGCCGTGAGTTGATAGAGCGCGAGATCAATTACTTCTCGGTCATCGAGCATGATGGCGTGATATTTGGCTGTGCGGCGCTATATCCGTTCCCATTTGAGAAAATGGCAGAAATGGCTTGCCTGACCGTCAACCCGGACGTGCAAAGCCAGGGTGACGGCGAACGCATCCTCAAACATATGGAAAAACGCGCACGCCGGGCTGGTTTCCATAGCCTGTTTGTGTTGACGACGCGCACCGCACACTGGTTCCTGAAACGCGGTTTTGTCAGCGCATCATTCGATGATTTACCTAAAGACAGGCAAAAAATGTATAACTGGCAACGCAAGTCTTTGGTTCTGATCAAGCAACTCTGAGCCACTGCCCGTATAATTCAGCCTGTTTTCAAGATTCATAAAGATTTACATTAAGGAGCACCAACATGGCCCGTACGGTCCACTGCATTAAACTAGACAAAGAAGCCGAAGGCCTGGATTTTCCACCTTACCCAGGTGAATTGGGCAAACGAATTTATGAAAGCGTGTCGAAAGAAGCCTGGGCTGCCTGGCTCAAGCACCAGACCATGCTGGTGAATGAAAACCGCCTGAATCTGGCTGATACCCGCGCCCGCAAATATCTGGCAACCCAGATGGAAAAACATTTCTTTGGAGATGGTGCTGATGCTGCTACCGGCTATGTGCCACCGACAGAATAAGTAAGCGCTTCATTTGCAACATATTAGCTGCACACAAAGAAGAAAGCCCGCATCTGCGGGCTTTCTTCTTTGAAGCGGGCTATATCAATAAAACTCTATCTTGCCAGTTTCTACATCCAGCATGGCACCGATGATTTTGATCTGGCCTTTGTCCGCCATTTCTTTCAGTACCACACTCTTTTCCGTTACTGCTTTGACCGTCAATTTGACGTTCATCTCTGCCACTGCTTCGACAAAATGGTGATTTTGTGATGAACGGTCACTACCATGATTATCCGGCGTTGATTTCACTGCAGGCATGATCTTGGCCACCAGTTGTGTCAAATTACCCAGATTGGCATTATCACAGGCACCCTTGACAGCACCGCAATGAGAGTGACCAAGGACGACAATGGTTTTGGACCCAACAACCTTGGCTGCATATTCAAGGCTGCCAAGTATGTCTTCATTGACGATATTGCCAGCTACCCTGGCAATGAACAAATCACCTATACCTTGGTCAAATACCAGTGAAGGATCAGAACGCGAGTCTATGCAACTGACTATACTGGCAAATGGGAACTGACCATCTCTGCCACTGGTTTTCACCTGCGCTGGCAAATCGCGCTTGAGCATATTGCCAGATACAAAACGCTGGTTACCCTCTTTCAACATCGTTATGGCAACATCGGGGCTGATCTTGCTCTGCATGGCCTGCGTCATTGAAACATTAATAGCAGGCTGGCTTGCCGTTGGTGACTGTGTTGCACAAGCCGACATCAATAGCGCAGTCGTCAATGCGGCAAAGAAGCTTAACGATGTGGCTGTCTTTTTATTTGTATTCGTATCCATTTGCACCATCTCCTCATAAAATTGAACAACGGATGATTTCTTTTTTACCTGCAATTGCACGTATTTACAGCAGACCAACATGAAGTATTCCCTTGCTGAATTCAGAACTGCAAGGTTTTGACACCCTCTGCAGTCCCCAGCAGGCAAACATTTGCACCCTGACGCGCGAACAAACCGACCGTCACCACACCCACGATATTGTTAATCTCAGCTTCCATAGCGAGCGGGTCCTGGATTTGCATACCATGCACATCCAAAATCATATTGCCATTGTCGGTTAACAAAGGCTGCCCACCCTTCATGCGCAAACGCGCTTCACCGCCCAATGCATTGAGCTTGCCTGCGACGACTGCATGCGACATGGGAATCACTTCCACCGGCAAAGGAAACTTGCCCAGCACATCCACCAGTTTGGAACCATCAGCGATACAGATAAATTTTTCAGCAACAGATGCAACAATCTTTTCACGCGTCAATGCCGCGCCACCACCCTTGATCATGGCTCCTTGCGGCGTGATTTCATCTGCGCCATCGATATACACTAGCATGGATGTCACTTCATTCAAATCCAGCACGGTAATGCCGTGAGAACGCAAGCGTGCTGCCGTCACCTCGGAAGAGGCAACAGCTGCTTTGATTTTGTGCTTGATCTTGGCCAGCTCATCGATAAAAAAGTTCGCTGTAGAACCTGTACCTACGCCAACAATTTCACCTTCTACTACATAAGCAATTGCCGCCTGGGCGACGGCAAGTTTCAATTCGTCTTGAGTCATGGTGCATTTCCATCATAGTTTAAAAATTGGCGGGATTTTACAGCAAAGGCTAACTAATTAGCATTTTGATCAAAACATGACAAAAAGAGTATCAAATTTGCCACAATGGTGCTTCATCCATCAAAGCAACCTGCTCACGCAATTCAAGTATGCGGTCTTGCCAGTAGCGTTGACTGTTGAACCATGGAAAGGCTGCCGGAAAAGCAGGGTCGCTCCAGCGCTGCGCCAGCCAGGCGGAGTAATGGATAAGCCTCAAAGTTCGCAAGGCCTCTATCAAATACAGTTGGCGCGGCTCGAATTCAAAGAAATCTTCGTAACCCACCAGGATATCGGTCAACTGGCTTTGCATTTCGCTACGGTCGCCCGATAACAGCATCCATAAGTCTTGTATGCCAGGCCCCATGCGACTGTCATCAAAATCGACAAAGTGGGGGCCTGCTTCAGCCCCGGACTCCAGCCACAAGACATTTCCCAAATGGCAATCACCGTGCAGGCGCAGTTGCGGCACATCGCCTGCCCTGTCGTAGCAAGCCTTGATACCATCTAAAGCCTGCTGGCTGACACTGGTATATGCCGCCAGCAAATCAGGCGGGATGAAATCATGTTCCAACAGCCACGCACGTGGCAAGACACCAAAGCTTTGGGGATCCAGCGCTGGCCTGACTGCATAGCTGGCAGTCGCACCGACCGCATGTATGCGCCCTATGAAACGCCCCAGCCATTCCAGGGTGGCCGGGTCACCGGTTTCAGGCGCGCGACCACTCTGGCGTTTGAACAAGGAAAAACGGAAGCCCTGATAGTGACGCAGGCTATTGCCATTGTCTGCCTGCAAAACCGCAATGACAGGAATTTCGTGCGCCTGCAACTCCGTGACGAAGTCATGTTCCTCCTGTATCGCTTCATCTGACCAGCGCAAGGGGCGATAAAATTTGGCGATAATGGGAGAAGCGTCTTCTATGCCTATCTGATAAACGCGGTTTTCATAGCTGTTCAGGGCCAGCATACGGCCATCGCTGCGCAAGCCACTGCTTTCGACGGCATCAAGGACTAATTCGGGTGTCAGCCCGGCGAATGAATCTGGGGGAGTAAAATCTGTCATGTCGCTATTGTACGTGCCTGTCAGTGCGTTCGACATAAAAGTCCTGCACAGCCAGCACACAAAGCGCTAAACTTCCGGTATTTTCATACTTACCTTTTCAAGAGTCACGCCATGCATCTCGACGAACCACTAAGCGACAAAGAATTCAATGAACTCGACAAATTCCTGATGTCGGACAAAGTCGGCGACGATGGCATGACCATGGATGCCTTGCACGGCTACCTGACCGCCATTGCTCTCGGCCCTGAAATGATACCAATGGCTGAATGGCTGCCACTGGTGTGGGGCTTGCCTGACCAGGGCGAACCCAAGTTCAAGAATGAAAAGGAAATGCAACGCGTTACCGGCCTGGTAGCCCGCTTCATGAATGAAATACAGATCACCTTTGAAGTGGCCCCGCAAGAATACGAGCCCCTGTTTTGCGTCATGGAACAAAATGGCAAGGAATTGATCGATGGTGAAACCTGGGCCTGGGGCTTTTGGGAAGGCATGCAATTGCGCGAAGAGGCATGGGAAGCAGCCTGGGAATCCGAAGAAATCGGCCCTTTGCTACAACCTATCTACCTGCTGGGTGCAGAAGAGATAGAAGAAAGCGAATTAAAATTTGTTGATACGCCAGAAAAATGCCATGAACTGGCGTTGACGCTGGAAGCCTCTATTCCCACAATACGCCGCTTCTGGGCACCCTTGCGCAAGTCTGGTGTCACCACGGTCAAGCGTGAAGCCCCAAAAGTAGGCAGAAATGATCCCTGCCCTTGTGGCAGCGGCAAAAAATACAAAGTCTGCTGCGGTGCCGAGCCTATCCTGCATTGATCAACTATTAATCATCTGCAACCCTGCAGCGCTGGAGGGAAACCTCTAGCGCAAAACTGCCCCGCCTGCATGTCTTCATGCTATTTTTGCGCTTCTTAATAACATGCTGGAGACTACCATGAGCTTGCAAGAACAATTCACCCAGGCACAAGCCGATTCCAAAACCTTGTCCGAGCGCCCGGACAATATGACTTTGCTGAAAATTTATGCCCTGTTCAAACAAGGCAGTGCCGGCGACGCCACAGGTGACCGCCCTGGCATGACCGACTTTGTCGGCCGCGCCAAGTTCGATGCCTGGGCTGGCCTGAAAGGCACGACCCAGGAAGCAGCGATGCAGCAATATGTTGATCAGATCAACGAACTCAAAGGCTAAAATTCCGTCTTAAGCCGGAGGATTGAGCCAATCCCTTGGCTTGCCTTCAGTCAGACCGGCAATCAGGTTGTCTGCCGCACGGTTTGCCATTGCCCGGCGTGTTGCCTCAGAGGCGCTGGCAATATGCGGTGTCAGGACGACATTATCCAGTGTCAAAAAATCTGGATGGAATTTAGGTTCATTCTCAAATACATCCAGGCCTGCTGCTGCAATCCGTTTTTCACGCAAGGCTGCAATCAAGGCCTGGTCATCGACAATACCGCCACGTGCCAGATTAACCAGCGTCGCGCCCGGTTTCATCATGCATAGTTCCGCTGCACCTATGGTGTGATGCGAAGCAGCTGAATATGGTAGCACCAGCACCACATGATCGGCTTGCTGCAACAACTCTTCCTTGCTCACATATTGTGCATTGTTTGCATAGGCTTCTTGCTCAGCACTGAGGCGGGAGCGGTTGTGATACACGACCTTCATATCAAAACCAGTGGAGCGCCTGGCAATGGCCTGCCCTATCCTGCCCATGCCAATAATACCCAGGGTGGCGCCATGCACATCAGCACCCAGGAAAGAATCATAACGCCACTTGGTCCAATGACCGGCGCGCAACCAATGTTCAGATTCTGTCACGCGTCTGGCAGTCGCCATCAGCAAAGCCCAGCCAAAATCAGCGGTGGTTTCATTCAAGACTTCGGGTGTATTACTAGCCATGACACCGTGCGCAGTACAAGCTGGCACATCAATGTTGTCATAACCGACAGCCATGCTCGCGATCATTTTCAAATCTGGCAACTGTTGCAACAGCTCAGTATTGATTTTGGCACTGGCAGTCGCGAGAGTGCCGACCTTGCCCTTTAGTTTGGCAGCGAGCTCAGTTGGAGAAAAAATAATATCATCCTGATTCGACTCCACCTCAAAATACTGTTCCAGCTTCGTCAACACTTCAGGAAAAATGGCGCGTGTTACCAGGATTGCAGGCTTCATGTCTGGCCTTAAAATAAAAATATCAAAAACAAATGCTGAAAATACCCGTCCGCCCCTGGCAAACAAGCTCAATGCTGCATAATATCGGCATCATACCGTTTACATACCGTTTTTTCTTACAGAGTTATGGCAGTTCAACAACTTTCATCCTGACTATAATTCCTGCAAGAAAATTCATGCAGATGAGGCAAATCAATCCATAAGTCTTAACTTAGGCCTACAATTGCACACTCAGGATAAACTCCAGAGGCAAAGTCCACTGATGCGGCTGCATTTGCTTATGCGCAAACTATATAAGCCTGATTTGTGAGAACTGCTAAATTGCCTTAAAATACAAGGCTTTGCAGCCCTGAGCCTGTTTTTGCGCTTAGGCTGCGCCTAAATCCCGAATTTTTAGTTTAGATTGGACTGTTATGACCCACGTTGTGACCGAATCCTGCATCCGCTGCCGCTATACCGATTGCGTGGATGTGTGCCCGGTGGACTGCTTCCGTGCTGGCCCGAATTTCCTGATCATTGATCCAGACGAATGCATCGACTGCGCCGTGTGCGTTGCAGAGTGCCCGGCTAACGCCATTTTTGCGGAAGAAGATGTGCCGGCGGATCAACAGCAATTTATCAAGATCAATGCCGACCTGACCCGCAAATGGCCGTCGATTACCAAGACCGTTGCTCCTTTGCCAGATGCTGACGACTGGAAAGACGTCAAAGATAAATTGCAATATCTGGACAAATAAGTATCTGGGAAAGCAATATGGGCTTTTGCTAATCGGCTCAAACAAATCCGCAATATCAGGAATCATCTCGTCGTATGGAAAACAAACAAACTACCGCGGTTAACGCCGCCATTGAAGCAGATGCCGTCATCATAGGCGCAGGCCCCGTTGGCCTGTTCCAGGTATTTGAACTCGGCTTGCTCGAAATCAAAGCACACGTTATTGACTCCCTGGCAGTCGTCGGCGGCCAATGCGTGGAGCTATATCCAGACAAACCTATCTATGACATCCCAGCTGTGCCAGTATGCACAGGCCAGGAACTGACAGACAATCTGTTGAAGCAAATTGAACCATTCGAGCCGACTTTCCACTTAGGTCAGGAAGTGACCCTGGTTGAACGCCGTGAAGATGGCCGCTTTGACCTGGAAACATCGGCAGGCACACGCTTCATCACCAAAACCATTTTCATCGCTGCTGGTGTTGGCTCCTTCCAGCCACGCACTTTGAAAGTTGAAGGCATAGAAGCTTTTGAAAACAAACAGGTGTTCTACCGCGTAAAAGACCCTACCCAGTTCCATGGCAAAAACCTGGTGATCTGTGGCGGTGGCGATTCTGCGCTGGACTGGGCATTGAACCTGGTTGGCAAGGCTGAATCCGTGGTGGTATTGCACCGCCGTGAAGATTTCCGCGCTGCACCGGCTTCTGTCGCCAAGATGAAAGAACTCTGCGACAACTATGAGATGCAATTGACCATAGGCCAGGTCACAGGCATAGAAACCAAAGACGATGTGCTGTCTGAAATCAAGGTTACTGGTGCTGATGGCGTCACACGCCGCATGCCACTGGATACTTTGTTGGTCTTCTTTGGCCTGTCACCAAAACTCGGCCCTATCGCCGAATGGGGCCTGGACATAGAACGCAAGCAATTGAAGGTCGTCAATACCGAGAAGTTTGAAACCAATGTACCTGGCATTTTTGCAGTGGGTGATATCAACACCTACCCTGGCAAGAAAAAACTCATCCTGTCCGGCTTCCATGAGGCTGCACTGGCTGCGTTTGGTGCTGCACCGTATATTTTCCCTGACAAGAAAATCCACATGCAATACACCACCACATCGCCAAAGCTGCACAAAATCCTGGGTGTGGAAACACCGGTTTTCGATTAATCCGAGAACCACGCAAACAAAAAGCGCAAAGATTTCTTTGCGCTTTTTTTATTTCTGTGACCCGTCCTGATTAAAGTTGACACTTTTCTAGAACCGGAAAGGAAAGTGAGATGGACACAGGGATGCGCAGGAGTCAGCGAGATTACACGCTGACTTTTAAATTATCAGTAGTAGAGCAAGTAGA
>NZ_JBMPOZ010000014.1:0-170177 GCF_049340385.1 Undibacterium sp. Ji83W | reverse complement strand
TGACCATAGCTAATCGGTACCACCCCTTCCCATCCCGAACAGGACCGTGAAACGATTACGCGCCAATGATAGTGCTGCAACCAGTGTGAAAGTAGGTTATCGTCAGGCTTTTATTCCGCATACCCCCGCTTATGTCAATAGGCGGGGGTTTTGCTTTTAAGTGAGAATAGTCGATTTTGTAAGCGGTTTCGCAGATTTTAGTGAAATAGCCAGGAAAAAGACTAGACAAGAAGCATAAATATGAAGTATAATTTTGCTTCTGTTGATGTGGTGACACACATCAAGTTTATCTGACTAGGCAAGAATATGGGTGCTTAGCTCAGTTGGTAGAGCGGCGCCCTTACAAGGCGTAGGTCGGGAGTTCGAGCCTCTCAGCACCCACCACAGATAAACAGCAAGAATGGTTAAGTAGTTTCGGAGTGGTAGTTCAGTTGGTTAGAATACCGGCCTGTCACGCCGGGGGTCGCGGGTTCGAGCCCCGTCCGCTCCGCCAGTTATAAGAAAAAAGACAAGCAATGCTTGTCTTTTTTTTCGTCCGCATTTTCCTGTACTCAAAGCTCTGCAGTCGTTCTGCGCTGCTCATCTCAGATACTAAATCTGACCACCAGGCATACAGAGCAATCTCTCAGTGTGACTCTGTGGTGTAGCAGGAGGTCGAACTGTATGCCGTTCGCCTGCGTAAAGAAGACTGCTTGCAAGCAGTCTTTCCTTCCTCTGTGCCTCTGTGTAGAGAGGTCTTCAGTTTTGCATTAAAGTCGCGTACAAAACAAAACCCCCGTCCAATTACTTGAGCGGGGGTTTCCAGTATAAGAGGCGTCAGTCCGTCACGCAGCCTGTGCGCTGTCCATCTCACCATCCAGCGCAAACACCACATCATTGAGCAAACTGGCCAGCTCTGCGGTCATGAGTACAAAGTCAGCATCAAAGCGTTCTTCTTCATTACTACCCTTGTCTTTGCTTTCATCAAGCACATCCAGCGGTTTGATGCGCTTGATCGTCATTGTATCGGTCAGGACAAAGCTGACCTTGTCATCCCAGGTCAGGGCCAGCTTGGTGCATTGCTTGCCTGCAGCAATATGTTTCTGGATATCGTCCGGTTCCAGCGTGTAGCGTACATAGCGTACAGTGGCTTTGTCTTCGGTAGAAGACTTGAGTTCGGTATCCTGGTCTATGGTGAAACCCTTGGGGGCTTCGTTACCGGCCAGCCAGCCTGTCATGGCTGCCTGTGGAGATGTTTTGGTACGCAGGCCTTCAAGTGGCAGCTTGTCGCAGCATTTCAGCAAGAGCTTGATGACTTCATCAGCCTTGGATGGGCTGGAGGCATCGATGACCAGCCAGCGGTTCACCGGGTCTATCCAGACATTGGTATTGCGTTTAACGCCAAAGGCGCGTGGCAATAATTCTTCAGTAATACGCTCTTTCAAGTCTTTCATGGCCTTGCGGCCAGGTGCGAAGCCTTGTTCTTCTTCTATTTCCAGTGCGCGTGCCTTGGTCACCTGATTAATGACGCTGGAAGGCAGCAATTTCTTTTCTGTCGCCAGCGAAATCAGGAATTGCTGATTGACGCTATGCACCAGTTGATCATTATTGCGTGGAGATGCCCAGCCCTGGCTTTGCATCTCATTCGATGCGCATTGTGCAAAGGCGATGCGTGACAATTGGGTATGTAACTCCTCGGCAGTGATCTTCCAGGGAGTTGTCAGACGAAAAACTTGCAGATTCTTGAACCACATAGCGTATCCAGACGAAGAAAACCTAGCATTCTACACGTCTGCGCCGGGCCACTCACGACCAAAAACACCTCTTTCGCGGCAAGAAGCGGCGCTTCGTCGCTTTCTGGCTTACAGGCAGGATCAGCTTTGCAATACTTCTTCCATCGCAGCAAAACAAACACCTGAATCTAATACTGACAGCACTCAAGGAGATCATCATGTTGAACCAAATCATCAGCAACACACCAATCTATGTATGGGCAATTCTGGGCTTCCTGGCATTTCGCGGTATCAAGTCCAGCGTAGACCGTGAATTGAAAGTCAGGACTATCGTCATCATCCCTATTGTGATGCTGGCATTGTCGATACAGGGTATTTTGTCCGGTTTCGGTGCAGATCCTGTCGTACTGGCAGCATGGTTGGCGACGATGAGCGTTGGTGCGGCTATCTCCTGGAGTCTGGTCAGTGACAAGAATGTACGCATTCAGGCAGACAAGGGCACCGTGTTTTACCGTGGTAGCTGGGCACCATTAATCATGATGATGGCTATTTTTGTCATGAAATACATCGTCAACGTGGCTTTGCATGTGAATCCGGCTCTGCATACGAATACGCTGTTTGCTGTCACCAGCACTACCTTGTTCGGTTTGTTTAACGGTCTCTTCCTGGGCAAAATGCTGCATGTGCTGCTCATGTATAAACAAGCATTGTCTGCAAACTCGGTATTTACAAACTCTGCTGCAGCATAAAACGCGACGGAGTGAGAGGATGAGTAGTAATTGGTAACAAGAAGATGCAAGATTCGCTTGCGGCATCTCAGACAGGGGCAGGGTGAGACAGTATAATGTCCCCTGTCCTTATTTTATTTATTGTCAAAATACAATAAAAATTCTGTGCCATGCTAGCTGAACAAAAACAAGAATTACTGAAATTATTCCAGAACGCGGTTGAACCTTTACTGATAGGTTCCGAACTGAATCCGACTATCTTGCTCGAGCGTCCACGCGACCCTTCCCATGGCGATGCAGCTTGTAATATCGCCATGCAGATCGCCAAGCCTCTGCGCAAGAATCCGCGTGAACTGGCACAGGCTATTGTTGCAGCAGTAGAGGCACAAGATCATCCGCTGGTTGCCAGTGTAGAAATCGCTGGTCCGGGCTTTATCAATATCCGTCTTACTGCGGCTGCAAAGCAGTCGGTAGTCAGCAATATCTTGCAAAAAGGTGCTGAATTTGGCAAAAGCCAGCGCGGTGCAGGTGAAAAAGTGGTGGTGGAATTCGTTTCTGCCAACCCTACCGGTCCGCTGCATGTGGGCCATGGCCGTCAGGGTGCATTGGGTGATGCCTTGTCTGCCTTGCTGGATGCGCAAGGCCATGACGTCAGCCGCGAGTTTTACTATAACGACGCTGGTGTACAGATCAACAACCTGGCTTTGTCAGTGCAAGCCCGCGCCAAGGGTTTTGCACCTGGTGATGCAAACTGGCCGGAGTCTGCCTACAACGGCGACTATATCGCCGATATTGCAAAAGACTTTTTAAGCAAGCAAACAGTCTCTGCCGGTGATTGCCCGCCAGTGACTGCCAGTGGCGATGTTGACGATATCGATTCCATACGCCAGTTCAGCGTGACTTACCTCCGTCGTGAGCAAGATGCAGACTTGCTGGCTTTTGGCGTCAAATTCAATAACTACTATCTTGAAACTTCTTTGTACAAAGATAACAAGGTAGAGACTACTGTTGCCGCGCTAAAGGCTGCGGGCAAGACCTATGAGCAAGACGGCGCCCTCTGGCTGCGTACTACCGACTATGGCGACGACAAAGACCGCGTCATGAAAAAGTCGGATGGTACTTATACTTACTTTGTTCCCGACGTGGCCTACCATGTCACCAAGTGGGAACGCGGTTACCGCAAGGCCATCAATATTCAGGGTAGTGATCATCATGGCACCATTGCCCGTGTGCGCGGCGGCTTGCAGGCTTTGAATGTTGGTATACCGCAAGGCTACCCTGACTATATCCTGCACAAGATGGTCACCGTCATGAAAGATGGTGCTGAAGTCAAAATCTCCAAACGTGCCGGTTCTTATGTCACCGTACGTGACCTGATTGAATGGTCCGGTGGTGGTGAAGAACAGCGTGGTCGTGATGCCGTGCGCTTCTTCCTGATTTCGCGCAAGGCAGATACTGAATTTGTGTTTGATGTCGATGTGGCCCTGGCACGTTCTGAGCAAAACCCGGTGTTCTATGTGCAATATGCCCATGCACGGATTTGCCGCATGCTGGAACAATTCTCCACTGACGAAACAGCCTATGCTGCGCTGACCTCGGTTGATTTGTCACCGCTGACAGCACCAAGTGAAGCCAGTTTGCTGACCAAGCTGGCAGAATATCCTGAAGTGCTGGAAAAAGCACTCGACGAACTGGGCCCGCATCAGGTGGCGTTTTACTTGCGTGAACTGGCTGGCGAATTGCATAGTTATTATTTTGCTGAAAAAGTCCTGGTTGACGATGAAGCAATCAAACTGGCCAGACTGGCACTGGTGCTGGCAACCCGTCAGGTCTTGCGCAATGGCCTGGCGCTGATCGGTGTTTCAGCACCAACACAAATGTAAATGTATTGCCTCATCTAGCTAACGAAACTCGTCGGAGACGCATGAAAGCTCAACAAAACGCCCCAAAACAAAAGAATAGCCAGCGCGGCAGTACCCTGACTGGCATCATCATCGGCCTGGTGGTCGGTCTGGCTATCGCAGTGGGCGTGGCCATGGTGATTACCAAATCATCGACGCCATTCACCAATAAAAATGGCAAATCCGATAAGGCCGATGTACCGCTGACGCAGTTGCAGGATCCCAATAAGCCTCTGTACGGCAATAAGGATGCTGCCAAAGAAGCCAATAAGGAGCTGACGGCCAGTAAACCGGCAGAAACCGTAGCGCCGCCAAAACCTCCTGAAGTCAAACCGCCTGAAAAAACGGCAGCAGAAAAAGCTGCCGAGAGGGCGGAAAGAGCAGAAGCTGCCGCAGCAGCCAAGGCTGACAATACCGACGAAAAATATATTTACTTTTTGCAGGTTGGTGCGTTTAAGGAACAGGTGGCAGCAGAAAACAGCCGCGCCAAGCTGGCCCTGATCGGTTTTGAAGCACGTATCGTGGAAAAAACCTCAGACGCTGGCACCATGTACCATGTGCGCCTGGGCCCGTATGCGCAATTGGAAACAATGAACCGTACCCGCGCCAGATTGTCAGAGAATAGTGTGGATGTTGCCGTAGTGCGCACAGTCAAATAGACTAATAAGCGATCAATAAAGGAACCGTGATGCAATTCTTCAGTCAAATCAAACGCCGCATGTTCATGCTGGCCGCCTTGTCCCTGGTGACTGCCGCTGCCAGTGCCAGCTCTACAGCACCGCAACCAGGTGTTGAATATCAGGTACTGAAACGTCCTCAGCCAGTTGACGGTGGTAAAAAAATTGAAGTGATAGAATTTTTCGGCTATTTTTGCCCACATTGCTATGCGCTGGAGCCTTTGATTGCTGAATGGGTGAAAAAGCAGGGAGATAATATTTCCTTCAAACGCATCCATGTCAATTTCCATGATCTGGTACCGCAACAAAAACTCTACTTCACCATGGAAGCCATGGGCAAGGCAGATGAATATCATATGAAAGCCTTTACCGCTTTCCACGTAGAGCGCAATCGCCTGCAAACTGATGCCGACGTCATGGAATTTGTCAGCAAATCTGGCCTGGACAAGCAAAAATTTTCTGATATCTATAATTCCTTTTCAATCGCCACCAGCAAGCTCAGTCGTGCTGCTCAATTGACGAGTGCATACCAGATTGATGGCGTCCCTTCGATTGCCGTTGATGGTCGTTTCGTCACGTCACCAGTGCTGGCAGTGACCACCTCGACGACACGTGTGACGGAAGAGATGCAAAACCGTGCGGTCATACAGGTACTGGATGCTTTGATTGCCAAGGTACAAAAAGAGAAAAATGGCGCACCAGCAGCAGCGGCTTCGGCCAGTTCAACCAGTTCAGCAAGTGCAAGCGCTTCAGCATCAACGAAGGCAGCAAGTAAAAAGAAATAAGTGTTAATCTAGCTTTAAGTAGTCCGCCACTCCGGCGGACTTTTTCATTGGACATCATGAAAACAGTCTTTATCACTGGCGCATCTTCTGGCATAGGTGCCGCGCTTGCCAGGGCCTATGCTGAGCAAGGCGCAACCCTGGGCTTGCTGGCCCGTCGTCAGGAAGTGCTGGAAGAACTGCGGCAGAGCTTGCCCAATCCCGGCCAGCATCATATTTATGCCGTGGATGTCACTGACCATGCAGCTTTGACCAGGGCGGCTAATGATTTCATGCAGGCGGTAGGACAAGTCAATATCGTGATTGCCAACGCCGGTATTTCAGTCGGCACGCTCAGTGAATATGCTGGTGATATCAAGGTGTTTGACAGCGTATTGCAAACCAATCTGATAGCGACGGTGGCGACTTTTTCGCCCTTTATCAATGCCATGAAAACTTATTCGCACAATGTTGATTGCCGTCTGGTTGGCATAGGCAGTGTTGCTGGTATCCGGGGCTTGCCGGGTGCTGGCGCGTATTGCGCATCCAAGGCTGCGGTCATCAGTTATTGCGAATCGCTGCGGGTAGAATTACGTGACAGCGGCATACGTGTAGTGACGATTGCACCGGGCTATATTGATACGCCCATGACCAAGGACAATCCCTACCCCATGCCGTTTTTGATGCCGGTCAAGGCCTTCTGTGCCTCTGCATTAGGGACAATTGATGCTGGCAATACTTACCGTGTTATCCCCTGGCAAATGGGCGTGGTCGCCAAGTTGATGCGTATCTTGCCTAACTGGTTGTATGACGCAGTTTTTGCTAGAGCGCGCCGCAAACCGCGTGCGGCAGACCAGGCATGAGCATGTTGATTGATGCGCTAGGTACAGTGCATCAGCCATATTTAGCTAATACCGTAGCTGATACTGGGGCTGCGGCTGAACCCCGCATCGTCAGCCTCGTGCCTTCCATCACTGAATTGCTGTGTGAGCTGGGTCTGTCGTCTAGCCTGGTTGGTCGCACCGGTTTTTGCATACATCCCAAATCAGTGGTGCAGACTATCCCCAAGATAGGTGGTACCAAGGATGTGAACATAGAAAAAATCCGCAAGTTGGCTCCCAGTCATCTGATTGTCAACATCGATGAAAATGAAAAGCCGACGGTAGAAGCACTGGCAAAATTTATCCCCCATGTCATCGTCACCCATCCGCTGGAGCCACGCGATAATCTGGCGCTGTATCAATTACTGGGCGGGATATTTGGAGTGCAGGAAAGAGCGCAGGACTTGTGTGCCCGGTTCGAAACAGCCTATGCTGCCCTCGACCATATACCAACCAGTGCTCAGCAAGTCGTGTATTGCATCTGGCAAGACCCTTGGATGACAGTCAGCCGCGACACCTACATTGCCGCCATGCTGGCCTTGATAGGATGGCAAACCTGGTCGCCACCAGATACGAACTTGCGTTACCCGGCTTTTCAATGGCCTAGTGCGCTGCAACATCCCATCGACAGGGTTTTGCTGTCGACCGAGCCTTACCGCTTTACCGAAAGCCATGTGGACGCGCTGGAGAAGCAACTGGGTGTACCCGTGCAACTGGTCGATGGCGAAATGCTGTCATGGTATGGCAGCAGGGCGATTGCCGGTTTGCAATACCTGAAGCAGTTAGCTAAGCAATAAGGTTATGCAATTCTCCGTATCAGCGCCAAATTCGAAATACGTCTATACAATTTACACAAAAATGCCACACTGCACAGCACAATAATTGACACTCTAATATCTGGACAACCATACTTCTGGGCATACCGCTTAAGGTTTTCTATATATTCTTGGAGAAGTTTGTTATGAGTAAGATGCGCAAAGCGATTTTACTTGCCCTGTATGGTGCAAGTGCAGCAACAGTTTTCACTCCGGCCATGGTCAACGCGCAAACTGCTCCCGCAGCAGAAAAAGCAACTGATCCTGCAATGCAAACCATGACTATCGTCGGTTCGCGCCGCGCCAACACCAGCGCCACCAATACCCCTTTGCCTGTTGATTTTATCTCGGTGTCCAAAGCCGCAGAGCAGGGTGGTCAGTTTGACCTGGCTCAGACGCTGGCAAATATTTCCCCGTCTTTTAATTCCACCCGCCAGACCGGTGCTGATGGTGCCGATCTGATCGATTCGGCCGCCCTGCGCGGTCTGGGTTCAGACCAGACCCTGGTGCTGGTAAATGGCAAGCGCCGTCATACAGTGGCGCTGGTGAATTTGTTCGGTGCCCGTAACCGTGGCAATACCGGTACTGACCTGAATGCCATTCCTGTCATGGCAATCAGCAATGTACAAGTCTTGCGTGATGGTGCGGCCGCCCAGTATGGCTCTGACGCGATTGCTGGCGTCATGGACATCACCCTCAAGAAAAGCCTGGGTTGCGAAGCCAGCTTTGGTTACAGCCAGTATTCTGTCGGCGATGGTAAAAACTATCTGCCATCTGCGTATTGCGGTATTGCCCTGGGTGAAAAAGGCGTATTGGGCATCACGGTTGAATACACCGACCGTGGCCGCTCCAACCGTGCTGATCCGGGCAACCCGCGTACCATCGGTGACACCAAGGTCACTGGCCCTACCGTTTA
Organism: Undibacterium sp. Ji83W; assembly: GCF_049340385.1. Taxonomy (NCBI): domain Bacteria; kingdom Pseudomonadati; phylum Pseudomonadota; class Betaproteobacteria; order Burkholderiales; family Oxalobacteraceae; genus Undibacterium; species Undibacterium sp. Ji83W. Next base: position 161,786 of record NZ_JBMPOZ010000014.1, on the reverse strand, counting down.
CCTGAATGGTGAAGTACCTAACGGCGGCAATGACAAACTGTATTTCACTCTGGGCACACAGCAACGCAAGGCCTCTTCAGCCGCATTTGCCCGTGGTGGCATAGGTTCTGATGACATTCCTTCCCGCAATTCTGCTGCCATGTATCCAAATGGTTTCGTGCCTTACATCAATGGCGACATCAATGACATTTACGGCACCGTAGGCTATAAATGGGATATCGGCGAATGGCGTGCTGACCTGTCGCAGACTTATGGTTTCAATGAACTCAAGTACAACGTCAGCAACACCATCAATGCCTCGATTGCCAACAAAGACTTGCTGGCCGGTGGCAAGGGTATCAGCCCCAGCCGTTTTGATGCCGGCGGTTTCTCCTTCTCACAGGCGACTACCAATCTGGATTTCAGCCGCTTCTTTGATGGATTCATGAATGGTGTCAACGTCGCCTTTGGTGCTGAATACCGTCGTGAAAACTACAAGATTACTGCCGGTGAGCCAGGTTCTTACAATGACGTCGACGGTCTCGGTTTTGGCGGCAATGCAGGTAGCCAGGGTTTCCCAGGCTTCCAGCCTGGTGACCGCACCGACAAAAACAGGAATAGTATCGCTGCCTATGTCGATGTAGAAACCGATATCACAAACCGCTTTAAATTGCAGACTGCAGTCCGTGGCGAACGCTATAGTGACTTTGGTTCTACCCTGACCGGCAAAATCGCCGGTAGCTATAAAGTGACAGATGAAGTCTTGATGCGCGGCTCGGTCAGCACAGGTTTCCGTGCACCATCACTGCAACAAGTGTATTTCTCTTCGACCTTTACCGACTTCATCAGCGGCAAGCCTATGGACGTCGTGCTGGCACCAAATGGCGGCGCAGTGGCCAATGCCGCAGGCATACCCAAACTGAAGGATGAAACCTCGAAAAACTACACATTCGGCCTGACTTTCAAACCAAATAATGCGTTTGCCATGACAGCCGACTTGTACCGTATCGATATTGCTGACCGTATTGTCTTGTCAGGTCGCTTTGATGCCGACAACTATCCGGCACTGGGCGCAAGCTTGTCCGCACTTGGTGTGGGCCAGGCACAGTTCTTCGTGAATTCCATCAATACCAAGACCCAGGGCCTGGATTTGACGGCTTCCCATAAAACCAATCTGGGTGCGGGCAAATTGTCTACTTATCTGGGTTTGAACTACAGCAAAACTGAAGTCACCAAGGTGCAAGCCCCTCCATCCCTGAAAGGCTATGAAGATGTCTTGCTGTCTGAACGTGAACGTCTGTTCATAGAGCAGGGCGGCCCAAGACTGAAAGCCACGCTGGCCTTCAATTATGACCAGGGCCCATGGTCAGGCGAGTTCAAGGTCATCCATTACGGCTCACAAACCCTGGGTACTTTCTCAGGCACAGCCGCTGGCGTACCCAATGCCTATTACGAACCTAAAACCTCGGCAGACGTGGCCTTGACTTATGCCTTCAATGACACTACCAAGCTGACCATAGGTGGCAATAATGTATTCAACGTCAAACCGACTCGTCAGGACCCGAATGAAACCGACAATGGTTTCTACTATGACAGCGTACAGTTTGGCCTGGGTGGTGCTTCTTACTTCGTGAAACTCTGGAAGAAGTTTTAATCTGTAATTTTAGTAGGTGATGCAGGAGCTATTGTGCCTGCATTAAAAGAATCGGCCTGGATGTATATCAGGCCGATTTTTTCATTTCATAATTCCAATGTGTGGAATTATGAATTACTAAATACGAGGATTCTTTTATTTTTCGGAATAAGGCAAAGTGACACCATTCGCGGCACTGACACGAAACGCGAAGTCCCTTAAACCAGATCTGAATGGAAACTCCTATGTCCCGCATCACTATCCCTACAGTAGAACAATCCCCGGCAGCATCGCAAACCTTGTTGGCTGCAGTGAACCAGCAATTGGGCATGGTGCCCAATTTGATGAAACTGGTAGGCAATAGCCCGGCTGCCCTTGAAGGCTATTTGTCACTCAGCGGTGCCTTGGCCAAAGGCAGCCTGAGCGCACAACTGCGCGAACGTATCGCGCTGACTGTGGCTGAATACAATGGTTGTGAATACTGCCTCGCAGCGCATGCTTATCTGGGCAAAAACCTGGCGAAACTCAGCGATGCAGACATAGCTGCAGCACGCAGTGCCCAGGCCGCAGATGAAAAAAGCAATGCAGCCTTGCAATTTGCCCGCCAGGTGGCAGAACAACGTGGCCGCGTCAGTGATACAGCATTGGCCAATGTGCGTGCAGCGGGGTTTGATGAAGCTGCTGTCATAGAGATAGTCTTGAATGTGGCAGTCAATGTATTAACCAACTATGTCAATAACGTTGCCCATACAGACGTGGATTTTCCTGCTGTCAGTTTGCGTTAATTCTGAAGCAGAAAAATCACGGTCGAAATAGATCAGGTTTTGTTGGTCAAAGTCACCCCGGCAATGACCAGCAAGCCACCGACTATCATGGATGGCAAGATCGGTTCACCGAGTATCAGCGCACCCAGGCTGATACCAAATACCGGTACCAGATTATTGAATACCGCAGTGCGTGAGGGTCCTATGCTTTTCACCCCTTCGTAGTACCAGACAAAACCGATGACCGTGCCAAAGGCACCCAGATACACCAGCGAAGCCAGCACTTGCCAGCTCATGCGGGCCGGTTCAAAACGTGGCAGTTCAAGTACTGCACCCAGACCCAGCAAGAGCAAGCCCCACAGTGAGGCATAAGTGGTGGCTGCAATGGGTGACAGCCCCTTCAGCGCATGCCGGCCTATGATGGTATAGGCCGCCCAACCGCAGATCGCAGTTAGCATGAACAATTCACCCTTGCCCAGCGATTGCGACAAGTCATGCACGGCACTCATCAAGTCACCACGGGTAATCACTACCGCTGCACCGGCAAAGGCAATCATGATACCCAGCCAGCGTATCTTGCTCAGTCTTTCTCCAAATAGCAGAGCCAGCGCCAGCGCGGTGACTATAGGGTTCAAGGCAACAAACAGGGCAGTACGCCCGGCTGGCATGTTTTCCAGTGCTGCAAAAAAGCACAGGTTATACAAAAAGATACCGGTTGCACCCAGCGCAAAGGTCGCATGCATTTGTTGCCTGCTGAGTTTAGGCAAGCCACCTTCCAGCCGCCATGCCAGCAATAGCAACAAGACACTGGCGACTGCGAAGCGGATAAAGGCCGCAATCATATGCGGAATTTCTTTGGCGACCAGACGCCCGGCAATGAAAGTGCCGCCCCAGAACAGGGCGACACAGACAAGTTTCAGGTAAGTGGAGACGGGAGCTTTGTTCACGATAAAGTACGCTATGCAAAAGCTTGTTAGCCTACACCAAAATCATGTCCCTGTTTTTTCACCGTCTTTCAAAGCCTGATTGCCTTCTCATTTTTGAGCACTGTTGTGAACGCTGCACAAGCCTTGTTCATAAAGAATTTCTGCAATCTGTATGGCATTCAGGGCAGCACCCTTGCGCAAGTTGTCGGCACTGACGAACATCGCAAGACCATGTGCTACCGTAGGGTCGTGCCGCACCCGTCCAACGAACACGGGATCGCGGCCAGTGGCCTGCAAAGGATTAGGTACCTCAGTAACGACTACGCCAGCAGCGCTGTTCAATAACTCAAGTGCAGCATCTGCCGGGATGTTTTTCTCGAATTCTGCATTGATGGAAAGTGAATGTCCTGTAAATACTGGCACACGCACACAGGTGCAGGAAACATTCAATTCCGGGATACCAAGTATCTTGCGGCTTTCATTACGGAACTTGATTTCTTCTTCGGTATAACCGTCTTCGACAACTTGATAGTTGTAGGGCACGACATTGTAGGCAATCGGTACCTGCCATTTCTTTGGTGCGGGAAAGTCTATGCCCGCACCATCATTGACGAGCCTGGTGCAGTCATCGCCAGCCTTTTTCACCTGGCTTGCCAGCTCCTCTACCCCGGCCACACCTCCACCCGATACTGCCTGATAAGTGCTGACGATCAAACGCTTCAAACCAGCGATATCGTGTAGTGGTTTCAGTACAGGCATGGCTGCCATGGTGGTGCAGTTTGGATTCGCAATGATGCCCTTGGGGATATTTGCCAGGTCATGGGGATTGACTTCAGCCACCACCAGCGGCACGGCAGGGTCCATGCGCCAAGCCGAGGAATTGTCGATGACCAGCGCACCCGCAGCCGCGACTACTGGCGCTAAATGCAATGAGGTTTCTCCACCCGCCGAGAAAAAGACCACATCCAGGCCAGAATAGTCAGCCGTCGCCGCGTCTTCGACGACGATCTTGGTATTTTTCCAGTCCAGTGATTTTCCTGCAGAACGCTCAGAGGCAAACAAGCGCAATGAACTTACCGGAAAATTGCGCTCTTCCAGCAGCGAACGCATGAACTCGCCGACCAGGCCGGTTGCGCCGACTACACCTACATGCATGCCATTTGGGTAATGTTCCAACGACAAGGCAGAGCGTGCCGGTCGCGCTGGACTGGCTACTGAAGCCTGATGATCTTGATGATGAGAATTTGATGCCATGTAAATCTCCTGAATGTGGCCGGGAGACAGGCATCAATCAATATGCACCCGCCTCGTAGGCGGGTTGCGAAAAAATGAAAAAGCGCTAACCCACCATTGCGATAATGGTGGTCTTAATGCTCAGCGTGGATGCAAAGTGGCTTTTCATGAATTGATGGTAACAGACTTGACAACAGTGATCAAGCCGGTCGGTATCCAGTTCAGCCTACATAATTTCCAGCAGCAGGACGCCGCGCGCAGGCACTTTCATTTTCTGCGCCAGTTCAAATGCCTGTCCACTGAACACATCTTTGGCCTTGGCGTTTGCAGACAAGATCTCGGCAAAGCGTGTCGTCGCCAATTCTGCCTCAGTAGCATTCTTGTTCATCACCACCATGAATTTGCGCTTCTGGTCATAGCGGAAATACACATAGATACCGTCCTGCGGCGCAAAGTGCATCAGTTTGCCGCTGTGGATGGCGCTCTGGGTCTTGCGCCAGTTCAGCAGTTTTTTGATAAAGGCCTGCGCTTCCAGTTGTCTGGTAGTCAGCCCTGCACCAGTGAAGGCATTCACTGCATCATCCGCCCAGCCACCGGGAAAGTCTTTTCGAAATGCACCATCATCCCTGTGTTTGGTGCTGGTCATGAGAATCTCTGTCCCATAGTAAAACTGTGGCGTGCGTGGCATGGTGGCGACATAGGTGATCGCCATCTTGAATAAATCCAGGTCTTCATCGAGGGCGCTATACAGGCGGCTGACATCATGATTGCCCTCGAATAGCACCATAGACGATGGTTGCGGGTAGAGCAGGTCAATGACCAAGGCTTCATACAGGGTAGCAAAGCCGGAATGCAGGTTCTCTGGTGCGACCAGGGCTTTGCGCAAAGTATCATGCAGGGGGTAATCCATCATGCTGGGCATGTGTGAAACATAGCCATTCGCATTCTTGTGACCGCGCAGCCAGTGCGCTACCAGGTTGGGGTTGTCTGACCATTCCTCACCGACCAGTGTCAGGTGTGGATATTCCTGCATGACGCGGCGCGACCACTCGCTCAGAAAGACCGGGTCAGAATAGCCATAAGTGTCCGCGCGTATGCCTGCCAGCCCGGCATATTCTATCCACCAGATGGTATTTTGTATCTGGTAATTCGCCACCAGTGGATTGTTCTGGTTCATGTCCGGCATGTGTACTTCAAACCAGCCTTGCGTGTAATTCTTTTTATCGATGGCGGAGGCGTATGGGTCGCTGACCGTAGTGCGCGCATGGTAGGTGGGTACAAATTCACTGTCGTAGCTGAGCCAGTCTTTGCCAGGCAAATCCTTCATCCACCAGTGGCCATCGCCGATATGGTTGAGCACGATATCCTGGATCACGCCTATGCCCTGTTTTTTTGCTTCGGCCACCAGTTGGAGATATTCTTCATTGCTGCCCAGACGGGCGTCGACCTTGTAATAATCGGTCACCGCATAGCCATGGTAGGAATAAGTTTGCTGATTATTCTCTACTACCGGGGTAGGCCAGAGCATGGTGTATCCCATGCCAGCGATATAGTCGAGATGATCACGTACACCCTTGAGGTCACCGCCATGGCGGCCAGCGCTGGCATCGTTGCGGTCCAGCTTGTCGGCAAAGCCGGGCAGGCTGTCATTACTGGTATCGCCATTGGCGTAACGGTCAGGCATGAGATTCAAGATTGCATCTGATGGACCAAAGCCGCGCCGTTGCGCAGAGCCTTTTTCACGTGCCCTGAGTTCATAGGGAATAGCAAATTGCTGGGCACCTTGCAGCATCCTGATCTCGAATTTGCCGGGGTGGGTGCTTGGCGAGATTTGTAGATCCAGAAACAGGTAATTGGGATTGCTGAGCTTGTGTATGCCTTTGATCTGTACGCCAGGATAATTAATGTGTGGTGTGTACGTGGCAATTTGTTTGCCATGCAACATGACCTGCAGCTTGTCACTCTTCATTCCCGTCCACCAAAAGCCAGGCTCTACATGTTCCATGGTTGGCTGTGCCTGTACAAATACCGGTATCAAAGCCAGCAAGCTAATGGACAAGCGTACAAAGGTGATGGTTTTCATACTGTCTCCTGGTGAATATACTCACTATTTTTATGTACTTAAACTACATTTATTCAGGTATTTTAAATTATTAAGCTAAATTCAGGTATTTTATTCGTTAACGGCATGTATTTATATTACATCTACCTCGACGGCTGAAAATGTTCAGCTTGCTCCAAAGCTGGAACTGGCGTCGGAAATTGCCTCTTTTTTGAGCTTCAATCAGGCACTTTGTTTGATATTTTCTAGCTTATCAAATCAGGCTGAGTGATCTCAGCAAAAGCAAGGGCTATAGCTATCTAAAGCGCAGCCCATCCCGGGAGGATATATGCAGGACATTTCAAACTTAAATTCGATTTTCAGCGATGTGCAGGCTTTGCAAAGCAAGCTCAAATCCAGGCTGGCCGATGCAGAGCAGAGTGCCGACAAGTTCAAGGCGGCGCTACAGGCAGCAGTCAAGCCAGAAACCAAAGCAGATCTGGTGAGCGCCATCAAGGAAAAGGCCGCTGGCCTCAGTACCGATACCCAGACCACGGATCTGGCAGCACAGATACAAGCCACACTGGCAGCCTTGCGTGAGCAATTGCAGGCGCCTCAGCCTGCTGCTGTACCTGTGGCAGCGGCGGCATCTATTGCACCGCTTGCACCTGTAGCACCAGCAGCCAGCGCGGCGACAGGTTCAACCACAGTTGCCAGTGTCAGCGACACTACGGCCAGCAGCAAAACCACGGTTGCCGCAAGCACACCAGCAGCCACGCCACCGGCAGCACCAACCACGACCATTGCGGCAGTCAACCCTACTCATGCAGCTTACAGGGTGTATGACCCGGCTAATCCATCGGCTTTTGCCATGGCTTCCAATCCTGGCGGTGGCCCCAACCTGCTGGCGGCAGACCTGGTATTCAACACTGATCCAAGGCCAGATTCGGTGAACTCGATCAAACGCCCGACAGCAGAGCAGGGCACTGCCGAATGGGGTGATCAACTGAAGAATTATGAAGTCGCTTATGAAAAACTAAGCAAAGACAATAACGACTGGAACCAGAAAAACATCAAAATGCGTAACCAGACGCTGGCAGCTTCGCCTTATGCGGCATTTGTCACCACCAGTGGCGGCGTTAATCTGGCGGCGCAAACCGATCCTTTTTATCTGGCCTCTCTGGCTGACCCAACCAGGGCTCCGGCTTAGTTGTAAATTTTACAGGCTCATTTCCTGCCAGGTGAGCCTGTTCCCGATTTTCACGCTACAGCAGACCTCTCTGCCGGGCAATGCAGCAAAGTGAAAACTCGTAAAATCCCCTGTTTTGCACCCATTTCTTGCTCGCAATCTACGATAATGCTTAGAACTCATTTCATAAATAGGATGAGTGCGAACAAGACGATTTGGGATGCAGTGCAAGGCCTAAGATGTGTACCCTGCGAAGCTAAGGCTGGTGCCTTAGCGAGGGCGGGGTAACAAACTGCACGCTGCAATGCGCCCGAATAGTCAGTTCCCGAAGGGTTTGCCTCATAACACGCGCTGGACAGCCACCGCTATTGACTGCCTCATCCGCCTTGCCAGCCCGTGTTATGAGGCAAACGCATCTCACCCTATTTATGAAATGAGTTCTAGTATAAAGCGGCATAAAAATATCCGAGACAAATTGCGCAGCAGCGCATGGCTTAGGGGCAATCATGAGTTTCCGGGTGAAGTTCAATCTGGTCTTATTGCTGACTTTTGCACTGGCACTGCTGCTGGCAACGGCTTATTATAAAAACGAAGTCCAGAAGGCCACGCTGGAAGAAGTCAAGCACGAGGCCAGGCTCAGCCTGCAAGCCGCACTGGCGATACGTTCCTATTCTTCCCAGCATGTCAGAGCCGATCTAAATCAGGAACAATTCAAGCCTGACGATATTCCGGCATTTGTGACCATGGAAACCATGCGTCTGCTGTTTGAAAAATACCCTGGCTACCAATATTCCGAGACAGTATTAAATCCCCTGAATCTTGCCAACATGGCGCGTGAACCCTGGATCAGGGAAGTCATAGACAATTACCGTTCTGGCCGTACTCCCTATGCGGATGCAGAAATCACGACTTATGTGCGCGATAAAACCCTGCATCTGGTCAGGCCCATCAAAATCCGCGATGCCACCTGCATGGCTTGCCACGGCAAAGTCGCAGATGCACCAGCCGGCATGGTCAGGATTTATGGCAATACCCATGGCTATGGCTGGAAGATGGATGAAATTGTCGGTGTGCAAGCCGTGACAGTACCGCTGGATAGATCAAAAGAACGCAGCGCGGCGGCTTTTCAACGCTTTCTGTGGCCACTGGTGGCGGTATTCACCCTCTTGTTTGCCACCTTGAATATCTTGCTGCAATACTGGGTATTGAGTCCCCTGAGCAGGCAAAACCTGAACCTGAACCGGCTGGCGACAACAGATTCGCTGACAGGTATCTTGAACCGGCGTGCTTTCATGGACCAGTTTCAACTGGAAATGGAAGCTGCCCGCTACAAGTCTGAACCCTTGTCGGTGCTGGTATTTGACCTCGACCATTTCAAGGCCATTAATGATACCCATGGCCATGCTCAGGGTGATCAGGTCTTGCGTACTACCGCCAATCTGGTCAAGGGAGCATTGCGCTCGAATGATCAACTGGCGCGCATAGGTGGCGAAGAATTTGCCCTGCTCTTGCCGCATACCAGCACTGCGGGTGCCCACGGTTTGGCAGAAAACCTGCGCAAGCGCATGGAGCATCAGAGCCTGCAAAACTCCCCGGCCACGACAGGCAGTTTTGGCATCGCCACCTGGGATGGTCGCGAAAGCCGTGAACGCTTGTTGAAGCGTGCTGATGAAGCCATGTATGCCGCCAAAGCCGCAGGCCGCAATTGCATCGTGGCCGATGAGGGTCGGGCGAAAACTACTTGAAGCTAAATATTTTCACTTTGCTGGAATAAAGTCTGGCTGGCTTACGTATATCCCTGTGTAAGCAGTTGGAACGTGTAATGCTGCTAACAGGCGTTTAGCCACTTATACTTTATTAATCATTCAGGAGTCCTTCGATGAAAACCAGACAAATTTACCTTGCCCTGCTGACCAGCGCCACCTTCATTTGCGGGTTTGCGCAAGCGCAGTCTGCACCCAAGGTGGCGGATGGTGTGCTTGTCAGTGATACAGGTATGACTCTGTACAGCTTCGACAAGGATGTAGCCGGTAGTGGCAAAAGCGCTTGCAATGGTCCTTGTGCAGCTAACTGGCCGCCAGTAGCTGTACCTGCCAAACTGCCAGCTGGCAAATATTCTGTCGTCACCCGCGATGATGGCAGCACACAACTGGCCTATGACGGCAAGCCTTTGTACCTGTATGCGGCTGATAAAAAAGCAGGTGAGCGCACTGGTGATAATTTTAAAAATGTCTGGCACCTGGTCAAGGATTAAAGCATGCCCTGCCTTATCTTCATCACGTCTCATGCTGTCTGACAAATGAGTCAGGCAGACAGCCGCAGCCAGTTACTGGCCTGCATACCCCGCTTGCGCCGCTATGCGCGTGCGCTGGTGGGTGACAGGGTGGGTGCGGATGATCTGGTGCAAGACACCATGGAGCGTGGCTGGCTAAAGCTGGGGTCTTTCTTGCCTGATGGCGACATGCGCGCATGGTTATTCAGCATCATGCATAATCTGCGGCTGGATCAATTGCGCAAGCCATCGCTGGCTACAGTAGAGCTGGATGATGAAGATGCATCCTTGCCTGCACAAGCCGCCAGCCAGAACCATGGTCTGGAGTTGCGCGACCTGCAAGCGGCATTGATGCAATTGCCGCTGGAGCAGCGCGAAGTATTATTGCTGGTCGTGCTGGAAGAAATGCGCTACGAAGACATTTCCCTGACTTTGAATATCCCTCTGGGAACCGTGATGTCGCGACTGTCGCGTGGTCGTGAAAAACTGCGTGCCATCATGGAAATGCGTCCTACCAGCACAGTCTTGAAAGTCGTCAAGTGAACAAGGCCAGATCATGAAACATGAGCCCATCAGCGAAGCAGACTTGCATGCCTATGTCGACGGTCAACTGTCTGCTGTGCGGCTGGTCGAGGTAGAACATTATCTTCAGGCAAATCTGGCTGAGCAGGAAAAAGTGTCTGCCTGGCGCAAACAGAATGCTGACCTGCATACCTTGTTTGATGCGGTCGTTGATGAACCCGTTCCCGCCCGACTCAGTTCAATACGCGGGCCAACTACTGCTGCAGCCAATCAGCCTGTCTGGGGCTGGCGCCATCTTGTTGCTGGTGTCGCCATCGCCTTCGTTAGCGCCAGTAGCGGTTGGTGGTTACATGGGCATAGCGATGCCAGTGCGGTGCTGGCACAGGCTGATGTGCAAAAAAACGGCATCCATGGCGCGGCAGGTTTTGCCCATCAGGCGGCAATTGCCCATCTGGTTTATAGCCCTGATGTGCGCCGCCCTGTAGAAGTGGGGGCAGAGCAGGAAGAGCAACTGGTCGCCTGGTTATCCAAGCGCATGGGTAGCCCCATGCGTGCGCCCAAGCTGGGCAAGTTATCCTATGAGCTGGTCGGTGGCCGCCTTTTGCCGGGTGGCACTGGCCCTGTCGCCCAGTTCATGTATCAGGATGCGACCGGCCAGCGCCTGACCCTGTATGTCAGTAATGATCAGGTGCAAAACAAGGATACCGGTTTCAAGTTCCTGCAAGATGGCAAGGTCAATGTGTTTTACTGGGTCGATGGCAAATTTGGTTATGCCTTGTCGGGCAGTATCAGCAAAGCTGAACTCGCGCGTATTTCCAATGCCGTGTATGAGCAGCTGGAAAAACCTTCCTGAGTCAGTTTTGCTGACAAGAGATTTGTCACGCTAAGTAAATTCAGGTGACAGCCATGCAGAAAATATCTATTCTTTCCTCCTTCTATGCCAAAGCGGTCTTTGATGACGGGGCTTGGTAAAATTCAGTAAGAGAGGCAGCAATGCTGTTGCCTGCCAAGGATGGGATATCTGCATGCGTAAATGGAAGTTAACAGGATTATCGGCAAGCTTGTTTTCAGGCGTATTGTCCGGTTTGTTGTATATTGGTATCGCAGGTGGTATGGTATTTCTGCCAGCGGGCACAACGCTGGCAGCATCAGCAATTCCTAGCTATACCTATGAAGTAGTACACGCCTACCCGCATGACCCGAATGCCTTCACCCAGGGTTTGTTTATCAAGGATGGCTTCCTGTTTGAAAGCACGGGTTTGCAAGGCCGTTCTACTGTACGCAAGGTCAGGCTGGAAACTGGTGAGGTCTTGCAAAAAATGGATTTGCCCAGACAGATTTTTGGTGAGGGTATCACCTGGTGGGACAAGCGCATTATAGGCATCACCTGGACGACTCAGGCGGGCTATGTGCTTGATCTCGACACTTTCGCATTTCAAAAAGAATTCGCCTACAAGGGCGAAGGCTGGGGCCTCGCACGCAATGATAAAGAAATCATCATGAGCGACGGCACTGCAGAATTGCGCTTCCTTGACCCACTCACTTTACGCGAAACCCACCGCATCAAGGTAACGGCAGATGGCAAGGCAGTAGACCAGTTGAATGAGCTTGAATGGGTAAAAGGCGAGATTTTTGCCAATATCTGGCAAACCGACATGATAGCCCGCATCGACCCCAAAACCGGCAAGGTCATCGGCTGGATCAATTTGAATGGTTTGCTGCCCATGGGTGACCGCATCATGAATACCCCGGATGTACTCAACGGCATTGCCTATGACGCAGCCAAAGACAGATTATTCGTCACCGGTAAATTGTGGCCAAAATTGTTTGAAATCCGCTTGATCAAGCGCTAGACATCATGATGAATAAAATACTGTATTGCCTGGCTTACGCTATGATGGGCTTGTTGCTTAGCGCGCTCTCACCACATAGTCTGGCGGATGATGCCAGGCTGGAAAACCAGCTCATCCTGGCTCTCAAAATCAAAGCTGATGGACAAGACAGGCAGGCCGAATCCAGGCCTGTGATACGGGCTTACCAGCAAGCGGCCATCATCAGTAAAAAGCCGCAGCAGCGTGCCGACTACATCGATTTTTATCTCTTGCAAAAACCAGCCAGCTTCATGGGGCATACATTGATTTTGCTGGAAGAAGAATACATGGATAAGTATGTAGGCTGTTGTGTCAGTCCTGGTATGGGCCTGATGTTAAAGATCAATGCTGATACCCGGGCCGTGCAAGAATTTGCCAACAAAAACGCCTGCACTTTCACCCCGCATGCTGATGTGTTTGACAGGCTCAGGATGTTTCACATTGATCACAAATTGCCCAGGGCCGATTACGCCATGCTCAGTTGCCGCGAACGGGATACGCAAAAATAAATGTGGTCAGACTAGCCTGCATAGACATTGATGGCTTGTATGTGATTGCCTTTTTGTATATAAATAGGGCTTACGCAAAATTGTTCCAGCAAGGCGTAGCGACGAAGACAGTACTTTAGTACGGCTAGGAGATACAACGCAGCTGGAGCGGTTTTGCGTAAGTCCCGATAAAGTAAGTTTCGTCGGCCCCGTCATTTCCATCCTGAAAGGAAAGCGTCATGTCTGAGTCTTACCGTACCCCATCTGATATCCACCCCAGCCTGATTTATGATGATGCGCCTGTCGCTATAGACTGGCTGGTCAAGGCCTTTGGTTTTAACTGCCGCTTCGTGGTGCCTGGTGATGGTAATCGCATAGAGCATTCAGAGCTGAGCCTGGGCACGGGCGTCATCATGATCAGCTCACCCAAGGCTGAGACGCATCATGTCAGCCCCAAATCCCTGACCGGTATTTCGCAGGCACTCAGCGTCTACGTGGATGATCCAGATGCTCACCACGCACGGGCAATTGCCGCCGGTGCCAAACTGGTGCGGCCATTGCAAACCGAGGATTATGGTGCCAGGGGTTATATGGTGCTCGATCCTGAAGGGCATCTATGGTATTTCGGCAATTACCGGCCCGGTGAATACTGGCAGGATACGGCAAGCTAGTACAGTCCATCAGATACCATCAGATATCATCATTAATCCAGGGAGTTTATTCATGCATAAAGGTAGCTGCCATTGCGGCAAAATCGCATTTGAAGTAGAAGGCGAGATAGACAGCGGGCTCGCCTGTAATTGTTCCATCTGCCAACGCAAGGGGTCGCTGTTGTGGTTTGTGCCATTCGGCAATTTGCACTTGCTGACGCCGGAAGATGCCGCCAGTACCTACATCTTCAACAAGCATGTGATACACCATAAATTTTGCCCCACTTGCGGCATGCACCCCTATGCTGAAGGGGTAGACCCCAAAGGTAATAAGGTTGCTGCTATCAATCTGCGCTGCCTGGAAGACATAGATCTGGCATCCATACCTGTGCATCACTATGATGGTCGTGCTTTATAAAAGGATGAAGATGTTCAAGAAATATTTTGGGGCGGTCAGTGTATTGCTGGCTATTGTCAGTCTGGGATTATTGCCTGCACATGCAGCCGACTCCACTGATGCTAAGAACGCCGCTCTGGTCGCGCAATTGACGAAATTGTCTGACGACTGGGATGCCGCTATCGTCCGCAAGGACAAAGCGGCGATAGAAGCCAATATGGCGGAAGATTTTCGTCAGATAGACGGCGATGGCGATCTTGAAACCAAGACCAGTTTCGTCAATGGCCTGGTATCAGACAAGCTGGAAATTGATCCCTACAAGGTCGAAGATTTTGAAATACGTCTGTACGGTAGTGTGGCCCTGCTCAGTGGCCGCACCAGAATGACAGGCCGCTATGATGGCAAATCTTTCAAATCACATTACCGTTACATCGATATCTATGCGCAGCGCGATGGTAAATGGCAGATAGTCAGCGTGCAAATCAGCAGAATACCTCAGCAATAATTTAAGCAAATGCGTATATAGCTCCACTTCAAAATGGGGCTATTTTTTTCATATTTATTTCACGCTTATTTTAATATGAAACGCAACACTCCATCCTCACCCGTTTCCCTGCGCAAGACACCGTCATACCAGAGCTTGTGCAAGTGCGCCAGCGCCTCGCCTATGGCGAAAGTCAGCTGGTGAGAGTCGAGCGGGCGGCGGAACATGATGGGGACGATGTCCATGGCTGACTGAGCCGTGGCACAGGCCGTCTTTACTTCTTCCAGTCGCTCGGCATGGTGGTCTTGCAATTGCTGTACGCGGGTATGCAAGCCCTTGAAGGGTTTGCCATGCGAAGGCAGGATCAGCACGTCTTTTGGCAGTGGCAGGTATTTTTTCAGTGAATCTATGTACTGCTGCACGGGATTGGCTTCCGGCTCTATCGCAAACACCGAAACATTGGTAGAGATGCGCGGCAACAGCATATCGCCAGAGATCAGGATATTCAGCTCTGCGCAATACAAGGACGCATGTTCAGGTGAATGACCAAAACCGGCGATGACTTGCCAGTGGCGCTGATTGATGATGACGTCCAGACCTTCTTGCATGCGGTGGTAGGCCGTTGGTACAGTCGGCACCAGCCGGGTGTAATGGGTTTTTCTTTCCTGTATCTGCTCCCGCATGCCGCTATCGACCAGGCCATGCTTGCGAAAATGCGGGAACATGGCCGTGCCATCCGCACCTGGCAGGCTGGCCGACATCATGCGGGCAAAGGCATATTCGCCTGCCGTCATCCATAGTTGCACATTCCAGCGGCTGCACAGCCAGTCGGCCAGGCCTATATGGTCAGGGTGGCAATGGGTGGCAAGAACGCGAATGATAGGCAGGCCGCGCAAATGGTTGTTCAGGTCGCCGAACAAGATCTCCCAGGCGTCACGGGTGGCGTCGCTGGCGATGCCGCAATCCACCACTGTCCAGCCACGGACCTTGCCCTGGCTGGTTTCCAGCTCATCTTCCAGCAACCACAGATTGATATGGTTCAGGGCAAAGGGCAGACCCATGCGTATCCACAGCACGCCGGGGGCGATTTCCATGGTCTTGCCGATGTCGGGCAAGGTCTCGCCAAAAGGATAGTGGAGTTGTTGTTCTAGTAAGTTCATGGCTGTCTCTTTTGTTATTGTGGTGGCTATACGTCTGCTGCCTGTTTTCTCATTATGGATGACTCCAGAAGCGCTGGAATAGCCTACAATGCGATTTAAAACTATTTGACGTTAACGTCAACTGCATCAAGTGCAGATTGTAATCAGAAAACTGTTTCTGTGTTTTTTCACCAGATTGACCATGGCCACCTATACCATTACCGAACTTGCCCGCGAATTTGATATTACCCCGAGGGCGATACGATTCTATGAAGACCAGGGTTTGCTCAGCCCCACACGTGAAGGGCCGGGCGGCCGCAACCGTGTTTATACAACGCGGGAACGCACCCATCTTAAGCTGACCCTGCGTGGCAAACGTCTGGGCCTGAGCCTGTCGGATATCAAGAGCCTGGTCGATATGTACCGTTCTCCCAAGGATACTGAAGTACAGTTGCAGAGCTTTTTGGTGGTGCTGGCCAGGCATAGAGCGGCGCTGGAACAACAGCGTGAAGATATAGAAATCATGCTGGCAGAAATCAGCGCGCACGAAGAAAAGAGCCGCAGTTTGTTGGCTCACGCGAGCGCTAAGCCGGAATAAGACACTGCATTCACATCCGTAAAGGCAGGTAGCGATGCTTAAATTATTGCTTAATCTTCAATTTTTCTCCGTTGGTTTTGTGTTTTATGCGGCACGCTATCCAGAAAAAATAACAATAAAAAATACGATACACCTGATATTAATGGGTGGTCTTTTGTTATTGCTGGTCTTGTTTTTTGGTACTTTTCTTTCACACAAGACAATTGCGGCAGCTTTTCTTGAGCTTAACAATGGCAATGATCATCAAATGGGTGTCATTTACGGTGTGGGTGCGCTTTATCTGGCATTTTTATGCGGTGTGTGGAATATATCCCGCAACTTTTTTCGTCCTCAGATGAAGGTTGATCAGTAATATGTATTTCTTGGCAAGCTTGAAAAGCGTCAAATCAATGAATTGACGTTTACGTAAACGTCAATTAGACGTATTATTTTTGCCTGAGATGATTTTTCCTTGGCTATTGGGGGTTTTATGAGCAATCAGGCAACGCAGCAAAGCACAGCGACACTGGATCACAAATTGGCCCTGAGCTTGCTGGAAAGCTTCAATGCACAGGGAGCTTTGATGGCCTGGAATGCCCGTTTGACCAGCATCACCCCCGGTGCCTGTGAAATCAGCTTGCCATTTAGCGAGGTAGTCAGCCAGCAGCATGGCTATTTCCATGGTGGTGTCATCGGCACGATAGCTGATGCAGCCGGTGGCTATGCCGCGAATACCCAACTGATGCCGGTGAGTGAGTGCTTAACTGCAGAATACAAGATCAATATCGTCGCACCCGGCAAGGGCGATACCTTGATCGCTCGTGGCAAGGTCTTGAAGGCAGGTAAAACCCTCGTGGTATCCAGTGCAGAAGTGTTTGTAGTGCATGAAGGCCAGGAAAAACTCTGTGCCATCATGCAACAGACTTTGTTTGTGATACCCAAGGCAGAATCTAAAGCGTAAGCCAGTCGCCGCTAGTTCTATGGCGACTGTAAGCAGTAATATGGCTGGTATGCTTGATTATAAATAAGCATAAGTTAGCATAAGCCAGCGAATTTCAATTTTATAAAAGTGTGAGGACGACATGCTCCATTTACCAGGTTTGACTTTTGATCATGGCGAAGATATCGCCGCTTTGCGCGAAGCCGTGCAGCAATTTGCCCAGGCAGAAATTGCCCCGCGTGCTGCCGAGATAGACCGCAGCGACCAGTTCCCCATGGATCTGTGGCGCAAGATGGGTGACCTCGGCATCCTGGGTGTGACAGTCAGTGAAGAATACGGCGGTGCAAACATGGGCTATCTCGCTCATATCATTGCCATGGAAGAAATTTCCCGTGCGTCTGCTTCTGTCGGCTTGTCGTATGGTGCCCACTCCAACCTGTGCGTAAACCAGATCAAGCGCAATGGCACAGAAGAACAAAAAGCCAAATACCTGCCAAAACTGATCAGCGGTGAGCATATAGGCGCACTCGCCATGTCCGAGCCAAATGCCGGTTCCGACGTGGTCAGCATGAAATTGCGTGCCGACTGGAAGGGTGACCGCTGGGTCTTGAACGGTACCAAAATGTGGATCACCAATGGTCCTGATGCCGACACCCTGGTCGTGTATGCCAAGAATGACCTGGAAGCTGGCCCGCGTGGCATGACAGCCTTCCTCATAGAAAAAGGCTATAAAGGTTTCAGCATTGCGCAAAAGCTCGACAAACTGGGTATGCGCGGCTCCCACACAGGTGAGCTGGTATTCCAGGATTGCGAAGTCCCGGCAGAAAACGTACTCGGTGGCCTGGGCAAGGGCGTGAACGTCCTGATGTCTGGCCTGGATTTTGAACGTACCGTCTTGTCCGGCGGCCCTCTGGGTATCATGCAGGCCTGTATGGATGCAGTGGTTCCCTATGTGCATGACCGCAAGCAATTTGGTCAGCCTATCGGTGAATTCCAGCTCATGCAGGGCAAGCTGGCAGACATGTATTCCACCATGATGGCGTGCAAGGCGTATGTGTATGCGGTTGGTCAGGCCTGTGACCGCGCCAAGACGCCAGAAGCAGTACGCGCCCTGCGCAAGGATGCTGCCGGTGCGATTTTGTATTCGGCGGAAAAAGCCACATGGATGGCAGGCGAAGCCATCCAGACCCTGGGTGGCAATGGTTATATCAATGAATACCCGGTAGGTCGCCTGTGGCGCGATGCCAAGCTGTATGAAATTGGCGCGGGCACCAGCGAGATACGCCGCATGCTGATAGGTCGCGAATTGTTTGCAGAAACCAAATAAGCCATTTGCGCTACACTGGTCAATTTATGACGCAATTACATATCGCTACGCCTTTGCTTGAACATCGGCGTCTGTCTGCCAGTCTGGGAAAACCAGCCTGGCTGAAGATGGAAAATACCCAGCCTTCAGGCTCGTTCAAATTGCGCGGCATCGGCCTGATGTGCCAGCGCGCTGCTGGCAACGGGGCGAAACATTTTGTTTGCCCTTCTGGTGGCAACGCCGGTTTTGCCGCTGCCGTCGCAGGCGTGGCACTGAATGTGCAAACCACGATATTGGTGCCGCAAACCACGCATGAAAGCGTGCGCGCAGCCATACGTGCCATTGGTGCCACTGTCATTGTCGAAGGTGGTGTCTGGGATGAAACCAATCAGGCCGCCTTGCGTCTCTGTGAACAACCAGGTGCCGTCTACATCCCGCCGTTTGACCATGCCGACATCTGGGATGGCAATGCGACGATGATTGATGAAGTGGCAGGCAAGCTCGATTTTGATGTCGTCATTTGCTCAGTCGGTGGTGGTGGCTTGCTGAGTGGCATTGCTCTTGGCCTGGAACGCACTGGCCTTGGCCACATACCCATCATCGCCTCAGAAACCGAAGGCGCAGCATCCCTGCATGCCGCAGTGCAAGCGGGCGAACTGGTGACTTTGCCAGCGATCACGTCCATTGCCAGCACCCTGGGTGCGCGCAAGGTGGCGCAACAGGCATTTGACTGGACGCGCAAGCGCACTGTCCACACCGTTACCGTCAGCGATGCCCAGGCTGTGCAAGCTTGCCTGGATTTTGCTGATGACATGCTGGCCCTGGTGGAACCAGCTTGCGGTGCGGCACTGGCAGTTGCTTACCAGAACTTGCCAGTACTGGCTGAGTTTAAAAAACCACTGATCGTGGTTTGTGGTGGCATTGCCGTGGATTTGGGTAAACTACAGGCTTGGAAAAATCAGTTCCAGCCCGCAGTTAACTGAGTGAGCACCGACCATGTCCCACACCCATTTCCCCAAATTGCTGTCTTCGCAAATCGCCTTTGATATCGCCAGGACGATACTTGATGGTTTTGACAAGCATTATCACTTGTTCAGAGCCAGCAGCCAAAGGGCAAAGCAGCAATTTGAGACGGGTGACTGGAAAGCGGCGCAAATCGCCGCACGCGAACGCATAGGTTATTACGACACCCGCGTGCGCGAATGTGTGCAGGCAATGGAAGATGAATATGCAGAAGAAGACCTGAGCGATGAAGTCTGGCGTGAAGTCAAACTGCATTACATGGGCATGCTCATAGATCATCTGCGTCCCGAGCTGGCCGAGACTTTTTTCAATACTGTCTGCACCAAGCTTTTGCACAGAAATTATTATCACAATGATTTCATCTTTGTGCGCCCGGCAACTTCGACCGAGTATCTGGAAAGTGAAGATACGCCACCGAGTTACCGCGTATATTATCCAGCGACAGATGGCCTGAACTTCACCATCAAGCGCATCGTCACGAACTTCCAGCTGAATGCCAAATTTGAAGACCTGGACCGCGATGTGGCCCTGGTGGAAGCGCGCCTGCGCGAGAATTTTGGCCCCGCAAAACTGGAGCCAAACCACCAGATACAGGTATTGGCCAGCCTGTTCTACCGCAACAAGTCAGCCTACATCATAGGCAAGGGCATCAATGGCAATAAAGAATATCCCTTTGTCATCCCCGTCATGCACAAGCGCAAGGCAGAACTGGTGCTGGATACAGTGATCTTCGACACCATGCTGATCACAGTACTGTTCTCGTTCACCCGCGCTTATTTCATGGTGGACATGGAAGTGCCATCGGCCTATGTGCAATTCATACGCAGTATCTTGCCCAAGAAGCCGCGCAGTGAAATCTACACCATGATAGGCCTGCAAAAACATGGCAAAAATTTGTTTTACCGCGATTTTTTGCACCATCTTAAATATTCATCTGACCGCATAGAAGCCGCACCTGGCATACGTGGCTTGGTGATGCTGGTGTTTGCGCTGCCGTCTTTCCCGTATGTGTTCAAACTGATCAAGGACAGTTTCCCGCCACCCAAGGAAACTACCAAAGCCCTGATCAAGGAAAAATACCTGCTGGTAAAAAATCACGACCGCGTGGGCCGCATGGCAGATACGCTGGAATATTCTGATGTGGCATTTCCACGCGCCCGTTTTTCAGAAGAATTACTGGCCGAGATCAGGCAATACGCACCGTCTCTATTGGAAGTGAATGATGATGAAGTCGTCATCAAGCACTTGTACATAGAACGCCGCATGACACCGCTGAACATCTGGCTCACCGAAGCCGAGCGCGGTGGTGACATGGCAGCCATGGAACATGGCTTGAAAGAATACGGCAGCGCCATCAAGGACCTGGTGGCAGCGAATATCTTTCCTGGTGACATGCTGTATAAAAACTTTGGTGTCACCCGTCATGGCCGCGTCGTCTTTTATGACTATGATGAAATCGAATACATCACCGACTGCAATTTCCGCAAGATACCTTTGCCGCGCAATGAAGAAGACGAGATGTCTGCCGAGCCCTGGTATCCGATTGCAAAGAATGATGTTTTCCCAGAACAGTTTGGCACTTTCCTTCTGGGGAATAATAACGTCAGAAAATATTTTATGCAGCATCACGCAGACTTGCTGACCGCCGAATACTGGCAGGCCCGCAAGAAACGCATAGTCGATGGCAAGGTGGATGATGTGTTTCCGTATCCGCAGGAAATCCGCTTTTGCAATCAGGCCAGTAGTACAACTTAGCAGCAGTGTGCTTGCCCGTTTCATGGCGAGCAAAACCTCATTAGTCAGGCAGTGAATCTGCTTTTATTTTTGGAGAACAAGATGAATGATCCTATCGTAATCGTTGGTGCAGCCCGTACCCCCATGGGTGCTTTTCAGGGTGATTTTTCTTCCCTGACAGCCAGTCAGCTCGGTGCAGTTGCCATCAAGGCCGCCGTTGAACGCGCCGGTGTCAAGCCAGAGTTGGTGGAAGAAGTCTTGTTCGGTAACTGCCTGATGGCAGGCCAAGGGCAAGCGCCAGCACGCCAGGCTTTGCTGGCTGCGGGTTTGCCAGTGTCAACCGGTGCCGTGACTTTGTCCAAGATGTGCGGATCAGCCATGAAAGCCACCATGATGGCTTTTGATTCCATCAATGCTGGCAGCAATGAAGTCATCGTTTCCGGCGGCATGGAATCCATGACCAATGCGCCTTACCTGATTCCCAAAGCACGTGGTGGCTACCGCATCGGTCACGGCATGATGTATGACCACATGATGCTTGACGGTCTCGAAGATGCTTATGACAAAGGCCGTTCCATGGGCACTTTTGCTGAAGACTGTTCTGCCAAATACAATTTCAGCCGCGAAGAGCAGGATGCATTTGCGATTGCCTCCGTCAAGCGTGCGCAGGCTGCAACTGCCGATGGTTCTTTCGCATGGGAAATCGCACCGGTGACCGTATCTGGCCGCGGCGGTGATGTTGTCATCGACAAGGATGAAGGTCCGCTGAAAGCCAAGCTAGATAAAATCCCTGCGCTGAAACCAGCCTTCAAAAAAGACGGCACGATCACCGCTGCCTCTTCTTCTTCCATTAATGACGGTGCTGCAGCACTGGTCTTGATGCGCGAATCCAAGGCCAAGGAACTCGGCCTGACACCGATAGCAAAAATCCTCGGCCATGCCAGCAATGCGCAGGAACCAGGCTGGTTTACGACAGCACCGGTGGGTGCCATCCAGAAGCTGTATAAAAAACTGGGCTGGACAACCGACGATGTTGATCTGTTTGAAATCAATGAAGCCTTTGCGACCGTTCCTATGGCGGCAATGAAAGAACTGGGCATCTCGCATGACAAGATTAACGTACATGGTGGTGCTTGTGCTTTGGGTCATCCTATTGGTGCATCTGGTGCGCGTATCATCATCACGCTGATGGGTGCTTTGAAAAAGCAGGGTAAAAAGCGTGGTGTGGCTTCTTTGTGTATTGGTGGTGGTGAAGGTACTGCACTCGCCATTGAGATGGTTTGATGCTTGTTTTAGCTCCTTCCCCTTCAAGGGGAAGGTTGGGATGGGGATGGGTTTTTTTCGCAAATTCCGTTTGATCGACCGAACCCCATCCCCACCCTAACCCTCCCCCTTGAAGGGGAGGGGATCTGAAAATTTTCACACATTGGGAAAATATGGCAGTCGCTTTAATCATCGGTGCATCACGCGGTATAGGCCATGAACTGGCCATGCAATACAAGGCTGCAGGCTGGCGTGTCATCGCCACTGCGCGCAAGGAAGAAGATTTGGCTAGCTTGCAGTCAGCAGCCTGCGAGGCGCTGCAACTGGATGTGACCAGGCTCAGTGATTGCACCGGGCTGGGTGAGCGTCTTGATGGTGAAAAAATCGATGTGGCTATCCTGAACGCTGGTGTATTCGGCCCAAGAACCGAGGGTCCGACAGCGCCGGACCAGCAGCAGTTTGATGCCGTTATGCATACTAATGTATTGTCGGCCATGCGGATATTGCCTATCGTGCTGCCTCTGGTTGAAAACGCCCATGGAAAGCTGGCTGTGATTTCTTCCAGCATGGCATCGATAGGCGAGCGCAGCAACCCCGCGGGCTGGTTATATCGTGCCAGCAAGACGGCATTGAATTCAGTATTGAAAGATGTGTCGCTGAGTACCAGCAAAGCCATCTGTGTTGCGATGGACCCGGGCTGGGTTAAGACCGATATGGGTGGTGATGCAGCAGAAATCACCGTCGATGTCAGCGTCGCCGGCATACGTAAGACCCTGGCTGCTTTGAAGCCTGCCGACAATGGCAAATATTTGCAATATACAGGCGCAGAACACGGCTGGTAAATCCGTCGCAAGTACAGCACTAACAAAATAGAAAACAGAACCATCATGCTACTGACACCAGAACACGAAATGATACGCGACGCCGTGCGCGCCTTTGCCCAGGACCGTCTGGTGCCCAATGCAGCTCGCTGGGACAAGGAACATCATTTCCCTGCAGAAGAATTAAAGGAACTGGCGCAAATGGGTGCCTATGGCGTGGCAGTGCCAGAAGAGTTTGGCGGTGCAGGTATGGATTATCTGTCGCTGGCCCTGGTGCTGGAAGAAATTGCTGCAGGTGATGGCGGCACGTCCACCGTGGTATCCGTCAACAATTGTCCGGTCTGCAGCATTGCTATGATGTATGCCAATGACGCGCAAAAAAAACAATGGCTGACACCGCTGGCACAAGGCGAAATGCTCGGTGCTTTTTGCCTGACAGAACCACATGCAGGCAGCGATGCGTCTGAACTGCGCACGACCGCAAAACGCGATGGCGATCATTACGTCATCAACGGCGTCAAGCAATTCATCACCAGCGGCAAATATGCTGATGTCGCCATCGTCATGGCGGTCACCGATAAAGAAGCAGGCAAGAAGGGCATCAGCGCCTTCTGGGTGCCCACCAGCACGCCTGGCTATATCGTCGCCAGCCTGGAACAAAAGATGGGCCAGCATTCGTCCGACACGGCACAAATCCTGTTCGAGAATTGCCGCATCCCGGCAGAAAACCTGATAGGTATTGAGGGCGCCGGTTACAAGATCGCCCTGTCTGGACTTGAAGGTGGCCGTATAGGCATAGCCTCACAATCAGTAGGCATGGCACGCGCAGCATTTGAAGCAGCACTGGCTTATGCCAAAGACAGGACCAGTTTTGGCAAACCTATTTTTGAACACCAGTCCGTGCAATTCAAACTGGCCGACATGGCGACGCAAATAGAAGCCGCCCGCCAGCTCATCTGGCACGCCGCCAGCATGAAAGATGCTGGCAAGCCCTGCTTGAAAGAAGCGGCAATGGCAAAACTGTTCGCTTCAGAGATGGCAGAAAAAGTCTGCTCGGATGCAATACAAATCCACGGCGGCTACGGCTATGTCAGCGACTTCCCGGTAGAACGCATTTACCGCGATGTGCGGGTTTGCCAGATTTATGAAGGTACTTCCGATATACAAAAAATTCTTATTGGACGTGCACTGGCGGGATAAATAGAACGAGTCGGAACCATTTCTGCCTCGTAGCGTAGCCTGTTTTTCTCCTTCCCCTTCAAGGGGATGGAGGCGGGAATTCGCAAAGCATGCTTTGCGCCGATGTAATCTAAGCTGCTTGAAAGCAGCGCAGTGGATAGGTTGGGATGGGGATAGGTTTCTGACGTAATTTCATTGCCGTCAATTGACCGAACCCCATCCCCACCCTAACCCTCCCCTTGAAGGGGGAGGGGATGTTCAAGAGATGTTGAAATAACGGAGACAGCATGAAAAAAGGTTACAAGCAATTAGTCGACGAAGCCAATGCCGAAATCAAAACCTATAGCGTGGCAGAAGCACAGGCCAAACTTGCAGATGCCAATGTGCAGTTCATTGATGTTCGCGATATCCGCGAGCTCGAACGTGAAGGTATCGTCCCCGGCGCCTATCATGCCCCGCGTGGCATGATAGAGTTTTGGGTGGATCCTGATTCGCCTTATTTCAAACCTGTCTTCGGCGAGAAAAAAGAATTTATTTTATTTTGTGCCGCTGGCTGGCGCAGTGCATTGACTACCAAGACCGTGCAAGACATGGGCCTGGAAAATGTTGCACATATTGACGGTGGTTTTACTGCCTGGAAGGCCGCCGGAGCACCCGTCGCCAACAAGGAAAGCAAGAAGTAATAATGAGCAGCAAAGCATGCCCCTGTGGCTCGAATAAAAATATTGAACAGTGCTGCGGCCAGTACATCAGTGGTGCTGCCCTTGCACCAACGGCAGAAGCATTGATGCGTTCGCGCTACACCGCCTATACGCTGAATGATGAAACGTATTTGCGTGCCACCTGGGATGAGAGGACTTGTCCCAAAGAACGCATCACGCATGATGATCCAACCAAATGGCTGGGGCTGGAAGTCAAGAAATTCAAAGCAGATGGTGATGCGGCGACGGTGGAATTCGTTGCCCGTTACAAGATAGGTGGCAAGGCACACAGGCTACATGAACTCAGCCGTTTTGTACTGTATGAAGGCAAGTGGTTTTACGTGGATGGCAGTTTTCCAGAAAAGTGAAAAAGATAATGACAACTTTAGATTCCAAACTCAATCCCCGCTCTGAAGAATTCAAAGCCAATGCAGCGGCCATGCAAGCCGTGGTGGATGACCTCAAAGAAAAGATCGCCAAGATTGCACTTGGCGGTGGCGATGAAGCGCGCAAGAAGCATCTGGCGCGTGGCAAACTCTTGCCGCGTGACCGCGTACAAATGCTGCTTGATGCCGGCACGCCTTTCCTGGAGTTTTCACAACTCGCTGCCTACGACATGTATAAAGAAAAAAGCGGGACCGATGCCGCCCCGTCTGCCGGTGTGATCACCGGCATAGGCCGCGTGGCCGGGCAGGAATGCATCATCGTCTGTAATGACGCGACAGTTAAAGGCGGCACCTATTACCCCCTGACCGTGAAGAAGCATTTGCGTGCGCAAGAGATTGCCGAACAAAATAATCTGCCTTGTATCTACCTTGTTGATAGCGGCGGTGCGAACTTGCCTAACCAGGATGATGTCTTCCCTGACCGCGATCACTTTGGGCGCATTTTCTACAACCAGGCCAATATGTCAGCCAAGGGCATACCGCAAATCGCGGTGGTCATGGGTTCGTGTACTGCTGGCGGTGCCTATGTACCAGCGATGAGTGATGAGTCCATCATCGTCAAGAACCAAGGCACGATTTTCCTCGGTGGCCCACCGCTGGTGAAAGCCGCCACTGGTGAAGTCGTCAGTGCTGAAGACCTTGGTGGTGGCGATGTGCATACGCGCCTTTCCGGCGTGGTAGATCATCTGGCGCAAAATGATACGCATGCGCTGTCACTGGCGCGCACCATCGTTTCGCACCTGAACCGTCAGAAGCCACAAACCGTGGTCATGAAAGAAGTTGAAGAACCCAAGTTCCCGGCATCTGAATTGTATGGCGTGATACCGGTTGATACCCGCAAGCCTTTTGATGTGCGTGAGGTTATCGCCCGCATCGTCGATGGCAGCCACTTCGATGAATTCAAGGCGCGCTATGGCACTACCCTGGTTTGTGGTTTCGCACATATCCACGGCATGCCAGTCGGGATTATTGCCAACAATGGTATCCTGTTTTCTGAATCTGCCCTGAAGGGCGCGCACTTCATAGAACTGTGCTGCCAGCGCAAGATACCTCTGGTCTTCTTGCAAAACATCACCGGTTTCATGGTAGGCCGCAAATATGAAAACGAAGGCATCGCCCGCAATGGTGCCAAGATGGTGACCGCAGTGGCGACAGCAAATGTGCCCAAGTTCACTGTCATCATCGGTGGCAGTTTTGGTGCCGGTAACTATGGCATGTGTGGCCGCGCTTACTCGCCGCGCTTCATGTGGATGTGGCCAAATGCGCGTATCAGCGTCATGGGTGGTGAACAGGCTGCCAGTGTATTGGCGACAGTGAAACGTGACGGCATAGAAGGCAAGGGCGGTAGCTGGTCCGCCGAAGAAGAAGCGGCTTTCAAACAACCTATCAAGGACCAGTACGAACACCAGGGCCATCCTTACTATGCATCCGCACGCCTGTGGGATGATGGTGTTATCGACCCGGCAGATACCCGCATGGTGTTGGGCCTGGGCTTGTCAGCAGCCTTGAATGCACCGATACCAGACGTGAAGTTTGGCGTATTCAGGATGTAGACCAGATCATGCCAAATCCTCTCTCGCAATTTCGCATGCCGGTACTTGTCCTGTTGAGCCTGTTCAGTTTGACGGCCCAGGCCCGCGCTCCACAAACAGAAGAACAAGCGACTACCGGCCCGGTCAAGCTGGCAACGGAGTTGCATGAGTCGCTGACGGCTGTCACCGTGGCAGTCAAGGATCTTTTCGGGCGGGACATCAAGGGTGAAGTGGTCATCACGCAGTTCAAACCTGATGGTGATGGCCCTTTCCCCATCCTGATCTTGAATCATGGTCGCAGTGCCACCAATCGCGCGACGACTCCCAGATTCAGGTATACCGCGCAGGCCAGGTATTTTGTGAAGCGTGGTTTTGCAGTATTTGTGCCTACGCGCATAGGCTATGGTGAAAAGGGGACGACACCTGACCCGGAAGAAAGCGGTAGCTGCAATAACAAGAATTACGCACCGATGGCAGATGCGGCCAGCAAAGAAATTCTGGCGGTGCTCGAACATGCGAAAACACAAAATTATGTCGATGCCAGCCGGGTGCTGGTCGTGGGCCAGTCTGTAGGTGGTTATAGCACGGTAGCTGTGGCGGCAAAAAATCCACCTGGCCTGGTAGCTGCCATCAATTTTGCTGGCGGTTCTGGCGGTAACCCGGCCGACCGTCCCGGCGAGCCTTGTCAGCCCTATAAGATGGAAAAAATGTATGCTGAATTTGGCGCTGGCAGCAAAGCACCCATGCTGTGGATATATACAGAAAACGATCAATACTTTGCTCCCAGATATTCTCAGGAGTGGCATGCGGCTTTTGTAAAAGCAGGTGGCAGGGCAGAATTCAAGTTGCTGCCAGCATTTGGCAAAGATGGTCATACGCTGTTTACTGGAGGCAGCAAGATTTGGGAGCCGGTGGTCAGCGAGTTTCTTGATGCGAATGGCTTCCCCAAAGCAAAGTAAGATCAAAATACGAATTATGTGGAATTATTAAAATGGAAAATATCGAGCTGAGCTTTCAAGATTTCGTGGCAACTGTGACATTAAATCGCCCCGATGTACGCAATGCCTTTAATGAAACAACCATAGCTGAGATCACCCAGGTTTTCCGCGATTTGGATACGAATGACAGCATTCGTGCTATTGTGCTGGCCGCGAATGGTCCTGCTTTTTGTGCTGGAGCAGACCTGAACTGGATGAAAAAGATGGCTGACTACACCCATGAGGAAAACCTCGCGGATGCTGGCCAACTGGCAGAAATGCTGCATGCCATCTATAGCTGCAGCAAGCCGGTTGTTGCCAAAGTGCAAGGTGATTGCTATGCCGGTGGCATGGGTCTGGTAGCGGCTTGTGATATTGCCGTCAGTGTGGATACAGCCAATTTCTGTCTCAGTGAAGTCAAGCTGGGCCTGATACCGGCGACTATTTCGCCGTATGTCATCAAGGCCATGGGTGAAAGCGCGGCGCGCCGTTATTTCATTACTGCCGAGCGTTTCAGCGCAGCAGAAGCGCAGCGCACGGGCTTTGTCCATGAAGTGGTGGCTGCGGAGGCACTGGATGCCAAAGTGGCCGAGATCGTCAAGGCGCTGAGCAGCAACAGCCCGAATGCGGTGAAACAGGCCAAGCGTCTGGTGCAGGATGTGGCCAGCCGCGAATTGACGCCAGCACTGATAGCAGCAACGGTAGAAGGCATAGCGCAGATCCGGGCATCTGATGAAGGCCGTGAAGGGGTGCGGTCCTTCCTGGAAAAGCGTAAGCCGAATTGGTTGAGTTGAATCCAGCTTAAAGAGTAATTGTTAAGCAAGTAGCTAGAATAGAGTGGAAAGGAGTTGGCAAAGATGACAAAGCGTAGACTGGTATTGACAGGCCTGGGCGTATCTTTGCTGGCCGCAACGGGCGCTGTGGCTTACCGCAAGTCCACAGTAGTCATCACTACAATCGCAGATATGCAGGCAAAACTTGTCAATCTGAAATTGGATAAACTGGCCAGCCTATCCGGCTGGCAGCCCTATAAAGTCTTTGCGCACCTGGCGCAGAGCATAGAGTATTCGATGACGGGTTACCCGGAAATGAAATCCGCAGCCTTTCAGCACACGGCAGGTAGTGCGGCCTTTTATGCTTTTTCTGTGGCTGGTGCGATGACACATAATCTGACTGAACCTATACCAGGTGCACCTGTCATTGCTGAGAGCGGTGATGTGAGTGCCGGTATAGATATGTTGATTGCGGCATTACAAAAATTTGAAAACCATGCGGGTGAAATCAAACCACATTTTGCTTATGGTAGTTTGAGCAAGGCAGAATTTGCCCAGGCCCATGTCATGC
Organism: Undibacterium sp. Ji83W; assembly: GCF_049340385.1. Taxonomy (NCBI): domain Bacteria; kingdom Pseudomonadati; phylum Pseudomonadota; class Betaproteobacteria; order Burkholderiales; family Oxalobacteraceae; genus Undibacterium; species Undibacterium sp. Ji83W. The sequence goes on along the minus strand of NZ_JBMPOZ010000014.1, from coordinate 132,355 downwards.
ATATAGAAAATCATTTGAAGCTCATCAAGTCCACGCAGTCCGTGGCTTGAGTCTGGTATGCACTGAGCTTCAATCGTAAAATTTGTCTGGAATGAATTTGAATCAAGAAAATGACTGGGTAGCACGCAGCCTGCAGCATGTATGGCACCCGTGTACCCAGATGCAGCATCATGAAACCGTGCCGCTGATACCCGTCAGCCATGGCCGCGGTGCATGGCTTTTTGATATGGAAGGCAAACGCTATCTTGATGCCATCAGTTCCTGGTGGGTCAATCTGTTTGGTCATGCCAATCCACGTATCAATGCAGAATTGAAAGACCAGCTCGACAAACTGGAACACGCGATGCTGGCCGGTTTTACTCATGCGCCTGTGGTCGAATTATCAGAAAAACTGGCGGCCCTGACTAATCATGCTCTTGGTCATTGCTTTTATGCGTCTGATGGTGCGTCAGCAGTCGAGATCGCCCTGAAGATGAGTTTCCATGCCTGGCGCAATGGTGGCCAGACTGAAAAACAAGAATTTATTTGCATACAGGGCAGCTACCATGGTGAAACCGTGGGCGCACTGGCAGTAACCGATGTCAGCCTGTTCCGTGAAGCCTATGGCCCGATGTTGCAGCGTGCCCACGTCGTCGCTTCACCGGATGCGCGCCTGGCAGAAGCTGGCGAAACTGCCGGCGATGTGGCCTTGCGTGCAGCCGCTGCACTGGAAGTGAAATTGCAGGAACGTGCAGGAAAAATTGCTGCCGTCATCATAGAACCACTGGTGCAATGCGCCACCGGCATGGCCATGCATGATCCAGTCTACCTGAAGCGCTTGCGTGAGCTATGCGACCAGTATCAGGTACATTTGATTGCCGATGAAATCGCCGTAGGCTGTGGCCGCACCGGCACTTTCTTTGCCTGTGAATCTGCGAATATCTGGCCAGATTTTTTATGCCTGTCGAAAGGTATTAGTGGTGGTTATTTGCCGCTGTCACTGGTAATGACGACTAATGCTGTCTACCAGGCATTTTATGATGCCGATGTAAGACGCGGCTTCCTGCATTCGCATTCCTACACCGGTAACCCGCTGGCATGTCGTGCAGCGCTGGCGACACTGGCTATATTTGAAGATGACAAGGTCTTGCAAAAGAACCGTATCAAGGCAGAATTCTTGAACACTGCTTTTGCCGATTTGAAAAATGATGTACGCGTGCGCCATTTCCGCCAGCAGGGCATGATCCTCGCCTTTGATGCGGTGATCGATGATGCAGAACGCGCGGCGACATTTTCACGTCGCTTTTTTGCTGCGGCACTGAAACAGGAATTATTAATGCGGCCCATAGGCCGTACAGTCTATATGATGCCGCCCTACATCCTTGAGCAGGATGAAATGAGCTTGCTGGCACATAAAACCAGACTGGTATTTGAAGAGGTAATGGCATGAACGATTTCAGCAAGAATAATCCCGGCATACGCATAGCCACCCAGCGCAAATCCCTGATACAGGGTTTGCAGCAAGAGTTGGCCGTGCTGGATCAAAAACATTTATTGCGCCAGAGGCGCACGGTAGAAACCCCGTCAGCACCAAATATGAAAGTCGATGGCCGTGACTTGCTGGCATTTTGCAGCAATGATTACCTCGGCATGGCAGCCCATCCTAAACTGGCAGAAGCCATGCAGGAAGGCGTAGCCCTATACGGCGTAGGTAGTGGTGCCTCGCACCTCATCAGCGGCCACAGCCGTGCTCATGCGGTGCTGGAAGAACGCCTGGCCGAGTTTGTCTCGCCGCATATAGACAATGCCCGCGCGCTGTATTTTTGCACAGGCTATATGGCCAATCTGGCTGTCATCACCGCGCTGGCCATCAATAAAGACACGACAGTATTTTCTGAAGCCCTGAACCATGCATCCCTGATTGATGGTGCACGCCTTTCGCGTGCCACTGTGCAGGTATTCCCGCACCGCGATTACACGGCGCTGGAACGCATGCTGCAACAATGCAAGACCAAGCACAGGGTAGTCGTTACTGATAGCGTCTTCAGTATGGATGGCAATATCGCTGAACTTGGTGCACTGCTGGCAATTTGCGAGCGTTATGATGCCTGGCTCATCGTCGATGATGCCCATGGCTTTGGCGTGCTGGGCCAGCATGGCCGTGGCGTGCTCGAACATTTGCAGATCAAGTCACCCAACCTGGTGTACATGGGGACGCTGGGCAAGGCCGCCGGTGTCGGTGGTGCCTTTGTCGCTGCCGATGCGACCGTCATTGAATGGCTGGTGCAACGTGCCCGCGCTTATATCTATACGACTGCTGCCGCACCGGCGCTGGCGCATGCACTGCTGACCAGCATAGATATCATTGCAGGCGAAGAGGGCCAGCAAAGACGTGCACATTTACAGAAACTGATAGGCCTGTTCAGCGATGGCCTGCATCTGCAAGTCTGGCAGGGCATGCCATCGGACACGGCGATACAACCCGTACTCATTGGTAACAATGCTGCCATGCTGAGGGTTGCTGGCAATCTTATGGACCAGGGTTTGTGGGTAGGTGCGATACGCCCGCCTACCGTGCCTGTTGGTACGGCACGCCTGCGCGTGACCCTGTCTGCCGCACATACTGAGATCCAGGTCCTGCAACTGGTGCAGGCCATTAACCGTCTGGATCAGATGAGTTATGTGGCCCAGTGTTTTGCCGAGGTGGCCTGATGCAAAAGCGGCAGCATGATTTTTTCGTGACCGGCACTGATACCGAGATAGGCAAGACCCTGGTCAGTGCTGCCATGCTGCATGCGATACAGACACAAGGTTTGCGGGCTGTGGGCATGAAGCCAATAGCCGCCGGTGCAGAAATGCGTGATGGCGTCTTGCATAATGAAGATGTGGACATGCTGGTCGCCGCTGCCAGCGTCAAGGCAGAGCTGGCCCTGGTATGCCCTTATCTGATGCAGACACCGGCAGCGCCGCATATCGTGGCTGAGCTGGAGCATGTGAAGATAGAACTGCCGCATATCGTCAATAGCTACCAGCAATTGCGTGAGCAGGCAGATGCCGTGGTCGTGGAAGGTGTAGGCGGTTTTTGCGTCCCGCTGAATGCGCAAGTGACAACCGCAGACATGGCGCAAGCGCTGGCTTTGCCCGTGATACTGGTGGTTGGCATGCGCCTGGGTTGCATCAATCACGCATTGCTGACTGTTGAAGCCATCACCGCACGCGGCCTCAAGCTGGCAGGCTGGGTTGCCAATACCGTTGATGCCAACATGTTGTACCCGCAAGAAAATATTACCGCCCTGCGTGAGCGCATAGTCGCGCCCATGCTGGGGCATATTCCCCGTTTGAATGTTCCTGATCACGAGAAGGCAGAAGTCGCCGCCTCGCATCTGGATTTGAGTCAATTGAAGTAAAAGGAAACAAAGATGCAAGCTACTGATACGACTTTGCAAGCCATGCAATTCCAGCCACCGGTCAAGAAGATAGAAGCCGATACCTGGCCCGTGGATGAAGTACTGGCCCTGTTTGATTTGCCCTTCAATGACTTGATGTTCCGGGCGCAAACTGCACATCGCGCCAACTTCCCGGATGGTGATGTGGAACTGGCTACACTGTTGTCCATCAAGACCGGCGGTTGCGAAGAAGATTGTGGCTATTGCCCACAAGCAGCACGCTATGACACGGGTGTAGAAGCCAAGAAAATGCTGGATGTGCGCGAAGTGCTGGACGCCGCCAAAGCCGCGCGTGAAAACGGCGCAACCCGCTTTTGCATGGGTGCTGCCTGGCGTTCACCCAAAGACCGCGACATGGAAAAAGTAGAAACCATGGTGCGCGAAGTCAAGGCCATGGGCCTGGAAACTTGCGCGACCCTGGGCATGCTCAAGGAAGAACAGGCACAGCGTTTGAAAGACGCAGGCCTGGATTACTACAACCACAATCTCGACACCGCACCTGAGTTTTACAGCAATGTGATTTCTACCCGCGATTACCAGGACAGGCTTGATACCCTGGGCCATGTGCGTAGCGCCGGTTTGAAAGTCTGTTGCGGTGGCATCGTCGGCATGGGTGAATCCCGCCGCCAACGCGCTGGCCTGATCGCACAACTGGCGAACCTGAATCCTTATCCTGAATCGGTGCCTGTCAATCACCTGGTGCAGGTAGAGGGCACGCCTTTGCATGGCCTCGACCCACTTGATCCGCTGGAATTTGTGCGCACGATAGCCGTTGCCCGCATCACCATGCCCAAGGCGCGTGTTCGCCTTTCTGCTGGTCGCCGCCAGATGGGTGAGGCAGTGCAAGCCATGTGTTTCCTGGCTGGCGCAAATTCGATTTTCTACGGTGATAAATTGCTGACTACGGCTAATCCTGAAGCGCAGGATGATCGCGTCTTGCTGGATAAACTGGGCTTGAAAACTAGGGGCAAGGTCGAGGCTAAAGCTGGTAGTTGTGGTTGATTAAAACCATACATCTTCAGCACAGAGGCCACAGAGAAAAGATGGAGACACAGAGAAATGCATGTTTTTATTTAGCATTTTTTTGGTGACTGATTAAAGAAAAATTATCGCAACTGATACATCCACCCAAAAGGTTAGAGACATGTTTACCAAAATCCTTATCGCCAACCGTGGCGAAATTGCTTGCCGTGTTGCTGCTACCGCACGCCGCATGGGCATCAAGACTGTCGCTGTGTATTCCGAAGCCGATGCCAATGCCAAGCATGTCGCGGTTTGCGATGAGGCGGTATTGATAGGCCCTGCTGCAGCCAAGGAAAGTTATCTGCGCGCCGACAAGATCATACAAGTCGCACTGGCGACTGGCGCACAGGCGATACATCCGGGCTATGGCTTCCTGTCAGAAAACAGTGAATTTGCTGAAGCCTGTGCCAAGAATGGCATCGCCTTCATCGGCCCGCCAGCCTCGGCAATTGAAGCCATGGGCAGTAAATCTGCGGCGAAATCCCTGATGGAAAAAGCCAATGTGCCGCTGGTGCCTGGCTATCATGGCGATAACCAGGATGCTGATTTCTTGCATACCGAGGCTGACCGTATCGGTTACCCGGTCTTGCTCAAAGCCAGTGCTGGCGGTGGTGGCAAGGGCATGCGCGTTATTGAAAAATCTGCTGATTTCAAGGATGCGCTGGCCTCCTGCAAACGCGAAGCCATCAACTCTTTTGGTGACGACAAAGTGCTGGCAGAAAAATATCTGCAAAGACCACGTCATATAGAAATACAGGTGTTCGCTGATACCCATGGTAATTGCGTTTACCTGTTTGAACGTGATTGTTCGGTACAGCGCCGCCATCAAAAAGTTTTGGAAGAAGCACCAGCACCCGGCATGACAGCAGAACGCCGCGCCGCCATGGGTGATGCTGCCGTGGCTGCGGCAAAAGCAGTTGGCTATGTCGGTGCTGGCACGGTGGAATTCATCGCCAACCAGGATGGTTCTTTCTATTTCATGGAAATGAATACTCGCCTGCAAGTTGAACATCCGGTGACAGAAATGATCACCGGTACTGACCTGGTTGAATGGCAATTGCGCGTTGCCGCCGGTGAAAAACTACCGCTGCAACAAGATGAATTGCAGATCCATGGGCATGCCATAGAAGCGCGCGTGTATGCAGAAAACCCTGAAAAAGGTTTCCTGCCATCGATAGGTACTTTGCGTCATGCGCGCACCCCTGTTGCCGTAAATTTTGAACTCGGTGGCGCGGCAGATCCAGCGGCTTTCCGTATCGACAGTGGCGTGCGCGAAGGCGATACGATTTCGCCTTTCTATGACCCCATGATTGCCAAGATGATAGTCTGGGGCAAGGACAGGAAAGAAGCACTGGCCCGCATGGCACAGGCCTTGGCGCAATACCAGATCGTCGGCCTGAACAGCAATATCGCTTTCCTGTCGCGCCTGGTCACCAGCACGGCTTTTTCTGGCGCTGACCTGGATACTGGCCTGATAGAACGCAATCAGGCAGAACTGTTCCCGATACCGGTAGCGGCGAATCTGACAACGCTGGCACTGGCTGTAGTGTCCTTGCTGAATTCAGAAAAATCTGCAAGTGGCAGTAATGACCCATGGCAATCCAGCCACGGCTGGCGCATGAACAGCCTCATGCAACGTAGCCTGCAATTCACGGAAGAAGAACAGACGCATGATGTGCAGGTGACTTACCTGGCCGATGGCTGGCAAGTGCAGGCAGGTGCAGCAACAGCGCAAGTCAGACTGGCACTGGCGCATGAAAGTGATATCGTCATCAAGATCGCAGACCAGACCGTGGCTGCTACCGTGGTGCGCGATGGTGAGCGTTTCCACGTCTTCAGCCAGGGCAAACACACTGACCTGCATTACATCGACGCGCTGGCGCATGCCGGTGAAGCTGAGGCCGAGACTGGCCGCCTGACTGCACCCATGCCAGGCAAGATCGTTGCCGTACTCGTCAACAAGGCGCAGGAAGTGAAGAAGGGCGATGCCCTGCTGATCATGGAAGCCATGAAGATGGAGCACACGATCTCTGCACCGCATGATGGTGTGATTGATGAAGTCTTGTATGCAATTGGTGATCAGGTGACGGAAGGCGCGCAGTTGCTGGCTTTCCAGCAGTAAGCATATCTGGAGTTTGCACAGTAAAGCCAGCACTGTTGTGCTGGCTTTTTTACGATGAAATCTTCAAAGATTCTCATATTCCTTCCCCTTCAAGGGGAGGGAGTAAAAAAACAGTATTTTTATTGTCATCCAAAAAAAATGCATCCAATTTTTTAAGCTAAAAACAGATACACCAACAAATCACCTCGCTGTGTTACTTGTACAAACTTGCAAGCAAGTCCATCATGAATACTTGAACAAGAAAAATCTGTAACGATGATTTTTCATTACCTTGCCCCGACTTTGGAATCCCCATGACAGCACTCTCCATCAACATCAACAAAATCGCCTTGCTGCGCAATTCGCGTGGCCGTAATTATCCTGATGTACAGGGCTTTGCGGCCCGTTGCCTGGATTTGGGCGCGCGTGGCATAACCCTGCATCCACGTCAGGATCAAAGGCATGCGCGGTATTCTGATGTGGAAACTTTGGGAGCACTTTGTCAGGCGCGTAGTGTGGAATTGAATGTGGAAGGTTATCCCGCGCCAGATTTCCTGGAAGTCGTGAAGCGCAACAAGCCTGCGCAATGCACGCTGGTGCCGGATGCGCCGGATCAACTGACTTCCGACCATGGCTGGGACTTGCGCAAGGATGCAGACTTTTTACGGCCTGTGCTGGCGGAACTCAAGTCCTTGGGCATACGCAGCAGTTTGTTTATTGATTACGACAATCAGGATATGCATCTGGCCAAAGAACTGGGCGCAGACCGTGTCGAGTTATATACCGAGCCATATGCCGAGCATTTTGGCACTGCAAAGGGCGAAGAGATTTTCCAGGGCTTTATGGCAGCGGCCAAACGCGCCCAGGATGCCGGTCTGGGTGTCAATGCGGGCCATGACTTGAACCTGGATAACCTGGCCAAATTCCTGAACATACCTGACATACTGGAAGTATCCATAGGCCATGCAGTGATCGTTGAATGCCTTGAGTACGGCATTGTTGATGTGCTGAGCAAATATGCGAAAATCTGCCATCCGTGCTAATTTTTGCACTTCAGGCAAGAAAAAATGAAAAGCAAAAAAATGTTAACTTTTTCCTTGTTACTTGCAATTTCATGAACTACATTGGGGTAACGGTGCTTCGCATGAGGCACTGTGGTTGATGTTCCCCTCTATGAATTAGCAATAGTTCATAGATAAGGCATCAGCGTTGTTTAAAGGCAAACCATCCGAAAGTGTGGGACGCAAAACTAAAGGGCCCTCGCTGATCATGGCAGGGCAGCCAGGTACCGTAATCCGCATCAGCGGTTTTTCGTTAAGAGGTAAGTCGCTTATGAACAGCATCTCTTCGGCGCTCCCCTGCGCTTCTAAAAAAATTCTGATTAGTGTATTTGGCTTGTCCGAGTATGAATTGCGTCTGGTGCGCAGCGTGCTCAGCTTGACCATGGCGAGTGGACGCAAGCATTCCTATGCGCTGTTCGATGCCGGTCAGGCTGCTGATCCGGATATCGTCATACTCGACCCGGATAATAGCCAGGCCAGAGTGGCTTTGCAGGAGCTGATAGCAGCACGCAATATCCCTGAACCAGCGACGGTATTCATTTCCAACGCAGGGCAGGCGCAGCCGGGCAAATATCATTTACTGCATCCCCTGGTCCCGACCAAGATGCTGGCTTTGCTTGATCAGGTGGCAGATGAACTGGAAAAGGTTTTGCCAGCGGTATCTCCCGTCAGTGCAGCAGTTGCGCAAAAGGCAGAAATGGACAAAGCAGCTATTGTGCAGCCTCTGCTGCAAAAGCATCTCCCGGCATCGGTCTTGCAAACCGGTCACCGCGCTTTGATCGTGGACGACAGCCCTACCGCGAGAATCAAGATCGACCTTGAATTGCGCTCCATGAAGATCGCTTCCGACTGTGCAGAAACAGGTGAGCAAGCCTTGCAGATGCTGGAGAAAAAAACTTACGACATCATCTTCCTTGACATCGTCATGCCCGGTGCAGATGGCTATGAGATTTGCAAGATCATACGTCGCCACCCACAAACCAAGCGTACCCCTGTCGTCATGCTGACCAGCAAGTCATCTCCCTTCGATCGCATACGTGGCTCTTTGTCCGGTTGCAGCAGTTACCTGACCAAACCTGTAGAGCACCTGAAGTTTCGCGCCGTGGTGGAAAAGAGCCTCAGTGGTGGTGAAACCAGTCTGGGTCTGGACAAAGGGCATGGTCTGGCCATAGGAACCTGACGCCATCAATTTATATTTTTACCTTGGCCCTGAGGATCAGGGCGTTTCATCTACACATCTCGGGAGTACATCATGGGCATGAAAAAAGCACTCGTTGTTGACGATTCCACTACTGAACTGGCCAACATCAAAAGCATATTGACTGATGCCGGCTACGTGGTGATCACCGCATCCAGTGGCAAGGATACTTTGGAAAAAGCCAAGGCTGAAAAACCCTCGATTATTTTCCTCGATATCGTCATGCCTGAGATGGATGGTTATGAAGCCTGCCGCAGCCTGACGCAAGACCCTGCAACCAAGGACATACCCATCGTTTTTGTCAGTAGCAAATCTCAAAAAGCCGACAAGATCTGGGGGCAGTTGCAAGGGGCCAAAGGCTATGTCGCCAAGCCATATACAGCTGACCAGATTATTGATCAGCTCAAAATCGCTGCCTGACTTCAAGCTCTTCAAGTTCCTCAAATTCCTCAAACTCTTTTTACCCACGCATGGGGGCGGTCATGAGTCAAATCACTTCCAGTGATGCCGGGCAGTCCAAAGAATGGCTGCCACCCAGCGTTGCTCTGGAGCGCTTCACCCCACCCGGTGACTTGCTGTGGAGCGATGTGGCACCGCTAGTCGAAAGAAAGCGTTATGGCTATCGCGTGGGTTCGTTGAATTTACTGATCAGGGCCGAAGTGGGGAGTGAAGTGATACGGCCACAGGCGCTTGCTCCCTTGCCCGGCGCGGCAGATTTTTTGCTAGGCCTGATTAATCTGCGCGGCAATCTGGTTCCCATCTTTGACCTGGGTTTGGTACTCAGTGGCCGCAGGTCTGAAGTCACTGCATCGAAATTGTTTTTAATACTGGACAAGGCAGAAAATGCCGTCGGCATGCTGATAGACAGTTATCCGCAGCCGTTGACGGAATTGCGCACCATTACACAAATGCCGCAATTGCCAGCAACACTGGAAGCCCATGTTACGGCCGCCTTCGTCAAGGATGACAAGGTCTGGCTGGACTTCAATCATGAAAGTTTTTTTGAAAAACTCAGTCGTAGCACATCAGCATAAGTTTCAAAGCGTAGAACCCAATGTGCAGAACTGAAAGCGCAGAACTTAAGCAAAATACGATTGACCCCCTTCTGTTGATTTGACCAAGCAGTCTTTGTTGATGTTTTTCTTGTGGAGAGCAAAATGAAATTACGTACTCCGAATATTGGTATCCGGCTCAGTCTGGGATTTACAGCGGTCTTACTGCTGTTGGCGGTAACGGCCTGGCTGGCGATGTCCAACCTCAAGAGCATCAATGATGGTACCCACCGTATTGTGGATGGTAGCTATCCTAAGGTGGTGCTGGCCTACAAGATGCTGGGTAATGTCAATGCCAATGCGCGTTCCATGCGTAATATGCTGCTCTTGAATGAACAGTCTGCGATTGAAAAAGAACAGCAATTGATTTTGTCACGCAGACAAAACCAGGAAGATAACATCGCCAATTTTGAAAAACTGATTGTCAGCGAAGAAGAAAAAGGCATCTTCCAGATAGCGACCGAAGCACGTACCAAATACGGTACTTCACAAAGGGAATTTTTGCGTCTGGCGACTGAAGGTAAAAAGACTGACGCCACCAACTGGTTGCTGGGTAATTTGCAAGCCGATCAGGAAAAATGGTTTGCTTCCATGGATAATCTGATCGACTACCAGACCAAACTGGTGAACAAGGATGGTGCCGCAGCCGACAGTACTTACGTGAGCGCGAAAAATGTGCTGGCCGTGGTGGCCGTGCTTTCTATCTTGCTGGCGGCAGGTGTTGCTTACTGGATGACGCGCAGTATCACCAAACCGGTATCGCATCTGATTGGCGTCATGCAGAAATTGACGCAGGGTGATGCCACAGTCAGGGCGCGCAGTAATCACCCCGACGAAATCGGCAAGCTGTCGCGTCAGTTTGACAAGATGGTGGATGAACGTGAAGCCAGCCGCAAATCTATCGAAGATGAAAATGAAAAACTCAATGAATCTGTACTGGTCTTGTTGCAGGCGGTGGCGCAACTGGCGAGCAGAGATCTGACAGTGAAAGTGCCGGTATCTGCCGACGTGACAGGTGCAGTATCTGATGCTTTGAACATGCTGACCAGTGAAACTGCCAAAGTGCTGCGTGATGTAAGTAATATTTCCGCCGACGTGACCGAGGCGACGCTGAAAGTGAAAGCCCAGTCCGACAATGTGATGGCAGCGGCAGCAGAAGAAAGACTGGAAGTGGAGCATACGACTTTGTCACTGTCGAATGCTTCTGAAGAAATGCGCAATATTGCCGACCTGGCACAAAACTGTAACCGTGCTGCTGACAATGCCATACGCTCAACCCAACTGGCGATGGATACGGTGAACAGCACGGTGGGCGGTATTAACAGTACTCGCGACATCATCCGTGAAACAGAAAAACGGATTAAACGCCTGGGTGAACGTTCACAAGAAATTTCCGGCGTGGTCGGTCTGATTAATGCGATTGCCGAACGTACTCACATTCTTGCGCTGAATGCGAGTATGCATGCTGCATCAGCAGGTGAAGCAGGCCGTGGCTTTGCGGTGGTTGCAGATGAGGTGCAAAGGCTGGCAGAAAATGCGCGCCAGGCGACGCTGCAAATTTCTGGCCTGGTCAATAACATCCAGTTGGAAACTTCAGATACGGTCAACACCATGAACTCGGCGATTGCCCAAGTGGTGGAAGGTAGCCGTCTGGCAGAGCAGGCAGGTTTGCAAATGCAGGCGACTCAAAATGCCACAACAGAACTGGTGGAATCAGTACAGCAAATTGCCATCAAATCCCACGGCCAGGCCAAGGCCAGCCAGGAACTGCTGGACAGAGCGATACAGATCAAGAAAACCAATCAGCAAACCAGTTTGCAACTCGACGAACAATCGGCCCAAACCACCAACCTGGTGGAATACGCAAGGATGCTTTTGTCTACAGTGCGCGTATTCAAACTGGCTGCCTGATATCACCACTCAAAACCTGCGCAAGGCTTTGCGCAGGTTTCTCTCTTTCCAACTTACCCATCTGAGGCAGTATGGAACAGCTAGAAAACCATGCTACAGATTTTAGTCATATCGTCCTCGGTGCCCTGGATGAGGTATTCAATGCGCTGGAAGCCGATGCTACCCATTCTACGGATGTTGCCATAGTCACCCGCGCACTGGCTTGCTACATCGAGCAATTGCGTCGCATACGTGCGGCAGCCAGTGCTGCTGACATGCCTGGCCTGCACTGGGTGTGCGCGCTGATAGAACGCAATCTCATCAGTCTGTATAACCAGAACCGCCGCCTCAGTGATGAAGAATATCATCTGCTCAGTGAATGGCCTGATTTGCTGGCCAGCCATGCACTGAATCACGGTGATAAAAACATAGAAACCCTGATCGACCATCTATCGACAGCCAGCTGGCCCATGCCCTTGAGTCATAGTGATTCAGGAGAATTGCGGCAACTGCTCAATACTGATCCTTTGACACCGGTAGCTGAGGTGGAAGAACCGCCGCAGCTGTTTCTGGTACCTGTCACTTCAGCGGCAATCGAGGATGAAGCAGAGTATCAGGTCGATGTGCAGGCTGAAGATGAACAAAGCCTGTCAGAAGCCATGCAGGAAGAAATGCCTCAGATCGTAGATGTGCAGGCAACTTCAGCATTACATGAAGCTCTCGATGCCCTGATCATGACGCTGGCTGCGGATGAACATTTCGGTGAGGGTGGTGTAACTGACGCGGCGACCCTGCAATCTTATGCGACGCAGTTATTGGTTTTCTCCAGTTGTGCAACACAGCTCAATATGCATGCAGTGGCTGATGCCTGTCATGCCTTTGCTGATGTGCTTTGCCTGCGATCAGCAAGCGAAGATGTGCTAGCTGAAACCGAGCTGGGTGCATTACAGCGCTTCCCGCTGATGTTGATGGACAGCATAGCCGATGCAGACAACCCTGAAGTTGTGGCGAGCTTGCTGGACGTTGTGTATGACCCTGCATGGAACCGGCAAGAGCCCGTCAACGGCGCACATTACACTGAGCTTCAATCAAGCGATCAAAGTCATCAAGCCGCTCAGGAATCCAGCATAGCCGCGCAAGAAATCAGCAGCGACATGCTGGCCTTGTTCGCCAAAGAATTCAACCTCATGGGCGATATGCTGGCGGAAGACCTGGCAGCAGTCGTGGCAGCGGGTAATGATGAAGAGCAGCGCAGTCTTGCGTTGCAAAACTATGTCGAAGCCTTGCTGCGCATCGCTACTACTTCCGAATCCATAGGCCTGATTGCGCTGCATAAATTCTTGTCACTCTTTGCTGGTGTAGTGGCGGCACAAACCCAGGCGCTGGATGAACAGCAGGCCAGCCTGCTGGGTGAACTACCAGCCAGATTGAATACTTACCTGAATGCGCCTGAAGAAGAAATCGCCGCTCTGGAATTATTGTCCCTGCTGATGGACCCTTGCTGGTCACAGGCAGCAGTCATGGACGGTAATGAATCCCTGTTTTCTGAACTGATCAATATCAAGCTGATAGAAGACCATCATGATGAGGATGAGATCGCCGTTGCGATCACGCAGAGTGACGTGTCCATACAATTACCTGATGATTTAAATACCGAATTATTTGACGGTCTCTTGCAGGAATTACCGATACAGGTAGGCAGCTTTACCAGTGCCATAGAAAAATTTTCCAGCGGCTCTGGCAGCATGCAGGATGTAGAACAGGCCAAGCGCGCAGCACATACGCTGAAAGGTGCTGCCAATACCGTGGGCATAGCCGGTATCGCCAACCTGACCCATCATCTGGAAGATTTGCTGATTGCCCTGAGCAATAAACAAAGCCTGCCCGACCAGGCACTGGCAGAACTCTTGACCGAAGCAGGGGATTGCCTGGAAGCCATGAGTGAGGCCGTAGTCGATGGCGGTGTTGCCCCAGCACAGTCACAACAGGTCTTGCAGCAGGTCTGTGACTATGTCCGCTATATGAATAGTGGTGAATTTGTCGTGCGCAATGGGCCCGTACCATCAGGTCAGTCAGCGGCAGTAACTTCTGCAACGTCAGCAGCACAGCCTGCGAGCGTGGTACTCGATCTGGTTGAGCCAGGTTCACATGCTGCGGAACCGATGTTGCGCGTACCTGCGAAAGTGGTCGATGAATTGCTGCGCCTGGCCGGTGAGAATGTCATCTCGAATGCGCAAATCCAGGAGCAATTGAAACAAACGCAGAAACAATCGAAGGCCATACAAAAACACGATGTCATGTTCCAGAAACTCATCGCCGATCTTGAAACCCTGGTCGATGTGCGCGGCATGAGCAGTCCACAGAAAAAAGCCAGTATCAGTACTACCGATGGCGATTTTGATCCACTGGAGTTTGAACGCTATAGCGAGCTGCATACCATTACGGCACAATTGGTGGAAGCACGCACCGATGCTTTTGAAATGTCCAATCACATAGACGAACAATTACATGGCCTGGCGGAATTACTGGAAGTGCAGCGCCGTCTGCAAATGGAAAACCAGCACGCTGTAATACGCACACGCCTGGTTCCGGTGACCACTATAGTCTCGCGCCTGCAGCGCAGTGTACGTCAGACTTGTCGTTTGCTAGACAAACAGGTGAACCTGAATATACTCGGTGCAAATACCAATATCGATAGCAATATGCTCAATGATCTGACTGATCCCTTGATGCATATTTTGCGCAATGCAGTTGACCACGGTATAGAAACTCCAGTCAGCAGGCTAGCTGCGAACAAACCAGCAGATGGGCTGATAGAACTGAGCTTTACCCGTGAAGGTAATTCCATCGTCGTGCGTTGCAAGGATGATGGCGCTGGTCTTGATTACGCTGCCATACGTCGTACTGCCTTGAAACGCAAAATGATCAGTGCCGAGCGTATCTTGTCTGAGGAAGAATTGGCCAGGTTGATACTGGTACCAGGTTTTTCTACCAGGGATAGCAGCACCCAGACTTCTGGCCGCGGCATAGGCATGGACATGGTGCATGCACGCATACTGGAAATGAAAGGTTCGTTGAATCTGCGCTCAGTCGCAGGTCAGGGCCTGGTGGTGGAATTGCGCCTGCCCGCCAGTCTCTTGTCCGAACATACCCTGATGGCGCGTGTGGCAGGCCATATGATGGCTATATCCAGCCGCCGTATCATTGATATCCATTACATCACCGATGCACAAATTGATACGCTGGCTGATCAGCCTGTCTACCGCGTTGGCGATGCTGTCCATAAATTGCTGAAACTCGATCAGTTGCTGGGTATGCAGGACCATCGCAAAGAAGCACGCAGCTACGGCTACCCGGTCTTGCTGGTCAGTACCGATACCGGGGCGACCTGTGCAATACAAGTGCAGGAACTGGTCGATGGCCGTGAAGTCGTGGTCAAGAAATTTGGTCGCTATGTACCAAGAATCCAGGGCACCATAGGTGCGGTTATTCTGGGTGATGGTAGTGTTGCACCAGTTATCGATTTGCCCGAATTATTGCGTGCGTCTACCCAGCAGTACATTAATGTCGACGATGCCTATGCTGGCATACCTGCGCAAAGTGATCATCAGCTTGCACACGTGCGTACGGCGCTGGTGGTGGATGATTCATTGTCAGCTCGCCGCGCCACCGCGCAAATCATGCGCGATGCCGGTTATGAAGTGCGTACCGCCATTGATGGCCTGGATGCGGTTGCCATCCTCGATGAAATAATACCTGATGTGATTTTGGTAGATATGGAAATGCCGCGCATGAATGGTCTGGAGTTGACCAGCCATGTACGCGCCCGCAAACTCGACAAGCGTATCCCCATCATCATGATCACCTCTCGTTCCACCCAAAAACACAGGCAACAGGGTGATGCCGCCGGGGTGGATGCTTACCTGGTCAAACCCTTCAGCGAAGATGCCTTGCTGGAGCATATCAACCGTCTGACAGGAGCCTGATCATGGGAGCAATGATGCCGGGTATGACAACAGAAGTACGTAACCGCCTGTTGCTGTGTATAGATGGCATGCAACTCATGCTGCCACAAGGAGATATCTGCGCGGTGGAATCCGTCGCTGACCTTGATAGTCAGGATGCGCTTGCGCCGTCGGTTGGCAGGATTGCTTATCTGGGACAAAGCTGGCCAGTATTGAGCCTGAATGGTGAATTGCAGACACTGGACAACATACCAGCAGCTCGCCGCGCCTGTGTCATGCTGGCTACTGGCAAAGGCTTTCTTGGCCTCTTGTGTGATGATGTCAGGGTGCTCAATCAGCAGTCAGGTGCCGATTATGCCTTGCCTGTTGCAATGCGTGCTGCTAACTCACCGATACAGGCAATCATGCCCTTTGAAAAAGGTCTCGCCTGTCTTAGCGATGCCAGGCATTTATTGCAGTATGGTGGCTTTGCACAAATCACTTCAGCTAATGTCAACGCAATAGAGAGGCCTGAACATGTCTAGTGCAAATGCCTGGTTACTGGATGTCGGCGATGGCAGGCAAGTCGCCATAGGCCAGCGTGAGCTGATACAGATCATGGATGCACAAGACAGCTTTGAGGTACCACTTGCACCAGCATATATGCGGGAAGTGATTTTCTGGCAAAAACGCGCCGTGCCCGTCATGCAATTACCTGTGCGTCTGGGTGGCAAGGCTTGCACAGGCAATATCCTGGCGCTGGTGGCATTTCATGATGCTGTCAGCAATACTGCGGGCCTGGGTGCAATACACTTAGCGGCACCGCCAGTGCGCGTGCTGGTGGATGATAAGCAGGCCAGCACCCTCGATGAACCGGGTTGGGGAGACATGGCGATTTCCTGTTTTGAACAACAGGGGCAAAGTATACCTGTACTGGATTTGAGTCGTCTGTTTGCCGCAATCCATTAACGCAGTCCATACCTGCGCATTTTGTTCAGCAAACCTACGCGGGATATGCCCAACTGTTTTGCTGCATGCGTATGGTTATGCTGATTCTCATTCAATGCGCTGACAATGAGGCGTTTTTCCAGTGCAGCTACCTGTTCTTCCAATAAACCGGTATCGACCACAGGCGCATCGCTTGCAACTTCACCGCAAGCCAGTGCCAGATCATCCACCACGATCTCATTCATCTCACCCGCCAGTGCCATTGCAGTTTGCAGGCAATGCTGCAATTCCCTGACATTGCCGGGCCAGGCGTGGGATACCAGCCACTCCTGTGCCGCAGCCGTCAGGCGTTTTGGTGGTGTTGATCTGGCTGCAATAGCTTGTGCTATCAGGGCAATGTCTTCTGCCCTGTCTGCCAGTGCCAGGGTGCGCATTTGTATACCCTTGAGGCGGTAATACAAATCATCCCTGAAACTTTTTTCTTCGACCATGACTGCCAGATCACGATTCGTGGCTGCGACTATGCGCACATCGACACGTAATTCTGCGCGTGCACCTATAGGGAAGAAACTGCCAGACTGCAAGAAGCGCAGCAATTTGACCTGCATGGGCAATGGCATTTCACCTACCTCATCGAGGAATAGTGTGCCGCCATCGGCAGCGGCGATCAGGCCTTTGCGGTCACGGTTTGCCCCCGTGAAGCTGCCTTTGCAATGACCAAATAATTCACTCTCGAATAATTCTGCGGGGATGGCGCCACAATGCACGGCAATAAATGCTTTGCCTGCCCGCTTGCCCTGAGCATGCAGGGCGCGTGCCACCAGTTCTTTACCGGTACCGCTGGGGCCGGTAATCATGACTGGAACATCGGTAGGCGCAATGCGGCGTATCAAAGAGCGCAATTCCGCCAGCTCGGCACTGATGCCTATCAGGCCCATGCTATTGTCGTCCGGCAGGGCGCGGGCGCGCCATACTGCCAGTTCTCGTTCCAGGCGGCTTTTGTTGAGGGCGCGGTCAACCACCACGCGCAAGATGTCTGGATCAAGTGGCTTGGGTAAGAAGTCCCAGGCTCCAAGACTGATAGCACGCAGCGCCAGTTCACGGTCTGCATGGCCAGTCATGACGACCACGGGTACAGGCGCAAACGCGGGTAGCAGTGCCAGGCCTTCATCAGGCGTGAAAGTAGGTGGCAAGGCCAGGTCCAGCAAGACCAGGTCAAAGCTGTTCTCAGCCAGCAAGGCATGCACCTGCTCCGCCGTGGCCGCAACCTTGACGATATAACCCAGGCTGGCCAACCAGTTGCCACACAGGCGTTGAAAGGCTGGTTCATCATCGACCAGTAAAATAGTTTGCATGCTCATGGTGTCATGGTGATTTGGGGAGATAAAATTCAAAACAGCAATTCCAGCCTGGATAATTGATCAGAGTAACGCTGCCGCCATGGGCTTCAACCAGCCTGCGCACAATAGCAAGACCCAGGCCTGTACCACCGGGGCGGCGGCTCTTGAAAGCCTGGAACAAGTCGGCTTTTTGCTCCGCTGGTATGCCGGGACCGTTATCGCAGATGCGCAGCCTCAGCATTTGCTTGTCTGTCGCCGCTTCTATGTGGATGCGGGCATCTGCTCTGCCGCGCAACATCGCAAGTGCATTGTTGAGCAGATTATTGAGGATTTGCTCAGTGCGCATGCGGTCTATAAGGCCCTGTAAATGTGTCTCAATTTCGCTGGTGATCTGTACGCCATTTGCCATGGCAGTGGGGCGTAGCTGCGCCACCATGTTATCAATCAGTTCTGCGATATCCACAGGCTGGCAATTCAGCCTTACTTCACCGGAATAACTGAGCAAATCCTGTATCAGGTGATCTGCTCTTTCTATCTGCTCACGTATGTCATTGCGCACTTCTGCCGGGCAAGAGATGGCAGCCATGCTGATGATGTTCAGGGGGTTGCGCAATTCATGGGCGACGGTGGCAGCCAGCCCACCTAGTTCCGTCAGATGTGCCTGTTGCAGACGTTGCTTTTCCTGGTCGGCATAACGCAGCAACTGATCAAGGCGTCCGGCTGCTGCTGCCAGCAGGGCACCAAATACTGCCCCCACTCTTTGCACACTGGGGGTCGCTCCTTCCCAGTGACGCAATTCGTAATGCCATTCTGCATGGGTAGCCTGTGCTTGCTGCCGGTAACAGATGACGCAGGGGTGCTCAGCAGTGCTGCCGGGTTCGCCATCTCGGAATAGCAAGACAGGCATGGGTTGGCGCAAGTGGGTTTCCAGCAGTGCAGAGGCGACCGCCTCAAGTTCTTGCCAGCTCGCCGCCGCTTCCAGTTGCAAGCGCCAGTTGCTCAAGACTGCTGCCTCCAGATGCGCGCCGGGGAAGATCAGTTTTTCCATGAAGCCGCGCATGGGTCTTTCCAGTATCAGCATGATGAGCAGCATGCCTGTCCCCAGTAGCCATAACTGCCACAGCGGCAAGGCCGCCAGCGGGCTAAAGCCGGTTTGCGCCACCAGGCTCAGCACCAGACCCGCAATGGCCACGGTCAGCACACTCAGGGCCAGCCAGGCCAGAAAACGGTTGGCCCACAGGTTCACTGCCATCATGTCATAACGCAAGATACCCAGTACCAGCAAGACCGCATAGAACGGCAGCAGGATCACGCTGTACGGGAAGATGTGTATGCCAAACGAGGCGTTCAAGAACATCAGCGTAGAAGCAGACCCCCAGACCCCGGCCAGGCAAACCGCCAGGATTTGCCCGCGCTTCTTTGGTGCTGCGGCAGGCCATGCCATCAGCAAGAGCAGGTAGGCCCAGGTACTCAGCCCACTGACAAAGATGCCAGGTATCCAGCCCCAGGCTGGAAACACGTAATAGCGCTGGAATTCCAGCCAGGGCAAGAGGCTGCCCATATCAAAGATGGTAATACCCAGCACCACCAGCAAGGCAATCGCATACCAGGCGATGATGCGCGCTGGTCGCAAACGACCCAGAAACCGCAATACAAAATGCAGGAAGAACACCGCATTCACCGGGCCGGTATTGACCAGCATCTTGCCCAGTTCACTAGTCCTGGCATCACCCAGATTGATGGCCAGTTGCCCTGTTGCCCACAGGCCTATGCCCACGCAAAACAGCGCCAGTGCCTTCATGCCCGGCTGTTGCCCTGCCTTTACCCACAGCCAGATAGCCAGCAAGGGGCTGATGATGCCTTGCAAGGCGAGCGAGAAAAAATAAAGTCCGTAGGCATTCATGGCAGGTAACTGTCAATAAGTGGTCAATAAGCTGTCAACAATCTTGATAGTAAATTTCAGTCAACTATATAGCAAGCTTACAGTTTTGCTGAGGCATAAAGTGAATTTCCTTAAGAAACAAGGGCTTATAAAAACTACTGACTGGCACGCGGCTTGCGAATAAGAGGATAGGCAGTTTTCATACCTGCCACCCAAAAAAAGCCGGAACCAATCAAGCGCAGCAGGAAAAATCATGAACTCAACTACATCAAGCTTCCCCCATTTCACTTTGCTGACCAGAGCCAACTGGGTCCGGTTCAATCGCATCCTGGCCTGGGCCATGGTCATCACGCCTGTGCTGCAATTTTTTATACGGGCGAACCTTGCTTACGCCTTGCTGGTGGACTTTGGACTCTTGCTCGCACATGGGATTTTGTCACTGATCTTGTTTGGCTTGCCTAAAGTCAAGCGGCAAAAATTTACGTTTTCCATGCATGTGCTGGGTTTCCGTTGGCATTTCTTAAGCCCGCGCAATGAATTCCTGTTGACTGGCTACCGCATGGCCCAGGCTATCTCTGTGTTGCCATTGCTGTTCATTCCTGGCGTCAGATGGCTGGCACTGCTCTTGTTTTACCCATCGCTAAGAATACCGGTTTCTTTCATACAGCATTTGTACAGAGCCATCGCTTTTGCTTTTCAGCGCTGGGGTATCAAGTACCTGGATGCAGGCCTGGTCGTGTGCATCTACTTGTTCTTTTTCATCGCCAACTTGCTGCGCGCCTGATCAGGAGTATGAACATGAGCCATAGTGCTACCCTGACTGATGCAGTATTTCCTGTTGCCCGCTGTAATAATGCAGTCATATCCCGCAAACATACTGCCATAAGCACGCTCAACCGCCGCCAGGCAGGTTTGCCTAATCTGAGCAGCCTGGGTCTGGATTTGTTGAATGCCAGTAAATTACAGCGCCTGATCTGGCCAGTGTTGCCACTGCTGACGCTGGCTGTCTATGCCACAGTTTTCTCCATGCAGTATTATCTCTTGCTGCCACTGGTTTTTGTCTTGCACTTCCTGGTGTCGGTGACTTTTACCCATGATGTATTGCATGGTGTTGCCGGTTTCAAGCCACGTAGTACAGAATGGATCTTGTTTGGCATGAGTATCTTGCTGCTGGAAAGCGGCCACGCCTTCCGCCAGGCGCATTTGCATCACCATAGCCATTGCCTGGAGCATGATGATTTTGAAGGCAGCCCTGCACACCTGAGCTTGCTGGGCGCGTTGAAAGCCGGGCCTACTTATATAGCCCGTCATTGGATGCATGCCTACCGGCTTGCCAAAAATCCAGTACAAAAGCGCTGGATGCTGGCCGAACTGTGCGTTGCCATCCTGGGTATTGTGATTGCCATGCTTGTTTTGCCCTGGACTGCTGCGCCGCTGACTTATTGCGTATTCATGTACACAGGCTCTTGCCTGTATCCGATCACCACGGCCTGGTTGCCCCACTTTAAACCTGACAGCAGCATACTGGGACAAGCCAGGAGCTTGCGTGGCAAGATCATACCGGCCTTGCTGTTCAATCTTTCTTATCATCTTGAACATCATTTGTATCCACAAGTGCCCAGCTATAACTTGCCGCAACTGGCGAACAGGCTGGACCCATATTTCGATAAGTTGGGTGTTGCGGTATTGCATGTGGCTTGAGTTGCTCTTTGGCACAAGTAGAAATACGGGGGAGGTTCAGGCTTTAGCCAGCTTGGGGGTAAAATGATGTAATCGCCTGCCTTTACTGGTGCCCCAAGGAAAAACAAGATGAATGCATCATTGCCCAAGCAAGTCAAAATCGTTGAAGTAGGCCCGCGTGATGGCTTGCAAAATGAAAAAGAAAGCATACCCGCCGACGTCAAGATAGAGCTGGTGAACCGCCTGACAGCGGCTGGCTTCGTGAATATCGAAGCAGCCTCTTTTGTGTCACCCAAATGGGTGCCGCAAATGGCGACCTCGGCAGAAGTCATGGCAGGTATTACGCGCAAGCCTGGTGTCATCTATTCGGTGTTGACACCGAATATGAAGGGTTTTGAAGCGGCACTGGCAGCAGGTGCCGATGAAGTGGTGATTTTCAGTTCAGCCTCGGAAGCCTTTGCACAAAAAAACATCAATTGCTCGATTGCAGAATCAATAGAGCGTTTCCGCGAAGTGGCCGAAGCGGCAAAAGAAAATAAGATACGCTTGCGCGGCAGTATCTCTTGCGCTTTCGGTTGTCCTTACCAGGGTGAAGTCGCTGTTGATAGTGTCTCTGATGTAGTGCAGCGTTTGCGTGAGCTCGGTTGCGATGAGATCGATATCGCCGACACCATAGGCGTGGGTACTGCGAGGCAGGTTCAGACTGTCATGCAGCGGGTGGCGCAGGACTTCCCCATCCATGCCTTGTCCGGTCACTTCCACGACACTTATGGCCAGGCATTGGCGAATATCTATGCCAGCCTCGAAGTCGGCATTTCCATCTTCCATTCATCCGTTGCTGGTCTGGGTGGTTGCCCGTATGCCAAAGGTGCAACCGGCAATGTATCGACTGAAGATGTACTCTTCCTCATGCAGGGTCTGGGTATACAAACCGGCATAGACTTGAATGCCGTGGTGGATGCAGGGCAATTCATTTCTGCACATCTGGGGCGCAAGGCTGTCAGCCGTGCTGGCAATGCGCTGGCGGCCAAACGTCTGGCTTGAGTTTTGTGAGAGGAGTAGATGAAAGGCTTTGACCTTTCGCCCATCTTTGCTATAACTAAGCAGGAGGCTCAGCATCCTGCTCTTGCCTTGTATCGACAATTTTAACGCTGCCTCCTGAGATTCTTTACAGGAGGCCATTATGCGCCGTCGTCTTTATTTCATGCTTCCCACTATTCCCGCTGCCAGAGCCATGCTCGATGAGTTATTGCTGGCACGCATAGAGGAAAGATATATCCATTTCCTGGCAAAAGACAGTTTGCCAAATGATATGCCGGAAGCCAATTTTCTACAGAAAACCGATCTCGTTCATGGCATGGAACTGGGTATGGTGGTTGGTGCTGCCACTGGTTTATTGGCAGGTAGCCTGTTGTTGATTTTCCCACCCGAAGGTCTGGAAATGCGCACCATCGCCTTGCTGGTAGCTGCTGTTGGTGGTGCCATATTTGGTTCCTGGGTATCCGGCATGGCTGCTGCTGCCATACCTAATTCCCGTCTGAAAGCTTTTGAAAACGAAATTGAAGATGGGCAAGTGTTGCTCATCGTTGATGTACCGCTGAGCAAAGTAAAACAGACAGAAGAGATGATGGCCAGCAAACATCCCGGTTTCCGTTATGGCGGGGTGGAACCGCATATACCGGCTTTTCCCTGAAGCTATACAAAGTAAATTGATCTGGTATTCTTGCTTTTTTTATTGCTAGATAGAATATCGGAGAGAAATATATGAATTTGGAGCCTGAGGCAATAGTGTCCTTGAGCACATTTGTTTTGCTTGGTTTGACTATTATTTTATTTTTTTGGACGCCGAAATTTCTGCGGGGTGGCTTGCTTTTATTTAAGCGTCGATTAGTGTTGCCTGCTGACATTTCAGCCGAGCAAATGATGGAGCGCGCCCAAAAAATTCCTAGCGTAAATAAACTAAAAAAAACGCATGAAAAAGAATTGAGTATTCATTTGAGCAGATTTATTGGTTTTACAGGTCTGTCAGCCACTTTTTCTGTGCCCGAGAAGAGTTTTGTAGTACGTTTGAATGTTTTTGTTTTGCCTTTTTATTTGTGGATCATTTCTCTTGCCGTATTTTTTTCAAAAACAGGTTTTGATGTCTTGATACCATTACTTATAGCCTGTGTAATATCAGCTATTGATCTCACTCAGATGACGTATTTTTCCAGGCAATTGGAACACTCTTTGCGATCAGCTACTTGATTTTCAGGGCAAGACTTCTACCCCGCGCCAGAAGGCAATGAAGCCGTTAATTTCTTTTGCGGCATCCTTGGGTTCCGGGTAATACCAGGCAGCACCGGCATTGACTTCACCGTTGACGACGACATCGTAATAGCTGGCTGTG
This sequence comes from Undibacterium sp. Ji83W, assembly GCF_049340385.1. Lineage (NCBI taxonomy): Bacteria > Pseudomonadati > Pseudomonadota > Betaproteobacteria > Burkholderiales > Oxalobacteraceae > Undibacterium > Undibacterium sp. Ji83W. The sequence goes on along the minus strand of NZ_JBMPOZ010000014.1, from coordinate 108,422 downwards.
CCTTTCCATGGGCATACCGTATGCTTGTCACTGTCGCGCAAGTGCTCAGGATTGACGCTATTCGTTGGAAAATAGATATTGCCTTCGAGCTTCACAATCTCTGCATTGCTGGCCTGGGCAATCACAGTATCTTTCCATTTCGCGGTGGGCATAAACTACTCCTCAATAAGTGAACGGGCGAGGCGCAAACCAGTCAGTTGCCAGCGTGCGGTTGCCGGAAAAAAATTCCGGTAAGTGATACGGCTATGGCCTGCCGGGGTAAAGGCAGAAGAGCCGCGCAAGACGTACTGGTTGACCATGAATTTGCCATTGTATTCACCGACTGCGCCTGCAGCCGGGACAAAGCCGGGGTAGGGGCTGTAGCTACTGCTGGTCCATTGCCAGCCATGATCAAATAACTGGCTCAGTTGGCCTTCGAGTTCATGTTGCTGTGCTGCGTATTCCCATTCTGCTTCAGTAGGCAGGCGTGCCCCCGCCCAAGTCGCAAAGGCGCTTGCTTCAAAGTAAGAGATATGGCCCAGTGTCTGTTGCGGGTTCAGCGGCAGCAAACCATGCAGGCTAAATTCCTGCCAGTCTTGCTGGAAGTCGTAGCGCCAGTACAGTGGGTGACGCAAGTTTTGCTGCTGGATCCAGTCCCAGCCTTCGGCCAGCCACAGGGCGGGATTCTGGTAGCCACCATCTTCTATGAATTCCAGGTATTCGGCATTACTGATAAGGCGGGTAGCGAGCTGGAAAGGCTCAAGGAACTGGCGGTGCCGTGGCCCTTCATTATCAAAGGAAAACTTCTTGCCTTCATGGCCAATTTCACACAGGCAGGCATCGTAGTCTTGCCAGCTCAGGGTGTTTGAGATGGGCAGGGGTTTAGGCATGTCGTTTGCTGGATACATGGCCGGAAACAAAGGGTTGCATGACAGCAGGTGCTTGATGTCAGTCAGCATCAATTCCTGATGCTGCTGTTCATGCTGCATGCCCAGTTCCAGCAAGGCTGCAAAGCGGGCATCGCTGAGTTTATCCTGGCAGCGCAGCATGCGTTCATCCACATTGCGTCTGTAGGCCAGGACAGTCTCCAGCGATGGACGGGTCAGCAAGCCGCGTTGCGGGCGGGGGTGCTTGTCACCAACACCGTTGTAATAGGAATTGAAGAGTACCCTGAAGTCAGTGTGAAATGCCTGGAAGCCGGTTTCAAACTGTTCGAGTATGAAGGTCTCAAAAAACCATGTCGTATGCGCCAGGTGCCATTTGATGGGGCTGGCATCGGGCATGGACTGGGCCATGCAATCTTCAGCAGACAGCGGCGCGGCGATAGCGACTGAACGTAGCCGGATTTCTTGCCAGCGTTCAACTATGCCTGCTTCTTGCATGGTTTGACCCCGTAGAGGATTAAGCAGCTGTGGCATGGATGACGGCGAACCATTCATTTTTGTCTGTCCAGTGACAGCTATGGGAAAAGCCAGCATCGGCCAGCAAGGCATTAAAGCCCTGTATGCTGTATTTATAGCTGTTTTCCGTGTGTATGTGTTCACCCTTGATGAAATTTCTGTGCCCATCTGGCCAGGTGACCTGGATATCTTCCCTGGCGCGCAAGTGCATTTCTATACGGGATTTTTCTGTATTGAAAAAAGCCTCATGTTGCCACTGGCTGACATCAAAATCAGTATGCAATAAATGATTGATGTGGCGTAACAGATTCAGGTTAAAGGCTGCAGTCACACCGAGACTGTCATCATAGGCTGCATCCAGCAAGGTCTTGTCCTTGATCAGGTCAACTCCGATCAGGATGCCGCCGTCGCGGTCACAGGCTGCACGTAAATGACAGAGGAATGCCAGTGCTTCTTCCGGCTCAAAATTACCTATTGATGAACCGGGATAAAAGAACAGGCGCTTGTCACGCCTTACTTCGGCGGGCAGCTTCCAGTCTTGCGCCAGATCCAGACCCAGTGCCGTCATTTCTATATGGGGAAAGCGTTGTTGCAGTCTGCCAACGGCATCCCGTAAATGATGCACAGAAATATCGATGGGTACATACTGGTCAGGATGCAAAACTGGAAAAAGTCGCGCTGCCTTGGCGCAATTGCCTGCGCCCAGGTCGATCAGGCTGCCACCTATGCCGATGACACGCGCCATGTCAGCCATGTGATGCGTGAAAATTTCTGCTTCAGTGCGGGTGGGATAATATTCTGGCAGTACGCAGATCGCTTCAAACAATACCGAACCCACGGCGTCATAGAAATACTTGGGTGAGGTATGGGCGGCATCGGCGAGCAGTCCGTTTTCCAGCTCTCGGATGATGTGTGGCGCTGTAGTGCGCACGCTGGTGGCCGTGTTAGCCAGGCTATTGGATTCGGGCATGGTTTTGGGGCTAAGAAATTCAATCGGCAGGCCAGTGTGGTTCTGGTCTGTTCTTGATACTCAATACGGCCTTGCTTTCAGCCCGCCTTTATGCGGAGCTTGCCTTGAGTCTGGTTGTGGACTCTGGTGTGGCACAGTGTACAACTTATTGTTTAAAAAATCTTGGAGCGGCATTTGCTCGGGTGGTTTTCCTACAAATTGCGGTAATCTCAGTAACGTGATTTTGTTTGGCAGCAGTTCACTAGGCTGGCGCACCAGCTCGATTTTTCTAGAAGTTAGTCGAGCTGTGAGTTTTCGATTATCTAAACCATTATTAACGTCATTCCAGCGTGCTTTTAGCTGGAATCCAGCGGCGTTTGTAGCCAAGCTATTGACTGGAATAATTTCAGATTCGTAGTGTTTGAATGTTTTGATTTTCATATGTCAGTATTCGTCATTTACGATTGCCGACCGGGGGTAGCCCGGCGGCTACACACCTTTTTGCTTCGCCAAAAAGGTGTGCCAAAAAGGCGACCCAGGCATCGCTGCCCCCTAAAGGGGGTTCCCTTTGCTGCAAGTCAAAAAATGGGAAGGCTCGAAAACTCGCTGCGCTCAAACATCGATCCTTCTTTTTCCATTTTCTGCCTTACAGCAAAGGCATCGACACATGGGAACTGCAAAAAATCAAATTCAAAAACAACTTCAAATTCAAAACCAACGTCCACTCGACCTTGTTTCATATTGCTCGAATACGACTCATCGAGAGGTAATTTTTTTAATAAATCTTTCAAACATCCATCAAATCAAAATGAAACACCTTACTAACAATCTGCCACCTGCCATCCAGTTTCGCCAAAGTTAAAAAATCAGTAAAAAACTTGTTGGCAATCGCGCATTCCACGCGGGCGAAAGCGGTTACCGGGCCAGCCATTTCCAGTGAGACGATGCGGTCGCGGCGCTTTTCGTTTTTGCTGGCGGGGGAGGGGCGTTTGTCGACTACGGGGAAGTATTGCTGCATGTCCAGGTGCAGTAAATGGCCTTCGGTGGCGCAGTAGTAATGGGCTTCGGGGTGGAATACTTTGGCGAGTATGCTGGTGTCACTGTGGTGTATGCCGTCGAAATACTGGTTCAGCATGGCGATGATGTCGGGGTATGCGGTTTCCATTTTTGCCTTTTTTGAGATGTATGCAGCAGCGTTAAGCTGCTGCATTATTCAGTGTTGCTACGCTTGCTGCATTTGACGCAATTGCGTGACCGGTATACCGCCAACTCCCCAATTATCTGTATCCACTTCTTCTATGACGACAAAAGTCGTGGCAGGATCTTTATTGAGTACGCGCACCAGCAAATCAGTGGCACCGGCGATCAGTTCAGCTTTTTGTGCAGCACTGACATTTTCGCGGGTGACCTGTATGTGTACATAGGGCATGGCTTGCTCTTTTTGTTGATGATATCAGGAAGGCAGGCCTTCTGCTTTTAGTGCGGCCTGTACATGCGGCCTGGCCTTGACGCTGGCGATGAAGTTTTGCAGGTGGGCAAAGTCGCTGATATCGAGGTTCACATATTTGCTCCAGCCGCTGACGGTGAACAGATAGGCGTCGGCCACGGTAAAGGTATCGCCAGTCAGGTAAGTGCGGCCTTCCAGGCGGCTGTTGACCCAGGCGAATTTCTTGCGCAGCAAACCAGCGATCAGGGCTTTGCCTTCGGCATTCATGGCAGGATCAAACAGTGGGGCGAAGGACTTATGCAGTTCTGAGGTGATGTAGTTTTGCCATTCAAGTACACGGTAGCGTGCCATGCCAGATGCTGGCAGCAAGTCGCGTTTTTCTGCGCGTTCAGCTATGTACTGGGCAATGATGGAACCTTCGGTCAATATCTGGCCGTCATCCATTTCCATGGTTGGCACCTGGCCTTTGGGATTGATACTGTAAAAGTCCACGCCATCGGCAGTTTTATGAATAGAGGTATCGACTTTTTGCAGGGTGAAATCGAGACCGGCTTCACGCAGGATGATATGTGGAGATAAGGAGCAGGCACCTGGGGAGAAATAGAGTTTCATGGGTTTGGGCTTTCAATAAGAGTTGACTGGCTGCACTGTCAAGGTGGCAGGGCATGGCGGCATACTATGCCAAACGAAATAGTTGATAAACTAGGCGAAAGTTACTTTATAAATTACATGGTGTAATGTGAATCGACAATTTGCGGATGTTTTACTGGGCAGCATAGAATTGTTTTGCATGGCAGCGGAGCTGGAAAGCTTCAAGGATGCGGCCAATGCGGCAGGGCTGACGCCAGCGGCTGTCAGCCGTTCCATCGCCAGGCTGGAAGAGCGCATAGGCGTGCGCCTGTTTGTCCGCACCACGCGGCAATTGCGCCTGACGGAGGCAGGACGTGCGTATTTTGTGCAATGCCGCCAGGCGCTGAACCAGTTGGTGGAAGCGGAGCGTGAAGTATCCGGCCAGCAAATTGAGCCTGCAGGTCTGGTGCGTATCAGCATGCCCACGCCTTATGGGCATTACCGGGTATTACCATTGCTGGCAAAATTTCGCCAGATGTACCCGCTGGTCAAACTGGATTTGCAACTCAGTAACCGTAATGTCGATTTCACGGCCGATGGTTTTGACCTGGTGATACGTGGCCGCAACCCGCCGGATTCAGGCATGATTGCACGTCGGCTGGAAGATACCGAGATCGTGGTCTGTGCCGCACCGGAATACCTGCAGCGCTTTGGCGTACCGACAAAACTTGAAGACCTGGACCAGCATGAATGCCTGCAATTTGTCTTGCCCAGTGCCGGGCAGAATATAGTCTGGATATTCAGGCGCGATGGCGTCGATATAGACTGGCCGACAAAAGGTGGTCTCACCTGTTCAGAAGATTTGCTGGGCATCATTACCCTGGCAAGACATGGTGCAGGCTTGCTGCAATCTTCACGTTTCATGGTCGAAGATGATTTGCGCGCTGGCCGCATGGTAGAGGTGCTGCAGGAATTCAGGGGACGTACACGGCCATTTTCTTTGCTGTATCCGCGTGACCGCCACCTGCCTTTGCGGGTCAGGGTGTTTATTGATTTTCTGATTGCAGAGCTGGCGCAAAAATAGTATTCGTCTGCCAGCTTGATACCTGCTGTATCACCCAGTCCGTATCATCCAGCGGCAAGTCATGGCCCGCCTTGGGATGCAGGTGCAGAGGGCAATGCCATCGCCCTGCCAGTTTGCGCGAGCAATCTGCATTGACCAGTTTGTCATGCTCACCCGCCAGCAAGAGTAGCGGAACTTTGCCCGAGTAGTGCGGCGCACGAAAGCGCATGGCGGCCAGCAATTGCCGCAAAATATTTCCAACACTGATGGGCTTTTCCTGCGCATACCTTGTCCAGCGCGTGATGATTTCTTTTGCCTGTTGATCGGTTTGCAAATTGCTGGTGATACGCAGTATCAGGTGCTCGCGTTGCATGTTCGAACCGAATAGCATGGTGGCGATCAGTGCAGGATAATTTGCCGGTTTCAGCCTATGGTAAAAAGGATTATGTGGTGCCACGCTGGTATTGATCAACACCACGCGTTGTAAATCATCCGGGTATTTGTCGGCCCAGGCCAGCGCCACCATCGCCCCCAGTGAAACTGCCAGCACATGCACTGGTCCTGCTATTCCTTGTACCTGCAATTGCTGATGACAGTAATCGGCCATTGCTGCTACTGTGGTCAGGCTATGCTCAGCATGCAATTGCCCATTGCCAGGAAAATCCAGGCAAAGAACGCGCTCAGCTCCCACTGCTTGCTGGAAGCGCACGGGAAAATCTCCCCAATGCCTGCTCTCACGCATGAGGCCGCGCAATAATATCCAGGTCGTCATGGCCTGTACCAGCGTGCCACGGCACGTTCCTGTAGACGCAGGCGGGTAGGGCCTTGCGCCAGCCACTGTGCATGGCCGCAAGTTGCCCGCATCAGGAAATCCAGCCAGGAATTATGCCTGCGCAAGACGCGGTGCAGGCGGTGCTCTGCCACCGGATTGAACATGCCATGCCGTGAAAATAACTGGCGCGGGTTTTTCTTGACCCATAACCATGAACCCATTTCCAGCGTCAGTGGCAAAAAGGTCTTGCTGCTGTCCTGCTGTGCCTGCAAATACAGATAATCCCAGACATCGCCGTGGGTGCGATATTGCAGGCTTTGCGGTTCAAACAGGTAAGAATGGTTGGGATGGGTTTGCTGGAACAGTTCTTCCAGCGCCAGTATGTCAGCCAGATGATCGATAGGGTGCACACTATGCGCATGCGGGAACCAGACACGGTCGCGCAAGCCAAAGCCGGAATGGCAATCTATCGCCATGCTGAACGGGCGCGATAATAACTCCTGCTGCACGGTCCGACATAGTGCCAGATTTTCTGCCTCCATCTCTACACCAGCCGGGCCGCGATACCAGGGCAGGTGTGGACTATAGCGATGACCACCGAGCAGGAAAGGAACTTTGTCGTCAGCATCGATAGGCGCATTGCGCATCAGATCGACGCCATTGGGATTGCAGCGCGTCGCCTGCCACATGCCGCCCGGATTGATCAAGGGCATGAATACCAGGCGCACGTCCTGCAACATATGCTGCAGGCTCTTGTCCCAGGACAGCCGTGTCAGCAGGCCACGCAAGAACGTCAGCAAGACTTGCGTGCCTATGCGCTCCAACCCATGTATGCCGCCAAAAAAACCGATGGCAGGCAGGCTGGGATCAGGGTTGCCGAGCGCCAGCTTATACACCGGGAATTGCCTGTGCTTGAGCGCGACCTCGCACAATACATCCACCTCCAGCTGTCCGCGGCCAAGGGCAATAATACGTTCCAGTTCATTCAGTTCAGGCAAGGCAGACATGAGCGGGTGCTTAAAAGTTAACCACGCCATGCTAGAGGAGCTATACGTAGAATGCAAGAAACAAGCGGCTTTTGCCGCGAATTGATCAATTATGACCAACAGATGACAGATTTTTTAAAATAGGTTTATGCAACTGACCACACTGCAGTTTTCAGACATAGCTGATAATTTTCGGTATTGTCGATATAGTCTGCTTTACCGTCTATCGTCACGATCTGCTTGCCACCGGACACAAAAATCTTGTCATCTTTGAGTCTTGCCCTGTGCTCGCTGATAAAGCCAGGGCCGTCGCCCGTAGTGTCAAACTGACTGATTTTCAGTGATTCCGTATCCAGTTTATAGACAGGCGTAAACCCGGCAATCCGTGTTTTCGGATAACCTAATCTGCCGATGATGTATATGTCTTCACCAACGAGTGTCGCTGTATGGAAATCAGTAGGCGGGAAGATTTCTGGAGCATAGCTATAGATAGTGATGTCGCCATTCTTTTTAAATACGCTGACATCGTTGTAGATGCAAAAATCTGGGTCATAAAAATCTTCGTGCTCACCACCAATTTCTATGATGCGACCATCCGGTAAGACGGTAGTTGTCCGGCCATGGCGGTCATAACACCAGATGATGTTGCCATCGTGACTGCCATCATCGTGAAACATTTCATTCGCGCACCATGCAGATGCGCCCGAGCGTATCATCGCCAACCAAAAGGGTTTATTGGTTTTTATGGCGTTAGCTGTACCGAATTCTCTATATCTTCCATTGAGATAATCATCTTTTGATACGACAGGTGAAGCATTGTGTTTTATTCTCAGTAAATTCGCATGCATTTTGGGGCTGATGTCGTTGATGTCGTCGCCACAAGCGACGAGCAGATCAACAATATCCAAATTCTTTGCCACTCGAATTGCTCGATAAGGAATATGATTGCCCTTCGAGACATCAGCACCTCGTTCAAGCAGAAATTTTACGCAGTCAGTCAACCCAAGTTCTGCCGCCAAGATTAAGGGTGTATTAAGGTGATTGTCAGTGGCTTCAATACTGAACCCCTCATCAAGCAACCATGTCAACATAGGTATTTGATTTGTCTGGACCGCATATTGCGTCGCATTTCTGCCGCCAAAACCCACGGCTTCTCTATTTGCGCCAAGTTTGAGCAATAGACGCGCTTTTTCAATATCACCAAGAAGAGCTGCAATTAAAAATGTTGTGCGCGATAAGAAGTCTGCTGCTTCGAGGTCACCGGTTTCTTCGATTTTTTGCTTAAGACTCGCAGTCGTTCCAAATGCGACTTCCTGCATGACGTCTGTCCACTGAAGCTGACATTCTGCAGCACCTGCATTCAGCAGCAATTTGACCACATCAAAGCGGCCATTGTAGGAAGCCAGTTTTAACGCAGGCCCCTCACCGCCAGCGATGTGATCAAGACCATCGTCTTGCGCTATCATTTGCTGCACTTCTTCGTGTAAGTTGGCACTGTTGTTACGTATGGCCAGTAACAGTGGTGGTGTTATTTGCCCTGATCTTCGCATAAAGACGCAATGATGCAAAAGTTGATGACTAACAATATTGATGTGTCCATTTAATTTGTTAAAGGGAACTTTTTCATCCCGGAGCATATCTCTTTATAAATGCCCATATGGGAATGACGGTCTGTCATTCATAACCAGATTATCACACGCTTAATGTCCGTAATTAAAACAGGAGTTTGTTTTGTCTAATAATTTGCAACACATTGCAGCAGATGATGAGGCTTACTGGTCAGATATCCGTGACCAGTACACGGTCTCACCAGATTTCATCAATCTCGAAAACGGCTATTTTGGCGTACAGGCGCGGCCTGTGTTTGAAGCTTTCCAGCGCTATCAGGCGCAGGTGAATGCCGAGACTTCGTATTTTCTGCGCGTGCGTTATGCGCCCATGTTTGTGCAAGTCATGCAGGCGCTCAAGGATTTTTGCGGGGTGGATGAGGGAGAGCTGGTGCTGACCCGCAATCTGATTGAGGGCATGAATATTTTGCTGCAAGGTTATCCCCTGCAGGCTGGTGATGAAGTCATCCTCGCTACCCATGATTACGATCTCGTCATCGATACCCTGCTGATGTTGGAACAGCGCAAGCAGATACAATTGCGGCATTTGCAGTTGCCGTTCGACCCTGTCAGTGATGAGGAGATTGTGGCCCAATATGAGCAGGCAATCACACCCAGGACCAGGCTGATACTGGTCACCCATATCGTGCACAGGACAGGGCAGATCATGCCGGTCGCCAAGATCACGGCCATGGCCAGGCGGCATGGGGTGGATGTCATGGTTGATGCGGCGCATTCCTTTGCTCATCTGAACTATCGCATGACAGAGCTGGGCGCAGATTTTGTCGCCGTGAATTTGCACAAATGGCTGGGCGTGCCACTGGGCGTGGGCATGCTGTATATACGCAAGAACCGGGTCGCCGATATTGCGCCGCTGTTTGGCAATGCCAAGTTTGCTGACAATGAAATTTTCAAATTCACGCAAGTCGGCACGGTGCCGCCAGCAAATATCCTGACGGTGCTGGATGCGCTGCAGTTTCATGCATCGATAGGTTCGGCCAACAAGGAAGCGCGCCTGCGCTACCTGACGCAATACTGGGTCAATCAGGTGCGTGGATTGCCAGATGTGCGCATCATGACACCGACGGACCCTCAACGTTCCTGTGCGATTGCCGGTTTTGGCATCGCTGGCAATTCTGGTCATGCGATCGTCGATTACCTCATGCGCGAGCACAAGATATTCACCGTCACGCGCGACCTTGACGGGCATGACATCGTCAGGGTGACACCGCATCTGTACACCAGTCTGGACGACCTCGACAAGCTGGTGGCAGCGATCAAACAACTGACGCAAGCCTGATCGCGGCGGGATGTAGTCGCAAGGGGTGATAGAAATAATTTCCAGTTTACAGGATTTAAATATCCTATATAATGGAATTTATGGATATCAATACGATTATTGCCCGCAGGGTGCGTGACTTGCGTGATCAGCAAAAACTCTCGCTCGACGCGCTGGCCAAGCGCAGCGGCGTTAGCCGTTCGAATATTTCGCTCATAGAGAGAGGCGAGAGTAGCCCCACTGCAGCCGCGCTTGACAAGCTGGCCGTGGGCCTGGGTGTGACATTGGCTTCCCTGTTTGAAGACAGCACGCCTGCAGCGGTGGCTTCACCAGTCTCGCGTCTGGCCGAACAGGTATGCTGGACTGATCCCGCTTCTGGCTATATGCGCCGCAATCTGTCCCCCGGCCTGCCTTCGCCTCTGCAACTGGTGGAAGTTGAATTCCCGGCGGGGCAAACTGTGCGCTATGACAGTTTCCACCGTGATGTGGATATACAGCAGCAAGTCTGGATACTGGCAGGCGAGATGCGCTTGCATGTGGGCGAGCAAGCCTGGGATTTGCAGACTGGCGATTGCCTATCCATGGCGCTGGATAAGCCGATTACTTTCCATAATCCTGGAAAAGTCGCGGCACGTTATCTGGTGGCGCTGTGCAAGTAGCGGCCTCTTTCAGTTTTCAATTCACGGAGTAGATCATGTCAGAGCAAGTCCACATCCAGATTCTTGACGCCGCAGAAGCGCAGGCAAATGTAGCTGCATTGGCCGATGTCTTGACGGACTGTGTAGCCGGTGGCGCATCCGTCAGCTTCATGTGGCCTTTGCCGCGCGAACGTGCTTTGCAATTCTGGCAGGGAGTTGCTGATGGAGTCGCGCGCGAGGAGCGCATCTTGCTGGTCGCCAGGGATGACAACGGCGAAATCATAGGCACGGTACAATTGATTACGGCCATGCCAGACAACCAACCGCACCGCGCCGATGTGGCCAAGATGCTGGTGCACAGGAAGGGCCGCCGCCGTGGTATCGCACAAGCCTTGATGGCGGCAGTAGAAAAAGCTGCCATAGCTGAGGGCAAGACTGTGCTGGTGCTGGATACCGTCACTGGTGGTGATGCTGAACGTCTGTATGAACGTGCTGGCTGGCAGAAGGTAGGTGTGGTACCCAACTACGCCTTGATGCCTGACGGTGAATTTTGTGGCACGACTTTCTTTCACAAGCAGATATAGCAGATAGAACGGAGTAAACAAATATGCGCGTCGCAGTGATTTCAGATATACACGGTAATCTGGCTGCACTGGAAGCGGTCACTGCTGATCTGCGCTTGCGTGGTGTAGATCAGGTAGTCAATCTGGGCGACAGCCTGTCTGGCCCCTTGTTGCCAAAAGAGACTGCAGATTTTTTGATGTCGCAAGCTGGCTGGATACATCTGGCTGGTAATCATGAACGCCAGATTCTGGAATTGAATGAGCGCTCAGGTTCTGGCGATACTTATGCACACCAGCAAATCACCGCAGAACAAAAGGCGTGGATCGCCAGCCTCAAACCTGTGCTGCGCCTGAATGAAGAAGTCTTGCTCTGCCATGGCACCCCTGGCAGTGATACCACCACCTTGCTGCAAGTGGCAGACAGGAATGCCACGGCGCAGGAAATCAAAGAAAGGCTGGGGCAGCAAACTGCCGCAGTGATAGCCTGCGGACATAGCCATGTCGCCCGCAGTGTGCGCACCGCTGAGGGGCAGCTCATCGTCAATCCTGGCAGCGTTGGCCACCCGGCCTATGAATATGATTACCCTTACCCGCACAAGATAGAATCAGGTTCGCCGGATGCGCGTTATGCCATCATAGAAAAGATGCAGCACGGCTGGGCTGCCAGCCTGATCAATGTCCCTTATGCGTATCAGCAAATGGCAGAACTTGCGGCCTTGCGTGGACGTGAAGACTGGGTCAGGGCTTTACGTAGTGGATACATGAGCGAATAAATATGAAAAAACAAGACACAGCTTTGATCATCATCGACATGCAACGCGGCATGGCTGATCTCAAATCCGGACGCAGGAATAATTCGGGTGCAGAAGAGAACATACGCCAGTTGCTGGCAGCATGGCGTGCGGCAGGAAAGCCAATCGTGCATGTCCGGCATATGTCGCGATCACCCACTTCAGTATTCTGGCCAGGTCAGCCAGGCAATGAATTTCAAGAGAATTTGCTGCCATTGGCCAGTGAGCATGTGGTCGAAAAAAATGTGACCGATGCCTTCGTGAATACAGGTCTGGAACGCTGGCTGCATGTACGTGCTATCAAAGACCTGGTGATCGTCGGTGTCAGTACCAATATGTCAGTCGAGGCGACAGCCCGCAGTGCCGGTAACCTCGGTTTTAACACCACGGTAGTTGCTGATGCCTGCTTCAGCTTTGACAGGCTGGATTTGCACGGCAAGCCACAGACTGCAGAAGAAGTCCATGTACATGCACTCAGCAATTTGCAGGGTGAATATGCCACGGTCGTTGATACGGCGACCTTGCTAGACTAAAGATATCGCCAGTGACAGGCACAATGGGAACAAGGTGCACAACAAGCGGCGGTAATTTTCTTAAAAGATTACCGCTGTCACTATCTACCCTAAAATCCAAAAATTCCATAAAATGCCCAGCACTGCCGCATGGGTTTGCGGATTATTTTTACTGTATGGGAACTACCATGGCGATGGATGTCATAGATTATGAAATTTTTGGCGACGATATGCAATTCGTCGAAGTCGAACTCGACCCAGGTGAAGCCGCCATAGGTGAAGCCGGTACCATGTTTTACATGGAAGACGACATACAGATGGAAACCATCTTTGGCGATGGTTCTGCTGGCCAGACCGGCATCTTCGGCAAGTTGCTGGGTGCTGGCAAACGTCTGGTGACGGGTGAATCCCTGTTCACCACGGTCTTCATGAACGGTGGCGTCGGCAAGAGAAAAGTTGCCTTCGGTGCGGCATATCCTGGCAAGATCATCCCCATGCATCTGGATCAGTTGGGCGGCACCTTACTGTGCCAGAAAGATGCTTTTCTTTGTGCAGCCAAAGGCGTGTCACTTGGCATCGCCTTTCAAAAACGCCTGGGTGCCGGTTTTTTCGGTGGTGAAGGTTTTATCCTGCAAAAACTCGAAGGTGATGGCCTGGCATTTGTCCATGCCGGTGGTGCGATCATAGAAAAGACCCTGCATCCCGGACAAACCCTGCGCGTCGATAGCGGTTGCGTGGTGGCCTTTACCCAGGAAGTGGATTTCGACATCAAGTTCGTTGGTGGTGTCAAAACCGCCTTGTTCGGTGGTGAGGGCATGTTCTTTGCCCATTTGCGCGGACCGGGCAAAGTCTGGCTGCAATCCTTGCCATTGGCACGCCTGGCCAACCGTATTGTTGGTGCTTCAAAAATAGGCGGCAGCAATGGCGGTGAGCAGGGCTCGGTACTTGGTGGTCTTGGCAATTTGTTTGAAAAAGAATAAACCGTTTTCTTTATGAGACCATCCCGCTTGTGCTCTGCATAAGCGGGTTTTTATTTTTCCGACTGGATAAATAATCTTTGCAGGAACTAAATTCGGCTTACTCCTGTCTATCTTGCAGCTTATAGCGGATTACTACTTTGATTCAATAAATTTACCCAAGTTGCCATGTTTAAAAAATTACCCGTCCTGTCCTTCATTCTTTCCAGCCAAATAGCGATGACAGGCTGCGCCGTTGTGTATGACATAGGGCAAGACTCTAACCAGCGTCAATGTGAAAAACTCCAGGACTGGAATGAACGCAAGACTTGCCTGCAACAAAACAAGACCACTTACGAGCAATATGAAAAGCAGCGTGAAGACTTGCGCACCAAGGGTACGGAAAAGCAATGACGCAGGGACTGGTGACAGCCGGTAAGGTGCGCAACAGTCCCTGATAACAGAGTAAAAATGAGTAGAAATGAAGCTGGAGTTAATGTGCAGCTTGTGCTTCGATATTTTGCATCAAGGACGCTTCGTTAAAGGATTCGCAGCATATTTCGCTGGAAGTGCGCGAACCGTAATGAGAAATAAACTCATCAAAACTGCCACTTTGCGAACTTTCCATTTCAGCCTGTTCCGCCAGGGATTTTTCTGCCATTTTGGTATACAGGTCCAATTGGTCTGGTGCTGGTGGGCGGGCGCGGAATTCTTCAGCCAGCAGCGTACTTTGTTGCAGGGCGAACTGGGTGAAAGAATTATTTGCTGCGCGTATGGCATCCAGTACTTTGGCTGATGGTGTCAGTTCAGGGTGTTGCAGTTTTTCAGTTTGCACCTGCATGGCCTGCGCGTGGCTGCCATCTCCACGTTGTGCATCCAGCAGGGCTGCTACCGGCGCGATACGTTCCAGTAATTCCTTGCCCCAGTCCTGCAGTGAAATAGGCTCGCCATGGCGCGACAGCATCAGGCCAGGACGGCGGCCTTGCTTGACGGTAAGGGCAAAATTCTCGACATTTTCATCGCCTTCAGTCTGATTCGTCAAAGGACTTTCTTCCAGCGCACAATACAGCAGGAAGGCGTCAAGGAAGCGTGAAGTCTCCAGGCTGATGCCGAGCGGGTCGAAAGGATTGACATCCATGCAGCGCACTTCTATGTATTGCACGCCACGTGCACACAGGGCTTCGACAGGACGCTCACCAGTTTTGATGACGCGTTTTGGCCGTATCGTGGCATAAAACTCGTTTTCAATTTGCAGCACATTGGTATTGATTTGCACCCATTCCCCGTTTTGCCGCGTGCCTATTTTTTCATACGCAGGATATGGCTGGCGCACAGCCAGCGACAGGCTGCGCATGTATTCCAGCAGGGTGTTATACGGCGGTACCAGGCCAGACTGGGCATTGTTCTGGTAACCCAGATCACTCATGCGCAGACTGGTCGCGTAGGGCAGGTACAGGGTATCGTCGGATAAAGTTTCCAGTTGATGCGGGCGGCCACGCAAAAAAGGAGTGGACAGGGCAGGCGAGGCACCGAACAGGTACATCAGCAACCAGCTATAGCGATGGAAATTGCGTATCAGGGAAATATAATTTTCAGACTGCACGTGCATGGCACTGCCGCTGGTATTTTCTGCCTGCTGCAAAACTTTCCACAAATCTTCAGACAGCGAATAGTTGTAATGGATGCCAGCGATGCATTGCATGCTTTTGCCGTAACGCAGGGCCAGTCCACGCCTATACACATGCTTGATCATGCCTATATGCGAATTGCCATACCAGGCGATAGGGATATCTTTTTCTTCCGGCAGGCTGCAGGGCATGGACTGATGCCACAGCATTTCATTACCCATGGCCGTGTATGCAAAGCGATGGATATTGTCGAGTTCTTCCAGCGCGGTGGCAATGTCTGGTTCGGCAGGGGTGATGAATTCCAGCAGGGATTCGGAATAATCAGTCGTGATTTGCGGATTGGTCAGCGCCGAACCCAGGGCTGGCGAGTGTGGCGTCAAAGCCAGTTTTCCATCGGCATGCACACGCAGGGTTTCTCGCTCTATGCCACGCAAGCCACGGGCCAGCAAAGGGCGGTTTGCATCGCTATCTAGTAGCGCCAGGCGTCGGTTTAACAGAGTGCTCACGGTGTCTTCCTTCAAATTTAGTTGTCTTTGCAATCACATTTGCAAAAAATATCGAGCAAGCATATCCGAAAAATGAAAATGGCATACGACAGCGCTCAAATTACATATATGAAAACTTTTTTAGTTTATAACAGTCTCATGACCAGCCGGTTTCAAGGTCCATGAAGACCAATCAATCCCGCATTGCAGCAATGAAAGAAAAGTTTCCTTGTTTTGTTGGCATCGCTTTAGAATGCCTTAATTAATTTCATACAGGAGTTGAAGTGTCTAT
Source organism: Undibacterium sp. Ji83W (assembly GCF_049340385.1). Taxonomy (NCBI): domain Bacteria; kingdom Pseudomonadati; phylum Pseudomonadota; class Betaproteobacteria; order Burkholderiales; family Oxalobacteraceae; genus Undibacterium; species Undibacterium sp. Ji83W. The sequence goes on along the minus strand of NZ_JBMPOZ010000014.1, from coordinate 92,505 downwards.
CAAAAAGATGTCTGTACTCATGTCAGCCAGTGTACTTGGTCTGGCAACTTCCGGTCTGGTGCTGGCTGCTGAGCCCACCCCGGGCTCTTCTCCCGTGCCACCCGTGGCAGCAAAAGTCAAATGGCAGGAAACCCGGCATGGCGAAGTTGTCACTGACGATTATCGCTGGCTGCAGAAAAAAGAAAATCCTGAGGTCATTGCTTACCTGAATGCAGAAAATGCCTATACCGAAGCACTGACTGCAGACATCAAGCCCCTGTCGGAAAAACTGTATGCAGAAATCAAGGGCAGGATGAAAGAGGTGGACCTGTCCGTGCCCGTACGTCGCGGTAATTACTATTATTATTCGCGTACCGAGGCGGGCAAGCAATATCAGTTGTTTTGCCGCCGCCACGCTGGCGCTGACATGGCATACGACGACAAGGCCGCAGAAGAAATTTTGCTGGATCAGAATGAAATGGCCAAGGGGCAAAAATTCTTTGCCGTTGGCGGCAGTTCCGTCAGCCCTGACGAGCAATTGCTGGCTTATACCACCGATACGACAGGTTATCGTCAGTATCAACTACAAATCAAAAATCTGCGCACTGGCGACATACTCAGCGACAGCCAGCCGCGCGTGACTTCCATGGCCTGGGCTTCTGACAACAAGACGCTCTTCTTTGTGCAGGAAGATGTCACCACCAAACGCTCTGACCGCTTGTTCCGCATGGAAATCGGCAAGCCGCCGGTAGAAGTCCTGCATGAAGCCGTCGAGCAGTTTGACCTGCAAGTCAATACCACCCGCGACAGGAAGTTCATTGTCGTCAATATCCACGCCACCGATACCAGTGAAGTCATGCTGCTGGCGGCGGACAAGCCGCAAGACAAATTTCATAGCGTACTGGGTCGTGAAAAAGGCCACCGCTATCTTCTGGAACACCGCAATGGTGATTTGTATATCGTCACCAACAAGGATGCAAAAAACTTCCGTGTCGTGCGGGCACCGCTGGCAACACCAGACAGCAAGCACTGGCAGGAAGTGGTCAAACATGATCCTGCAGTATTGGTCTTTGGCGCTGACCTGTTCAAGGATTACATGGTCATCACTGAAAAGACCCAGGCCCTGAATCGTGTCCGTATCTATGACTTCAACAACAAGCAATGGAAGACGGTCAAGTTTGATGACCAAGTCTATCTTGCCACTGGTGCTGGCACGCCAGAATTTTCTGCTACCCGCTTCCGCATGTCTTACCAGTCACCGGTGACACCAGTGACCACTCTGGATGTGGACATGGCGACTGGCCAGCGTTATGTACTCAAGCAGCAGGAAATAGTTGGTGGTTATGATGCCAGCAAATATGAAAGCCGCCGCCTGTGGATGACCGCCAGGGACGGCGTCAAAGTGCCACTCTGGGCAGTGTATAAAAAAGGCGTGAAATTCGATGGCTCGGCGCCTTTGCTGTTGTATTCGTATGGCAGCTATGGTTATTCAACCGAAGCGACCTTTACCTCCAGTCGCCTGAGTATGCTGGACCGTGGTGTGATCTATGTGCAGGCACATATACGCGGTGGCCGCGACATGGGCGAGCACTGGCATGAAGATGGCATGTTGATGAACAAGAAAAATACTTTCTATGATTTCATCGACAGTGCCGATTACCTCATCAAACAAAAATGGACTAGTGCCGACAAGCTGATTATCCAGGGCGGCAGTGCCGGTGGTTTGTTGATGGGGGCGGTCGTGAATATGCGCCCTGACTTGTTCCGTGCCGTGCATGCTGCCGTGCCTTTTGTTGATGTCATGAACACCATGATGGATGCCAGCCTGCCTTTGACGACAGGTGAATATCTGGAATGGGGTAATCCAAATGAAAAGCCAGCTTATGACTATATGCGTAGCTATTCACCCTATGACAATATCGCCCACAAGGCCTATCCAGCCATGCTGGTGACGACGAGTTTGAATGACAGCCAGGTCATGTATTGGGAACCAGCCAAATACGTGGCCAAATTGCGCGATTTCAAAACCGATAAAACCCCGCTGCTGTTGAAAATCAATATGGCTGCCGGGCATGGCGGTGCATCTGGGCGTTATGATGCCTTGCGTGAAGGGGCATTCAATATGGCCTGGATGTTTTCGCAATGGGGTATTAAAGAATAACTGATTTGATGCGCAATGCCCTTGTCTCATGACGAGGGCAGCTTTAACCTGCTACAAAATGAAAGAATGAATAATGAACTTTGCCTACACCATTATCTACGTCCCCGATGTCACCGCATCATTGGCCTTCTTTGAAAAAGCCTTCGGTTTCGCTACCCGTTTCCTGCATGAATCGGGCATGTATGGCGAACTTGATACCGGTGCCACGACACTGGCTTTTGCTGCGCACGCCATGGGCGACATGAATTATTCCTGCGGCCATGTGGCGGCGCACAGCTCAGAAAAGCCGCTGGGAATGGAAGTCGCATTTACCACGGCAGACGTAGCAGCGGCACATGCCCAGGCTATTGCTGCTGGAGCGCAAGAGCTGACTGCACCAGCTGAAAAACCCTGGGGACAGGTGGTATCTTACCTGCGTTGTCCGGATGGCAGTTTGGTGGAATTGTGTACACCCATGGGAGAATAACAATCACCGTTGTTCATTCCCGAAGACCTCGCTTTGCAAAAACAGCGAGGTCTTTATTCCCAGGAAAAATATTTCTTGCGCAGCTTCTGTACCGTGCCATCTTTTTGCAAAACTTCATAAGCTTTGCGCCATGCGCGTTCTTCATCTTCACTGACATTCATTGAACTGGCCATGTATAGTTCGGCGCTGCCCATGTTGAGGCCGGTGGTGAAATCTTCAAGGCGAAAGCCATATTCTTCTATCGCTGATGTCATGATGGAGTAGCCTGAATAAACAGCATCCAGGCCACCCAGTTGCAATAGCTTGAGCAGGCTCTGATAATCTTTTTCATACTGGATATTACGAAAATTTTGCGCGTGCAAATCTTTTTCCAGCGAAGAGCCGCGCACTATGCCTACGCGCAAACCGCGTAACTGTTCCAGCGAGGCATTTTCTATATTGACACTGCCAGCCACCGTAGATCTCTTGCCAAAAAAACGGTTAGGCGCTGAACCTAAATGTATCAGCCATTTAAAACCGGTTTCCCGGTCCGCTGTCCTGTCCAGAGGGAAGACGCCATAATTCTGACCTTCCCTGGTCATCTTCACTGCCCTGGCCCAGGGATAAATACTCAGGTCGGGTTTGCGTCCCAGTTGTGCAGACATGGTCACAATCAATTCATAGGCATAGCCTTGCGGTAGATTATGTTGCAGCCAGAGATAAGGTGGCAATTCTGCCGTGACCCATTTGATTTGCCCATCAGCAGCCTGCTGTGCCTGACTGGGCAGACTGAACAGCAAAGCGAGCAGGCAAATGAATTTTTTCATCTCAGTCCCATACTGCAAATGTAGCCCAATGTAGCCAATCACTGGTCATTTTATTGGTCGTTTTAGCAAGCCTGTAAGGCTGGGTAAAAATCATGTTCCCAGAGAAATTCCAGTATTCAGGCTATGCATGGACAGGTCAAGTGAATTTTTATCAAATCCTGCGATTTATGCTTATGAATTCTGGATAATTCAAGAGTAATTTGCCATTTGTATTTTGTCGGGAATTGTCTATAACAAAGATTAAGGCAGTTGCGCATCCTGTCGGTATTCCCACTTGGGTTGCTGATGCTTGCTGTCTTGTCCCCTGACCATGGTGGTCACCGCGATATCATCGCAACTGCCTCAGTGCTTTCTTACCTCTATGGAGATAGTCATGAGACGCAGACTGTATTTCATGTTGCCTGACCTGGGCAGTGCCAGGGCTATGCTGGATGAACTTTTACTTGCACGTATTGATGAGCGACACATGCATTTTTGTGCCAAAGAAGGCATGCTCCCCGCCGATATGCCGGAAGCCAATTCCTTCCAAAAAACTGACCTCATCCATGGTGCCGAAGTGGGCATGCTGATCGGTGGTATCGCGGGTTTGCTGGCAGGTGGTCTATGGCTGATTTTCCCGCCAGAAGGGATGGAAATGCGCATACTGGTGGTATTGGTATCTGCCATTGGCGGCTCCCTGTTTGGTTCCTGGGCATCGGCCAAGGCGGCCAAGTCCATACCCAGTTCCAGCCTGAAGCCCTTTATGGAAGATATAGAAGACGGCAAAGTCTTGCTGATGGTGGATGTGCCTTTTAAACGGATAACAGAAATCCAGCAGCTCGTCAGTAACCGTCATCCAGAGATACGCTTTGGCGGTGTTGATCCGCATGTGCCGGTATTCAGTTAGTCCTTTTTGATCATTGCATGCACCTTACCCTTCTCGGGTATGGTGCGGCATTCACTTGAAATTCCCTCGCTTTAAAACGACCTGATTGCATAGTGCAAATTCGGCATACAATGGCTAGTTTTTAAACAACATTGCCGAAAATGACAGCTACTGCTCTGGAGTTGCACGCGCTTTGCAAAAACTTTGGTAGGCCCGCCGTAGAGAACCTGAATCTTACCGTGCGCCGTGGTGAGTTATATGCCTTGCTGGGGCCAAATGGTGCGGGCAAAACCACCACCTTGCGCATGGTGGCAGGCCTGATCTCACCAGACAGTGGCAGCATACACATACTGGGGCAGGAACTGGCTGCCGACCCTGCGCTGGCCAAGAGCAAGCTGGCCTATCTGCCTGATGACCCCATGTTGTATAACAAACTCAAGCCTTTTGAGTACCTGGAATTTGTTGCCGGTCTGTGGGGTGTGGCAGCAGAAGTCGCCGAAGCAAAAGCGCGTGAATTGCTGGAATGGCTGGATTTGCTCAAGCATGCAGATGAACTGACCGAAGGTTTTTCGCGTGGCATGAAGCAAAAGCTGGCACTGGCGGGGGCGCTGATACACCAGCCTGAACTGATCATTCTTGACGAACCTCTCACGGGTCTGGATGCAGCCGCTGCCAGGCAGGTCAAGGATGTCTTGCTGAACCATGTCAAACAGGGTGGCACCGTCATCCTGACTACCCATATCCTGGATGTGGCAGAACGTCTGGCTGAACGCATAGGCATCATACAAAACGGCAAACTCATCGCCGAAGGCACGCTGGAAGAATTGCGCAGCCAGACCAGCCAGACTGCGGGGACGCTGGAAGAAATCTTCCTGCAATTGACGGAGCCTGCATGATGGCCGCCTGGCTGAAATTGAAACCGGGCAGCGCCATCTGGTTGCTGGCGCATGAATGTCGTCTGGCATTTTACGATATGGGCGAGAGCAAGCCTGGCCGCAAGGCTGCTCGTGGTATGTCAGTATTCGGCATGTGGCTGATAGGTTTCATGTATCTGTCTGTCCATGTCGGTGCCTGGCTGCTGATGCGCAAGATGCCGCCCTTGCAAGAGGCCGTGCCAGCACCCTTGCTGATGGGGGCTGGCATCGTCATGCTGGTAGTGTTCAGCTTCATGCTGTCGCTGGGTTTGACACGCAGTGTGCACGCCTTGTTTGAGCGCGGTGATCTGGATTTGCTGTTGTCATCTCCCTTGTCATCAAAAACCATCTTCAAGGTCAGGCTGACCGGTATTATTTTTTCTGTCGGTATCTGGTTCTTTGCCTGGTTGACGCCAGTAGCGAATGTAGGGTTGATACTGGGGCAATGGCGCTGGCTGGGCATTTATCCTGCCTTGCTTGCCATGACGGTGTTGGCGACAGCGTTGGCCATGCTGCTGACCCTGGCTTTGGTAAAAAGCCTGGGAGTGCGTAAAACTAAAACAGTTGCACAAATCCTGGGCGCACTTACCGGTGCAGGCATGTTCATTATCAGCCAGCTATTTGGCAACCTGGGCAAGGAAATGCGCGATGGTGTGTTGCAACATATCATGCCCTGGTTCCAGCCCGGCGGCGCACTGGATGCTGACAGCCTGGTATGGACACCAGCCCGGGCGCTGTTTGGTTCACCCACGGCGATTACGGGCTTCCTGCTCTTCAGTGGCTTGATTTATTGGCTGACGGCGCAATCCACCCATCGTTTTTTTGTTACTGGTGTGCAGCAGGCAGTGGGGCAGCAACGCAAGGCAATACCAGCTGGTGGGCAGAAAGCTGCACAACATGCCACCCGCTTTGGCCGTAGCTTGCGTGCCACCATCATCGTCAAAGAATGGCGTTTGATTGCACGCGACCCGAATCTGATTTCCCAGGTCCTGTTGCAGCTTTTATACATCGCCCCTTTGTTCTTTTTGATTTTCAAATCCAAGGCATTGCTGCCCGGTGTGGCATCGGGGCTGGTTTTCCTGGCGGCTTCGCTGGCTGGTTCACTGATCTGGATCATCATCGCTGCTGAAGATGCGCCGGACTTGTTGCAAGCGGCACCAGTCAAGCCCAATCTCATCCTCACCAGCAAACTGCTGGCAGCGGTCTTGCCGATATTGATGCTGATTTTGCCAGCGCTGCTTTGGCTGCTGATACAACAATTTTTGCTGGGCCTGGCCGTCATCGCCTGTACCCTGGCTGCAATGCTGAGTTCGGCTTTGGTGCATTTGTGGCAATCCAAGCCTGCCAACCGTGCTCAGTTCAATAAACGCGGGCAGACACAATTGATGTCCAACTTGCTGGAGGCTGCGACCAGTTTTTCATGGGCAGCCTGCATCGTGGTTGGTATGTTATATGGCGTCTGGCTTGCGGTGCCCTTGTCGACGGCTGCGCTGGCTCTGGGTATAGCCTGGTTTTTCCGTATTGAACGAAATCTTTAAGCGCTGGTCTATATTCGCTCTACTTTTAATCTATTGCTGCCTAAATAACAACCTGGGATATCTCTTATCATGCCTGTGTTCACGAAGAAACGCGTTTTTGTAGCCATTGCTCTTTTACTCGTCGCTGGTGCAGTTGCCATGTACTATCAGAGAGAGAACAACAAGGCCAAGGAAGAAGAACCCAAATACAAAACCGCCGTGGTGGATAAAGGCAATATCACTCAGACCGTTACCGCCAGCGGCACGCTTAATCCCGTGGCACTGATCAATGTCGGCTCGCAAGTATCCGGCACCGTGGTGGAATTGAAGGCGGATTTTAATGATCGCGTCAAGCAGGGCCAGGTTTTGCTCAAGCTTGACCCTACCATCTTCAATGCCCAGATCAAGCAAAGCGAAGCCAGCCTGGCATCTGCCGAAGCGTCGAGGCGTCTGGCCCAGGCCACGCTGGAACGTAACCAGAAACTGGTCACGCAAAACTATATCTCCGGCACGGCCATGGACCAGGCCAAACGCGAAGTGGAAGTGGCAGATGCCAATATTAAACTGGCGCGGGCGCAGCTGGACCGTGTCAAGGCCGACCTGAATAACAGCGTCATTCGTTCACCCATAGATGGTGTCATCATCAAGCGCACCATCGATATGGGGCAGACAGTGGCAGCTTCTTTCCAGACGCCGAACCTGTTCCAGATTGCGCGTGACCTGACCAAGATGCAGATCGATACCAGCGTCTCGGAAGCCGATGTCGGTTCCTTGAAAGATGGGCTTCCCGCCCGCTTTGTTGTCGACGCTTATCCTGACCGTGAATTTGAAGCCAGGCTGCGGCAGTTCCGCCTCGCCGCCAATGTGCAGCAGAATGTGGTGACCTATAACGTGGTGCTGGATGTGGACAACAAGGACGAATTGCTGAAGCCCGGCATGACAGCACAAGTGCGCCTGGTCGTTGGCAGTCGCGAAAATGTGGTGCGCATTCCAACCGCAGCCCTGCGTTACAAGCCTAGCGAAGAAGAGCAGGCCAAAGAAGCCAAGGCACTCAAGGACAAGGAAAAAAATGCCAGTGGATCTGCTTCAAGCGCAGCTTCAGCATCTGCCAATCTGCCTGCACCGGATGTTGATGATGACGTAGCTTTCCGTACCAAAAAAGACCTGACCCGCACTTTCAAACTCTACAAACTCGATGATAAAAACCAGGCCAAGACAGTGGATGTCAAAATCGGTTTGTCCAACTTCAAATATACCGAAGTCATTTCCGGTGATTTGAAACCCGGTGACAAAGTCATTACCCGCGCACTGGACAAATCTGGAGCACGCTGATGAGCGATACTCTGATAGCCATACGCCAGGTCAGCAAGAGTTATTTCTCTGGCGGTGTAGAGACCAAGGTTTTGCACGGCATAGATGTGCAGGTGCCGCGCGGCGATTTTCTGGCCGTCATGGGGCAGTCCGGTTCCGGTAAATCCACGCTCATGAATATACTCGGTTGCCTGGACCAGGCCACCAGCGGTTCTTATCTGCTTAATGGTGTTGATACCCTGAGCCTGTCGCGTGCCGAACTTGCCACCATACGCAACCGCACCATAGGTTTTGTATTCCAGAGTTTTAATCTCATCAAGCGCATGAGTGTGGCTGAAAACGTCGCCCTGCCTTTGATCTATGCAGGTGTCGGGCGTGACAAGGCGCACAAGAAGGCATTGGTTGAACTGGAAAGAGTGGGCCTGAAAGAATATGCCAAACGCCTGCCAAATCAATTGTCAGGCGGGCAGCAACAGCGTGTTGCCATCGCCCGTGCCCTGGTGGCTGATCCACCACTGATACTGGCGGATGAACCCACTGGCAACCTCGATACCCAGACCAGCGAAGACATCATGCGCTCCTTGCAGCAATTGAATGCCGACCGTGGCATTACCATTTTGCTGGTGACACATGAACCGGATATCGCGGCTTACAGCAAACGGCTGGTGCGGCTCAAGGATGGCCATGTTTTATATGATGGCCCGGCGGCAGAAGGCTTGCGCCAGCTGGCAGCCTCACATGCTGAATATTCAGAAACACAGGGAGGTAGCAAATGAATTTCCTCCAGGTTTTTATAGAAGCATTTCGTTCCATGAATGCCAACCGGCTGCGCACGGCGCTGACCATGCTGGGCATTATCATCGGCATTACCTCGGTCGTCATGATGCTGGCCGTCGGTGAAAGCGCGAAAAAATTCATCGCCAAGGAGCTGGAAGTATTGGGCAGTAATCTGATGATTATTTCGCCCGGTGCCAACCGTACCCAGGGTGTGCGCGCACGTACCGGTACTGCCCCTTCGCTGTCGGTAGAAGACGCATTGGCACTGAATGATTTAAGCAGTTTGAATGGCGCTGCACCTGCCTTGCAAGGGTTTTTCCAGCTGACCGTCGGCAACGACAATTCAAACAATGCGGTGCTCGGTGTCACGCCAGAAATGTTCAAGGTGCGCAACTGGAAAGTCGATCAGGGCAATGAGTTCAGCGATTCCGACATCCGTGGCGCTGCACGCATGGTCATCATCGGCAAGAAACTGGCCGACCAGTTTTTTTACAAGGACAATCCCATAGGCCAGTTCGTGCGCATAGACAATGTGCCTTTCCAGGTGGTTGGCGTTTTGCAGGGGGAGGGCCGCATGTTTGATGGTGGTGATCTGGGTGAGATGGTGTTGATCCCGATTACCTCAGCCCGTGCCACCCTGATGCGCAGCCCTTTCCCGCGCAATGTGCATTATGTCGTGGTGCAGGGCAAGAGCGACAAGCAGTTGAAAGATGCAGAGGAAGATATCAAGGACATGCTGCGTGACCGCCACCATATCAAGGCCGGGCAGGAAGATGATTTTCGTATCGATAACCTGGCTTCGATTGCTGAGACCGGGGCCAAGATCAGTGCCGGGCTGGCCGCCATGCTGGGTGCCATCGGTGCTATTTCATTGATTGTCGGCGGCATAGGCATCATGAATATCATGCTGGTGTCAGTCACTGAGCGTACCCGCGAGATAGGCATACGCATGGCGATAGGTGCCAAGCCGCGTGATGTGTTGCTACAGTTCCTGACCGAGGCAGTAGTCATCTGCCTGGTCGGCGGCATCATAGGTATCTTGCTGGCGATGGCCGGTGCTGCTGCGATTACCTCTACCGGCAAACTGGAAGTCGTCATCGGCTTGCAGGCCATGGTGGTAGCCTGTGGTTTCGCCAGCTTTGTCGGTATCTTCTTTGGTTTTTACCCGGCACGCCGCGCTTCGCGCTTATTGCCTGTCGATTGTTTGCGCTATGAGTGAAGGCCGGACATATCTCCGATTTATCTCGCCATCTGGATTTTTTGCCAATAAAATGTTTGGCGTCAACAAATTAGAAAAATAAGGAGAAGTAGCGATGAGTTTACTGGGCAATATTCTGTGGTTGATTTTTGGGGGCTTCATCACCGGGCTGGCATGGTGGTTTGCGGGTTTGGTCGCTTTTATCAGCATCATCGGCATACCATGGGGCAGGGCATGTTTTGTCATAGGGCAGCTCAGTTTCATGCCTTTTGGTAAAGAAGTCGTGAACCGTGCAGATGTCAGCGGGCAAGAAGATATAGGTACCGGGGCGCTGGGCATGATAGGCAATATCATCTGGTTCATCTTTGCCGGTCTCTGGCTGGCATTGGCGCATCTGATGTCTGCCCTGTTTTGCTTTGTCACCATCATAGGCATACCTTTTGGTATCCAGCATTTGAAGCTGGCAGCGATAGCTGTTGCACCGATAGGCAAGACAGTAGTCGATAAGTAGAGCCAATGGGTAAAACAAAAAAAGCTCAGGATTAAAAACCCTGAGCTTTTTGTTTTGGTGTAGCTAACTTATTTCTTGCTCTTCGCCAGCAAGCCTTCCAGCACTTGCATGGTCGCCAGGCCCAGCTGTTCGCGTGGAATATTCGGATTTGCCCCACCTATCATGGAAGGATTGGTCAGGAAGCGGCCATCCACGACAAAGGTCGGCGTACTGTCTACCTGATAGCTGGCAACCAGCTTGCCCAGGCTTTTCAGTTTCCCCATGACAGAGAATGAATTATAAAAACTCAGGAATTTGGCTTTATCGATGCCATTCTTGACTGCCCATGCAGTATTGTCATCATCACTGCTCAGGCGGCTTCTTTCTACATGCCAGGTTGCCAGTACTTTGGCATGCAGGCCTGCTTCCAGGTTCATCGCTTCCAGAGTCAGGAACAGATGCGCTTCCGGATCTTTTTCACCAGTCAGCGGCAAATGAATGCGGCGAAAGACGATATTGTCACCCTGCTTTTTCACCCATTCATTGATGGTGGGCTCAAGCGCATTACAGGCCGGGCAGTGATACATGAAGAATTCTATGATTTCAATTTTCTTGCCTGTGGCCTGCGTGGCTTGCGGGTTTTTCAGGGTGATGAAATCGGCACCTTCTTTCAGGGCGGCAGGCGAAGCGAGCGCTGTCGCAGAGACAAAGCCCAGAGTGATAAGCAGTAAGCGTAAGAAGCGCATGGGTTCCTTTTAACATGGACAAAACAAGTCGCTGAGCTTACCAGTATTTTTGCAATCTGGCAGCGCGGTATCAACACCATCAGCACGATATCAGTACGGCTGGCAAGATCACAAAGTCAGCGAAATCTATTTTTTTGGACAAACGCCTGAGCGGATTGTTCATTTATATCAGCTATAAATTGCGACATATTCATAAAATATCTTTAAATGCGCCCTTAAATAAGCAGAAATGCCATGCAAAACCTTGCATGTGGTCGATATTCATAGAAAAATGAAACGTACCAGTGGTGCAGTCCATATTCTGAATCAGTCTTTGCCATTGGTGCCGATCGCAGCAATATTCCCCAGCGGAGCACATGCAATGATGACCGTGCCTATCGTGATTGACTTTGAAGCCTCAGGCTTTGGCAAAGGTAGCTACCCTATCGAGGTAGGCTACTCGCGTCGTCATGGCGAAGGCTGGTGCACTCTGATCAAGCCAGAATCTGACTGGCAGCACTGGGACATTCATGCCGCCCGCATACACCGCATCCCGCGCGAGATACTGGTGGAAAGAGGCAAGTCAGCCAGTCTGGTGACTGAGCAACTCAATACCCAACTGGCAGGCATGACGGTCTACACCGATGGCTGGACCCAGGATTACGTGTGGATGGCACTCTTATATGATGCCGCTGACAGGGTACCGAGTTTTCGCCTGGCAGATTTGCGCGAAATCATTAGCCCGCAGCAAGAAGGGCTGTGGCATGCGACCAAGGATCAGGTACAGGAAGATTTGCATATTTCTCGCCACCGGGCTAGCAATGATGCCCGGATTTTGCAGATGACCTGGCTGCGTACTTATGATGCCGTGCGCTGTCACGGTTAAGATTGTCGATTTGCTTTGTCTGCCTCCTTGCAACATCCCTCTAAAATAAATATCAAAATAGTATTCAGGCAGTGCAAAATACAGGCTTGCCTGGATTTCCCATTGGGAAGTCCTGTTGCGCTGTCTTGAACTGCAAGGAGATGAGTGTTGAAGAAATGGATCATACGCCTGCTATTGCTGGTACTGGCCCTGGTGGCGATCCTGGCCGCCTATCTCTTGCTGGCACCTGTGCCTATCAATCCGGTTGCCTGGCAGGCGACGCCTTTCGCAGGTTATTCGCCACCGCATGCGCGCAATGAAAAGCTGGCGGCGCTGAAAACCATAGAAATCGGCGAAGAAACCGGCCCTGAACATATCGCCATAGGCCCGGATGGCAAGCTGTATGCCGCCGTCACATCCGGCGCGATTTTGCGCATGCAGGCAGACGGCAGCCAGCGTGAAGTCTGGGTGAATACCGGTGGGCGGGTATTGGGTTTCATGTTTGATGCAGCGGGGAATATGATTGTGGCAGATGCCTTCCGCGGCATACTCTCGATTGCACCTGACAAGCAAATCACTGTCCTTGCCGACAAAATAGGCGATAGCCCTATCTTGTATGCAGACGCTGTGGTGGTCGCCAAGACTGGCAAGATTTATTTCACTGATGCGTCGCAGCGCTTTGGTGCCAAGGAATCTGGAGGTACCTTCCATGCCAGCGTACTCGATATCCTGGAGCATTCCTCTACCGGACGGGTACTGGAATATGATCCCGCCAGCAAGCAGACCCGCCTGATCGCAGATGGCCTGTGTTTTGCCAATGGCCTGGCACTCAGTACGGATGAGCAGCAGCTCATCGTGGCTGAAACCGGCGAATACCGTATCTGGAAAATTTCCATCAGCGCCCAGGAATTGCATCTGAAAAACAAGCCAGATAAAAAACTGGCCAGTATCTTGCTGCGTGATTTGCCGGGTTATCCAGACAATCTCATGCGTGGCCGGGATGGCCGTATCTGGCTGGGCTTGGTCAAACCGCGAGGTGCTGCGATTGATAACATGGCTGAAAAACCCTGGCTGCGCAGCATTACCCTGCGCCTGCCGCGCGTGTTGTGGCCAGTGCCACCGGCCTATGGTCATGTGCTGGCTTTCAATGAAGCGGGCAAAATCGTCGCTGACTTGCAAGACCCGACTGGGCTATATCCAGAAACCACGGGCGTCACCGAAACTGAAGATCGCTTATATATACAGAGCCTGCACGCCCATGGCATAGGCTGGCTACCGAATCATCTGGTTAAAAAATGAAGAGTCAAGCTGCCATGCCGGAAGTCGATGTCCTCGTCATCGGTGGTGGCATCAATGGAGCAGGCATAGCCCGCGATGCTGCTGGCCGTGGTCTGAGCGTACTCTTGTGTGAAAAAGATGACCTGGCCTCGCATACCTCATCCGCGTCGACCAAGCTCATCCATGGCGGTTTGCGTTATCTTGAATATTATGAATTTGGCCTGGTGCGCAAGGCTTTGCAAGAGCGCGAAGTACTCATGCGTTCTGCCCCGCATATCATCAGCCCGCTACGCTTTGTCATGCCGCATGATAAAGGACAGCGCCCGGCCTGGATGATCAGGGCAGGTCTGTTTCTTTACGATCATCTGGCGAAACGTGAATTGCTGCCAGGTGCTGAATCCATCGATTTGCAACAACATATTGCCGGGCAACCCTTGCTGGCTGATTTTCGCCGTGGCTTTGCCTACTCCGATGGCTGGGTCAATGATGCTCGCCTGGTTGTGCTGAATGCCATGCAGGCGGCGGAAAAAGGTGCCACCATCATGACGCGCACGCGCTGTGTCTCGGCCAGACGGCAAGATGAACATTGGCTGGTGCAATTGCAAAAGGCGGATGGCAGCATGATGATGGTACAAAGCCGCAGTCTGGTGAATGCCAGCGGGCCCTGGGCCATCAACACCCTGCAGCAGGTATTACATCAGGGTGCTGCCAAACACTTGCGGTTGATCAAGGGCAGCCATATTGTTGTGCGGCGCCTGTTCCATCATCCATATGCCTATATTTTCCAGCATCCTGATGGCCGTATCGTGTTTGCCATACCCTATGAGCAAGACTTTACCCTGATAGGTACGACCGACCTGGATTACCAGGGCTCGCTGGACGAGGTCGCAATCAGTGAGGATGAGGTCGCCTATCTGTGTGGACTGGCCAGCCATTATTTCACCCAGTCCATCAGCCCTGCTGATGTGCTGTGGTCATATTCCGGCGTACGCCCGCTGGTGGAAGCAACGGTAGTAGCGGGCAAGGAAAAGGCTGCTGCCCTGACCCGCGACTACAGCCTGGAGCTCGATACTGCCGGTGCACCTGTGTTGAACGTGTTTGGTGGCAAGATCACCACTTACCGCAAACTGGCAGAAGAAGCGCTGTCCATGCTGGCACCTTTGCTGAATAACGCCAATTCCGCCTGGACTGAGCACGCCTGCCTGCCCGGTGGTGATATTTATAGTGAATCCCCGGAAAATCGCGCTGTCAGCGAATTCCCCATGTTCATACAACAATGCCAGCAGCAATATGCCTGGTTGCCACCCCATCTGGCAGAACGCTATGCCCATGCCTATGGCAGCCGCATCCATGTCTTGTTGAAAGATAAATACTCGCTAGCTGATATGGGTGAAATGCTGGTGCCGGGCTTGTATACGGCAGAAGCCTCCTATCTGGTCAGCCACGAATGGGCGCGCACGGTAGACGATATACTCTGGCGCCGCAGCCGCCTGGGTCTGCATTTGCTGGGCGAAGATACCAGCCATTTGCAGGAGTGGCTGGAGAATAATGCAAGGCAAGTCTCACAGCCTGTCTGCTAGCTGGCAAGTGTCGGACATACAGATGTCATAGCAAACTACTATTATTCACTTCTTTTGCTGCAGTAGACGGCTGCGGACTATCCTCAGGTTTAGCAGTTTATCCCCAGAAATTTGCGCACTGTCGCATGTCGGTGGCTTCGCCGCTTTGCTTTGCTTATTCTGAACATACCAAATTCAAGAACGGGAGACGGCAATGAACAAGACTGCATATATGAACGCGCTGCGCCAGGCTCTGGATGGCTTGCCCGCCAGTGTTATTGAAGACACTATGTGGGAATATGAGCGCAAGTTTGTTGATGCCATGGTCGCGGGCAAATCGGAAGAAGAAATTGCTGCGGGCTTGCCCAAACCAGAACTGCTGGCGGCGCAAAAGAAAGCCAGCACACGTTATGAAGCATTAAAAACAAATTTCAGCCTGGGTAATGTCGCCGGTTTGCTGGTGGCCCTGATAGGCCTGATGATCTTCAATCTGTTCATGCTGATCCCTGCCGTGGTCTACTTCAGCCTCTTGAGTTCTGCTTATATAGTCGCAATGGTGATGTATGTGGCAGGCATAGGTATTACTGCTGCCAGCATCTCCGGGGTCGAACAGTTCAGCGTTGATATACCCGCTGGCAGACACCATGTACATAATCACAATGATAATCATCGTATGCATAAGCATAATGTCAGGGTTGACGTGACTGAAACAGGTATCCTGATCGATGGTGAAAAGCAGGATGGCAATGGCGAGGCAGCTACCGTGCTTGCGTCATCTTCTGCCTCATCTTCTGTATCATCTGCGGCGTCATCTGCTACTTCAGCTGTGGCGGCCTCTGCAGCCTCTGCAGCGTCCACTCCTGCCGCCACACGTACAGTAAGGACAGAAACCCAGACAGAAAAACTGCATATAGAGGTTGGTAATCACTTTTCTGGCACCAAATTATTCACAGGACTGGGTTTGCTGCTGGGTTCCATCGCCTTGATGATGTTAAGTATGTTCATGACCAAATATACCTTCATCGGCTTTAAACATTATTTACGCTGGAACTTGTCGCAGCTGCAACTTGGTCATGCAGCCTGATAAGTCAGCACAAAGTAGTTTGCAGCTTTTTAGTTTCACTTAGTTTTTTTGGTTTCATTTAGCTTCAGGAGAAAAAAATGAAAAACATCATACGCACAGGCATAGGCATGTTGGGTCTGGCCGTGGTTTTGACAGCATCCAGCGTGGTCTTCATCAGGGCCCATGCCAGCAATGTCGTCAGCGCTGGCTCGGCTGCCAGTGAAGTTCGCCCCGTCACGGCATCCATCGTCAATGTCATCCTCAGCGGCCCTATCGATCTGGCGCTGAAACAGGCCGCCACGCCAGAGTTGCTGGTCAAGGGGGATGCCAAGCTGGTGTCAAGGGTGACTACCAGGCTGGAAGGTAATACCCTGTACGTAGGCACACGCGGGATTTATATCTCGGTAGGGAAAACCGAGCAAAGCAGGATAGAACTGAGTTTACCTAACCTGGAAAAACTGCAGACTTCCGGCAGTGGTGATGCCGTCATCAAAGGCTTTAAAGGCAATAAACTCGAAGTAAGCTTGCACGGATCTGGCAATATCAACCTGGACGGCGAGTATCAGCAGGTATTTGCCAGCCTGAATGGCAGTGGTGACCTGAACCTGGGTTTGGGTAATAGTGATTTGCTGGAACTCACTTCCAACGGCTCTGGTGACAGCATCGTCAAAGGCCAGGTTAAAAATTTCAATGTCAAAATATCGGGCTCAGGCGATTTGAAAGCATCTGCATTGAAAAGCGCGGTGGTCAATCTGAATTCCACCGGTTCGTCCAGCAGCAAGGTATTTGCCAGCCAGGAAATCAAACTCAAGGTCACAGGTAGTGGCGATGTCCATGTCATAGGTAATCCGGCAAAAAGGAATGTAGAACGCCAGGGTTCGGCAGATGTACATTGGGAGTAAGCGGGCCAAAATATGATATTCAAGCGGCATTCAAGCGATATTCACACAAAATTCACATGAAATCGCCCGAAATCATCCGATAAGCACGTGATTTGAACCCCGATGAACCCAAATTGGTGCAGTTTGAACTGTTGTTAATTGGTTCGTCATAGTAGGTGTTGTTAAAAAGAATGAAATTTTCCACAGGAAATTTTTACTTGTGGAAAATTTTATTCTTTATATCAATCATTTTTGTGCTTAATATTCGACGCTGGCCCCTTGGTACGGAAACTCTATTTACTTGACGCATTTTTCTGCAATAATCATTGCGCAGTTGTAAGTATTTGTTTCAATCGAAAAAATTAAAGTTTGTATGTGCCGTATGTGCGTATACAGGTTTTCTTTACCAACCTGACCTGCCAAGAATCATGACTGCTACCAAAAGTAAGTGCTTGACCGCGTTATTTGTTGTGTTCAGCTTTATCAGTGCTGCTGCCGCACAAGAAAATCCCATGCAGTTTCTCAGCCGCGCCAACGCCAAAGTGGCCAGAGCTGCGTCTCTCAAGAATCGCTGGGAAGGCCCGGTTGATGGACCTGCACTACATAAGAAAAAGAAAATCATCTTTATTGCTGCAGACATGAGTGATGCAGGCGTCAGTGGTGTCTTCAACAGTGTGCGCGAAGCCAGTACCAGCGCCGGCTGGGAAGTCTTGCCCATCAACTGCCGTGGCCGTTGTAATCAGGGGGCATTGATTATCAGCCAGGCACTGGATATGAAAGCCGATGGCATCATACTGGCAGGTGTGGATGTCACAAGTCAGAGCAAGGGCATGGCGGCGGCAGCCAAGGCCAAGGTACCCGTGGTTGGCTGGCATGCGTCGGTCAAGAGTGGCCCGACTGACGGCTTGTTTACCAACATCGGCACCAACCCCAAAGAGGTCGGGCAACTGGCCGCCTTGTATACCGTGGTCGATTCCAATAACAAAGCTGGTATCGTGGTATTTACCGATTCCAGCAATCCTTATCTGCTGGCCAAATCCACTGCCATCGTTGAGACCATACGTCAGTGTGAAGGTTGCAAATTACTGAGCCTGGAAGACGTACCCCTGGCAGAAGCGCATATCAAGATGAAGGCCGTAGTCGAAAGCCTGGTCAAGCGTCATGGTGCCAAGTGGACGCATGTCATCGGTGTCAATGATTTCTATTTTGATTTGCTGGAAGTGCCAACTACCGCAACCCTGATCGCGAGTAACAAGCTGGTTGCCGTGTCTGCAGGTGATGGTTCGCCTACTGCCTATAAACGCATACGTGCCAATAGCCTGCAAACTGCGACTGTGCCTGAGCCTTTGTCCATGCATGCATGGCAAATCGTGGATGAACTGAATCGCGCCTTTTCTTCTGCCGAGCATAGCAACTATGTGAGTGCCTTGCATTTGGTGACGGCGCAGAATATTGCGTATGACGGTGGGCAAAAGAATATGTTTGAGCCGGCGAACGATTTCCGGACTCACTACCAAAAGTTCTGGTCAAAATAGAAATGCTGATTAAGCTACTGCGCGGCGCGATTTTGAGTCTGCGATGCTCATCGTACTAAAGTACGATTGCGCTTCTTAACTCAAACTAGCGTCGCTCGCTACGCTTACTCAGCATTTCTGGTGTAGTCGTTTTTGAAGATTAAAAAGCCGGCTCGATGCCGGCTTTTGTTTTTTTATGCTCTTTGGGTTACTGCAGCCAGGATATTTTCTGGGACTGATTTGTCGATGTACATGCGTTGGTCGGCGGTTTGCATTAGTTTGTCGGCGCTGCGGCCGTCGGTGGGGAAGAGGGCGCTGCCCAGGGCGGCTTCGATTTCTACGCTGTGGCCTTGTATGATGCAGGGGCCTTCCAGCATTTTCTTCAGGCGCAGCAGGGTGCTGTCGAGCTGGGATTCCTGGTTGACGCCGAAGGTCAGGGCGACGAATTCATCACCGCCTATGCGGCCCACGAAATCGGCGTGGCGGCAAAAACTCTTTAAGCGCTTCGCAACTTCCTTGAGCAATAAATCCCCGGCCTGATGGCCAAAGCGGTCATTGACTGACTTGAAATGATTCAGATCAATCAGGATAAAGCCAAAACCCTGCTGGTTGCGGCTACTCTGGGCGATGGCTTTGTCCAGCGTTTCATCGACATGACGGCGGTTTGGCAAGCCGGTAAGGGCGTCTTCCCTGGCCATTTCCAGTATGCTTTTCTGGGCGCGCAGATTGCAACTGACACTGACGCCATAAGTCCAGCCCAGCAAGCACAGCACCACGATCAGATAGATAAAGTTCAGCAGCGGGTGCCTGGCCAGTTCAGCATTGTTATTCGAAATAAAAGCCAGATGCCAGCGCATAATAAAACCTACCGCCATGATGATGAGGGAAATTGCCCCTATGCAGGCCGCCAGCAAGTCCAGGTCGCGGGTTTTCCAGATCAGGATAAAAGCCGTACTCAGCATCAGGCTGGCTGCGATAACATCATGGAACAGATATCGGCGTATCATGTCGTCCCGGTTGATGAAAGCCAGCAAGACAAAGGCCGGGATCAGCACCAGACCCCAGCGCCAGCGCATCTGGGAGGGATAACCGCGAAAACGCAGGGTGCCTTCCAGCATCAGCAGTGTGGTGGTCAGGGTCAGAGAATTGTTAAAGGCGACGATCAAAGACATAGGGATGTCGATGATATTGATCAGGCGTATCAGTAAAAAGGCCGGTGCGATCATGGACGCAGCGGCAGCCCAGACGCCGGTGCCGGGTATGTCACGGTTGATATGCCAAACCGCCAGCATGACCAGCATGGAAATCACGCTGATACAAGCAACCACTAAGTCTAGCGTAGCACGATCCAGATTGACCATAGGGGGACCTGGTTGTAACTTCTGGTGAATTCAGGCAGAAACCAATAGCTTTGTTTGCATGCAAGCGGCAGCGAAGCAGTACATGCAAAACCATATTATGACGCAAACTTATGCAAACATACGTGACTAAAACACATCATCAGCAGACTGACAGTGTAGCCATTATTGGCGGTGGCCCAGCCGGCTTGATGGTGGCAGAAACCCTGGCCCTGCGAGGTATCACTGTTGATGTGTATGATGCCATGCCTTCGGTAGGACGCAAGTTTTTAATGGCAGGCAAGGGGGGGATGAACCTCACACATTCTGAAAATTCTGTCTCTTTCATGACACGGTATGCTGAACGCGAGGCACAACTGGCACCCATGATAGGACAGTTTGACGCCACTGCCCTGCGTGCATGGGTCAACGACCTGGGTATCGACACCTATGTCGGCAGCTCTGGCCGCGTGTTCCCGGTTGATATGAAGGCTGCTCCTTTATTGCGTGCCTGGCTCCATCGCCTGCGCCAGCAAGGTGTGCGTTTCCATATGCGGCATCGCTGGCTGGGCTGGGATGAGCAAGGTCAATTACGCTTTGCCACGCCAGATGGCGAAGTCTGCCTGCCCGCACGGGCGCAGGTATTCGCCCTTGGCGGTGGTAGCTGGGCCAAGTTGGGCTCTGATGGTGCATGGGTGAACTTGCTCAGACAACGTGGCCTGGATGTTGCAGACTTGCAGCCAGCCAATTGTGGCTTTGATCTGGACTGGAGCACATTTTTCAAAGACAAGTTTGCCGGTCAGCCCATATTGACAGTTGCTGCGAGGGTGCAGGGTGGTACTCAACCCATGCGCAAGGGACAGTTTGTTATCACCTCAACGGGTGTTGAAGGCAGCCTGATTTATGCATTGTCTGCTGCACTGCGTCAGCAATTGCAAAGCCAGGGCAAGGCGGTGCTGGAACTGGATCTGCTGCCAGATACGCCCATGGAAAAAGTACTGGCTGAACTGGAACACCCACGTGGTTCACGCTCTTTGTCCAGCCACCTGAAAACTCGCCTGGGTCTGGATGCGCTCAAGACCAGTTTGCTGCATGAATGCCTGGATAAAACAGACTTTGCGCAAGCAAGCGTACTAGCGCATGCCATCAAGGCTTTGCCTGTGGTATTGCAGGCGACCAGACCCATAGATGAAGCCATCAGCAGTGCCGGTGGACTGCGCTTTGAAGGCCTGGATGAAAACCTGATGGCTGTGCAGCATCCCGGCCTGTTTTTTGCCGGTGAAATGCTGGACTGGGAAGCACCGACAGGCGGCTATTTGTTGACAGCCTGTTTCGCTACCGCCAGGGTTGCGGCGAGCGGCGTCGCCAACTGGCTGGCGCAGAATTCCAGAGAGTTGAAAATGAGTTCAACATGAGTTGAAATAGTTTCTGCTGAGAAGCGCAGAAGTCGGTACAATAATAATTTCCGCGCTGCATCATTTTATTCTGTCTATGAATTTGCATTTCAGGTATTTGTCCGTATGAGTGATTCCCGCAACGCTGCGCGCGCCAACGTTACGTGGCGCGGTGCTATACAGGTGCTCCCTGGCCAGATCGTGCCCGCCAAGATAATCAACTTTACTTCGGGCAGCATACAAATGCAGTGCAGCGCTGTCCTCAAAGAAAAGCAGACTTATCAGATGATGATGGAAGTCCCTAAACCAGGCGACGCCTCTCAGCGTACCCAGGTAGTCTGCAAGGCAACCTGTATTTATTCCATCTTGAGTGGCAATGAGTATCGCGCTGCCATGAAATATTTTGAAGTACCGGCGCAGCATGCCGCCCTACTGGCTGAATGGCACGGTTAGAACTTGCCGGGTAAATAGGTGTAATGAGCATACAGACTTTGCTTATGATATAAACAGGCTTTGTCTTATTTGTCTGCGCATCATGTCCAAAGATACTGCCTTACCCGAAACCGCCCAGCGCGTTGCACTATTGCTGCACAGCCTGGGGCATGATCAAACTGTCGTCATGTTGCCGGAATCCGGCAAAACTTCTGCCGAGGCCGCTGCCGGTCTGGGTTGCCAGGTGGCAGAAATCGCCAAATCCATCGTCTTCCGTCGCTTGCTTGATGATGCTGCTGTCATGGTTGTTGCCAGCGGTATCAACCGCGTTGATGAAAGCAAGGTCGCTGCCATCGTCGGCCCTTTGGGCAAGGCGGACGCCCGCTTCGTCAAAGAAAAAATTGGCTATGCCATAGGCGGGGTTTGCCCTATCGGTCATCTGCAAAAAACCGTCATGCTGATAGATGAAGATTTGCTGCAATACGCCCATGTGTGGGCTGCTGCCGGTCATCCTCACGCCGTTTTCAAACTGACGCCGGCGCAATTGAAAACCATGACAGGTGCACCTGTTGCTGACGTGGCTTTGCGCGCATGAATATCCTGTATGAATTTGACCCCGCCCAGTTTGTCATGAAACCTGGAGCAACCGTACCCTCACCCTGCGTCAATATTTGCCGCATGGATGACAAGACTGGCCTGTGCACGGGCTGCTATCGCAACATCGATGAAATCATTTGCTGGAGCAAGGCAGACAACCACAAGAAGCTGGAAATCTGGGATTTGGTACAGCAAAGAATGCTGCCTTGAGTATTTGAGGAAGAAGGATAATTAATGAAACAACTGGACTGGTATTTCGATTTTATTTCTCCCTTTGCTTATTTGCAGAGTGAAATGCTGGGGCGTTTGCAAGGTGTAGCGCAAATCAATTACCGTCCGGTTTTATTCGCTGGTCTGCTTAATCACTGGGACAACAAAGGCCCGGCAGAAATTGCACCCAAGCGGCTATGGACCTTCGAGCATTGCGCCTGGCTGGCACACAAACATGGCATTCCTTTGCGCATGCTGCCCGAGCATCCTTTCAACCCCCTGCCTTTATTGCGCCTGTGTCTGGCTCTTGGCAGCACTGAAGCTGCCGTGCACAGACTATTTCGCTTTGTCTGGCGCGATGGTCATATACCTGCGCAGACAGAACACTGGCAAGCCTTGCTTGACGAGTTGCAAGTGACACCAGCCATGCTGGATGACGCCGCTGTCAAAGATGCGCTAAAACGCAATGGTGAACTGGCCATTGCCGCCCGCGTGTTTGGCGTGCCAACGGCGGTAGTCGATGGTCGCTGCTTCTGGGGACTGGATGGCACTGACATGTTGCAAGCTTACCTGCAAGGCGATGCCTTCTTCGTATCGGCAGAATTAGCTGCTGCACAAACCATGCCCTATGGCCAGCAGCGCAAAGTCGTAGGTAAGACATGATGCAACTACCCGCCAGCATGCAAGTCTTTGAACGGGGCTGGTTGTCCTCGAACAACATCCTGTTCATCGATGAACAACAGACGGCTCTGGTTGATAGCGGCTACCTGAGCCATGCACCGCAGACTGTAGCATTGATGCAGCAAGCTCTGGGTGGCCGCAAACTCGATTTGCTGGTGAATACCCATCTGCACTCTGATCATTGTGGTGGTAATGCCAGCCTGCAGCGCTTGTATGGCTGCCGCACCCTGATCCCGGTGGCTGACACAGCTGCAGTCGCAGTCTGGGATGAAGAGGCCTTGACTTATGCCGCCACTGGTCAACGTTGCGAGCGCTTCAGTTTTGATGCGGCGATACAACATGGCGATGAGTTGCAACTGGGCGGCATGCACTGGCAGGTATTGTCTGCACCCGGCCATGATCCACATTCCATGATCTTGCATTGTACACAGGAAGGCATACTGATCTCTGCCGATGCCTTGTGGGAAAATGGCTTTGGCATTATTTTCCCTGAGCTTGAAGGCGAATCCGGTTTTGCCGAGCAAGCCGTCATCCTGCAAGTCATACGCCAACTCCAGCCACGCATCGTCATTCCCGGCCATGGCCCGGCGTTTAGCGATGTAGACGCAGCCTTGGCGCGTGCCGAGTCCCGCCTCGCTTATCTGCAAGCTGACCCGCGACGCAATGCCCGCAATGCCGTCAAGGTCATGCTGGCCTTCATTTTGCTGGAATTGCGCCAGCTCAGCCTGGACCAGGCCCTGAGCCAGCTTGGCAAGACCCGCTGTTTTATTTCGTCAGCACGTGTGCTGGAGTTGAGTGCCGATGTCCTGATACCGCAAATTGCTGCAGAACTGGTTGCTGCCGGTGCCGCTACACTGAACGCTGATGTGCTGACCAGTACCCGCTAGCAAAACAGCTTCCATATCGACGACCTTAATTTATCTCAGGAATAAAAAAATGCTGCATCACATCTCCCTGGGCGTACGCGATCTGACATTGGCGGGCGCATTTTATGATGCTGTCCTTGGTGCTTTAGGCTTTCGCCGCGTGTTTGAAGACGACACTGCCATAGGCTATGGTTTGCATGACGATCAAGATATCCTGTGCCTGAAATTAAGACCGGATGCCAACCCACCTGGCCCAGGTTTTCATCTGGCCTTTACCGCAGTGACGCGCACAGCAGTTGACCAGTTTCATCGGGCAGCGCTAGCCATAGGCGGCAACGACAATGGCGCGCCGGGTTTGCGCCCTGACTATGGAACTTATTACTACGCTGCATTTTTAGTTGATCCTGATGGTCACCACATAGAAGCAGTGACCAAGGTCACAGAATAAAATATGAGTATAAGTGTGCAGATACGGCCCGCTACGCAAGCTGATGCACTTTGCCTGAGTGTGCTGGCGACCCAGGTTTTTCTTGATACTTATGCTACGACAGGTATACGCCCCGCCATAGCCAGGGAAGTGCTGCATGCTTTTTCGGTGTCTGTCATCGCTGGTTTGCTGGAACACAATGAGACGTTCCTTCATGTTGCCGAGCGTGATGGGCACTTGCTTGGATTTTCTCAAATCACAATAGGAACCAGGCAGGAATTAGTCATTGCCCAGCATCCTGCCGAACTCGACAGACTCTATGTGCAAGAGCCTTTTACCCGCATGGGCCTGGGCAGCCAGCTTTTACATGTAGCTGAAACCAGCGCAACTCGGCATGGCGCCGATGTGATGTGGCTGACCCCCTGGGTACATAATGCCAGGGCATTGCAGTTTTATGCCAGGAAGGGATATGCAGACATCGGCAGCACGAGCTTTCTCATGGATGGTGAGGCGCATGAGAATCGTCTGTTGCGCAAGCAGCTTGGCCAGTAATCTAAGTGATGGACGGATACTCTATTTGATATCCGCACCACGCTCAGTCAATAACTGCCTGAGTATGGAGCGATGGCAGCGGCTCTCATCTTCGCAATAACAACCCACAGAAAAATTCGTCGTCTTTGACATCGCCGCCAGCAAGTCCAATACCTTGCTGGCATCTGTTTCATTCATCTCTGCCTTGAAGCTGCGGGTAAAGCTGGTCCATTCGGCAGGCGTGCTGACCGCCTTGCCTTTCGCCATCAAATCTGCACTCGGTGACAAATTCGGTAACCAGACATCGTAATAATTGCGGCTGGCAAATTCTGCTTTGGGTACCCCTCGCGGTGGTCGCCTTACCGTGCCTATGCGCAAGCCTTCATCTGTTGCGCGTCCTGTTCCCAACTGGACTATGCGTATACTCATGTTGTCCTCTTCAGTTAGCCTGTGAACTGTCCGGCAAAATCACAAAGTCTTCCGCACGAGTAGTTTGCCGCATCGCTTCCAATAGTTTATCGGGTGGCGTCATCAGCTTGCGCGCATTCAGGTCCAGCCAACCTACCAGCGAAGTGACACGTGCTGCCAGTTTGCCCTTGTTGAAAAATTCATTGCGTATCTTCAGTCGTCTGCCGTCGTCCGACAAACCAGCCAAACTTAGGGTGACCGTGACTTCGTCAAGCAAATGGAATTCACGGAAGTATTCAATTTCATCTTTCATGACGACCGGGCCTATGCGCAAACGCATGAATTCGGCCATGGGGAAACCGCAGTCAGCAAAATACATCATGCGTACATCGGCAGATTTATCGAGATAAGCGGTGTTGCGCATATGGGAATTGAAATCCATATCGCCCCAGCCTGCTATCAAGGTTTTTTCGTACATGCGGTTTCTCCTTGCTTGAGTTTATGCTTATCTTGCCAGATTTTTCAGGCCTAAAACCTCGATTTTTTCTATGCTGGGTGGACCGGTAAACAATTCCTCAGACTTCGCCATCAATGCCTGGGCGATAGGTCCTTGCAAATGTGCCTGCCGGCCTGCTTCATTCTCAAACGCATCGAAAACACCAAATACGTTGTCAGATAATTGCAGGGCAAACCAGATAGGTGTCGTGCTTTCCTGATTAGCCAGGGCCAGGCCCATTTCCAAGAAGGCGGCGACATCGGCGGCTTTGCCGGATTTGGCTTCAAAACGGGCGTACAGGGCGTGCTTGATCATGATTTATCTCCATGTGCTTGAATCTATACTTGCATCGCAGGATTGCGATGAAGAGAGACTTTACAGATCAAAGGACTTGCGTGATACTGGCGCGATTGACATCTTTGGTATGAATATTGCCAATGAATTTGCCATGAGCGTGCCATGAGTTTGCCATAACCCTTCCGTGAATTTTCCATGAATCTGCCATGAACATCAACATCCTCGCCCTTGATGGCGTTTTTGATACCGGCCTGTCCATCGTCCTCGATGCCCTGACGACAGCGAATGAATTGTCGGGCATGCAGGCCAACCCGGCACCGCCCTTTAAAATTTCATTGGTAGGCATGCGGCGGCGTGTACAGACCGCGCAAGGCATGAGTGTGCCGGTATTGCGTGCTGATGAAGTGCCTGCGCCTGATATGGTCATCGTCCCTGCACTGGGTTACAAGATGCCGGATACTTTGACTCAGGCGCTGGTACGCTCTGACGTGAAAGACGCGAGTATCGCCTTGCGTGACTGGGCGGGTGATGGCGTGCGTATTGCCGCTGCCTGCATAGGCACTTTCGTACTGGCAGAAAGCGGTGTGCTCAACGAGCGGGACGCGACTACCACCTGGTGGCTCAATCCCCTGTTTCGCCAGCGTTATCCATCAGTGCGCCTGAACACCAGCCACATGATCGTCCAGTCCGGCCAGTTCCTGACTGCAGGTGCAGCCTTCAGCCATATGGACATGATGCTGTGGCTGATACGGCAGAGCAACCCAGAGCTGGCGAATCTGGTGGCCAGCTACCTGGTGGTTGATAGCCGTCCTTCACAGACGGCTTACATCATTTCTGACCACCTGGCGCATGCTGATCCCATGGTGGAACGCTTCGACCGCTGGGCGCGCAGTCATCTGGACCAGGGCTTTAATCTGAATGATGCAGCCGATGCAATGGCGACCAGCAAGCGTACGCTGGCACGGCGTATTCACGAAGTCCTGGGCAAGACACCGGTATCGTATGTGCAGGATTTGCGCATAGAGAAAGCGGTGCATTTGTTGAAGACTTCCAATCATAGTGTGGAGCAGATTGCGGGCTTGGTGGGGTATGCGGATGGGGTGACGTTGCGGACTTTGTTGAGGCGGAGGTTGGGGAAGGGAATACGGGAGATCAGGGTAGGATAATACGGTTTTTAATCGCGTCGGCGACAGGTAACCGAGCTAACGATACTTTGAAGTACGCACAATCTAATTTACGTCATTCCTGCGTGTTTTTGGCAGGAATCTAGCGGCGTTCGTAGCATGCCATATCGCGTGTTGAATGCCGTACTTTGACTAAAACGATTGCCCTTCGTGGATGCAAGCCGGGTCTCGGCCCGGCAGCCGAAATACTTTCTTTGCGTCGCCAAAGAACGTATTCAAAGAAAGGCGACCCAGGCATAGCCGCCCCTGCGGGGTTCCCATTTGTGCAGTACAAAAAATGGGAAATGCCCGAAACTCGCTTCCCTTGCAGGGCGCACAATCGCTTGCAAGCGATTGCCGTTACGCTGGCGAGATGCATGCATCTCGAAACCCCAGCTACACCTCAAACAGCGGTCCTTCTTTTTCCATTTTCTGTACAGCACAAACGGCGCCTACACATGGGAACTGCAAAAGTCAAAAGCAACCCCAACGTCAAAAGCAACATAACCGTTTGCGTAGGTTGGGCCGGGCCTCGCTAGGCTACGCTTCATCAGCCCAACATTGGGCCTGGAATTAACGTAAATATTTATTGAGTTTTGTTCCAATCATTTCAAATTACTACTGAAATTTATGACCTTGCTTGAGGGTATTCAAACTACCACCACCTACTTCAAATGATAAGCCGCCTCAGAAAACGAACTAACCGGTGCCAGATCCGCATACTCCGTAGCCCTACCCTGCTGCTTCGCCATGAAAGCCTCCATGAGGTTACTGCTTTGCCAGATGCCGGATTGTAGCCAGCCCATTTGTTGCAGGGCGTCGTGGGTGCTGTGGTCGCGGGCGTAGTGGATGGCTTGTTTGCTGCCCCAGATGGCGATCGGGGGTTTTTCGGCGATTTCTGTGGCCATTTGCAGGGCGGCTGCCAGCATGTTTTCCTGGGTATCAAATACCTCATTGAGCAAGCCAACTGCCAGCGCACGTTGTGCTGGCAGGCGGCGGCCGGTGTAGGCCATTTCGTGGACTATGCCTTCGGGGATGAGCTTGGGCAGGCGTTGCAAAGTACCCAGGTCGGCGGTCATGCCTATGTTGATTTCCTGTATGCAGAAAAAAGCATCGCTGCTGGCCAGGCGTATGTCACTGGCGCAGATCATGTCGACACCGCCGCCTATGCAGCCACCGTGGATGGCGGTGATGACGGGCATGCGCAGGGATTCGATGAGGTTGAAGGCATGCTGCATGTCCTTCAACGCCAGGGCAATATTGGCGCGGCCAACGGCGCTGGCGTCGTCGAGTGTGATACCACCACCGGCAAATACATCCAGCGCCATGCCAGCGGTGAAATGCTTGCCGGTAGAAGAGATGATGAGTACACGGGCATTCGCCTGGTTTTGCAGGTTTTGCAAAATATCTGTCAGCTCGCGGAAAAACACGGGTTGCATGGTGTTCAACGTGGCCGGACGGTTCAGGCGCAGGTGGGCGATTTTATTACTGATACTGAAGTCAAAACATTGATAAGTCATGGTGTCTCCACAGGAATTTTATTAGCACGGTAAAATCATACTGGATATGTACGTCCATCAAGCATTCTATGCTCACCGTTAGAGGATACCGACTATGGCTCTCGATTCGCCCGCATCAAGTTCAGTTTCACGCCTGCCATCAGCTTTGCAGCACCTTAGCCTGCCGGTCATAGGTTCACCCCTGTTCATTGCCAGCGGCCCCAAACTGGTGGCGGCGCAATGCAAGGCAGGCATAGTCGGGTCTTTCCCTGCCCTGAATGCCAGGCCTGCCGAGTTGCTGGATGTCTGGCTGACAGAATTGCAGGCCGAGCTGGCAGCGCATCAGGAAGCCCATCCAGATGCCTTGATAGGCCCGATCGCGGTTAACCAGATCGTCCATCAATCCAATGACAGGCTGGCGCATGATGTCGAGGTGTGCGTCAAGCATCAGATACCCATCATCATTTCTTCCCTGCGTGCGCCACCGCCAGAAATGCTGGATGCGATACACAGCTACGGCGGCATCGTCATGCATGATGTGATTTCGATACGCCACGCTCAAAAAGCGCTAGAGGCCGGAGTCGATGGCCTGATCCTGGTGGCAGCCGGTGCTGGCGGTCATGCTGGTGGCTTGTCGCCGTTTGCCCTGGTCGGTGAAGTACGGCGCTTCTTTGATGGACCAATCGCCCTGTCAGGCTCTATTGCGACTGGTGATGCAGTGCTGGCAGCACAGGCCATGGGTGCCGATTTTGCTTACATAGGCTCACGCTGGCTGGCGACTGTTGAATCGAATGTGGATGATGATTATCGCCAGGCCATTCTCGATTCAGCGGCGGCGGATATTGTCTACACCAATCTGTTCACTGGCGTACACGGCAATTACCTCAAAAAGTCCATCGTCGCTGCTGGCCTTGACCCTGACAACTTGCCGGTGGCTGACAAGAGCGCGATGAATTTTGGTTCTGGCGGCGGCAGCAAGGCCAAGGCCTGGCGTGATATCTGGGGTGCAGGTCAGGGTGTAGGTATGATGAACGATGTACTGACCGTGGCGGAAGTGGTAGCACGTTTGAAATTGGAATACGCTGCGGCTAAAGCTCGCTTATTGTCATTGTAATTAACTAAATAATTGTCAGGAATATCATGAGTAAAGCTTATGTCGTTGCAGAAATCCAGGTCACCAATGCGGATGCATATGCCGATTACCGGCCACTGGCGACGGCCAGCGTAGAGCAGTATGGCGGGCAATTCCTGGTGCGCGGTGGTACACGGGTGCAAAAAGAGGGCAGGGATGATGCCCATAATGAAGGCTGGCGTTCGGTGCTTGTTGAATTCCCCAGCCTGCAACAGGCGCAGCTATGGTATGACTCGGTTGAATATGCCAAGGCCATGGAAATCCGCCATGCCAATTCCATAGGCCGTTTGTTCATTGTTGAAGGGGTGTAAGCGGAGATAGCGGCAGCCTGAGAACCTGTTTCCGATCTTAAGCGCGAGCGCAATCGGAGTCTGCGCGGGGCTCATGCGCTGCTCAAAATGCTCACGTACTAAAGTACATTCCGCTTTTTGCGCGGCGTTTTTTGTTACCCCCGACCCCGCTGACGCTCGCTCGCTACAGATCGTAAACAGGTTCTGAGGGCGAAAAAACCACACATTGCTCTCAGGATTCAAGTTTGCAAAGAGACTTGCCGTAACTAAGGTATCTCTCTGCAAACCGATATCCTAAATTCACTCCACTATGCGCCGCTCTCTCGCCTTGCTGCTCCCCATGTTGTTGGCCTTGTCCGCTCAGGCGAATGATCCGCCACCATCCAAACCTATCAAAGCGGCATCGGCAAAAGAAGAGGCGTCCAGCTCTGCTTCGGCATCAGCCTCGGCGTCTGCACCAGCCAAAGAAGAGCGCAAGCCCGCTTCCAAGGAAAGCAAGGAGTCCGCCAAAGAGGCCGCTATTCGTGCCAAAGAAGCACTGGCTGCTGATGAACTGGCTGCACGCATAGCCGAGCGCCTCAGTGTTATCCGCAAGGACAAGGATGATGCAGCAGCGCGTAGCGGGCCCAAACCCGTCATGCGGCCATCTTATGCGCCGCCAATACGCAGACCCGAAACGGTTAAAGTAAAGAGTGACCATGGCACCAATAGTGCGGCAGCGGCGGGTGGCTTGGCCGCCAGCCATGCCGATATACACTGGAGTTACCAGGGCGAGGGCGGTCCTTTGAACTGGGGCAAGCTTAATACTGCCAATGCCAAATGTGATGTCGGCGAAAGACAGTCGCCTATCGATATCCGCGATGGTATCAAGGTGGACCTGGACCCTATTGCCTTTGACTATAAGCCCAGCCGTTTCACTGTCGTCGACAATGGCCACACCATACAAGTCAATATTGGTGCGGGTAACTATATCAATGTGCTGGGCCACAATTATGAGCTGGTGCAATTCCATTTCCATAAGCCATCTGAAGAACGTGTGAATGGCAAGAGCTTTGAAATGGTCGCCCACCTGGTGCACAAGGATGCTGATGGCAAACTGGCCGTGGTGGCCGTTTTGATAGAACGCGGCAAGTCGCATAGCCTGGTGCAGCATGTCTGGAATAACCTGCCGCTGGAAAAAAATGATCCGGTGCAGGCCTTGACGACCATGGACATGAACGACATCCTGCCCGTCAAGCGTGATTACTATACCTACATGGGTTCGCTGACGACGCCACCTTGCAGCGAAGGTGTGTTGTGGCTGGTCATGAAAGAGCCGGTAGAAATTTCACCAGATCAGTTGACGATATTCAGCCGCCTGTATCCCATGAATGCGCGACCCATACAAAAAAACTCTGGTCGTCTGATCAAGGAATCAAATTAAGTTGTAATAGTAGGACTTACGCAAAATTGCCCCAGCAAGGCGCCAGCGACGAAGACAGTACTTTAGTACGGCTAGGAGCTGCAACGCAGCTGGGGCGATTTTTCGGAAGTCCTAACCCGAGGCCGGCCAGTCCGGCCTCAGTTCTTTTCGTACCACCAGTTTCAAACCTGACCATATATCGCTGACAGCACAGACCTTGATATCGACGTAACCCATGGGCAGGGCGACTTCTCTTATCGTATCTTCAGTGATATCGGTAGCTACTTTCGATGCTTTCTTGGGCCAGGATACCCAGATTGCGGCATCACTTCTCAAGCTTGCTTTACAGGTCAGCAATTCTTGGACGAGGACAGCTTTTTTGTCAGTGAACAAATGGACGATATCTGTCGCAGGCGTAGTCTTCTTGTCAAATACCACGCCAGTTGGTAAGTCGGCCAGCAAATCCAGATAGTTTTCAGGCGCATGTCTGGCGCAAACATGGCTGTCAGCTTGTATGCCCAGTTTCTTTGCCAGTGGTGTACCTGAATAGCCTGCGGATGTCGGGTTCATCGTAAACAAAAATTAAAAAGCAGCATCCTTTCAGACACTGCTTAACATCAATCAGATGAGCTTGAACAGCATTTACTTATAAATGCCACAGCCAACGACGACATCATCAGATTTCTCAAAATAGGTGGATTTCAGTTCTATTGCCTTGGTAGTTGGGTTAGGCCATTTGTAGTCTATCCAGCCTTTGCCTTTGCTCTTTGCAGTTGCCAGCAGCTCTTCAATAAAGGCTTTGTTATCGACATCTCTCAGCGTACTGATATTTTTCCCCAGCAGCTTGGGATTGGCACCATGGGCAAGGGTTTTGCCACTCATGTCAAGTACAAAAATATACAAGTCACGGTCACTGAAGCTGCCTTTGGGATTATTAAATTCAGGGTAGGCTGCATCTGCGCCCTTGGATTTGATATGGGCAATGGCTTTTTTCACCATGGCCTCCGCTTCTTGGGCGGTACCATGGTCTGCAGCGAATACACTTTGGCTGACAAAAATGCTGAATAAAGCCAGTGTCAGGAATTTAATGAAACTACGCATGATAAGTCTCCTTTATTGTGGGATACCAAATTCCAGCAGTTCATCAAACTCCAGGAATCTGATATCTCTCAACATACAACTATCTGCGCTTCATTTCCATGTTTCTTGCATGCAAGTAACAATAGTTAGCTTTGCTTATACCGGTTTATAAGGCAGCTCACGCCAGCGCTTGCCACTGACCCTGGCGATGGCATTCGCAAAAGCCGGTGCCAGTGCTGGCAAGCCAGGCTCACCCATGCCGGTAGGTGCGTCTGCACTAGGGACGATATGTACGGCAATCTGTGGCATATCGGTAATGCGTGGCACAACAAAATCACTGAAGTTGCTTTGCTCGACCACACCATCCTTGAGCGTAATGGCAGCACCTGGCAAGCACATGGAGAGACCCATCAGTGCCGCACCCTGCACCTGTGCTTCTATGCTTTTTGGGTTGACGGCCAGATTGCAATGCACACCCGCAGTGACCTTGTGCAGCTTGGGCTGGCCATTCTTCATGGAAGCTTCAACCACATAAGCGACGACCGACGAAAATGATTCATGCACAGCCACACCATAGGCACGGCCAGCGGGCAATTTCTTCTTGCCATAACCAGATTTTTCCACCGCCAGTTGCAATGCCGCTTTATGCCGTGGATGTTTGTCACCCATGAGTTTCAGGCGGTAAGCTACCGGGTCTTGCTTGGTAGTCTGGGCAATTTCATCGAGCAGGGTTTCCATGACAAAAGCAGTATGGGTAGAGCCCACGCTGCGCCACCACAAGACTGGCACATTGATCTTGGGATGATGGACAGACAGGCGCATCGGCATTTCATACGGTTCTTTCATGCCTTCGACTGCTGTGATATCCACGCCATCCTTGACCATCATGGATTCGAAAGGTGTGCCACCGACGATGGACTGACCAACGATGACATGGTCCCAACCGAGGATATTGCCCTGGGCATCAAAACCGATTTCGGCCTTGTGCAAATGCATTGGGCGATAATAACCACCCTTGACATCGTCCTCACGGCTCCACAGCGTGCGTATCGGTGCATCCAGCCCCGCAGTTTGCGCTGCCTTGGCAACATTGCAGGCTTCCACTACATAGTCACTGGTGGCTATCGCACGACGGCCAAAGCCACCGCCTGCATACTGGGTATGCACTGCAATATTTTCAGGCTTCAACCCCAGGGTCTTGGAAGCTGCAAAACCATCGAGTCCAGGCATTTGCGTGCCCATCCACAATTCTGCCTTGTCACCCTTGATGGCGACCGTGCAGTTCAGCGGTTCCATAGGTGTGTGGGCAAGATAGGGGAAGACAAATTCGGCATTCAGCTTATGCGGCGCCGTCGCTATTTTCGAGACGTCATCATTAAATTTCAGGGCACCTTGCTTCTTGGCTAATTCTTTATAGCTGGCCAGCATTTTGGCGGAATCAACTTTTTCCACACCATCGGTATCCCATTCCAGCTTGAGGGCATCGCGGCCCTGTTTGGCTGGCCAATAGCCAGTCGCGATAATTGCCACACCCTCGCCACCACGGTCTGTCGGCACGCGCAACACTGCCTTGACACCCTTGATGGCTTTGGCGGCAGTGTCATCAATAGTCTTGACCCTGGCACCAAATACCGGTGGTCGTGCTACTACCGCAGTCAGCATGCCGGGCAGGTGGGTATCAATACCAAAATCCTGTGTGCCTGTGGATTTCGCTTTGGCATCGAGGCGACCTGTGGGTTTGCCTATCAGGCGGAAGTTTTTCGGGTCTTTCAGCGTGACTTTTTCTGGTACAGGCAATTTCATGGCGGCATCTGCCAGCTCGCCATAGCCCAGCTTCTTGCCACCGGGGCCGATGACATTGCCATTTTCGGTACGCAGGCTGGCAGGGTCGACTTTCCATTGTTCTGCTGCTGCCTGTACCAGCATGGCACGGGTGCGGGCACCCAGTTCGCGGTATTGGGTGTAGGAATGAGCGATGGAGTTTGAGCCACCAGTCAAATGCATGCCAAATGCGGGGTCGACATAGGCAGGGTGGTTATTACCATTCGCGCTTTGAACCTTGGACCAGTCGGCGTCGAGTTCTTCGGCCAGTATCAGGGGCAGGCTGGTTTGCACGCCCTGACCAAATTCCAGGCGGTTGAAGGTGACGGTGACCGTGCCATCCTTGGCGATCTGTACGAATGCACCTGGTTGTTCGGTAGGCTTCAGGCCTGCCGGTGCTTTGGTGGCTGCATCCTGTGCTGTTGCCAGCATGGGATAGCAACCCAGGGCAAAGCCACTGGCTGTTGCCATCTTCAAAAAACTGCGGCGACTCAGGCCAGTAGATGGTGTTTCGGGTGTGGTGGATTGCAAGAGGTTTTGCAAATGGCGTGGCATCTCATCGAGGCGGGCTTCAAAATGCATGGTTATTCTCCTCAGGCCAAAGTGGATGCAGCATCATGGATGGCAGCGCGGATGCGCACATAGGTACCACATCGGCAGATATTGCCTGCCATGGCACCGTCGATATCGGCATCGCTGGGTTTCTTGTTGGTTTTCAACAATGCCGTGGCGCTCATGATCTGGCCGCTTTGACAGTAACCGCATTGGGCCACGTCATGCTTGATCCAGGCGGCTTGTACGGCTTTGCCGACCTTGTCCTGGCTCATGGCTTCTATGGTGGTGATTTTTTGCCCAGCGACAGAAGAGATAGGCGTGATGCAAGAGCGTATCGCCTGGCCATTCAGGTGCACGGTGCAGGCGCCACACAATGCTGCACCGCAGCCAAACTTGGTGCCAGTCAGGCCCAGGGAATCACGCAGGGCCCATAGTACGGGGGTGGAAGGGTCGGCATCAACCTGGTGATCTTTGCTATTGATATTCAGTGCAGTCATGGAACGGTTCTCCATCCGGTGAGGTGGTTGCAGGGTGAAATTAGGGACAACAGTGAGGACGTGCCTGCAGACAAGCAGACTCATCTATATTTGGTTTACCTAACTACTATAGAATATTTTTGGAATATTGGTGCAAGAGAGACAAAAACCACGGAAAAGCGGGCTTTTCCGTGGTTTTTGTTGCTACAAATTTAGTGAGGTGTTGTTGGACTACTCGTACTTGCGGGCATCGTCGATAACTTTCCCATCATTAGCCAGGCTACCCGCACCAACAAATTGCACGTCACCACGCAATTTGGTCACATCGCGCAAGCTATCGACGATAGCTGCCTGCAAGCTAGGGTTGCCTGCAGCAGTTTCACAATGCAGGCTCATGACATCATTTGCCATTTCACCAGTCACCACTAACCTGGCCTTGATGATTTCAGGATGGCGCTTGACGACCTCTGCAACTTGCGAAGGATGGACAAACATGCCCTTGACCTTGGTCGTTTGGTCCGCCCGCCCCATCCAGCCCTTGATGCGCTGGTTGGTGCGGCCACAGGGTGAAATGCCTGGCAGTATCGCTGACATGTCGCCAGTGCCAAAACGTATCAGTGGGTAATCAGGGTTGAAGGAGGTAATGACGACCTCACCGACTTCTCCTTCCGTCACAAGGTCACCCGTGCCGGGGCGCACGATTTCCAGTATCAAGTCCTCGTCCAGTATCATGCCGGGATTGACCTGTCCATCTGTCATGCTTTCATAAGCGATATTGCCTATGTCGGCAGACGCATAGATTTGCAATACATGAGCCACACCATGCTCCTGCAACCATTTGCGCAAGGACGGTGGCAGGGCTTCGGCACCGACGATGGCACGCTGTACGCTGGAAATATCGGCACCCATGTCTAACGCTTTTTCCAGGATGATTTTCAGAAAACTTGGTGTACCTATGTAGGCGTCAGGTCGCAATTCAGCCATGGCCTGTACCTGCATTTCAGTCTGGCCTATGCCAGCCGGAATAACGGCGCAACCCAGCCGGGCAGCGGCGCTTTCCACCATGAAGGCGGCAGGTGTGAAATGGTAGGAAAAACAGTTTTGCAAGAGATGGCCGGCACGCAGGCCAACTGCATGCATGGGGCGGGCAAAGCGCCACCAGTCCTGGCCGCGCCCTTCAGGATCAAAGATGGGGCCGGGTGACATGAAGATATGTCCCATCTGCCGCACCGGGGTAGTATTCAGGCCACCAAACGGCGGCAAGGCTTTTTGCAAATCCTTGAGGTCAGATTTACGGGTGACAGGCAATTGCGCCAGCGTGCTGCGGCTCTTGATGTCATGCGCAGCCACACCCTGCAATATCCTGCCCCAGCCTTCTGCAGTCTGGGCGTGGGCAATCAATTGCGGTAGCTTGTTCACCAGCGCTTGTTCGCGGCTTTGTGGATTGCGGGTTTCCAGGGCGTCCAGATAGTCACTCATGAGCATGCTCTATAGTGGTTGATTTGTCTTGTTTTGCTTTGTTCTTACCTGTTTATGATCTGTAGCGAGCGGGCGTCAGCGGGGTCAGAGTAACAAGAACGCAGCACAAAAAGCGGAATGT
This sequence comes from Undibacterium sp. Ji83W, assembly GCF_049340385.1. Lineage (NCBI taxonomy): Bacteria > Pseudomonadati > Pseudomonadota > Betaproteobacteria > Burkholderiales > Oxalobacteraceae > Undibacterium > Undibacterium sp. Ji83W. Next base: position 55,442 of record NZ_JBMPOZ010000014.1, on the reverse strand, counting down.
ACTCTAAGTACATGAGCATTTTGAGCAGCGCATGAGCTCCACATAAGCAACAACCGCGCTCGCACTTAAGATCGTAAGCAGGTTCTCATGCCAGCCAGCGTTTGCGCCTGCGATAAAATTTCATATCCTTGAAGCTCTTGCGGCCTGCGCCTGAGACACCGAGGTAAAATTCCTTGACGTCTTCATTGCTGCTGAGGTCTTTTGCCTCGCCTTCCATAACGACCCTGCCGTTTTCCAGGATGTAGCCAAAGTCGGCATAGCGCAGGGCGACATTGGTATTTTGTTCGGCCAGCAGGAAAGACACTTTTTCTTTTACATTCAAGCTTTTGACGATTTCAAAAATCTCTTCCACCAGTTGTGGTGCGATACCCATCGATGGTTCATCCAGCAAGATCATCGATGGCTTGGCCATCAGCGCGCGACCAATTGCGCACATCTGCTGTTCACCACCCGAGGTATAGCCAGCCTGTGAATTACGACGCTCACGCAAGCGCGGAAAGTAGTGGTAGACCTTTTCCAGCTCGGCCTTGAGTTCACTGCGCGACAGACTGCGTGTATACGCACCCGTCAACAGGTTTTCTTCCACCGTCAAGTGGGCAAAACAATGACGGCCTTCCATGACTTGTGACAGGCCACGCTTGACCAGTTCATTCGGTGTCAGGTGATCAACACGTTGCCCACGGAAAGTAATATCGCCCTTGGTGATATCGCCGCGCTCGTTACGCAGCAGCGTCGAGATCGCCTTCAGCGTGGTTGATTTACCCGCTCCATTGGCACCCAGCAAGGCGACGATTTTCCCTTGCGGTACTTGCAGGGAAATACCTTTCAACACCAGGATCACATGATCGTAGATGACTTCGATATTGTTGACACTGAGATAGGCGATATCGGTAGTTGCTGCTTGTTCCATTTTTGCCACTTCTGCCGTAATGCTGTGTATGCTCATGATCTTGATTTGCAATGAATTGGTATTGCCAATGTGACGGAGGCCATGCCTCCGTCGCTTAGAACCTGCTCACGATCTTACTGCGCGAGCGTGATCGGGGCTCATGCGCTGCTCAAAATGCTCATGTACTAGAAGTACATTCCGCTTTTTGCGCTGCTCTTCACCCCGCTGACGCTCGCTCGCTACAGATCGTAAACAGGTTCTTACTTACCTTTGGCTTATTTCAAACAGGCAGGCGTGATTTTTTTCTCCGCTGCATATTTGTTGGATGACTCTTCCAGCATCGCGCGTGTCAAGGCCTTGTCACCAGTGACCCAGTTAGGCGTGATGGCTTTCCATTTATCGCCTGTCCATTGCTGTACCTTGACGGCACCTGAGCCTTCATGATCTTCGCAAGAAGTTCTTACAGGCGGGAACATGCCCATCGCGCCCAAAGCTTTTTGGCGGGCTTCATCGACGTTCAGGTTTTCAAAGCCCCAGCGGATTTGCTCGGACGTCATGAGCTTGCCCTTGCCGAATTTTTCCTGCGCTTTCAGGATGGCTTCTGTCCACAAAATAGCGGCTGTCACACCACGCATGTGATACACAGTACCGACGCGGGTTTTATCACCCAGGTTACCCTTGCCAGCTGCATACACCTTGCTGCGGATTTCATCCAGCACAGGGTAATTGCCCGGTGTATTGAAAGTCATCGCGGTATAGCCTTTTGCCGCATCACCAGCGGGAATAGCATCTTCTTCTGAACCTGCCCACCAGACGCCCAGCATTTTTTCGCGTGAATAGCCATTGCGTTGCGCGGTCTTGATGGCCACCGCATTCATGACGCCCCAACCCCACAGGATCACGTAATCAGGATTGGCCTGGCGAATTTGCAGCCATTGCGATTGTTGTTCATTACCAGGATGGGCAACCGGGATTTTAATGAGCTCGAAGCCATATTGCTTGGCTTGTGCTTCCAGTACCGGGATAGGTTCTTTACCAAAGGCAGAATCATGGTAAAGGTGGACTATTTTCTTGCCCTTGAGTTTGTCCAGACCTCCGGATTTATCACCCAGGTATTTTGTCATGGCCGCAGCCTGGTTCCAGTAACTGGTGATCAGTGGGAATACATACGGAAAGACCTTGCCATTGGCCGCATCAGAACGGCCATAACCCAGTGTCGTTAATGGAATCTTGTCTTCAGCAACACGGTCCAGGATGCCGTAGGCAATGCCGGTAGACAAAGGCTCTACCAGTGAGGCACCACCCTGGGTTTTTTTCAGTCGCTCATAGCATTCAACACCGCGCGAAGCATTGTATTCAGTCTCGCATTCTTCCCATGAAATCTTGACGCCATTCAAACCACCCTTGGCATTGACCAGATTGAAATAATCAATGGCACCGCCGTAAAAGCCTGAACCGCCAGCCGCATACGGGCCTACGCGATACGACAGGATGGGAATGAATTGATCACTCGCCTGGGCCGCATTGACAGCACCCAGGATTGCCGATGCCATCAGCAGGGATTTAAGCAGTTTCATATTGTCTCCTTGTGGTTTTGGATGGATATTGCCTGATGCTTTTCTAGTTCTTTGTACAAATTTTTTGCAAAGCTGAAGCATCTTTATTATGAACTCTCTTTTACTGTTGGTACTAATCTTGTTACTGTCACTTAATGCGGGAAAGGCCAGAGCCGTAATTTTTCCTTGGTGATTTGCCACAACCTCGCCAGACCATGTGGCTCAACGATCAGGAAGAAAATGATCAGCGCGCCAAATACCATCAGTTCCAGGTTCGATGCCACGTTGGTAGGCAAAGACAATCCGTGTGCAATCAGATTCAGTACGATGGGCAGCAGGATGATAAAGGCCGAACCCAGGAAAGAACCGAGTATGGAACCTACACCACCAATAATGATCATGAACAGGATGCGGAAAGACAGGTCGAGGTTATAGGCCTCTGGTTCTACCGTACCCAGATAGGCATAGGCATACAGGGCACCGGCGATACCGCAATAAAACGAAGAGACCGCAAAGGCCAGCAACTTGGTGCGCATGAGGCGGAAACCGATGACCTCTGCCGCCACGTCCATGTCACGCACAGCCATCCATGAACGGCCTACGTTCGATCTCACCATATTCTTGGCCAGCAAGGCCATGACGCTGACTACCGTCAGCGTCAGCAGGTATTTTTTAATCGGAGTATTGATGCTGATACCCATGATGATCATTTCCTGCGCCGTGATGACGCCGGAAGAACTGTAGTTGGTAAACCACTGTATCTTGGTCAGACACCAGACTACGAAAAACTGGGTTGCCAGCGTGGCTGCCGCCAGGTAAAAACCGCGTATGCGCAGCGATGGCAAACCAAAGGCAATACCCACCATGGCTGCTGATAAACCACCCAGCACAAAAGCCAGCAAGACCGGGATGCCGGGTATGCGCAAGACAAAGTTATAAGATGCAAATGCACCCACCGCCATGAAGGCTGCTGAACCCAGTGATAATTGACCCGCATAGCCAGTCAGGATGTTCAAGCCCAGTGCTGCCAGAGAAAAAATCAGGAAGGGGATAAAGATGGCTGAAAATGCATAATCGGTTGCCAGCCCGGGTACGGCAACAAATGCCGCGATGAGGACGATGGCAATACCGATACGGTCTTGCCGTATCGGGAATATCTGGTTATCTGCCTGATAGCTTGTTTTAAACTGACCTGCTTCACGGTAGAACATGTTGTTCCTCTACGCTGCTAATTATATTGAATTGCGGGATATCAAATCCTGCGTATGATTTTTTCACCAAACAAACCTTCAGGCCTGACCAGCAAGAACAGCAGTGCCAGCACATACGGGAACCAGCCTTCTATGCCACCACCAACCAGGGGGCCTATATACACTTCGGCCAGTTTTTCAGATGCACCGATAATCAGGCCACCGACAATCGCGCCGGGAACGGATGTGAAGCCGCCCAAAATCAATACCGGCAAGGCTTTCAAGGCCACGAAGGTCAGCGCAAACTGCACACCATTGCGTGCACCCCACAGCAAGCCAGCAACCAGGGCGACGAAGCCAGCGACGGCCCAGACTATGCCCCAGATCTGTTGCAGTGGAATGCCAACGGCCAGCGCCGCCTGATGATCATCTGCCACCGCACGCAGGGCACGGCCAATTTTTGTTTTTGAAAACAGCAGTGCCAGACCAGTCACCAGCAGAGCGCAAATCAAGGCAGCAATCACATCAAATTGCGATACCAGGATATTGAATTTTTCCATGAAATATTCTATGGGCACATCGTCGATAGGCAGTGTCAGTTTGTGTGGTTGCGAACCCCACAATAATTGCGCCAGGCCTTCGATAAAAAAAGTCAGGCCTATGGTCGCCATGAACAGGGTAATCTCAGGCTGATTGACCAGAGGGCGCAACACCACCCGCTCGATTGCCAAGCCCAGCGCCACCATCACCAGCATGGTCAGCGGTATCGCCAGCCATAGCGACATCTCAAATTTCTCGGTCAGGCCCACGCAGGTAAGAGCGGCAAAAAACACCATCGCCCCTTGCGCAAAATTGAAAACGCCAGAGGCTTTGTAAATCAATACAAACCCCAGCGCCACCAGCGCATACATCACACCCGACAGCAAGCCACCGATAAACACTTCAAAGAAAAAACTAATATTCATTTCTAGCTCTCAGCTTACGTTAAGCAAACATGAATCTTGAACAGAAGACCTCTCAACACAGAGGCACAGAGACACAGAGAAAGGCAGAAGAAGAACAAAAGATTTTCTCAAGTTTTTCCTCTGTGTCTCCGTGTCTCTGTGGTTAATGGTCTTAAGGTTTTTCATTAATGCGCCACACCAAGGTAAGCATTAATTACTTCCTGATTCGCCAGTACCTCAGCAGGTGTGCCGTCACCGATTTTCTTGCCGTAATCGAGCACGACCACGCGGTCTGAGATATCCATGACCACGCCCATATCATGTTCAATCAAAACAATGGTGGTACCCAGCTGGTCATTGACATCGAGGATGAAGCGGCTCATGTCCTGTTTTTCTTCGACGTTCATGCCAGCCATGGGTTCATCCAGCAATAAAATCTCAGGTTCTGCTGCCAGCGCACGACCCAGTTCCACGCGTTTTTGCAGGCCGTAGGAAAGACGGCCTACCGGTATCTTGCGTATGTGCTGGATTTCCAGAAAATCGATAATCTCTTCGACTTTTTCGCGATGGGCAATTTCTTCTTTTTGTGCAGGACCCCAGTACAAGGCTTGCATGAGGAAATTGCTTTTCATTTTCAGGTTACGGCCCGTCATGATGTTGTCGAGTACGCTCATGCCTTTGAACAGAGCGATGTTCTGGAAGGTACGGGCGATGCCGCTCTTTGCTGCCGCATAGGTATTCATGTCCTTGCGATGCTGGCCACGGTAAGTGATGTCACCTTGCTGCGGGCGATATACACCATTGATGACATTCAGCATCGAGCTTTTGCCTGCGCCATTCGGACCTATGATGGCGCGTATTTCATGTTCCCTGACGTTGAAGGAAATATTGGTCAGGGCTTTGACACCCCCAAAAGCGAGCGAGATGTTTTGCAAGTCCAGGATGACTTCACCGATTTTTCTGTTATCTGCCATTTATATATTCCTTACGCAGCCAGCTTTTGGGCAGAAAATGTTTTGACATCGCTGATATGCAAATCGGCACTGACCTTGCCCTGGCGGCCATCTTCAAACTTGACCAGGGTTTCTATGAATTGCGAACGCTTGCTGGAATACAGGGCATCTATCAATACCGCATATTTTTCCGCAATGAATTTGCGTCTGACTTTGCGGGTGCGGGTCAGTTCATCATCATCGGGATCAAGTTCTTTATGAAGTACCAGGAAGCGGTGTATCTGCGTACCTGCCATCAAGTCTTCACTGGCGAGATCAGCATTGACTTTTTCTATGCATGACAATATCAATTGATAAGTCTCGGCCTTGGCTGCCAGGTCGGTGTAGCCAGAATAGGCAATGCCGCGTCTTTCGGACCAGTTGCCGACGGCTTCCATGTCGATATTGATGAAGGCACAGACGGTGTCACGTTCATGGCCAAAGGCCACGGCTTCCTTGATGAAGGGGAAGAACTTGAGTTTGTTTTCTATGTAGTTGGGCGCGAAGATATCACCCTGGTTCATCTTGCCAACATCGGCTGCGCGATCGATGATTTTCAGGTGTCCATCCTGGTCAAAGATGCCAGCATCACCGGTATGGAAATAACCCTGCTCATCCATGACTTCTGCTGTTGCATCGGGGCGTTTGTAGTAACCAGTCAGCATGGCATCTGACCTGACCAGCACTTCTCCATTTGGTGCGAGCTTGACTTCAACGCCGGGTGCAGCGGCACCTACACTATCAAACTTGATTTTGCCATCCGGCTGCAGGCAGACATAGGCACAGGTTTCAGTGGAACCATACAATTGCTTGAGATTCACTCCGATGGAACGATAGAAACGGAACAGGTCAGGGCCGATAGCGGCACCGGCAGTGTAGGCAACGCGCACGCGTGACAAACCCAGTACATTCTTCAGCGGGCCATAAATCAGCAGATTGCCGAGTGCATATTGCAATCTGTCCATGCCATTGACGGCTTTGCCATCGAGTATGTCAGAACCGACACGGCGTGCCAGGTCCATGAAATGGGCAAACAGTTTGCGCTTGATGCTGCCCGCGTCTTCCATGCGTATCATGACCGTGGTCAGCATGTTTTCAAACACGCGTGGAGGGGCGAAATAATAAGTGGGGCCGACTTCGCGCAAATCCGTCAAGACGGTTTCGCTGGATTCAGGGCAATTCACGGTAAAGCCCACGGCCATGGCCTGGGCGAAGGAAAACAGGTGATCACCTACCCATGCCATAGGCAGGTAAGACAGGATATCTTCTTGTGCCGTAAGCTGGTCAAATTCCATGCCACCCACGGCAGCTGTCATGAAAGAGCGATGAGACTGGCAAACGCCCTTCGGTTTACCTGTGGTGCCTGAGGTATACAACATGACAGCAGTGTCATCTGGCTGGCCAAGTTCTACTTCGGTCATGAAAAATTCCGGATGCGCCTGATCATAGGTACGCCCCAGTTCTTGCAGCGCGGCATAGGATGTCAGTTCAGGCTGGTGATAATGGCGCATGCCACGATCATCATCAAAGGCGATATGTTGTATGCCTGCATACTGTTGCTTGATTTCAAGCAGCTTATCAACTTGTTCCTGGTCTTCGACGATAGCGAAGACGATTTCGGCATTTTCCAGCACATAGGCCATATCGGCAGCAGGTGCATCCTGATATAAGGGCACGGGTATGCCACCCAGGCATTGCGCGGCAGCCATGGCCCAGTACAGGCGTGGGCGGTTATCACCTATGATGGCCAGGTTCATGCCACGTTTGAAACCTTGTGCTGCCAGACCGCAGGCCAGGGCGCGCACTTCTGCATTGACTTGCTGCCAGTTCCAGGTCTGCCAGATTCCCAGGTCTTTTTCACGGAAGGCCGGATGTTGTGGCCGTGTTTTCCCGTGCTGCAATAGCAACCGGGGAAAAGTCGAATTCGCTGCTTCTTTTTGATTCATGTCTCCACCACTAGCCTTTTGTCTATTGTTTTGGGGCTTATTTATTGTGAGTGTTCTGATCCCCGTTGCAGCATGCTTACGCTTAGCTTACATGCAGATGAGAGGACAAATTTACGGTAGGCCTTGTTTGGCGAGATGCAAATGAATTGCCAGTGTAGCGGCTTACAGTCTTCGCTGTAGTGAGCAACTCGCTTACAATGTCTCCGTAATTCTTTTTGTTGATGGGATAGTAGACCCTTCATGCGCCGGTGGTTGTCATTCGACCGACAATCTGAAAATTTGAATCAATTATCTGTGGTGCGTTGCACAAATATGACAAAAAAAATCAGCGACCCGAAAGAGCGGTTTGCCAAGTCCTTGTGGGCTAGCATGCTGTCGCCAGAACATATGCAAAAAGTAGAAGAAGAAGTCGTCGAACGTTTCATCCCTGCCGGTGGTTATGTCTGCCGTAAGGGCGATCCGGTAGAGCACTGGATGGGTGTCATCGATGGCTTTCTGAAGATGAGCAGTATTTCACCGGACGGCAAGACGGTAACTTTCAGCTGCATGTTGGCGGGTGGTTGGTTTGGTGAAGGTTCGCTACTGAAGACTGAACTGCGTCGTTATGATGTGGTGGCACTGCGTGATACCCGTGTGGCTCATATGCCGCGTACTACTTTCACGTATTTGCTGGATAACAGCATTCCGTTTAACCGCTTTCTCTTGCATCAGTTGAACGAGCGTCTGGGATTTTTTATTTCCCTGGTTGAATATGACCGCATGCTCGATCCTGATACCCGCGTTGCCCGTTGTCTTGCTGCCATGTTCCACCCGTATTTGAATCCCGGTTTGAAAGCTGGCAGCAGCATGCAAATCCAGATATCGCAGGAAGAAATCGGTTATATCTCCAGCGTCTCGCGCCAGCGGGCCAACCAGGCTTTGCAACTGCTGGAAAAGAAAAATTTACTGAGTGTGGATTATGGTGGCATTACCATACTTGATCTTGAAGGCCTGCGCCGCTTCCCGGAAGAATGAAGCATGAAGACCCTGAATATCATCGGTGCCGGTAAAGTCGGCAAGGTGCTGGCCAAAAATTTCCAGCGCCAGCAAGTGTTTGCCATACAGCAGGTCTTGAACCGCAGTCTGGCCAGTGCCAGCGATGCTGTGGCCTGGCTGGGGGCAGGGCAGGCTGTGGATGGTATCTCACAATTGCAGCCAGCTGACGTGACCATGCTGAGCGTCAGTGATGACCAGATCGCCAGTGTCTGTCAGCAACTGGTTGATGCCGGTTTGCTGAAGGCAGGCAGCCTTATTTTTCATTGCAGCGGTGCCAAGGCATCGACAGAGTTGCAGGCCGCCAGACTGGCAGGCGCAGCTATTGCCAGTGTTCATCCTGTGCGCAGTTTTGCCAATGTGGATCTGCTCGCAGAACAATTTGCTGGCACTATCTGTAGTTTGGAAGGTGATGAGGCTGCGCTGGCTGTGTTGGTGCCTGCCTTGCAGGCCATGGGTGCAGAGACAGTGATTATTCAGGCAGACAATAAATTGCTGTATCACGCAGGTTCTGTGTTTGCCAGCAATTATCTGGTGACCCTGATGGAGGTGGCCTTGCGCACCTATCAGGCTGCGGGTATACCGGCAGATGTGGCACAAAAAATGGCTGCTCCACTGGCAAGACAGACGCTGGAAAATGTCTTCAACCTGGGCACGCAGGCTGCGCTGACCGGCCCTATCGCCCGTGGCGACATGCAGACAGTCGCTTTACAGCAAACCAGACTTAACGACTGGGATCAACAGGCGGGGGACTTGTACCAGGCATTTACGCAGCCCACCATAGACCTGGCGGCTGCGCGGAATTCTCACTCAGAGAAGTAAACGCTGTTACGGCCATTTTCTTTTGCTTGATACATAGCTAGATCGGCACGTTCAAACACGCTGGCTTCGCTTTCCTTGTCCTTGCATTCAGCGACACCCATGCTGACAGTAATCGACAGGCGGGTGCGTGTCAGGTCAGTGGTGCGCGAGAAATCATTGTTGGCGATGGTATTGCGCAGGTTTTCGGCAATTGACGTGGCTTTTTCCAGCGTACAGTTTTTCAGCAAGATCAAAAATTCTTCACCACCCCAGCGGCAAATGATGTCGCTTTCACGCAGCGAGCGCTTGGATATCTGGGATATTTCCTTGAGCACATGGTCACCTACCAGATGGCCCTGCTTGTCATTCACTTTCTTGAAGAAATCAATATCCAGCAAGACCACGCACATAGGCTGGCGCGAGCGTTCGCTGTCGAGCAGGGCTTGCTGGAAGACGAAATCAAAAGCCTGGCGGTTCAGCAAATTGGTCAGGGTATCGGTGGAGGCTGATTTTTCCAGACGCTTTTGATAACGCCTGACTGTCAGTAAGAGTATCACCATGATGACCAGAGTGATGCCAGCGCTGATGGCGATGTTGATGAGGAAGATATTTTGCAGGGGCTTGATCTCGTTCCCCATTTCCTGTTCCACCAGCAAATGCCAGCCCAGCTCAGGGATGAAGCGTGCATTGACGAGTATGGTTTCGCTTTCGCTCTTGTATTCAAGATGCTGGGATTCACTCTTGCGGTTAGCCAGGATTTGCGGTGCCAGGCTGCTCAGTCCAGGCATATTGCTGAGGTTGCTGCGTATCTTTTTCATATTATTGCCAGCCAGGGCAATATTGCCTTTCTGGTCGACGAAAAAGATATTCCTGCGGAAGCGGGTCTGATAACTGTCTATCAGGGTTTTCATGGTATCGAGCGTCATGCCTATGCCAGTGACGCCGATGAGTTTTCCTGAATAATCCAGGATACGGTAATTAATGAAGATGGTCATGGTGTCGCGATTGGCCATGTCGGCATCGACATTGGTTTCATATTCGCTTTTCAAACCACGTACCCGGAAGAACCATTGATCACGTGGCTCGGTATCGCTGATGGTCTTCAGGACGCCGTCGGCATGATAATAATTGTGGCTTTGATCTGACACCAGGAAACTGGAAATCGCATGGTTTTTTTGTTTGATTTCTTTCAGGTACTTGACGATCTGGTCTTTGTCTTCTTCGCCATTGATGATCCAGTCACGCAAAAACGTGTCATGCGCCATTTGCGAAGACACAAAAACCGGGCGCAATATGTCTTTCTGGATTTCAGAATAAACATTGTCACCGGTGATAGGCAGGGTTTGCTCAGAGATGCCTTGTTGTATGGCATCACGGGAAACAACAAAAGATGCCACGGTCGTGGAGACAAAACCTGCAATCAGGATCAGGGATAGCCAGACCAGCAGACCGTATTTTTTTAACATTTTTTGCATGAATGAGAGACGGAGCATGAGCGTGAGGTTTGCCGCAAGATAATACTATAAACCCATGCAAATTCCGGTCAATTTGACGGCAAACTCATGGTAATGAGCTGGTTTTGCCAATTTTGCCCGTGGATTTTTGTTGGCAGATTCATGTATGCATGCAAAATACCTGCATTGCATTTATGTTTTATATAGAGTGGCAGGATTTCGGGTGCAGCGCAGGGATTTTTTAACTGTCAGCATAAAAAATGCCGCTTTGCAGCGGCATTTTTGAGTGCAGATGAGGTATTTCAGATCAAGGGCGTGGCGTCAGAGACACATGGATACGCAGGCGTGAGCCCGGATCATAGGGCATAACGGAAGTATAAGTACGGTTATGGTACTCATACGTCACGGCATAACCATTGGTACGGGTTTCCCAGCTATCAATATTGCGGCACTGACGTACAGGGCGGCTTTCATAGACAGGCTGGTTATTGTAGTTGTTGCCGTTATTGCCATTATTTTCAACACGGTCACCAACAATGGCACCAGTCACAGCACCTACCGCTGCGGCAGCGATACGGCCATTGCCGCCACCCACCTGGCTACCCAGCAAACCACCAGCCAGGCCACCTATGATGGCACCGCCATTACTGCGTTCTGCCTGTTGCTGGCGTGGATAATTGCGCTGGCTGGTTTCATATTCGGTACGGCATTCCTGGCGCGGCACATTGACTTGCTCAACTTGCGGGGTGACGCTGACGACGCGGGCAAAATCATCAAAGTCAGCAGCTTGGGCAGAAGAAACGGCAGCAGTAGCGGCCAGCAAGGCCAGCACAGGCGCTGCTTTGGAAATTGTGGAGAATGAAAATTTCATTTTTTTTACCTCTTTCGATATGATCATGTGATAAACATCACCTTGGCCTCTGAACCTGTTTCCGATCTTACTGCGCTGCGTTTTATCTTACGCTGACCCCGCTGACGCTCGCTCGCTACAGGTCATAAACAGGTTCTAAGCTCGCCTGTATAAGTAAATAAGTATGCAAATAAGGCAAGAAAGGGCCGCTGGGTTTTGCGTATTTCTGTATGTATCCTGTGATAGTCTGTATATAACGCTTAAGCCTTGAAAATAGAAGACATGAAAATGTAAGTGTCTGTTTCAATGTACTTTTGGTACTGTATTCTTGTACTTTACATCATTGGCCTCATCTATGCCGCTGGCATGCCGCTCATGTACCCTCTACTGGAGAAATTATGCACTTGCAATGGACATCCTGGTTAACGCTTGCCGTACTCTGCATGTATATCTGGAATGTAATGGTCGTTGGGCGTCTTCGCATGAAGCTTGGGGTTAAGGCGCCAGCCATGGATGGTCCACCTGAGTTTTTGCGCGCCATGCGGGTGCAGTCAAATACGGTGGAGCAAATGGTCTTTTTCTTCCCGGCACTGTGGTTATGCGCAGCCTGGAGTGGTGATGTACCAGCCGCTTTGCTGGGCCTGGTATGGCTGATCGGGCGCATCATCTATGCGCTGGCTTATTTGCAAGATGCCGGTAAGCGTTCCATGGGTTTCCTGATTTCTGGCCTGGCGGCCGTGGCCTTGATGCTGGGTGCAGTTGTGGGTTTGAGCGGGGTGCTGAAATGAAAGATAAAATTCTTTCCCGTTCGGCCCGTCCTGCCAATGTGCCTGGTCAACCTAACCAGCCGCTAACGCCATCTGTATATGCCTCGTATATCCTGGTGGCTGTCGCCCTGTTGCTGGTATTAAAGGCAGGTTTGCTGGTTGCCCTGTTTTCCGGCTTGCTGGTATTTTCCATCATTCATGTGCTGGCACCAGCGATCGCCCTGCGTTTCAGGCACAAACAGCCGCGCATGATCGCCGTGGTGGTTTTATCCTTCATCCTGATTGTCGGCCTGATCCTGATAGGCTGGGGCATCCATGCTTTCTTGCGCAGCGATGCCGGGAACTTGCAAAACCTGCTGCAAAGGCTGGCGGATATCATTGAAGCTTCACGTCATCAATTGCCTGAGTGGGTAAGCACTAACTTGCCGGAAGATGTTGATTCTTTAAGAGAGATGTTGACACACTGGTTGCGCGAGCATGCCGGTGAGGCCAAGCAGATCGTGCCAGAAGCTGGTCATCTGATCGTGCACCTGTTGCTTGGCATGATCATAGGTAGCATGGTTGCCCTGCGGGATGTCACTGGCGATATTAATCACAAACCCTTTGCCGCCGCCATGCAGCAAAGGATCAGTAATCTCAGCCAGATTTTTCATAAAATCGTGTTTGCCCAGGTACAGATTTCCCTGATCAATACTGTATTTACGGCAATTTACCTGGCTGCCATCCTGCCTATGGCTGGCGTACATTTGCCACTGACCAAGACCATGATTGCCATTACCTTCCTGGCGGGTTTGATACCGGTGGCGGGCAATATCATTTCCAATACCGTCATCGTGATTGTGGGTTTGTCACAGTCATTGAATGTGGCCATAGCTTCATTGGTATTCATGATCGTTATTCATAAGGCAGAATACTTCCTGAACGCACGCATCATCGGTGCTCAGGTGAATGCCCGGGCGTGGGAATTGCTGACGGCCATCCTGGTCATGGAAACTCTCTTCGGTGTTCCCGGCGTTGTTGCGGCTCCGGTGTTTTATGCTTATATCAAGAAAGAGTTGAGTGACCGGGGATTGGTTTGATCCACAAGAAAAGCGGCAAAGAATAATCTTTTTATTATCAAGAGGTAAATATGATTCTGGAGTTAGCAGATATACGCATACAAGCCGGCAAGCAAGCCGAGTTTGATGTTGCCATACAGCGTGGCCTTGAGGAAGTGATACGCCATGCCAAGGGCTTTCTTGGTTTCAAGGTGCAAAAGGGCATAGAGTCGCCAGAACGCTATTTGCTCATGATTTATTGGGCAACTTTGGAGAACCATACTGTAGACTTTCGTGAATCTGCGGCATTTGCAGATTGGCGTGCCATTGTCGGGCCATATTTTGCCAGTGCCCCTGTGGTTGAACATTTTGATCTTTTAGCCAAGTCTGAGTGATTTTTTTGTGCCGCTTGGGATAATTCCGACTTGATTACCGGCATTTCATCCCAAGCTTATCAAGTCATGATTTGCCTGTGGCGCTGAGGTCGGCGTTCAATTTTGGCAACAGCTTGCTCTCCAAAAGGTCATTATGGTTCCGCATCTCGTCACCGCTCTCAACGGCCCCTTGCTCGATCTTGAAAAAAAGATACTTGAAGCGACACCCGCAATAGAACGCTGGTTCCGTCTTGAATGGCAGGAACACACCCCGCCATTTTATTGCTCTGTTGACCTGCGCAATGCCGGTTTCAAGCTGGCACCTGTTGATACCAATTTATTCCCTGGTGGTTTTAATAATCTGGCATCAGAAATGTTGCCGCTGGCCGTGCAAGCGGCAATGGCAGCAATAGAAAAATATTGTCCTGATGCTAAAAACCTTTTGTTGATACCTGAGAGTCATACCCGTAATGTGTTTTATTTGCAAAACATTGCCCGCATGATGCAGATTTTCCGCCAGACTGGTTTGAATGTACGCCTGGGTTCGCTGTCAGCAGATATTACCGAGCCAACTCCCATCGATTTGCCAGATGGTAGCCAGTTGATATTGGAACCACTGGAGCGTTCCGCCAATGGCCGCCGCCTGGGCCTGAAGAATTTCGACCCATGCACGATCTTGCTGAACAATGATTTATCGGCAGGCATACCGGCAATTCTGGAAGACATCAACGAGCAAACCTTGCTGCCACCGTTGCATGCAGGCTGGGCCTTGCGTCGCAAGAGCAATCACTTCCATGCTTATGATGAAGTGGTCAAGAAATTCGCCAAGATGGTGGATATAGACCCATGGATGCTGAACCCGTTTTTTACCAAGTGCAAAGATATCAATTTCCATGACCGCACTGGCGAAGATACGCTGGTGGCCGCAGTGGATACCATACTCGCCAAGATACGCAAGAAATACAAGGAATACGGCATCAAGGAAAAACCCTTTGTCATCGTCAAGGCCGATGCCGGTACTTATGGCATGGGCATCATGACCGTGCATGATTCCAGCGAAGTGCGTGACCTCAACCGCAAGCAGCGCAACAAGATGTCGGTCGTCAAGGATGGCATGGAAGTCAGGGACGTTATTGTGCAGGAAGGCGTGTATTCCTTTGAGCAAATCAATGAATCCGTGGCTGAACCAGTGGTGTATATGATAGACCGCTATGTGGTTGGTGGTTTCTATCGCGTGCATGAAGACCGTGGCGTTGATGAAAACCTCAATGCGCCTGGCATGCACTTTGTGCCGCTGGCCTTTGCCCAGCAACATGCAGTGCCCGACATGAAGGCAAAACCGGGCACGGCAGCACCAAATCGTTTTTACATGTATGGTGTAGTGGCGCGCCTGGCTTTGCTGGCGGCATCACTGGAACTGGAAAAAACAGATCCAAATCCTGAGGTTTATTGATTACTAAATTATTATCTAGCCAAGAATATTGAGCACATTCATGAAAATCGCTTTCCTGACCGACCCGCTGTCACAATTCAAGACTTATAAAGATTCCACTTACGCCATGATGGTGGAGGCAGACAAGCGCGGTTACGCAATCTACGCCTTTGGCCCGGATGATATGGCGCTGGAAAGCGGCAAGGTGATTGCCAATATCAGCCGCATCACCCTGACCGGCGATAGCCAGGATTGGTTCAGGTTGTCTGAACCTGAATCAACGGCCCTGAGTGCTTTTGACGCCGTCCTGCAGCGCAAAGACCCGCCATTTGATATGGAATATATCTACGCGACTTATTTGCTGGAACTTGCAGAGCAGCAGGGTGCGCGGGTTTTCAATAAACCGGCAGCCATTCGCAATCACAATGAAAAGCTCACCATTGCCCAGTTCAGCCAGTTCACTGCGCCTACGCTGGTGACGCGTGACGAACAACGTATCCGTGCTTTCCATAAAGAACATCAGGACATCATCCTCAAGCCACTCGATGGCATGGGTGGCACCGGTATTTTCCGTATCCGTGACGATGGCATGAACCTAGGATCTGTGATTGAGACTTTAACAGTGAATGGCAGCCGTACCATCATGGTGCAGCGCTATATTCCGGAAATCGTCCATGGTGACAAAAGAATATTGCTGATCGGTGGCAAGGTCGTGCCGTTTGCGCTGGCCCGCATCCCACAAAATGGTGAGGTCAGAGGAAATCTGGCGGCAGGTGGCCTGGGTGTGGCGCAAGAGTTATCTGCCAGCGATCTTGAGATTGCGCAGACTTTGGCACCCGAACTTTATCAAAGAGGCCTGTTGCTGGTAGGATTAGATGTAATTGGTGCTAATTTGACTGAGGTTAATGTGACCAGCCCTACCTGTTTCCAGGAAATTACCCAGCAAAAAGGCTTCAATGTTGCTGGCATGTTCATTGATGCCCTTGAAACGGCAGTTGCAGCTTAAATATAAATGAAGGATGGCGGGCGAGTGTCGGCCGTCACAAGAGAGTTAAAGAACAATGGTTGGCATACTTTTAATGACGCATGCACCTCTGGGCACTGCTTTTATGCAGGCTGCGGCTCACGTTTTTCGTGGCATGCCCGAGCGGTTTGAAGCGATAGACGTCATCGCCGACCAGAATATTGATGAAGTCAATCGCCTCGCACGTGAAGCTGTGCTGCGTCTGGACGATGGTTCTGGTGTGCTGGTGATCACCGATGTCATGGGTGGTACGCCTTCCAATTGCTGCCGGCAATTGGGTGACCCGGACCGGGTGGCGATTATTGCCGGTATCAGCCTGCCCATGTTATTGCGGGCGATAACTTATCGTAGTGATGTGCTCGATGTCGTGGTGGAAATGGCGCTGGCTGGTGGCCAGAATGGCGCTATCAGATTAGACAATCGTGTACGTTTATCACCCAACTAATTGAGAAAGAAAGTGAAGCATGATTCAACAGGAAATTGAAATCGTCAACAAACTGGGTTTGCATGCACGCGCATCGGCAAAATTTACGCAAACCGCCAGCAAATTCAAGGCCGAAGTATGGCTGACCCGCAATAGCCGCCGCGTCAATGGCAAGTCCATTATGGGCGTGATGATGCTGGCAGCTGGCAAGGGTAGTAAAGTTTTACTGGAGACGGATGGCGCGGATGAGCAAGCCTGTTTTGAAGCCATTCATGCGCTGATCAATGACAAGTTTGGTGAAGGTGAATAAACGAAAATTGATTGGGCAATAGTAATCATTTGCGATGCTGATTTTGTAAGTACGTGGTAAGAACAATTTGCCAGCGAAACAAATGGCAACATATCGCAACATATTTCTCATTGTCGTTTTAACTCTATTCGTTTACCTTGTCCTTCTTTGATTGAATCAGCAAAATATCATGCAATAGATGGTGCATGAAGTCTTATGCTTAGCGTTACATCATTACACTAGAAATAAGACAGGGCAGCATCATCTCAGCTGCCCGAAGATAAAGTATTTTGGGGGACACAGCATGGCATCTTTTACACTGCAAGGCATCCCCGTTTCACGCGGTATAGCAATCGGGCGAGCACATTTATTGCGTCCGGCGGCACTGGATGTACAACATTATCTGGTAGGGCAAGAGCAGGTCGAAGCCGAAGTGCAGAGATTGCAATTGGCTATCGTCCAGGTACACAAGGAATTACAGGCCATCTGGTCGGATTTGCCCGCAGATGCGCCAACTGAACTCGGTGCCTTCATCGACGTCCATGTACTGATCTTGTCTGACCCCATGATCTCGGAAGCGCCACTCGATATCATCCGTACCCGTCACTACAATGCCGAATGGGCACTGGTCAGCCAGATCGATGAATTATCAGCCCAGTTCGATGAAATCGAGGATGATTATCTGCGTGAACGCAAGGCCGATATCCAGCAAGTAGCAGAGCGCGTACTCAAGGTACTGACTGGCACCGCAGGCGGTGCCATACGTTCAGATGGTATTGATGAACGCAATGCCAATATGATCGTCGTGGCCAGGGATATTTCACCGGCTGACATGATGCAATTCCGCGATGTCGCTTTCACTGGTTTTGTCACTGATGAAGGTGGACATAATTCCCACACCGCCATCGTCTCGCGCAGTCTGGGCATACCAGCGGTGGTCGGCATGGGCAATGCCTCGCGTCTGATAGAACAGGATGACTGGCTCATCATTGACAGCGATGCCGGTGTCGTCATTGTCGCGCCCAGTACCCTGGTACTCGAACAATATCGCGACCGTCAGGCCATACTGGCCAAAGCCAGGAAAAAACTCCACAAACTCAAAAAGACACCTGCGATTACCCAGGACGGCGTGGAAATCACTTTGCTGGCAAACATAGAATTGCCACAAGATGCCGCCCATGCCCTGGAGGCAGGGGCCAGTGGGGTAGGCCTGTTCCGTTCAGAATTCCTGTTCATGGAAAGCAGTGGCCAGCAACACAAACTGCCAACCGAAGAAGAACAATTCGAAGCCTATCGTACTGCAGTGCAAGCCATGAAGGGCAGGCCAGTGACGATACGGACACTGGATGTCGGTGCTGATAAACCGCTGGATACGACAGAACACAATATCCTCAATCCGGCACTGGGTTTGCGGGCCATACGCTATTGCCTGGCTGAGCCACAATTATTCCTGACGCAATTGCGGGCTATCTTGCGCGCCTCGGCTTTTGGCAAGGTCAAGATCCTGATACCGATGATGGCCCACGGTTTTGAAATTGACCAAAGCCTGGCCATGATAGAGCAGGCCAAGACTGAATTGCGCAAGGAAGGCAAAGAGTTCGATGCAGAGATTGCCGTCGGCGCCATGATAGAAATCCCGGCGGCGGCCTTGTCGCTGCCCATGTTTGTCAAGAAACTGGATTTCCTGTCTGTCGGTACCAATGACCTGATTCAGTACACATTGGCAATCGACAGGGCAGATCATGAGGTTGCTCACTTGTATGATGATTTGCATCCGGCTATTTTGCAGCTCTTGCAAATGATTATTACAGCGGGCGACAGGGCTGGCATACCAGTGTCGATCTGCGGCGGTATGGCGGGCGATATCCGCCTGACACGCTTGCTGGCTGGCATGGGCTTCCGCGAATTGTCCATGCCGGCAGCGCTGTTGCCAGAAATTAAGCAAGAGATTTTGAACACCCGGCTAGATTCCTTGCAGGGACATGTAAAAAAAATCTTGCGCAGCTATGATTCGGCAACGATCAGGGAAACCCTGGCTGCCATGGGGGCGCAGTCGCCCACTTTGCATTGACAACTTGTATTAACAAGCTTGCATTAAAATTGTGACAGTCCCGGCACCAGGGTTTGACCTTGGTGCCAGACTTGGTTTATCCTTCTCCTATTGCGCCGATTTGAAAATCAGCTTGCGGGCGCGTTTCGGAAAATATCCCGAATGATAAATACGGCTAAAGCGAGCTTGAATGCAGCTTTCCCCTCCTCACATTCAGCCCACCTTTTAGCCTTCCTGAGTTTTTTGATAACGGGTTAAATCCCGATGGAAGAGTGTATGTCATCCTCACCTGGATCAGTTGGAATCGTCACGCCACAAGCGTTTCAGTTCGATGAGCCTTTGGCTTTACAAAACGGTACCTCAATTGCCGGTTACACCCTGATGGTGGAAACCTATGGCAGCCTGAATGCAGCCAAATCCAATGCAGTCCTGATTTGCCATGCCCTGAATGCATCCCACCATGTGGCTGGCGTATATGCTGAGCAGCCCAAGAATGTAGGCTGGTGGGACAATATGGTGGGACCTGGCAAGCCAGTCGATACCAATCGTTTTTTTGTTATCGGCGTTAATAACCTGGGTTCCTGTTTTGGTTCTACCGGCCCCATGCATACCAACCCCGCGACTGGCAAACCATATGGTGCAGATTTCCCTGTTGTGACAGTGGAAGACTGGGTCAATGCGCAGGCCAGGCTGGCTGATCGTTTAGGTATAGAGAAATTTGCTGCCGTCATGGGTGGTTCACTCGGCGGCATGCAGGCTTTGGCCTGGAGTATTCTGTATCCAGACCGTTTGCGTCATTGCGTGGTGGTGGCATCCACTCCCAAATTGTCAGCACAGAATATCGCCTTCAATGATGTGGCGCGACAGGCGATTTTGACTGATCCCGACTTTCACGGTGGTGATTTTTATGCCCATGGTGTAGTACCGCGTCGCGGCTTGAGGGTGGCACGCATGATAGGACATATCACCTATTTGTCGGATGACGACATGGCAGAAAAATTTGGCCGCGACTTGAAGGGGGGCGACTATCAGTTTGGCTTTGGTGTGGATTTTGAAATCGAATCTTACCTGCGCTATCAGGGCGATAAATTCTCGGATTATTTCGACGCCAATACTTATTTGCTGATCACCAAGGCGCTCGATTATTTTGACCCTGCCCGCCATACCGGTGGTGATCTGGCCAAGGCGCTGGCGCACACCAAGGCCAAATTCCTGCTCGCCTCTTTCACGACTGACTGGCGCTTTTCACCTGAACGTAGCCGCGAAATCGTCAAGGCCCTGGTCAGCAATAAAAGAACAGTCAGTTATGCAGAAATCGATGCGCCACATGGTCATGATGCTTTCTTGCTGGATGACTCGCGTTACCTGAATTTGGTGGCTGCTTATTACCAGCGTATAGATGCAGAATTGCAAGCCGAATTGTTGGGAGCAGCAGCATGAATTTTTCTGAATTAAACGTCTTGCGGCCGGACCTGGCTTTCATCGCTCACTGGATCAAGCCGCAGGCACAAGTGCTGGACGTTGGTTGTGGTGATGGCGTCATGCTCGATTACCTGCAAAGCGACAAGCAATGCAGCGGCTACGGCATAGAAATCGCTGACGACAAGGTACTGGCATGCGCCAGCCGTGGCGTGAATGTCATACAGCAGGATATGGAAAACGGTCTGGGCATGTTTGAAGACAATGCCTTTGATACCGTCATGTGTTTGTCTTCACTGCAAATGATGAAGCATGTAGAACCGCTGTTGCGCGACATTGCAAGAGTAGGGCACGAGGCCATCGTCTCGTTCCCCAACTTTGGTTACTGGCCACACCGCACTGCCTTATTGCGTGGCAAGATGCCAGTGTCAAAATCACTGCCGTATGAATGGTATGACACACCGAATGTGCGTTGCGCGACGATACTGGATTTTTCAGATCTGGCCACTGAAGTCGGTTTGGAAGTTCTGGAATGTGTAGCCTTGCATGAAGGGCAGCCCGTGACCTGGCTGCCGAATTTGCGCGGCAGCCTGGCAGTTTTCCGTTTGCGAAAAAAATAAGCTGCCGTTCTTCATCTGCTTAGTTGCGAGTTACGAAAGGTTTGCATGTCTATGCCTTGGGGCATTAAGCCTTCCCGGCGTTGCCGGGTGATTTTTTTACCCAGGCCAATAGACGGTTCTTCCAGCCAGCGATAACTGCAGTAAGAAAATCCTATGGTCAACAAGGCCGACAACACAAAGAACAGGTGCGGGTGGGCTTGCCACTCAGGCGGCAATGTCCGCCAGACATAAGTATATAAAGGATAAAAAATCACAGGATGGAACAGATACATGGAATAACTGATTTTTCCTAGGAAGCTACCCAACTTTCCTTGTAGCCGAAACACTGTCGTCATCAGAATAAAAATGACAATGGCAATCAATTGTGCAGCCGGGGATCGTATCTGTGCAGTATCCAGTGTCCAGAAATGCAGTATGTCCCTGCCTGTAAAGATTGAGAAAGTCAGGATGAGGACAAACAAGGCTTTGAATAAAGCTTTATTCCCTGTTGCGCTGTTCTTGTTCAGCAACCAGTCGCGATATAAGAGTCCAAAGAACATATAGCCTATGTAACGCAGATAAAACAGAACGTTTGCAAAATAGGCTGAGACATCCGTCACACGATGGAACAATTTAGGTAGCAGCAAGACCACCAGCATCAAGAGCAAAATACTTTTTAAAGAAGTCATTTTTCTGCGCGAAAACAGGTAAATACAGAAAAAATAAAACAAGAGTTCCAGCGCCAGGGTCCAATAAGAACCAATGATGTTGTCGATACCAACAAAAGCCTGGAACATGGTCAGGTTGGCGATAAACATGAGCCAGTCTATGTTGTTACCACCCTGGCTGACGCCAAAACGCCACCAGACAAACACAAGACCCAGGACAGCCGATAGCCAGTAGGCGGGATACAGGCGAAAAAAACGGTGTATCACAAAAGTTTTGACAGGTTCTACCCGATAATTCGCCAAGCTGAAAGGCACGACGAAGCCGCTGACCATGAGAAAAATACAAACACCTATCTCGCCTATGCCAACTTGCTTGGAGAAAAAATAGGCAATGGCTACTTCCACCGCATTCAGGTTGACATTTGCTTGCGCCATCGTGGCAAAATCAACTGTATGTTGGTAAATAACTAATAAAGCAGCAAAGCCGCGCAGAAAATCGATGTATTGATAGCGCTCGGTTTTAGGTGTGAAGGGTGGGGTAATCATAGTACTTAATTCCATATCGTTAATATTTTTCCCGAGACCAAGCAAATGTCTCTTAGAGCAGAAAGTGAATATGTAGACAGATATGAAAGTATTTTGTTCCGGAAACATTGATTTATTTACTAGACAAAATACTTATGTTTCGAGTCGAAAAAGTAATGTGAGGGCAAAGTCTGTGAGTGCAGAAGCGGCGCTGCGCTGCGAAAAGGTTTGCTCATAGGCCGGGTATTAATTTTTAAAGATATTGATCTTTAAAAAAGCACGTATGGCTCCCATTTCGGCTTATCATCCTGCGTATCTTCTTGCTATATATTCGCCATGAAACTGAACCACTTTGCCCTAGTATTTTCCAGCTTGTTTGCTGTTACCGTTGTCGGTAATGCGCAAAATACTGCGCAGCAGGATGGCGTCAAGGTGGGGGAAATGTCCGTCATGCGAAAACTGGCTCCAACCGGTGCGCTGGAGAGTCAGGCGGCGGCGCAGTATGCGCAGACCATGCAGGTAGCTGAACAAAAACATGCTTTGGGACCTGCTAACCATCCTCAGGTGATACGTTTGCGAGCGATTGCAGACAAATTGATACCGCATGCCCTGAAATGGAATGAACGGTCCAAGCAATGGAAGTGGGAAGTCAACCTGATTGGCTCCAAACAGGTAAATGCTTATTGCATGCCGGGCGGGAAAATCGCTTTTTACTCCGGTATCCTCGATACCTTGAAACTTACTGATGATGAAGTTGCCATCGTCATGGGTCATGAGATTGCCCATGCCCTGCGTGAGCATGGCGCTGAAAGGGCGGGCAAGGCTACTGCTGCCAATCTTGGTGTCAAGCTGGTGGAATTGTGGGCAGGTGCCAAGGGTTATGACCCGAATCTGGCCGGCGGTGTAGCTGGTGGTGTCGCCAAGTTCAGTATGCTGGCGTTTTCCCGCGGAGATGAAACTGAGGCTGACATAGTAGGCCTCGATATTGCCGCCAGGGCTGGCTATGATCCGCGTGCTGGTGTCGCACTCTGGCAAAAAATGGGCATGGTCAGCAAGGGCGCGCCGCCACAATGGCTGTCAACCCACCCCGCTGGTACCACCCGTATCGCAGAAATCCGCAACCACTTCCCTGAAGTCATGCCTTTATATGCGCATGCCAAAGGGGTCAGTATCAGCGCCTTGCCCCCTTACCAAACCAATGTTAAAGGCATTGCACCCGTCGTATATTCGGGAAAGTAAGCACTTTTCAAACAAAAAATAGTATCTCAATGGCAATTTGTCGCACAATTGTGACAAAATCTTGCCGCCAAAACCACTTTGTCATCATCCTTTAATAATTGGATGGGACACTCTGCAAGTTCAAAATTTTATGTGATAGACTATTTTCACATATCAAAATATCTGATCGACAGACATTTGCCCCGGCAAATTGCTCAAGTTTAAAGATGTCACTAGGAGATAGACGCACCGTAAAAAAGTCCGTCTGTTTTTTGCTTAGAAATAGCAATCGTTTGCGTCATTGAAAATTTTCAATTTTCAAAAAAAGCAATCGTTTGCGCGGCTCAGTAGGCCGACAATATTTCTAATGTGACATGTCATCGCAGGTGTTTGTTGTGGAATTACAACCAGTTACAAAAAAAAGCCAAAAAATTTGGCAATAGAACGAGCGGTGAAGGGCATGTCATCAGGCAGTTGCGGTGGCTTGAGATGATAAACGGGGTTTTGCACTAATTTTTATTTCCATTTGTAAAATGATTCGGGAGCTTCAATGAAACAATCAAACAAATCGTCCGCATTTCCATCGCGTTTGTCGATGGTTGCAGTCGCATGCCAACTGGTATGCCTGAGCATGTCCACTGCTTATGCGCAGCAGACAGAATCCAATGAGCAGCCTGATGCAAATCGCGTCACCATTACTGGCAAAAAAGTCGGTATGGGCTTGATGGTGCAAGAAAATGCGCCAAAAGCACGTAGCACGATCACTGCTGAAGAATTGGCCAAACAGCGTCCTACAGGCAATGCCTATGAAGCGCTGGAATTGATGCCTGCGGTTAATAGTTTCAACTATGACGCAACCGGTTTGTTTGGTGGCGGTCTGACACTGCGCGGTTTTAACAGCGACCAGATCGGTGCCACGATCAATGGCGTACCAGTCAATGATTCTGGTAGCTTCTCTGTGTTCCCACAAGAATTCGTGGATCAGGAAAATACCTGTACACAATTTGTGACTCAAGGTTCAACGGACGTTGACTCCCCACAAATTGGTGCAACTGGTGGTAACTTCGGTATCACTACTTGCGATCCAACCAAAGAAAAACGTTTCCGCGTCATGCAAACACTGGGTGGTTTGAAACTGTCCAAAACTTTCATGCGTTACGACACTGGCCTGTGGGCTGATGGCCGTTCCCGTTTCTTTATCTCTGCTTCCCATGCGCAAGCTGACAAATGGAAAGGCGAAGGCGGTGCTGACCGTAACCACGTAGATGTTGGTTATCGCGTCGATTTCGACAAGTTCAATTCCATCAATGCAATTCTGTTGTACAACCGTGCAATCAACCAGAACATCAGTACATTCAACCTGGCTGATCTGGCAAAAAATGGTTACTACTATGACTATTCGACCAAGTTCATTGGTCATGTCACCCCGACCAAAGGCAAGGCTGACAATGATCCTTCTGTAGCCAATGCTGACACGTACTACCAACTGACAAAAAATCCGTTTGAAAACGCGATTTTCTCAGTCACTGGCAAATTCCGTATCAATGAAAACACCGATGTCAAAGTCATTCCTTACTTCTGGTATGGCTACGGCACGGGCGGCGTACAACAACGTCTGCAAACTGAATCTGCATTCCTGAACCCTGCTACAGGCAAGCTGACAGCTGGTGTCGATCTGAACGGTGATGGCGATACACTGGATAAAGTGATTGTTGCCAACAGTAGCGTGACACGTACTAATCGTCCTGGTGTAACAGCTTCTGTTGTTCACACTATCGACAACCACCAAATCCTGGCTGGTGTCTGGTATGAGCGTGCAACGCATGAACAGTTCGGCCCTATGGTTGCAGTTGATGCTAACGGTAACGCAGCTGACATCTGGTTGAAAGAAGGCCGTATCACCCGTCCTGATGGCACACCTTTCCAAAGTCGTGACTGGAAAACCATCAGTACTGCTTACCAGTTCTCTTTGCAAGACACTATCAGCCTGTTGAATGATAAGCTGAGCATCAATATTGGTGTACGTGTGCCTACCATGAAACGTGACTTCACTAACTATGCGAATGAAGGCACTAACTCAGGCGTAACTTACAATATTGAACGCACTTACACCAAAGCTTTGCCGCAGTTGGGCGCACGCTACCAGATCGATAACAGCAATCAGATCTTCGCTAGCCTGGCACGTAACATGAAGGTACCGCCAAACTTTGTCTATGCAACGACAAATAACGCAAAAATCAATGCAGATGGTAGCGTTGGTTTTGTAGAAGTGCCGCCAGAAACTTCATACAACTTCGATTTGGGCTATCGCCTGCAAAGCGACAAGTTGACTGCTCAGGCAACTGTTTACACAGTAGACTTTTCTGATCGTCAGGCAACTGCTTATGATCCAGTCGCTAACCAAAGCTCAGTCGTGAATGTCGGTAAAGTAAAAACCAAAGGCTTTGAAGTTGAACTGGGTAATACGCCTGTCAACGGCTGGTCTTTCTACGGTTCCGTTGGTTACGCGAAGAGCGAAATCAAAGACGATCTGCTGGTAGCAAAAGGCGTTTATATTCCAACAGCTGGCAAGCAAATGACGTTGACGCCAGAATGGAAAGCCGGTCTGAGCGCCCAGTATGAAACAGCCGTTTGGTATACACGTCTGAAAATGAAATACACAGGCGGTCAGTTTGCAACTATGACGAATGATGAATTCGTTCCTAGTTACACATTGTTGGGCTTTGATGCTGGTTATCAATTCGCGAACACCAGCTGGTTCAAAAAACCAACAATTCGCCTGAGCGTCAGCAATATCACGAACGAAAAGTATCGTAACCCATCCAGTTTCAACATCACTAATGCAACCGCCTATCCTGGCGCTGCTGCAAAAGGCGTGTTCTACTACCTGGGCGCACCACGTTTCACATCAGTCACTTTGTCCGCAGATTTCTAATCTGTAGACATGACGTGGTGAATCCAGAACTCACCACGCAGACTTGATTCAGGCCTGCAACAAGAACACTTGTTGCAGGCCTTATTCTTTTTAAATTAAGAATACTTCCTATGCAAAAGATGAAATTAATCAGCGTATCCATTGCTGCCGCATTGCTGGCCGCCTGTGCCAGCACTGACAAAGTGGACACAGCGAACAAGGCAGCAACAACGGATATCACGATTTTCAGTATCAATGATTTCCATGGCAATTTGCAGGCTGACCAGCCCGTGCCCTACGTCGCCACAAAAATTGACCCTGCACGACCCGGTGAAAAAATTTCGGTACCGGCAGGTGGCTACGCCTACCTGACCACCAAGCTCAAAGAACGTCGCCAGGCTGTAGGCAGCAGTATTTTTGTTGGCGCCGGTGACCTGATTGGTGCCTCACCCATGGGTTCGGCACTGATGAAAGATGAACCCGTCATCGAAGCCTTGAACCGTCTGAATCTGTCAGTGACATCAGTTGGCAATCATGAATTTGATAATGGCACCGCTGACCTGATGCGCAAGATCAAAGGCGAATGTCCGGCCACCGGTTGTGCCTATGCAGACTTCAAGGGTGCCCGCTTTTCCTACCTGGGTGCCAATATCCATGAACTGGGCAGCGACAAGCCCTGGCTGGCACCGTATGTGATACGCCAGGTTGGCGACTTCAAGGTAGGTTTCATCGGTGCGGTGACAGCCGACGTACCCAACCTGGTGGCTGGCGATGCGGTGAAGCATCTGAGTTTTGAAGATGAAGCAACGGCGATTAACCGTTATGTGCCAGAACTACAAAAGCAGGGTGTTGCTGCAATCGTGGTGCTGATACATGAAGGCGCGACCTATAAGGGATCGGAGAATGACCCCAGTTACCGTTGTGAAGGTTTGCAAGGCCCGATTATCGATATCAGCAAAAAACTCGACAAGGCCATCAGTCTGATCGTTTCTGGTCATTCGCACCAGGGCTATACCTGCAAGATCGATGGCAGGCTAGTCGTGCAGGGGCGCAGCTATGGCTCCTTCCTGACAGAATCAACCCTGACGATAGACCGCAAGACCAATCAGGTGATCAATGCGGTCGCCGTCAATCATCTGATTGACCAGCAAGCGCTGCAGGCAGACCCTGCAGCGAAACAACTGGTCGACCAGGTGGCGTCACAAACGGCGAGTTTGCGCCAGCGTCCTATCGTCAACTTGAGTGCGCCTTTGTCGCGTAATAGTGAAGCCGGTGTGTTTGACAGCAGCCTGGGCAATATCATCGCTGACTCACAGCTCCATCATGGGCAACATGCGGGTGGTGCTGATGTCGCCTTCATGAATGCCGGTGGCATACGCAGTGACCTGCCTTCCGGCAAGGCAACAGGCCCGGTAGCTGTGTCATATGGTGATTTGTATGCGGTGCAGCCATTTGGCAATAACCTGGTCCGTATGAAACTGACAGGCGCCCAAATCCTGACGCTGCTGCAGCAGCAATGGCTGGGCCGTGAAGTCAATGATCCTAAAAAATTGTTTGTATCTCACACGCTGAGCTACAGCTATGACCCACGTGCCGGGATAGATGCGCGGGTAAAGGATGTCATGATCAAGGGCAAGTCGCTTGACCTGAACCAGCAATACAGTGTGGTAGTCAACAGCTTCATGGCCGATGGTGGTGATGGTTTTGCTGTGCTAAAACAAGCAAAAGACAAAGAGTTGATAGGCCGTGACCTGGAAGCGTTCGAGTCTTATGTGCGCGAACAGGGCAGTAAATTGAATGAAGTCAAACGTGACCGGGTAAAGCGTTTGCCAGGTTAATCTGCAAATGCTCCAGAAGAAAAAATGCCCGTCTATCCAATTGACGGGCATTTTTCATTGAAAGGCCAAGAGCTTATTTGTACTCTATGATCAGCGGCGCATGATCAGAGAAACGGGCTTCCTTGTAAATCGATGCTGTATGCGCTTTTTTACCTATGCCGCTGGTAGCGACATGGTAGTCGATACGCCATCCCACGTTGTTTGCCCAGGCCTGACCACGATTGCTCCACCAGGTATAGGCCTCCCCTGTCGTTTCAGGATGCAGATGGCGATACACGTCCAGCCAGCCCTGTTCATCAAACAAACGCGTCATCCAGGCGCGTTCTTCAGGCAAGAAGCCGGAATTTTTTTGATTGCTCTTCCAGTT
This sequence comes from Undibacterium sp. Ji83W, assembly GCF_049340385.1. Lineage (NCBI taxonomy): Bacteria > Pseudomonadati > Pseudomonadota > Betaproteobacteria > Burkholderiales > Oxalobacteraceae > Undibacterium > Undibacterium sp. Ji83W. The sequence continues at coordinate 26,843 of NZ_JBMPOZ010000014.1, read as the reverse complement.
TTTCAAATCGATCTCTTTGTGGGCGATATTCCAGTCACCACAGATGATGATTTCCCTGCCTTCTGCAATCAGTTGTTGCAGATGTGGGTAAAACAATTCCATGAAACGGAATTTGGCTTCCTGCCGTTCAGGTGAGGATGAGCCGGAAGGACAATACAGCGAGATCACCGATAACTTGCCAAAATCACAGCGCACATAACGGCCTTCTGCATCGAATTCTGGACTGCCAAAGCCTATATAGACCGCATCTGGCTCTTTCTTGCTGTATACGCCGACACCGGAATAGCCTTTTTTCTCGGCATAGTGAAAATGGCCATGGTATTTGTGCGGATTCAGGAAATCCGGCGTCATGTCCGCTTCCTGGGCTTTCAGCTCCTGCACGCAGATCACGTCAGGGTTTTCCTTTTGCATCCACTCAAAAAAGCCTTTTTTGGCGGCGGAACGTATGCCATTCAGATTGGCAGAGATGATTTTAGTCATGCTGGTAGGTAGTGACTTAAAAAATGAGATAGAAAGCATACCAGATAGCGCAGCAAGACGTGTACTTGGGAGGGAAAAGCCAGCAGATGGTTTATACTTGCCTACTTTTCCCTCCGGGTAGCTACCCCTTTGCGCCATCATGAATGAAGAACAATTGCGTGCTGAACTCAAGGCGGTCTATGCCAGTTCTTCCTGGAAACTGACCGCGCCTATGCGCTATTCGGTGGAATTGTTGAAGAGCGGTGGCTTGCCCAAGTTGCTGGGTGATATCAAGCTCATGCTCAAAAAACTCATGCCAGCCAAAGTCGAAAAGACAGCGGCGGGTGAAGTCATGCCAGACAGGCTCAACGACGAGGGTCAGCGAATTTTGAATGAGCTCCAGAGCCGCATGCACCGCAGCCACAGCCGACAATAGTAAAACAGACCCCCACCATGCGCATTATTATCGATTTACAAGCCTGTCAATCCACTGGTAGCCGCCACCGCGGTATAGGCCGCTATTCACTGGCGCTCGCCAAAGCCATGGTACGCAATGCAGGCCAGCATGAAATCTGGCTGTTACTGAGCAACTTGTTTCCTGACACCATACAGCCTTTGCGTGATGCCTTTGCCGGTATGGTGCGGCAAGAACGTATTGTTACCTGGGGCGCTCCCGGCCCGGTGGCAGAACTGGTGCCACAAAACTATTGGCGTAGCCGTGCGGCAGAAATACTGAGGGAGCAGGCACTGGCTGCGCTGCGCCCCGATTTTGTCCATGTCACCAGCCTGTTTGAAGGTTCGGGTGATGATGCAGTATCCAGTGTTGCGATATCGGGTGAACACTTGCCAACAGCGGTAACGCTGTATGACCTGATTCCCCTGATGTATGACAAACAGTATCTGAACGACCCGGCACAAAGAGCCTGGTATTACCGCAAGCTGGCCAGTTTGAAGCGCGCTGATCTGTTGCTGGCCATCTCTGATTCGTCGAGGCAGGAGGGCATGGATTTGCTGCAGTTGTCGCCAGAGCGCGTGGTCAGCATTTCTTCTGCCGTGGATGAGCATTTCCAGGTGCGTAGCTGCAGCGATGAGGCCATGCAGGCATTGCGTGAGCGCTATGGCCTCACCCGCGACATGGTGATGTACACCGGCGGCATCGATATACGGAAGAATATCGATGGCCTGATCCAGGCTTACGCTGGATTGCCGCCTGCAATCCGCCAGCAACATCAACTGGCTATCGTTTGCAGCGTACAAAAAGCAGACCGTGAACGTATAGCTGCACTGGTCACGCAACTGGAACTGGCAGAGGATGAAATCATACTGACCGGTTTTGTGCCGGATGAAGACTTGCCGCTGCTGTATCAGGATTGCCAATTATTCGTCTTCCCATCCTGGCATGAGGGTTTTGGCCTGCCTGCGCTGGAGGCCATGTCTTGTGGCGCGCCGGTGATTGCCGCCAACACCAGCAGCTTGCCTGAAGTGCTGGAATATCCCGATGCCTTGTTTGACCCCAGAGATATAACAGCCATCACAGCCAAAATGCTGCAGGTACTTGAGCAGCCTGAATTTGCCGCTCGTTTGCGCGAACACGGCTTGCAGCAATGCCAGAAATTTTCCTGGGATGCCTCAGCCAAAAAAGCGCTGCATGCGATTGAAGTCAGCCATGCTCACTTACAGCAAGTGGCCGCTGCCAAAGTCCATGTGTGCCTGCCAGTGATCAAACCCAGACTGGCTTATATCTCGCCTTTGCCAACGGTGGCGTCCGGCATTGCCAGTTACAGTGCAGATCTAGTGCCTGAATTGGCCGATTATTACGACATCACGCTGATTACACAACAAAGTGAAGTCAACTCACCGTGGCTGACAGCCAATTTTGCCATACAAGACAGCCTATGGTTTACTACCCATGCCACCAGTTTTGACCGTGTGGTCTATCACTTTGGTAACTCCCCCGCGCATGCTTATATGTATCCATTGTTTGCCAGTTATCCTGGCATCGTGGTCTTGCATGATTATTTTTTGAGTGACTCACTCGCCAATCTGGAGATGAGTTCATTCATGCCTGGCTTGTGGGCGCAACATATGTATGTTTCCCATGGTTATGCGGCTCTGCTGGAAAGGCGTGATGCTGCCGATTACACCACCGTGATGGCAAAATACCCTTGTAGCAGTGGCATACTTGAGCGCGCCGAGGGCGTGATCGTGCATTCTGCCTATGCGCAAGAACTGGCGCGCAACTGGATCAAAGGCTGGCCCGCCTGTCAGTGGCAGCAAGTGCCATTGTTGAGACGTATTCCTGCTGCATCTGACAGACACCTGGCACGGAACAAGCTAGGGCTGGACGAGCAGGATTTTGTCTTGTGCAGCTTTGGCATGCTGGGGCCGACCAAGCTCAATCATGTCTTGCTGGATGCCTGGCTGGAATCTACACTTGGCAAGAACGAACGTTGTCATCTGATTTTTGTTGGCAAGAATGATCCGGGTGAATATGGTGCGCAATTGCAAGAGCGTATTGCCAATTGCGAGCGCGTGCGCATCACTGGTTTTACTACCGCAGAAGAATTTGCCTTATACATGCAGGCTGCTGATGGCGCGGTGCAGTTGCGTACACTCTCGCGTGGCGAAACTTCAGCTGCTGTCCTTGAATGCATGGCTTATGGCTTGCCTGTGATTTTGAACCGCAACGGTGCCATGGCAGAACTGCCAGAAGATGCCGTGCAGGCAATGCCAGACAATTTTACGCAGGCTGAATTATTGCAGACCATCAGCCAGCTACTTGAGGACACCTTACTCCGCAAGACTTTGGGGAAAAGGGCAAGGCAGTTTGTGCAAGAACATCATGCGCCCGCACTGGCTGCACGTATGTATGCTGAAGCGATAGAGGAATTTGCACTGACAGAACCAGCCGCACGCATGCACCGCAGCCTGGCGGCTATCGCTGATATCTCGCCCGTGTCGCCGCAACATCCACACTTGCATGCAGAAGTAGCAAGCAATGATTTACGCGAACTGGCGCGTCATCTGGCCAATTGCACGCCTCGCCCCGGCAAACGCATGGTCATGCTGGATGTCAGTGCCTGGTGCCAGTTACAAGAGACCATGCCTGCAGGCTTGAAAACAGCATTGGAAAGCTTGCTACTTAAGCGCCAGGACTTGCGCATTGAAACTGTCTGGTACGCTGGTCCCGACTTCCGCTACGCCCGAGCATGGACATTCAAGCAACTGGACTTGCCCGGCTTGCCGCCAACAGACGATTTTGTCGCGGTCCGTGCCGGAGATTTGTATCTGGATTTATCCGGATGTAAAGATTTGCAAATGCAGACCATGCAATTACAACAACTTGGCATCACTTGTCACGCCATTTCCACCCAAATCCATGCAAATATGGTGGATTTGTCAGCGTCTGAGGCACTGATGGCAGAATTTTTACTGGTTTTACCGCCTGAAACAGTCTAAATCCAGATAAGTACGCATGTTATGCTGTGGTCTGGTAAAGAAAACGGCACAAATTAAAGGAATTGAGGTTATTTTGAGTACTTTGAGACAAGATTTTATACAGTTTTCAGTCGAGGCTGGCGTGATACGCTTTGGCGAATTCGTCACCAAAGCTGGTCGCACCTCACCTTATTTTTTTAATGCTGGCTTGTTCAATGACGGTGCCAATCTGGGCCGCATCGCTGACTTCTATGCTCGCACCTTGCTCGATTCTGGCCTGGAATTTGACATGCTGTTTGGTCCTGCCTATAAAGGCATTACCCTGGCATCGGCAACTGCAGTGGCATTGGCGCGCATGGGCAGGAACGTGCCGTTTGCGTATAACCGCAAAGAAGCCAAGGACCATGGTGAAGGCGGCAGTATTGTTGGTGCCAAACTGGCAGGCAAGGTCGTGATCATTGATGACGTCATTTCTGCCGGCACATCAGTGCGTGAATCGGTGGATCTGATCCGTAACGCCGGTGCTACCCCCAGCGCAGTGCTGATCGCCCTGGATCGTATGGAGCGTTCAGGCAAAGATGATGCCCTGTCGGCTCATTCCGCCGCGCAAGAAGTCGGTCAGGCGTATGACATGCCAGTCGTTTCTATCGCCAACCTGAATGATTTATTTGATTATCTGTCGGTTGCTGGTGGTGATGCGCAGTTGTCTCAATATAAAGAAGCAGTCGCAGCTTACCGCAAGCGCTATGGCGCATATAACACAGTTAATTAATTTATATTAATAATAAGAAAATGATTTCCAGTTAATTAACATTAATCCAGTTTAATCCAACTTGATCCAGTTTTAAAACGATCTTTGAGTAGTATCACTTACATGCGCTTGCATTAATTTTCCGCAGTGCGGCGAACACTCATTGTATACTGTGCAACTGTGGATAAATTGTGATCACTGTCACAGATGGATTCAAATTAGCGGTCCATTATCTGGTTAGCAAAAAGAATTTTGAATGTTCGCCATGGCGAAGAGGTTTTCTTGAATGAGTAAAAAAGCGTTAATCACTGGTATTACTGGTCAGGACGGAGCCTATCTGGCTCAGTTGCTGTTGGAAAAAGGCTATACCGTCTATGGCACTTATCGCCGTACCAGTTCAGTCAATTTTTGGCGCATAGAAGAGCTGGGTATAGATGCCCACCCTGCCTTGCATCTGGTTGAATATGATCTCACCGATTTATCGGCCAGCATACGTCTGTTGCAAACTACTGGTGTTACTGAAGTCTATAACCTGGCAGCGCAAAGTTTTGTTGGCGTGTCGTTTGAACAGCCACTGACTACGACAGAAATTACCGGTATCGGTGCCTTGAATCTGCTTGAAGCAATTCGCATCGTCAATACTGAAATCCGTTTCTATCAGGCTTCTACTTCTGAAATGTTTGGCAAGGTACAAGCCGTGCCACAAATTGAATCGACTCCATTTTATCCGCGCAGTCCGTACGGCGTAGCCAAGTTGTATGCGCACTGGATGACCATCAATTACCGTGAGTCCTATGGCATTTTTGGCTGTAGCGGCATCTTGTTCAATCATGAATCCCCGCTGCGTGGCCGCGAATTCGTGACGCGCAAGATTACTGATTCTGTCGCCAAGATCAAGCTAGGCAAACTCGATGTGCTGGAACTCGGCAATATGGATGCCAAGCGCGACTGGGGCTTTGCCAAGGAATATGTTGAAGGCATGTGGCGTATGCTGCAAGCCGACAAGCCAGATACTTTTGTATTGGCGACCAACCGTACTGAAACCGTGCGTGATTTTGTCACCATGGCTTTCAAGGCTGCGGACATACAGTTGCAATGGTCAGGTGAAGGCGAACACGAAACAGCTACTTGCGCAAAAAGCGGCAAATTGCTGGTACGTGTCAATCCAAAATTCTACCGTCCGTCGGAAGTTGAATTGCTCATCGGTGACCCTGCCAAAGCCAAAAAAGTGCTGGGCTGGGAACCGAAAACCACACTGGAAGAATTGTGCCAGATGATGGTAGAAGCAGATTTACGCCGTAACCAGAACGGCGCGTCGTTCTGATGTCTGCGATGCCACGCGCCCTGATAACAGGCATCAAGGGATTCACAGGTCGTTATCTGGCGCAAGAACTGAAAGAGGCTGGCTACCGGGTTTTTGGTACTACCCACGGAGCAGAAGCACCCGGGCAAGACAATTTTGCTGTCGACCTGGGTGACAAGCAGCGCCTGGCTGAACTGGTGGCAGAAATCCAGCCAGATGTGGTTGCCCATCTTGCCGCTATTTCCTTTGTTGCTCATGGTGACGCTGCAGAAATTTATCGCGTCAATGTAGTCGGTACCCGTAATCTGCTGGAAGCACTGGCTGGCCTGGATAAAAAGCCGCGCGCCGTGCTGATCGCCAGCAGCGCCAATATCTATGGCAATACCCGCACAGAAGTCATCGCCGAAACCGAACCAGCTCAACCCGCCAATGATTACGGTGTCAGCAAACTGGCGATGGAGCATGTAGCACGCCTTTGGATGGACAAGCTGCCCATCATTGTGACCCGCCCCTTCAATTACACTGGTGTAGGTCAGACAGAAAATTTCCTGCTGCCCAAGATCATCAATCATTACCGCCGCAAAGCCAGCGATATAGAACTTGGCAATCTGGATGTCGCCAGAGATTTTTCTGATGTACGTACAGTTGCCACCGCCTATGCCCGTTTGCTGGAGCAAGCACCTGCAGGCCAGACTTTCAATATTTGTTCCGGCACTGCCTACACTCTGCGCTCGGTATTGCAAATGGCCAGTGAGCTTGCCGGTTATGAAATCAAGGTGCATGTGAATCCGGCCTTTGTGCGTGCCAATGAAGTGCATAAACTCATGGGTGATGGCCAACGTTTGCACGCATGCATAGGTGAGTTGCCGGTCATCGCCTTGCGCGACACGCTGGCCTGGATGTTGCAGCACAAGGACGCAGCATGAATGTCGTCCTGTCTATAGAAGCCATACATCCACCACTGGCGGGCATAGGCAGATACGCATGGGAGCTTGCTACCCGCTTGCCCATGCAGGCAGAGATAGAATCGATACGTTATTTGTCAGATGGCTTCTGGCGTGACTTACCGCGCATAGACCAGCCTGCAAGCGCAGATATACCAGGAACTGTACCTACGGCACCAGTCAAGGCTAGTTATAAAAGCCGCCTGCGCCGTCAACTGGGGCAGTTGCCCATGGTGGCACGCCTGTATGGCAAATTACTGCCCATGCTTGCTGGCCGCCAGTTGAACAGTGTGTCGGATGGAATTTTTCACGGTCCCAATTACTTTGTACCCAGGACCCGTCTACCCAGCGTGGTGACGGTGCATGATTTATCGATTTACCGTTATCCGCAATGGCACCCCAAGGCCAGGATAGACCGCATGCGCATCGCTATCCCAGAGGCAATCCAGCGGGCCAATCTGGTATTGACAGACTCCCTGGCAACGCGTGACGAAGTGATGCAGGAATTCAGCCTGGGTCCTGATCAGGTGCGTGCCGTTTTGCTGGGTGTCGATGAAGTATTTCATCCATACACTGCAGAAGAAACAGCACCCATCTTGCATGAATTTGGTTTGCAGCCGGATGGCTATAGTTTTTTTGTCTCGACCATAGAACCGCGTAAGAACCTGCTGCATTTGCTGGCAGCTTACCGCGCCTTGCCAGATAACCTGCGTCAGCGCTGGCCACTAGTGCTGGTGGGTGGCGAGGGCTGGCAAAGTGAAACCATTCATGACGAGATAGAAAAAGGCCAGCGTGAAGGCTGGATCAAATACCTGGGTTTCGTCGACCAGAAATTGCTGCCTATCCTGTATGCTGGTTGCCGCCTGTTTACTTATCCATCCTGGTATGAAGGTTTTGGTCTGCCGATTGCTGAAGCCATGGCCAGTGGTGTGCCGGTATTGACCTCGAATTGCTCTTCCATGCCAGAAGTAGCCGCTGGTGCAGCCATGCTGGTAGACCCGGCGGATGTGAATTCCATACGTGACGGTTTGCGCCAGGCGCTGGAAGATGAAGAATGGCGTAGCACAGCCAAAGCACGTGGCTTGCAACGTGCTGCCGAGCTGACCTGGAATGCCTGTGTGCGTAACACAGTCGCAGCCTATCAGGTAGTTAAAACGCTCAGAGCCGGTTAAGGATAGCGCCCAGTGAAAGTCCTGCACTTCTACCGCACCTATTACCCCGACACCTTTGGTGGCGTTGAGCAAGTCATACGCCAGATGGCGGTGGGTACGACACGTCTGGGTGTGGAAAACGAAGTGCTGACTTTGACACGTGATGCAGGTCGCCCCTTGATAGAATTTGAAGGACACAAGGTACATCGTGCCCACTTGAATTTTGAAATCGCTTCTACCGGCTTCTCCTGGTCGGCTTTATCGCGCTTTGTAGAACTGGCGAAACAGGCGGATGTGGTTCACTATCACTTCCCCTGGCCTTTCATGGATATTGCCCATTTCCTGGGACGTATCAAAAAACCCAGCGTTGTCACTTATCACTCGGATATCGTCAGGCAAAAATATTTGCTGAAGCTGTATTCACCGCTAAAACATCAGTTCCTGCGTGACGTAAACCGCATCGTCGCAACTTCGCCCAATTACCTGGCCACCAGTCCGACGCTGGAACTGTATAAAGACAAGACCGAGGTGATCACCTATGGTCTGGATAACAGTATTTACCCAGTTCCCTCAGCAGAGCTGCTGGCGAAATGGCGGGCCAGGGTAGGTGAAAACTTTTTCCTGTTTGTCGGCATGCTGCGTTACTACAAGGGCCTGCATATCTTGCTGGAAGCCGCAGCGGGGACGGATATCCCCATCGTTATCGTTGGCGATGGCCCGGAAGAAATCGAACTCAAGCGCCAGGCAGAAAGCCTGCAACTGAAGAACGTGCATTTCCTCGGTGCCTTGCCTGAACCGGACAAGGTCGCCTTGCTGACCCTGTGCTATGCACTGGCATTTCCTTCACACCTGCGTTCGGAGGCTTTTGGCATTTCATTGCTGGAAGGTGCGATGTATGGCAAGCCCATGATCTCCAGCGAAATTGGCACTGGCACGACTTACATCAATGTCGCTGGCCAGACCGGCATGGTCGTGCCACCGAGTGACCCGGCAGCTTTCAGGCAGGCCATGGAGTATCTGCTGGCAAATCCACAAGAGGCCGCGCAAATGGGTGTCAATGCGCGCCAGCGCTATCTGGATTTATTCACTGCCGATAAAATGGCGAGCAATTATGCCCGCCTCTACCAGCAAGTCATAGACGAGCATAAGCACAAATAAGCTTACTTAGTCTGCCGTCAATTTCCTGATCTCAAATTCCCCACGCAACCAGTTACTGCCAATGAACTCAGTGTGATCCACATTGATGACATCAAACACCAGCAGATTGTCTGACCACTCATAGTTTTCATCGAGATGGGTTTTTGCCTTGGTCAATGCGGTGGTGACAGAATAAGAACCTGGTCCCAAGGGACATTCAAACGGCAGCACAAATTCCAGCATATCGCCCTGACGCAAATCATTTTGCACCTGGCGCGAATACCAGGTATTGCTACCCCAGATGACGCTACCCTGCTTGTCGCGCAACATCAGGCCCAGCACCAGTTCCGGAATGTCAGCGCGCAATTGCACTTCCGCCACCAGCTTGACCTTTTGCCCTACGTGCGCCGCGGCCAGTACCTGATCGCTGTCCTGGTCACGCAGGCTGAGCTTGCTGACTGTCGCCATGCCTGTGCCTGAACGTGTTTGCAGCCAGCCTTGTTCATTACGGTTTTGTTCTACGGAAAAATTCTCGTTTTCCTTGCGGGCGATCATGGCATTGTAGTAATCGACCACTTCATCTGCCGCACCTTGCTTGAGCACGCAACCCTTGTCGATCAGGATCACATGGTCACACAGGCTGCGTACATCACCCATGCCATGGGTGACCAGAATGATCGAAGTACCCTGTTCCTTGAACTGACGTATGCGGTCAAAACTGCGGTGCTGGAAATAGCTGTCACCGACCGACAGGATTTCATCGACGATGAGTACATCCGGGCGCACGGCAGTGGCAACAGCAAAAGCCAGGCGTGCCTGCATGCCGCTGGAATACACGCGTAATGGCTGGTCAAAAAAGGCGCCAATTTCAGCAAAGCTTTCTATGCCCGGCATGAGCTGGTCCAATTGCTCACCACTCAGGCCCATCAGGCCGCCTGCCATATAGGCATTTTGCCTGCCAGAAAATTCAGGATTGAAACCCAGCCCCAGTTCCAGCATCGCGCTGATGCGGCCACTGACAGCGATGCTGCCCGTCGTCGGCCGCACCGTGCCAGTAATCATTTTCAACAGCGTACTTTTACCAGCACCGTTCTGGCCTATGATGGCCACTGCCTGACCCGCAGGCACATTGAAACTGATATCGCGGTTGGCCCAATATTCATAGGCCGGTTTTACCGGCAGGCCAGCCCAGTACATCAGGCGTGACAGCAGGCCGCTGAATTTCGAATAGCATTTTCCAACGCCAGAGACACTCAATACAATTTGACTCATAATGCATCCACCAGATCTGCGCTGGCACGGCGGAAAATCCAGAATGAAAATATAAACATGCCCGATGAAATCAGCACGGGAACCAGCAAATCTGCCATGTTTGGCACTGCGCCATATAACAGCGCATTCTGGTAGATCTTGACCAGTGGTGTCATCGGGTTGAGATTCAATACCGCGATAAAGCGCCTGGGCATATTGTCCATCAGGTAAACCACAGGCGTGAACCAGAACCATAGTTGCAGGACGATGCCCATGACCTGGCCAACGTCGCGTGAAAATACATTCAGCAACCCAAGTATGATGCCCAGGCCAAAGGCAAACAGGATAATCAACAGCATACCCAGCGGCAGTACCAGCCATGCCGCTGTCGGCATATGACCAAAGAATAAAAACACTACTGCTATCGCTGCCAGCAATAACAAATGATTGATGAGGGCGCTGCCGCCGACGATCAAGGGCAGGCACAGTCTGGGGAAGGCGATTTTTTTCAGGGTGTTTGAATAATCAATGAACACCGTGGTACAGCGCGTCATGATTTCTGCAAACAGACCCCAGGCTGACATGCCCGCCATCAGGTAAATCGCATAGGCCGATTTGTTTTCGATATTCGGTATCTTGGTAACCAGCACTTCAGACAAGACGATGGCAAAGATGGTAGCTTGCGCCAGTGGATTCAAGATCATCCACAGGGCACCCAGTTTGCTGCGCGCAAAGCGCCCGGCAAACTCGGCCTTGATGGACGACAGGATAAAGTGGCGGTAGTGCCACAATGAGATGAGTACAGCTTTCAAAGCTTGGTTTTCCTTAGCAGGGATCAGCCTGCGACACGTCCATAGATATCATCGAACCTGACGATATCATCTTCACCCAGGTAAGTACCAGATTGCACTTCTATCAGTTCAAGGTCGGTTTCACCGGGATTTTCCAGCCTGTGCTTGACGCCCAGCGGGATGTAGGTAGATTGATTGGCGACCAGGGTCATGACTTCTTCACCGCGCGTGACCAGCGCTGTGCCGCTGACCACGATCCAGTGTTCAGCTCGGTGATGATGCATTTGCATGGACAGGCGGCCACCCGGTTTGACGACGATGCGTTTCACCTGGAAGTGTTCGCCACTGTCGACGGAATCATAATGTCCCCATGGACGGTATACCTTGCGATGGTTATCAGTCTGGGTATAGTTTTCATCTTTCAGGCGGGTCACGACACGCTTGATGTTTTGGGTATTGGCTTTATTGGTGACCAGCACCGCATCTGGCGTTTCGACCACGATGACATCTTCCAGACCCAGGCAGGCAACCAGGCGGCTGTCGGAGATCACCAGGCAATTGCGTGAATCTTCCAGCAAGACATCGCCATGGACAGTGTTACCGTTTTCATCTTTGTCCGACACTTGCCAGACTGCGTCCCAGGCACCAACGTCAGACCAGCCTGCATTGAAGGGCACGACATAGCCGGGGATATGCAAATCCTGGTCTTTGGCCAGTTTTTCCATGACTGCATAGTCGATGGAGTCAGAAGGACAAGACAGGAAGGCTTCTTTATCAACGCGAACAAAGTCGCTATCGATGCTGGCCTTGTCCATCGCCAGTTTGCAGGCTTCATGCATAGCGGGATGGAAGTGCTGTATGGCTTTCAGCCAGGTGCTGGCACGCATCATGAAAATGCCGCTATTCCATAAATGGCGGCCACCATCCAGATATTGCTGGGCGACTTCCAGTACAGGCTTTTCTACAAAGGCTTGCAACTCACGCACAGCCTGACCTGGCAGTACATCGCCGGTCTGGATGTAGCCATAACCGGTTTCAGGGCGGTCAGGCACGATACCAAAGGTCACCATGGCGCCGTCAATGGCCTGTTGCAGGCCGTCTTGTATGGCCTGGTGAAAGCCCTGTTTATCATTGATCACATGGTCAGCCGGCATCACCAGCAGGACTGCATCATTGTCTGATGCCACTGCTGCCAGGGCTGCCAGCGTCAAGGCCGGGGCAGTATTGCGGCCGGTGGGTTCCAGTAGCAGGCTGCAGTTGTTAAAGCCGGCAACGCGTAATTGTTCTGCCGTGATGAAGCGATATTCTTCATTGCAAACCACGATCATTCTTTCGGCCACGCCCAGGACACCGGAAAAGTCCCTGACGCGTGTCGCAGTTGCCTGCAACATGGTCTCTTCGCCTATCAGGGCGAGCAATTGCTTGGGATGCTTTTCACGCGATAGCGGCCATAGCCGGGTTCCAGATCCCCCGGAGAGAATGACAGGCTGTAATAACATGGATAACTTTCTTATTCTTTATGCCTTTGGGTTTATGTCCTGAGGCAAATCATTATAAAATATTTAATATATTGCTATAAGCGTGCAATCAGCGTGCAATTAACGGCAATTTTCCTCGGGCTAGGCTGGGTCAGATGTGAGCAATTGCTGAATAGGCTAAACTTGCAAGACCTGAAGGGTAAGCCAGAGCCAGGCAAAAAGTCTGAAGCTGAAATAATCTGAAAATTTGCAGACGCTGATAATTTCGTCGCAGTTTACATCATCATTTATACTTCTACCCCTTTTTCTAGCCTTTTAGCGGTCTAAACACGAATCATTTGCCGCCAATTATGAATAAAACATCCGGATTATATGGCGAATATGGCAACACAGAACAAATCTGAATGCGAAGCACAGCAACTGGCTGACAAGACCAGTTTGATATTGAAAAGCAGGAAGCATTCAACACCCGTCAACATTCCTTCTAAGGAGATGGGGGCAGGGCAGGATGATGCAAGGGAAATCATGTTGAATCAGCAAGATATTGCACAACAAAATGCTGAAGTGTCAGCACCACCGCAAGGCTTGCGCCAGAAATTGCGTTCGATACCAGGCCTGGGTTATGCATTGGCCTGGTGCCAGGCATTGCTGCGTTTGCCGCGCACCCGCTTCCAGACTGAAGTTGCACTGACAAATTTGCAAAAGCAAATTGATGGCCTGCAATTGCAGTTGCGCAGCCAGGAGCAAACAATTCTGCGCATGGAAGAGCAAAAACTCGCCATACGCCTTGAAAAATACGATGCACTTGATATTGGCAACAGGCTCATGGAGCTGGACCGCCTGCATATAGGCCGCCAGTTGCGCTCCATGAATCTGATGATGCGTGCGGGTTTGCAAAATGGTACCAAGCAGCTCGAGCAAGCTGTTGCGACCACTGCGGAGCCAGCAAATCAGCTTGTTCCTGCCAGCACCAGCCAGTCTGTAGCCAAAGTTGCCAGTGATTTTGACCAGGATCAGTTTTATCTGGAATTTGAAGCCTTGTTCCGTGGTTCACGCGCCGATATCAAGGAGCGCTTGAAAGTGTATCTGCCCTATCTGGCGCATATCAGTGAACAGGCAAAAGACGAACGCAAGTTCGTCATTGACGTCGGTTGTGGCCGTGGTGAATGGCTGGAGTTGCTCGATGAGCAGGGCATACCTGCCATGGGCGTGGACATGAATATCTCCATGGTCAACGCTTGTCTGGATCAGGGCTTTTTGTGTCGCCATGCCGACGCCATTGCCTATTTGCGCGAACAGCCTGCAGGCAGCATAGGTGCGGTGACGGGGTTCCAGATCATAGAGCATTTACCGTTCGAGCAATTGATTGCCTTGTTTGATGCAGCACGCCATGCATTGTGCCCAGGCGGGGTCATTATTTTTGAAACGCCGAATCCGGAAAACCTCAAGGTGGGTGCCTGCAATTTCTATTTTGACCCTACCCATTTGCATCCTATTGTGCCGCAGGTGGCTGAATTCATGGCGCGTCAGCGTGGCTTTAGCCATGCAGAAATTCTGCGTTTGCATCCTTACCCTGACGATCACTTGCTGCACGGTGGCACTGAGGTTGAAGCACTGCTCAATAAGGAATTATTCGGTGCCCAGGATTACGCAGTCATAGGTCGTAAATAAGATGCAGATACATCAATTCAGCCCTTCCTGCGGAAGAGGTGACGGCGTCAGCAATGGCATGTTCTTTACCCGCAAGCTATTGCGCGAGATGGGTTTTACTTCTGCCATTTATTGCGATCTGGTGCAGGATGAAGTGCGTGATGAAGTGCAGCACTACAGTGAATTGCAGCTTGCTGAGGATGACATCCTGCTGGTGCATCACAGCCTGGGCTATGACAATTGCGCCTGGCTCAAAGACATCAAGGCGCGCAAGGTGCTGGTGTATCACAACATCACGCCGCCGCAGTTTTTACCTGACAATGGCCTGCCTGAATTAAGCATCCTGGGCAGGCAGCAACTGGCTTTGTGGGCGCAGGATTTTCAGGCCGCCATCGGCGACTCTGATTTGAACAGTGCAGAGTTGCGTGCCGCTGGCCATACAGATGTAACGACGATTCCCCTACTTGTCGATGTGACACGCTGGCAGCATCACAGCTATAACACGGCGCTGATGAACAGTTTGCGTGACTCGTACAATATTCTGTTTGTCGGACGTCTGTGTGAGCATAAGCATCAGTTGCAATTGCTGGACATGCTGGATGAATTGCGCCATTTCTCTCGCCAGCCAGTGCGCCTGATATTGGCGGGTGGTGTCACCAGCATGCCGTATGAGCAGGAAGTACGTGCCCGCATCGCTGAATTGAAGCTGGATGCGCAGGTGCTGATGACAGGCAAAATTTCTGATGAAGATTTACTGGCCCTGTACCGCAATGCAGACGCCTATGTCAGCCTCAGCGAGCATGAAGGCTTTGGCATGCCGCTTATTGAAGCCATGTTGCATGATGTGCCAGTGATTGCGCGTGCTACTGAAGGCGTCACTTCCACCATGGGTGGGAAAGGTATCTTGCTGGATGCTGACGTGACCCCGGCAACTTGCGCCGCGCATGTGCACATGCTCTTGACGGAACCTGCTTTGCGCCGCCGCATTATTGCGGGCCAGCGACAAAATATCCAGCGATTCTCGCGTCAGAAAATTGAGACAGATTTGCAGCGATTCCTGCAAAAGTTGGGCGCAAAAATTCCTCAAGAGGAAATAGCTAACAATGAACAGCAAAAACCTCTGTGGCAAATAGAGGGGCCTTTCGACTCTAGCTATAGCCTGGCTATTGTCAACCGTGAACTGGCGCGTGCCTTGGCGTCCCAAAAGGACGGGACTGTGCAACTGGGTTTGCGCAGCCGTGAAGGTTATGGTGATTTCGTGGCCTCGGTAGATTTCCTGGCCACCAATCCCGATATCGCTGAATTGCAAACGGTATCGCAACAGGCAGTCAACATGCCTGACCTGGCCCTGCGCAATTGCTATCCGCCAACGCTGGATGATATGCAGGCGCGCGTCAGGGTAGTGAATTCTTATGGCTGGGAAGAGACTGGTTTCCCGCAAGAGTTTGTCAATGAATTCAACCGCAAGCTGGATTTGATTTTGGTGGTGTCGCGCTTTGTCGGCACAGTCTTGCGTGACAATGGCGTACGTGTGCCGATTGCTGCTGTTGGCAATGGTGTTGATCATGTCATGCGTGTTGCTGCGTTGCCGGTACCGCATGCTGTACTGGATAGTCTCAAGACTTATCGCTTCCTGCATGTCTCATCCTGTTTCCCGCGCAAGGGGCCGGACGCTTTGCTGCTTGCCTATGGACAGTCTTTCAGGGCAAGTGATGATGTCAGCCTGGTCATTAAGACTTTCCCCAATCCACATAATGATGTGGCTGAACAATTGGCGGCGCTGCAGGCCGCTGACCCGGATTTCCCGCATGTGCTGATCATCATGGATGATTACAGCCAGGCGCAAATGCGTGGCCTGTATGAGGCATGCGATGTGCTGGTTGCGCCTAGTCGTGGTGAAGGTTATGGCTTGCCGATTGCAGAAGCCATGTGGCTGAAACTGCCCGTGATTGCTACCGCATGGAGCGGGCAGATGGATTTCTGCGACGACAGCAGGGTCTGGCTCTGTGATTATCAATTCGCCAAATCAACTTCGCATTTTAGTTCCACGCATTCAGCCTGGGCTGACCCCGATGTCAATCATTTGGCAACGCTGATGCGGGAAGTACATGCCAGCCCGGCAGATGTCATTGCCAGCAAAACTGCTGCGGCGCATGCGTTTATATCGACGCACTACGCGTGGTCAGATGTCGCCAGCAGAACTCGCCAGGCAATTGCTGCACTTGAACAGCAGCCGCTGTTACGCAAGGAGCCACGCATAGGCTGGATCAGTAGCTGGAATGCGCGTTGTGGTATCGCTTCTTATTCATCTTTCCTGACTGCTGGCATGCCGCAGGACAGGGTAGTTTATCTGAGCAGCCATATCCCCGAAAGAACGGCACGCGATGCTGAGAATGTCATTCGCAGCTGGGATGCCAACATGGACGAGGATCTGGAGCATACCTGGCTGATGATCCAGGAGCAGAAACTGGATGTGATTGTTGTTCAATACAATTTCGGTTTCTTTTCACTGGCAGCCATGGCGCGCCTGATCAGGCGTGTCAAGGAAGACGGCAAGGCCATCCATGTATTTTTCCATTCGACCGCGGATGTGCAAAGAGAAGATGGACTGATCAGCCTGTCTACGATTGCTGCTGAATTGAAGCTGGCTGACCGTATCTTCGTGCATGGTCTGGATGACATGAACCGCCTCAAGAACCTGGGCGTTGCGGATAATCTGGTGTTTTTCCCACAGGGCCTGATGCCGACGCTGGAGCATGCTGCAGCCAGGGTGGATACTTCGCGTCTGGCAGGCAAGACTGTGATTGCCGCTTATGGATTCCTGTTGCCGCATAAGGGCGTGCAGGCATTGATCAGGGCATTCATAAAATTGCGCGGGCAGGGTGGAAATTATCACTTGTTGCTGGTGAATTCACTCTATCCATCCGGCTTGTCTGACCATGAATACCATCAGTGCCGTCATTTGATTTTTGAAGCCGGACTGGATGCGCATGTGACTTTCCTGTCTGATTATCTGACAGATGAAATCAGCCAGTCATGGCTGCAACAGGCAGACCTGATTGTTTATCCGTATCAGCAAACGCAGGAATCTTCGAGTGCAGCAGTACGTATGGGTCTGGCTTCTGGCCGCCCGGTTGCAGTGACGCCGCTGTCGATTTTTGATGATGTCAAAGATGCGGTGCATGTCTTGCCTGGCACGGAACCTGCAGATATTGCTGAAGGCATCACCGCAATTTTGCATGATGGGCAAAGGCTGAAAGAGAAAGCAATACAGGCGAAAGCCTGGACTGCCACCAGACAATGGCCAGCCTTGTCACAACGCTTGTTGAATACGATTGATGGGATTGCGAATGCATTGGATATTGATATAGGTCGCATCTGAACGCACAAAAACGGCGGATATATTCCGCCGTTTTTTATGGTCGGCCACAAGCTGCCTGAGAAGGTGTTTGCAGTAAAGCGATCAGCTTTGCAGTATGCTTTTGCCTGGCCCAGTCTTGCAGATGATGGTCAGTATCAAAGAACCAGCTCTCCGGATACATGAAGTCTTTCGGCTTCCCAAGATATTCTATGCCTAGCTTATTCATGCGTTCTGGCAGTCCTGCGTAAAAGGCCAGGTCTTCTGCATCTGTATCGTATTTGGCATGATGCAGCAGGACTGTGGGCATGCCGATCAGGCAGATGTTATTTGCCTTGGCCGATTGCGCATAATTTTCCATGAGCTTCCAGCCGCCAGTTTCTGTGGTTGCTCTATGCGCATAATCCCAGGCCTTGGTGGCTTTGACTGCGGCGATATCACCAGCGCTGCGTTCTGCCGCGCCGGTGTGAGTCTGATCGCCTCTTGCATCGAGATGATGGGCGCCATAAGTGCCGCTGGTGACCGGGCCGTCTGGCAAATGCCGCAGACCATGTAGCCAGCGATCTGCTCCTAAACCTGCCGCATACTGCAGTTGAGTAATGCGTGACAGGCTGCGCCAGTAATCGAGGTCCCTGGCCATGACATAGTCGATAATCTGTGAATTGGCTTTGCCCTCGTCGAGATAGAGCGCATATTCCATGGGCATGAGTATGGTGTCGCCGGGGCGTGCGACGCGACGCGATACATCCAGTATATAAGGCAGACCGAGCCCGGCATTCACTGCAAGATTGATGACGGGCTTGTGCCAGTAATTTTCCAGCATGCCTGAATCTATGCCAAACATGGCGTTTGAACCTGCCACGATCAATACACGTGGCGTTTTGATTTCTTGTGCTGCGTGGATTTTATGTTGATAAGCATCATAGACCCAGCGTGAACTGGCAGTCGGCGAGCCCAACTGATATTTGATACCGACTACCCATAAGAGGCTAAGAGCCAGGAAACTGCCAGTCAAAGCGAGCAAGAATTTTTTCATATCCTTGTCCGCCTAAAAATTAAAATACAAAAATTCTGTGGCTGGCCGGACGGCCATCCATTTCAGTGCAAACCACAAACAGATGCCTGCAATGATGCCCAAAGCGATTTGCCTTTTTTCGCTGAGTGGCGTGATGGCGATATTTGGACTGGGATCGTAATTCAGTAATTCCGTGGTGTTTGGCAAAAGCCAGACGACAGCCATGCCTATGCCTATCCATAGCCAGCCGACATCCGGTGAAGTGCCAAGCAAACCTTCAACGACTTGGGCGAGATTTTGCCAGGGCAGGACGGGCAGATGTGTGCCTGAAGCCGGTTGCAACAGCGCCGCATACATGTGGGCTGCGCTTGCCATATCGGGTGCACGAAACAGTACCCAGGCGAAGGCGACCAGGACGAAGGTCATGAAGATGGAAACGAACTTAGGTAACTTGCCCCAGAGTTTGCGCAAGGCTGAACTGCCTTCCAGTACATGATGCCAGAAGTGATTGATGAGCAGCATGCTGCCATGCAAGGCACCCCACAAAAAGAAGTTCCAGCCCGCACCATGCCATACACCTGCCAGTAACATTGTCAGCCACAGATTGCGGTAGCGCATGAATTGGCCGTGGCGATTACCGCCCAGGGGTATGTACAGATAATCGCGCAAAAAACTGGACAGTGTCATATGCCAGCGCCGCCAGAAATCGATGATGGAAGTGGCTTTATATGGAGAGAAAAAATTGACAGGCAGCTTGAAGCCAAACATCAGCGCCAGACCTATCGCCATGTCTGAATACGCAGAAAAATCAAAATACAATTGCAGGGTATACGCCAGCATGGCTTGCCATGCTGCTTCGCCGCCCGGTGTCGTCTGCCTGGCCAGCTCAAATACCGGGCTGGCATAGTGTGCCATGCTGTCTGCAAGTATGGTTTTTTTGAACAAGCCCAACGCCAGAAAACAGGCACCGGTAATGAGTGCTTCTTTTTGTCTGAACAGGGGATTGTCATCTGCCCTGGTTTGCGCGATCAGGGGCTTGTGATGCACGATGGGGCCGGCAATCAGTTGCGGGAAAAAAGAAACAAAAAACAGATAGTCGAGCGCATTATGCCTGCGTACATCGCCACGCCTGCAATCAACCAGATAGGCGATTTTCTGGAAGGTGACAAACGAGATCGCCAGTGGCAGGACGATGGGGTCTATCGGCGGTGCCGCATGAAATGCCGCAAACAGATTGGCGAGCAAGAAATAGGTGTATTTGAAACCACCCAGTACCAGCAGGTTAAAGCCTATGCCAGCCTTCATCCATCTTGCTGCATGCAGATCCAGTGCTTGCTGCCTGGCCTTCAAGATACGACCACCCAGCCAGAAATTGATGCTGATCGAGCTCAGGAGTACTGCCAGGTAACGTACATCCCAGACTGCATAAAATACCAGTGAAGCCAGCACCAGCCAGCCTAAAGCCGGTCTTATGCCCCATTGATGCTTGCATAGCCACCATACTGCCAGAGTGATGGGCAGGAAAAGGAACAGAAATCCAAAGGAATTAAATAGCATGGCGGGCAGCTTGGCACTGTTTCAGGTGTGCGGCTGTTGTCACACGGTAGCGCCCAGCGCCAGTTTTTGCAGCTCGTCGGGTTTGCGTATGATCAGACGATGCAAGTCTTTTTCGACTATACCTTGCTGGGCCAGATGCAAGAGCGCGCGGGTAACGGTTTCGCGGCTGGTGTTGATCATCATGGCAATGTCCTGATGGGTAGGCAGGTTTTCTATGACTTCCAGATTGCCGGGCATGATTTTTTTGAACAAGGCAATGAAGGCGTAAATACGGCGTGAGGTATTGCCTATACTGAGCAAGGCGCGGAATTCAGAATCGCGTTGTATTTTTTCGGCCAGATGGCGCAACATCATGTTCGCCATGGCTGGCGAGTGTGAAAACAAATGCAATGCCGTGGCGCTGGGTAAAAAGCCGACAAGCACGTTGCTGAGAGCAACTACCGAGGCTGAACGCGGGGTGCCATTGATGATGGCGATTTCACCAAAGAAATCACCTTCCTTGAGCATGCGCAGACCAATAGCGCGGCCATCTTCAGTGACATCGACGACTTGCAATTGTCCTGAGAGCAAAAATAACAGGCTGTCACCGATACCACCTTTTTGCAATACCACATCCCGTTTGTTGAAGTGACGCACGCGCATGTCACCCTTGACCTTGTTCATGTCTTCATCGCTCAGCCCCATTAGCAGGGGGATATTGCGCAAGTTGACCGTGATCTGGTTGACTTTGACCTGTACTTTGGTCTGAATGGGTATATTTAATTGCAATTGCCCAGGCAAGGGCGCTTGCGACTCCGCACCCGGTGCCTTGTTGTGAATAACAGCGACTTCGTTATTTGATACCGTCATTGGTCAATCCAATTGTGAAGAACCCATGACTTGCAATGGTGATGGCTCCTCATTCGTTTTCAATATTTCCTGATTCATAGATGACAAATGGTGATGCTGACATGAAAATTCAAATTTAAAAATTCTGCCATTGCCAGCTCAATTGTACCGACTTGCTATTGTATTGAAGGATGGAGATATTTTCCTTGTTATTTATCGCCCGGAATTCCAGTTGTAGCGACTGCTTGTCTGTGAAATACCAATTTAGTCCGGCTTTGATGATCTGAAGATCTTGTCGCCTTGCTACATCTATCAGATTGGGCGAGTAAATTTCAGCACTTTGCCATATTTGTTTGCTCCAGCCTAATTCCAGCTCGCTTTGCTGGAATAATTGCCGTCTCAAATTCAAATTTCCATAGTAACCAGTCCTGTGCCCACCCTGACGATCTGAATGAGCCCGGTCTGCCATCGCTGCCAAACCAGCTTGCAACTGGTATTTTTCAGTTTCATAAGACAGCAAGCCACGTAATTCCCAAGTATGCGCGTCGAAGTTTCCCAAAGTCGGATACTGCACATTGGTTAATCCGGCAATAGTACTGAAACGCCAGGGGCTGCCTTGTCCAACTGGTGGTGACAGACGCAATTGTACAATTTCCTGTTTTTGATACAGCTTGCCACCCAGGCTTAGCGCGCTGACCAGACCAGTGCCCCTGATGCTGTAGTCTCGCCATTTCCATGGCTTTTCTACACCGACGGCAAGCGCCAGCGTGTTATATGCGCTCAGGCTGTCATAGCTGCGGAGACGCATCTGGGCGAAACCCAGAGTGCCGTTATTGCTGATTTCTTGCGATACATTGCCAGATAAACTGGCAAACCTGTCTGCTTTGGGCTGATATTCAGGTAAAAGCTGCAAGGTTATTTGTTCAGTGCCGCTACCAAAAGTGAAAAAGGGATTGCTGGCACCCTGATTCACATTGGTGTCATACCCAGCTTCTACAGATACGGCGATGCGCCTCTCGGGTGCCGCAGGAATACAGTTTTTGGGTTGCCATAATTCCAGTTTATATAGCTGATCTTCTGATAAAGGCAGATTTTGCCGCATTTTTAGCAGAACTTTATCGGCTTCTTCCTTATTGCCCAGTTTACACTGTAGCATCGCCAGATCCAGCCATGCGCCTGCGTGCAGGGGTTTTTTCTCTATCAGGGTGCTGAGCATGGCTTTGGCATCATCATTGCGTTTTTCGCTGATGGCTTTCAAGGCTTCCAGATACAGGTCTTCACTTTGAGCTTCATTGTCCGCTTTTGCGACAGCACTGCCAAAGACCAGCAACAGCATTAGCAATGGTAGTTGATGGGCTATCTTGTGAATCTTCCTCATGCAGTGACCTCTACCGTGTAGATGGTAGTCGGTTTTTCCTTACCTTTCAGCAGACGTTCGCCCAGAGGCTGGAACTGATGTCTGGTTGAACCATCGACGGTACCTTTGCCTATGATGATGTCATGCGGGTAGTGACGTGCCGCATCCTCCAGGCGTGAAGCTGTATTTACACTGTCGCCAACTGCGGTGTAGATGCTGCGGAAGGAACTGCCAAAATCTCCTGCAATCGCAATACCACTTTCTATTCCGATTCTGACTCTAATCTTTTTTCTCCCTTGTTGTTCGTATTGGGCACTCAAGTTTCTGACGTTCCTGACAATTTCTATTGCTGCATCCACGGCCAGATCCGCATGATTTTCCACTGGCAGCGGCGCTCCCCAAAATGCCACCAGGCCATCGCCGGTGTATTTATCCAGGGTGCCACCTTTGGCCAGCACGGGGCCGGTCAGGCATTCGAGAAATTCACGCGTCAGGCTGGCTGCTTCTTCCATGGGCAAGTTTTCTACCTGACTGGTGTAGCCTTCCATGTCCGCAATCAAAGTGGTGACATGCAATTGTCTTGGTGCCAGCGGGTCTTTCAAATCACTGCGTAATAATTCCTGTACAACTGCTTTGGCTACATATTGTTGCAGGGTTCCTAATAACCTTCTTGATTTGCGCTGCGCAGTTTGCCAGCCAAAAGGAACGGCAACTGCCAATAAAAAAAAGTTCGCTGCCAAGGGGCCGACCGGAGAAAACCACATATCGTGGTCTACCACCAGATAAGCCAGTGCTACCCACGCCACTGAAGCCAGACCCAGCATCAGGGTATTTGACAAGGCAGAAAAGCGCGGGAACATGAACATCGCCATTCCTGCAGTCAGCACTGTAAATAGGATGGCCATCAAGCGCCCTGGCCACTTTACATAGGTTCTGCCTTCATGCTCGTCCAGCATCGTACTCAGCGCCTGAGCATGCACCAGAAAACCGCTGGTCGAATACCATAAGGGAGTTGGTACCCTGTCTGCCAAAGCCAGAGAAGACGAGCCTATGATGATATATTTGCCGCGCAAAGCTTCCAGCGGTGTCGTATCTTGCAATACGCTCAGGGCAGGTACGACTTCATACGAAGACAGTGTGCGGCTATACTCAACACGTGAAAATCCATTTTCATCTACATCTGAAAAGCGGCTCTTGTGTGCAAACAACTGATCTTTGCGCATCTTTGAGCAGCACTCCAGCAAGACACGTGATAATTCAGAATAAACTTTTCCCTCGAAGCGAGTCTGAACCGGAATTCGTCGTAAAGTTCCGTCCGGGTCAGGTACAAACCCGATATTGCTGATGTAGCGCGCATTGCTGAGGCCAGAATGATTCGCAATATACCCTGTGGCTTGCGCCATGCTGGCACGCTCTGCCTGGCTGAATGCCGTAACTGGTGTGCCGCCCGTCAGTTGGCCGTTGCGCGCCGGGGTCTGCTTGTTTTTGTCAAAATCAAATGCCTGAGCCAATACCACCGGGCCATGTGCAGCGAGTGCTGCCAGTCTTTGGTCTCCTACTGTATCTTTATGTTCTTCAAAATATATATCCAGGGCGACGCCACGTACATCAAACTCAGTAATAAGTTTTTCTATCAGATCGGCAATACGTTCCCTCGGCCACGGTGCAGCACCTAATACGGAAATGCTATGGTCATCAATATCGATCAATGCCAGACGGTCTTCTGCCTGGTGTTTTGCGCGTAGTTGCACGAACTGGTCCCTGAGCCACTCATCGCCTGGTAATGGGCGATGACTTTCTGGCAGGCATTCATTCAGCGCGCACAAGCCAACAGCCATGATGGCTATCATCAGCCACAAATAAGTAGTGGCAGAAATACGCAAAAAAAACTCAGACACAGGCCTCATGATTGTGTAAGAAGGTCCGTTGAATTATTCACTGGGCAATGAGGCGATCGGGAAGTTCATATCAATCAAAATGATTTTGGCAGCATCATAAGCCGGATTAAATAAAATGTGTTGAAACTTGAACATCTTTTTGCGTGGTGGCAATAAATTAAAGCATGGTCTGGACGAGAATAATTGCTTATCCGCTATCACTTTGCATGTCCATGATAATCCTTCTGATTTCAATGCCTTAGCAAAAAACTGTTATAGTAGCCTGAAATTGTAAATTGTGATCGCCGTCACAATATTTTTTGCATATCAGTGGATAATGATGAAAATATGAGCAGGTGTAAATCGGTATAAGCCGGAGCAATGTGTGCCCGGTGTGAAAGTCTTTGCCGGTTTCTCAGGCAAGCGAGGAATGAATATGAAGAGTAAAACAGAGAATATGCTAGGTCCGCTGGTCCGTTGGACGCTGGCATTCATGCTGGCGATTCCTGCGATGGCATTCGCAGAGGACGCGGTGAAGGTTTCTCAGGTATGGGGAAATGTTGAAATTAATGGCAAACCGGCAATTGCTGATAGTGCTGTTGCGGAAGGTGCCAGTATCAAAACCGGAGCTGACGGTTATATTTATTTTAAAACCATAGATGATGGTTTGTTGATTGTGCGTCCGAATAGCGAAGCGCGCATCGTCAATTATCATGTCGATAAACAGAATCCTGCCAATACCCGCGTCAAACTGGAGTTGATCTCTGGTGTGGCACGTAGTGTGTCGGGTAATGCTGTGAAACAGGCAAGGCAGAATTTCCGCTTTAATACACCAGTTGCTGCTATCGGTGTGCGTGGTACGGACTTCACGGTTTTTACCGACAAAGATACAACACGTGTGGTCGTGGTGGATGGCGGCATCGTTGTCAGTGGCTTCAGTGGTTCTTGCTCACCGCAAGGCGCAGGCCCATGTGAAGGTGTTGCCGCTGCCGAGTTAT
Source organism: Undibacterium sp. Ji83W (assembly GCF_049340385.1). Taxonomy (NCBI): domain Bacteria; kingdom Pseudomonadati; phylum Pseudomonadota; class Betaproteobacteria; order Burkholderiales; family Oxalobacteraceae; genus Undibacterium; species Undibacterium sp. Ji83W. Next base: position 1,500 of record NZ_JBMPOZ010000014.1, on the reverse strand, counting down.
TCGCCCGTCAGCAAGGTGTTTTATTGCAGATCAATAAAGGCCAGAACAAGCCGCAATTATTGCAATCAGCCCCAGGTTTGACGCCAGATGCCATTGCTCCTCCAAGGGCAGATGAGCCGGGTAGCAAGACTGCAGCTAATAATAGTAGTACTACTTTGGTAGCTCCTGCCGCAACTGATCCTAATCTTGACCCCAACAAGGTTGGTGGTGTCAAGCAGGTCCTGGCTTCCAATGCCAATAAAACGCCAAATAATACTGGCGCAGGTAATGGCAATAATGCGGTATTGACGAATACCATTATCTGGGGACGCTGGTTTGAACTTTTCGGTCAAAAAGCTGACTTTGATATTACCAAGCAAGACCAGAACGGGGCTTCAGCACGTGGTACCAATGCTTACTTTGCTATTTTCCAGGCTAAAAATACAGAGTGGCAAGTACCAACTACAGGCTCTATGGGCTTTGCCTTGAAAGATAGTCAGGCTGTTGTCGTAGATAATATCAAGAGTCTGGAGTCAGCCGCCAAGCTGGAAAATGCCAAATTGCAGCTGGATTTTGCCAAGGCAACATTTACCACGGGATTTGATGTGATCTCTGGCAGCGAAAAATTCGCCTTGAAAGGTGAAGGAACAGTTACCAGTACGGGTATCCTATATGGCACAAATCAATATGTACCTGCCGCGAATATGGCTATACAAGGGGTTGTGACCAATGAAAAAGGCGGTACGGCAGCTTATATATTCCAGTCAAAATTGAACGAAGATGGTACTCGCATGGTGTATGGAGTGACAAACTGGGGTAAGCAGTAATAGGTAATCTGCAAGTAATTAATAAGTAATATTAAATATTGCTTAATTCTGTCTTTGAAATACAAAAGGGCTTCTACGGAAGCCCTTTTGTATTTGTATAAAGAAAGCCCGATAAAATTCGCGAATGATGTTGTACATATAATATATAGCTTGAACTTAAAAGCTCCGATTGGGTCATTGTCTTGACCTGCTTGCTTTGCTATGTCGGTTAATACTTAAGCTTGTAAATGATTTTGTTATTTGATGTAACGAAATATTCATTTTGGTTTACTTCGGGTCAGGCCTTATAATTGTAGGTTGGCAAAGTCATATCTAGGCTTTTCATTTGAAAGCTGTTTCTGCAGAGCAAATGAAAAATTTCGAAATACAAGCCAAATGTTGTTAAGTTTTGCTTTTTTTTGAAAATGTGATTTCAGTCACATCTTCGATTGGGTGCTTCTGCGATTATCTGCTTGCCGTAACGCGAGTAAGTGCCTAAAAAGCAAGCTTCGCACTTTTTAAATTAATTAAATTAGGAGTTCTTAAATGGCTAATACAGCTGCTGATATCCAAAAGCTTTACATCGCATACTTCAACCGTCCTGCAGACCCAAATGGTCTGACGTACTGGATGGCCCAAGGCCTGACACTGGGTCAAATCGCCGACAGCTTCTCCAAACAAGCAGAATACGCCACCGTATTCGCTGGTAAAACAA